>CAMWXJ010000001.1 GCA_947178215.1 uncultured Porphyromonadaceae bacterium
GTGTCCCAGCCGTTCTGGTAGTCGCCGCGGTTGGCGTCGATAGAGCCGAGCATGCCGTTGTCGACGGCCACGGCGAGCTCATGCTCGAAAGTGTGTCCGGCAAGTGTGGCATGGTTGACCTCAATGTTGACCTTAAAGTCCTTGTCAAGATTGTGGGCTTTGAGGAAGCCTATCACGGTCTCGGTGTCGACGTCATACTGATGCTTTGTGGGCTCCATGGGCTTCGGCTCCACAAGGAACGTGCCGGTGAAGCCGTTTGCCCGGGCGTAGTCGCGGGCAATGGTGAGCATGGTTGCGAGGTGTTCTTTCTCGCGTTTCTGGTCGGTGTTGAGAAGGCTCATGTAGCCTTCGCGTCCGCCCCAGAATACGTAGTTGGAGCCTCCGAGCGCGATGGTGGCGTCGATAGCACCCTTGATTTGCACGGCGGCACGGGCCACCACGTCGAAGTCAGGATTTGTGGCGGCTCCGTTCATGTAGCGGGCGTTGCCGAACACGTTGGCGGTACCCCAGAGGTTCTTGATGCCGGTCTCGGCCATGAGTCCTTTGAGGTAGCCGGTGATTTCGGTCATGCGTGCCTGATACTCGTCGATGTCGGCCACGTCGCCGATAAGGTCGACGTCGTGGAAGCAGAAGTACTCGATGCCGAGCTTGCTCATTATCTCGAATCCGGCGTCGGCGCGCTGTTTGGCGGCTGTCATGGCGTCGGGTGCGTCGTTCCAGGGGAACGTCTTGGTGCCTCCGCCGAATTGGTCACCTCCTTCGGCGCAGAGGGTGTGCCACCATGCCATGGCAAATTTGAGCCATTCCTTCATAGGCTTGCCGAGCACCATGCGGTTGGCGTCGTAGTAACGGTATGCAAGCGGGTTGTGACTTTCGGTGCCCTCAAATTTGATTTTTCCTATCGACGGAAAATATTCTTTCTTGCTCATGATATTAAGGTCGTTGAGGTCAGGCTTGTACGGTCTTACTTGGTGATGAGGTTGTGGCCGGTCATCTCCTTGGGCTGGGGTATGCCCATGATGCCGAGAATGGTGGGAGCTACGTCGGCAAGGCGTCCGTCGGCAACCTTGGCGTTCTTGTCGGCGGTGATATAGACGCAGGGCACGGGGTTGAGCGAGTGTGCTGTGTTGGGTGTGCCGTCGGGGTTGATTGCGTTGTCGGCATTGCCGTGGTCGGCGATGATGATAGCCTCATAGCCCGATTCCTTGGCGGCCTCGACGGTGTCGCGCACGCAGTCGTCGACAGCCTTGACAGCCTTTTCGATAGCCTCGTAGACGCCAGTGTGGCCCACCATGTCGCCGTTGGCGTAGTTGACTACGATGAAGTCATACTCCTGTGAGCGGATAGCCTCTACGAGCTTATCCTTGACCTCGTAGGCACTCATCTCGGGTTTGAGGTCGTAGGTTGCAACCTTGGGGGAAGCCACGAGGATGCGCTCTTCGCCTTCGTAGGGCTGTTCACGGCCGCCGTTGAAGAAGAATGTCACGTGGGCATACTTCTCGGTCTCGGCGATGTGGAGCTGACGCTTGTCGAGCGACGAGAGATATTCGCCGAGGGTGTTGGTCACGTTCTCCTTGTCGAAGATGATATGCACGCCGGTAAACGATGCGTCGTAAGGGGTCATGCAGAAGTATTGGAGGCCGGGGATTGTCGTCATGCCGGCTTCTGGCATATCGTGCTGAGTGAGGACTGTGGTTATCTCCTTGGCGCGGTCGTTGCGGTAGTTGAAGAAGATTACGGCGTCGCCCTCCTTGATAGTGCCGTCGACAGTGGAGTTGTTGATGGGCTTGATGAACTCGTCGGTGACGTCGGCGTCGTAGCTTGCCTGCATGGCGGCAACCATGTCGGTGGCCTGGGTGCCCTCGCCCTTTACGAGCAGGTCGTAGGCAATCTTGACGCGCTCCCAACGCTTGTCACGGTCCATTGCATAGTAACGTCCTATGATTGATGCAATCTTGCCGGCGCTCTTGGCGCAGTGTGCTTCAAGCTCTTCGATGAAGCCCTTGCCCGAGCGGGGGTCGGTGTCGCGGCCGTCCATGAAGCAGTGTATGTAGACCTTTTCGAGACCGTAGGTCTTGGCTATGTCGCAGAGCGCATAGAGGTGGTCGAGCGAAGAGTGTACGCCGCCGTTAGAGGTCAGGCCCATGAAATGGATGGCTTTGCCGCTCTCCTTGGCATACGAGAAGGCGCGCTTAATCTCTTCATTGTCCATTATGGTGCCCTCTTTTATGGCCTTGTTGATCTTTACGAGGTCCTGATATACGACGCGGCCCGCGCCGATGTTGAGGTGACCTACTTCCGAGTTGCCCATCTGGCCGTCGGGCAGACCTACGTTTTCGCCCGAGGCTTGGAGCTGCGAATGGGGATAATCGGCGATAAGCGAGTCCCAGTAGGGAGTGGGAGTGCTGTAAATTACGTCGCCCTTGGAGTGGTTGCCGATGCCCCACCCGTCAAGGATAATAAGAAGCGCTTTCTGTGCCATATTGTAAATGTATCTTTATGCTTTGTCGTGTTGGAATTTCAATTATGCAAAATTACTACAAAAAAGTGAAATACGGAAGTTCCCGTGGTTAGTGTCGAGGGGTTGACGCTCTTGTGCTTGACCGAGGTCGCGCGGTAGGTCGTCGCGGTTCAGACGGTGAGAGATGCAACGAACAGGGCGAGGGCGAGGGCGGCCATGAGCAGCGATGTGCGTCCGAGCAGCGGATTGAACTGCGTGCCGCGGGCATGGAGCAGAGCCAGCCAGTTGCCTATGTGGTCGATAACGGCGCATGCCGGCACTATCAGCCACCAGCGCGCCATGTCGAGCCACGCGGGAATGGTGAGGGCTATGCCGGCGAGGCCTCCGAAGAGGTAGATAAGCATTATTGCCGCGCGGGGCCATAGCGTGGCTATGGTGGTTTTGCCCACGGCGGCGTCATCGCGTCGGTCACGGTAATTGTTGACGACGAGCACGTTGGCGCCGAGCAGTCCCATGCCTGTGGCGGCGCATACTACCGTATAGTCAAGGGCGCGCGATGCCGCGAGCATATAGGTGAGACACACCGGGATAAGGCCGAAAAACAGTATGACGGCCACTTCGCCGAGGGCATGGCGCGACAACGGGTATGGCCCCGTGCTGTAAGCAAGCACGCCGGCGGCGATAAATACTCCGGCCACTATCAGCCACATGCCGCCGTAGGGAAGAAGACACAGCCCGACGGCACAGGCGAGCGCGAGGGTGGCGAAAGTGGCGATGCACATGGCGCGGGGCGTGATGTCGCCCTCGGTGACGCCGCGGCGCGGACCTACCCGGCCCGGAGCGTCGAGTCCGTCCTTGTAATCGAAATATTCGTTGCCGAAATTGGAGGCTATCTGCGCGAGCAGCGCGAAGAGCAGACAGAGAATTGCCGGCATCGGGTTGCAATAGCCCGAAGTGACGGCGAGCGCTATGGCGGTGACTACTCCCGCGAGCGATACGGGGAGTGTGCGCAGGCGCATTGCTTCAATCCATGGATTCACTTTGAGGGATAATGTTTTTTATGTTTGGAGCGAGGGAAGCGGCGCTGGCGATCCGGCTTCTCGGACTTTTCGGACTTCACGGACTTCACGGACTTCTCGGACTTTTCGGACCGGTCCGCAGATTCTGAGTTGTCTGAGTTGTCCGCAACAGCCTCGTCGAGTCCGAAGCAGGCTTTGACGGCGCGGCGTATGCGCTCGGCGCCATTGCTTTCATCGCGGAGCATCTGCAGAATGGTCTTGATATACTCATCTTTGTTTTTCAGTCCGCACAGTCCGGCCACATTGCAGGCTGCCACCATTGACTTCTGGTTATACACTTTGAGCACTGCCGGATAGTTGCCGCTCGCGTCGTAGCTGCGGAACTGGCGGCAGAAGTTCTCGTAGAGTCCGCGGGCGTTGATTTCCTGAGTAAGATGTGCTATGTGCTCTTCCAGCATGTTGATGTTGGCGAAGCGTCCGTCGACACGATATTCCATGATGCGTTTCACGCGGTGACGGGTGTGCATCAGCGCCTGAGCGCGCAGGTCGTGGCGGAACTGTGACAGTATCGAGCTGCGTACTTTCTGAAACACTGTGTTTTCATCCTTGTGGCGGTACGACGCCACGGCGCGCACCACTTCTTCGAGTATCAGTATGTTCTCGATTTCGGCCACATCCGGCACCATGATGCGGCGTCCGCGAAGATAGGCTACTTCCTTGTCGTCGCGGCGGTCGCGGTCGACAATGCCGCGCGAGTCGAGGTGATGAAAGCCCGACAGGTCGTTGAATGTGCGCGTGGCCTCAATCACCTTGTTGCAGCTTCCGAGGCTTGTCACCGAATAGTCCTTGAACAGTAGCGGATAAAGCTGTGCGTCGATGGAGTGGATGCCGTCGCCCTCGATGAAAAGCACCGGCTTGCGAGAGCCCATAATGGCGAGGTAGACGCCGTCGGAGAGCTGCGAGTGGGGCGGCATGAGTTCGTAGTCCCACGCCACTATGCCCGGGTCGAAGCGGCGCACCCATATCGTGGAGGCGTCGGTGCGCGATGATGCGAAGCCGAGGTCGTGGGTGACGTAGACAAACGAGCAGTCGCGGCGCAGAAGCTCTATGCGGTTCCACAGGCTCTGCATGAGCGAGGGATGGAGAAACATCTCCGGGCTGTCGACAAAAATCACAGCGCTCTTGGGCGCGTAGAGTATGGCGCCAAGATAGTAGATGACTGCCTTCTCGCCTGCCGACAGCTTTATTGCCGAGTAGGGATTGGCCACGTTCTCGTCTTGGCGGGAGAAGAGCATGCGGCCGCTCTCGATGAGGATGCGGTTGTCGGGAAACACTTCCTGCCACAGCTCTATTACCTTGTCGAGCCGCGTGGGCACGAGGCTGCTCTTGATGCCGGCGGCGTGCGACGCCTTGTAGCGGAACAGATTGACCATTTCGTCGTGGACCAGCAGGTGGAGAAGGCGGTCGAACTGCGTAGCCGTAGGTTCGCTCTGGTAGCCGGGTTGCACCGCATCGTAGAGGCTGTCGACGGAGTCGGGCACGCGCCGCGGGTCGTAGAGGCCGCGCAGGGCCGACACGTTGAACACCGGTCTCGGGTCGGGCGCGGCGGCGACATCGGCGGCGAGGCGCTGCGCAAAACGGGTCTTGCCGGCACCATTGGCGCCGACAATCACTGTCTGACGTCCCGGGCCGATTACAGGCGTCTCGCTGCCGTCGATTCGGTTGGGAAGATGAATGGCCATACGAAGGAGAGTGAGAGGTTATTGAAGCATGCCCGCGCCCTGGCGCACAATCACCGGCTCGGCGGGATTTGCGAGGTCGACTATCGTAGACAGGCATCCTTCGCGGAAGCCGCCGTCGATGAGCATGTCGATGCCGTCGCAATATTCATATGTGAGTGACGCGGTGTCGGGGTTGGCTGCTGCGTCGAGGTCGCCTTCATGCTCGCCCTCCACCTGCACGGAGGTCGAGAGCAGAGGATTGCCGAGAGCTTCGGCGAGCGCGCGGGATATGTCGCATCCGGGAATACGCACACCCACCTGCTTGCGGCCTTTCATGACCTTGGGCAGACGGGTGGTTGCAGGGAGCAGGAATGTGAACGGGCCGGGGAGGTTGGCGCGGAGAGTGCGGAAAGCCACATTATCGATTTTGACATACTCGGAAGCCTGCGACAGACTGTCGCATACTATCGATAGCGAACGCTTGGCCGGATCTATACCTTTGATACGGCACACTTTGGCGATAGCCTGCGCATTGAGGGCGTCGCAGCCAAGAGCGTAGACCGTGTCGGTGGGATAGATTATTACGCCTCCCTCGCGGAGAGTGGCTACGGCCTGGTCGATGAATCGGGCGTTGATATTGCCGGGGTAGATTCTGAGTCTGTCCATAATGGTGCTACGGGTGAATGTGAGTCCCCAAAGATACACATTTTCCCCGACACCGAAGCAATCGGGGCGTGGTTTATTCGCCCTGAATGTGACGGAGGCAGCGCAGGGTGGCAAATCCTCCGAATATCTGCAAAAACATGCCGGGGATGCCAAGGCGGAAATCCTGGACCGCGCTTGTCAGCGAGCCCGACATGAGCCACTCGGCGGCACAACCGGCGGTCTGGTAGGCGAGGACCACGGCGATGAGGGCGAGGATGCTCGCTTTTGGGCGCACAGTGCCGGCATACCCGGCGGCGACAGCGAGCAGGGCCGATTTGAGCGATATAGCCGCTACGGCGCCGGGGGCCGGCATGCCAAACAGCAGCGAGTTGACTAACGGTGAGGCGAGGGCGATGATAATGCCCGCTTTCCAGCCGTAGCGACATGCGCCTACGAGGGTGAAGAAGTAGATAGGGAGCCATATAAGGCCGCCCTGAGGCATGAGGTGGCAGAGCTGAGGCAGGATGATGTTGCCGGCTATGAAAGTGGCGGCTATGAGCCATGTGCGGGGTGTGGTGAAGCCGAGTGCGAGAGCACGTGCGGTGGCTGTGGATGTTGACATTGGTATTGTAAGGGTTAGAGGTTTAGCCGTTTGACTTATTGTTGATGAACGAGGTGATTGCGTCGAGGCACCCGGCGGGTGTAGCGATGTCGAGACAGCGTGTTTCAAGCGGGCACATGCCGGTGCCGGCCCGATTGACCACATAGTCGGCTACGGTGTCGTAGCTCACTCTCACGCCCGGATAGCGGCTGAACAGGTCGAGTGCCGGGCGGCTTATCACGTCGGTGTGCAGCTCGGCTACTCCGCCGAGAATCATGAGTGAGGCAGCGGCCTTGCCTACCACTTTGTCGGCAACCGAGGCGCCGCGCAGCGTGGCCGGCTCGTCGGTGAGCAGACACATCAGGTCGGCCACGCCGCGACGGGTGAACAGACGCGGGGAGGCGCCGGCTGGCCTCACTACGAGGGTGTAGCCAGCGCCGGGCGTGTGGAGCAGGTCAACGAGAGTTTTCATGCTCATATCTCGCGGTGGCGTTCGTTGCCCTCGACGTATATCGCGCTGAACGGGCGCGCCGGGCACACATATTCGCATGCACCGCAGCCGATACATTTCTCTGTGTCCACCATGGGAATCTGTATCGACTCCGGGTCATCGGCCACAGACGCAATCATGGTTATGGCCCCCGAGGGGCAGTGACGGGTGCAGTTGCCGCAGGGCACGCCGTCGACGAGCGGTATGCAGTTGTCTTTTATCCACACGGCGCGGCCTATCTGTATGGCGCTCTTTTCTTCGACAGTGACGGGGAGTATGGCGCCGGCAGGGCACGCGTCGCCACATTCAGTGCACTCAGGGCGGCAGTAGCCGTTCTCATATGAGCTCACCGGCTGCATGAACCTACTGAGGTCGGTCGAGGGACGAAGCACCCCATTTGGACACGACGACACACAGAGCTGACAGGCAGTGCAGTGTTGCTGGAGATGACGCAGGCTTACCGCTCCGGGTGGCACGATAGGTGTGGTGCGGGCGGGTGCCTTTTTGTCGGTTATGGCGGCGAGGCCGCCGTCGACCTTGTTGGAGGCGGCTTTGACGGCCGATGTCGCCGCCGCTATGCCTATGCCGGTGACGAATGCGCGGCGGCTCTCGTCGACCTTGTCGCCTCCCGAGGGCTTGTCGGCCTTGGGGCGACGGGTGGTGTAAGATATGGCTCCGTGCGTACAGTTGTCGATGCAGTCCATGCACGCCACGCAACGCGAGTAGTCGATAGCGTGGTTGGCGGCGTCGATGCACGCGCCCTTGCAGGAGCGGGCACAGAGGCCGCAGTTGACGCACTTGGAGGTGTCGATAACCGGTTTGAGCCACGACACGCGCGAGATGAAGCCGAGCAGGGTTCCTACCGGGCATATCGTGTTGCACCATGTGCGGCCGTTGCGCCAGGCGAGTACGGCTATGACGGCGACTTCGATGAGCGCCACCGCTACCACTGCCAGGCTCTGCATGCGATAGCCGAGGGTGTAGAACGTGTAGCTGTCGGCTTTGGATGCCATGTCGGCCAGCAGATTGTTGATTGTGATTGCGAGCGGTCCAAATGTAGAGCTCACAAAGCGCCCGTAGATGCTGTAAGGCTCGATGAGTGCGGGAATCACGGCGATTCCGGCTATCAGAGCGATTACGAAAATCACGAGCATGGCCACACGTAGCCATGTGATGGCGTGGGAATAACGGTACTTGTAGCGGTGCCGGTTGCTGCCGCGGCGTCCGAGCCAACCTATGAAGTCCTGAGTGACGCCGAGAGGGCATATGACGGAGCAGTAGACGCGGCCCAGCAGCAGTGTGAGCAGCAGCAGGGCTGTCACCACGCCCACGTTGATGGCGAGTATTGCGGGGATGAGCTGGATTTTGGCGAGCCACCCTATCCATGGCCTTATCACGCTGGTGAAGTCGAGGAAGAGCATCGTCACCCCAACCCAGAATATTATGGCGAGTGTGATGCGTATTTTGCGTAACATGATGATTGGGTCGAGGGTATTAGATGCGGTTTTGACGAAGTTTTTCGGTGTATTGATCGATACGCGCCATTTCGGCCGGTATGTCGATAGTCTGCGGGCAGTGGGGCTTGCACTGTCCGCAGCCTATGCAGTGGTCGGCCTGACGCAGTCGCTCGACGCTGCGGTCGTAGCCCACGAGATAGGCTCGGCGTGCCTTGGCATAGTTCGGATCGGCCGTCGACGAGGGCAGGTTGTCGTCGTTGATGCACTTGTTGTAGTGGGCAAACACCGCCGGGATGTTAATTCCGTAAGGACACGGCATGCAGTAGGAGCAGCGTGTGCAGGGCACTGACGGAAATTCGATGAGCTTCACGGCTGTGTCTTCGAGCAGGGCCACTTCCTCGGGCGTACACGGTTCGAGCGGCGAGTAGGTGGCGAGGTTGTCTTCCAGATGCTCTTTATAGGTCATGCCCGACAGTACCGTGAGTACCCCCTCGGGGGTGCCGGCGTATCTGAACGCCCACGAGGCTATGGAGTCGTCGGGGCGGCGCTGTTTAAGGCGCGCGTTGAGCGGCTGTGTAAGCGTGGCGAGGCGGCCGCCTTGAAGGGGCTCCATAATCACGGCCGGGATATTGCGCTTTTCGAGTTCCGCGTAGAGATACTCCGCAGGATAGTTGAAGCCGCTGGCGTGCTTCCAGTCGGAGTAGTTGAGCTGTATCTGCACGAAGTCCCATTTCCACTCGTCGTTGCGCGACAGCATGTAGTCAAACACCTTGACGTCGCCGTGATACGAGAAGCCGAGATTGCGTATGCGTCCCGCCTCGCGTTCTTTGAGCAGGAAGTCGAGCACGCCGCTTGTAAGGAAGCGCTTCTCGAACACCGGCATGCCTCCTCCGCCGCAGAAATGCAGGAGATAGTAGTCGATATAATCGGTTTGAAGCTCCTTCATAGAGTTGCGGTACATCTTTATCGACTCTTCGAGAATCTTTTTCGGGTCGTCCATATCGTTGGCAAAGAAGTTTGACATCTTTGTGGCGATATAGTATGAGTCGCGGGGATGACGGCTGAGGGCTATTCCTGTGGAGTGCTCCGACATGCCCTGCACATAAGGGGGCGCGGTGTCGAAGTAGTTCACGCCGTGTTCTATGGCATAGTCGACGAGGCTGTTGACGGCGTCCTGGTCGACAATCTCCTTGTCAGGATTGGCGGGGTCGGGTATGGTGGGCCAGCGCATACAGCCGTAGCCCAGAATCGACACGTCGTCACCATGGAGATTCTTGCGGTAGGTCATCCGGCCCTGTCCCGGCTTGGGGGCGCCCGCCGTGGAAGTGTCGCCGCTACCGCTGCAACCGATCAGCAGGGGCGAGGCAGCCACGGCGCCGGCAGCCGCTGCAATACGTCTGAGCGCTTCGCGGCGTGATATGTTATGTTTCATACAAATCGTGATAGATACAGAAGGTTAAAGATTGGTCTGCGCAAATTTACACTATTTTGCTCATAATTGCTAACAAAAAGCAAGCCGGGAGCGACACTTTAAAAAAAATGTCGCTCCCGACGCCGAAAGAATATGTTTATGCGCGTGGCTCAGCAGCCTCCCACGGGTATCTTGGCAATGCGGCGCTCGTGACGGCCACCGTCAAATGGGGTTGAGAGAAAAGCCTCGACAATCTCAAAAGCTGTCTCAGGCTCGATGAAACGTGCCGGGAGCACAAGAACGTTGGCGTTGTTGTGGGCGCGGGCGAGGCGTGCCAGTTCGGGTGTCCAGCATATGGCTGCGCGAATCCCCTTGTGCTTGTTGAGTGTCATCGCGATGCCGTTGCCCGAGCCGCACATGGCGATGCCGATGTAGCAGCGTCCGCTCTCTACTGCTTCGGCACAGGGGTGTGCGAAGTCGGGATAGTCGCACGACTGGTCGGAGTTGGTGCCGAAGTCGTCGTATTCACATCCGCGCTTGGCAAGGTGGTTTTCGATGAGGCATTTGAGGTCATAGCCTGCGTGGTCGGAGGCCATGGCGATTCTTTTCTTGTCGGAAACTGTCTGGGTCATTGGGTTATTTGAAAGTTATGTCTACGTGGCGCCACAACCGTTGCGGGATGAGGTTCCACAAGGCGTTGACGATGCGCCAGCGCGAGTCGATGACGGCTACGCGGCGGCGTTTCACAACCGCCCGCTCCACAAGGCGCGATGCCTCGTCGAGCGTCATTATCATTGGATAGTCTTTGTCGGGGTCGAGTAGAGGAGTGCGTATAAATCCGGGCCGGATGTCGGTAAAGGCCACGTTGACCTGCTGAGTGTAGGCGAGCTGTTCGAGTGAGTTGATAAACTGTACCTGGAAGCGCTTCGACGCGCTGTAAGCGGCCGCGATGCCGAGCCCTTTGGTGGCGGCCACTGAGGTCACTACGGCAATCTGTCCCTGAGTGCGGTTGGCGGTGGCGCGGAAATATTTGTAGGCTTCCGACACGATGCGGGCGAAGCCTACCACATTGACAGCGAGTGTGTCGGTGAGCTTGGCATCGTCGAGCTGAGGATCGGAGAACCCCGTGCCCGAGCAATATAGCAGTGTGTCCATGCCGTCCATCTCCTCTATGAGGTCGCCGAACTTGCGCGCGGCGTCGGGTGCGGTAACGTCGATAGCCGACACCTTTATAGTGTCGGGATACTGGGTCTGCAATGCCTGCATCGGTTCAAGACGCCTGGCGGCCATGCCGACCTGCCAGCCTGCGGCAGCGAAATCTTCAGCTGCACGGAGCCCTATGCCTGATGAGGCACCTACAATGATAATCTTCTTCATAGCTGTTGAGTGGGTGTGACGGCGGGGTCGCCGGCTGACTCCGTGCTGCCGGAGCGCTCCTGTGACTCTGAGGTCGAGGGCAGCTCCGTCACGGTGACGGTCCCGTCACTGTTATCAACGGCGGTGGCCTTCCTGCGGTTCAGCGGAAGGGTGTAGATTATTGAGAAAGCGCCGCTTACGGGGTGCTTGCGCTGTCCGAAGCCGGGGATATACATCGGCTGTCCGTAGGCGTTCTTGCTCTCGCTGGTTATGGAGCGGTATCTGAACTGCCAGCCGGCCGAAATGGGGCCTGCGAGCTTCACTCTCACTCCAATGCTTATTTCAAGGAACTGCGCCGAATAGCTCTGCTGCGGAATGTCGAAAGTCGACGCGTCGTCCCAATATGTTCCGGGCACGGTCACATTGTCGACACTCCACTTGAACGGTGTGTAGCAGTAGCGCAGACCCACAAGCAGGGCATAGTCGGGGGAGTTGTTGTAGAACATGTTGTAGTCGACGCCTATCTTGAAATATGGCGACAGGGGCGACTTGAACGTATAGTTGGCGCCGTCGGGGTTGATGTCGGCGCGTCCTAAGCCCACTTCGACGAGCGGGAAAAAACGGTTGTGGATAGAGAGGCGGGCAAACGCCGAGCCCACGCCGTATTGCTGCCCGAGGATACGCATCGCCGCGTCCCAGATGTCGACGCCGAAGTCGACCGATTCCCAGCGAGGGTAGAGATTGCGCGGCTTGGCGGCCTCTATAGCCGCGGAGTCGACAAATTCGAGTCCGGTCACGGTGTCGACGAGTATGATGTTACCCTGGGCGTCGAGGCGTTCGGCAAGGCGAGTGCGGTCAAATTCCTTGGGCTTGTTGACCGATTGGCCCGGCTTGGGCGGAGTAACGGGGGTCACACGCCGCTGAGCCGTGGCGCCGAGTGCGGCCGCGGCCATAACGACAAGTGTCAGGACTATGCGGAGTGTGTGTGTCATAATCATCAGTCGGGAGTCTCGGTTGCGTAGTAAAACTGTATGCGCTGGAAATCGGCGTTGGTGATGAGCGAGTCGACTACGGCTACGGAGTCGAGCAGCCAGTGTGTGTGACTTACGCGAGTGATGCGGTAGCGGTACATGGCGCCGCAGTCTTCGGAGGCAAAGTAGGGGTGCGTGTCGTAGTCAAACGTCACAGTGTCGGCTATTCCGTAGTCGACCATCGGGTGACTCGTGTAGCGTATGAAGTAGGAGGTCGACTCACGGTTTGGGCGAAACGGAAGGTAGATTGTGCTGACCGCTCCGGTGGAGTGGAGGAGCGAGTCGTGGGGGGCTCCCACGCCGCCTATCTCCACAGAGTCTATGGATATGGCCTTGCCGTTGTTGTAGGAGTAGAAGCCGGCCAGAGGCACCGAAGTCTGGTTTTCGGTACATCCGGCCGAGTTGCATCCGGCGAGAGCCGATAGCAGCATCAGCGCTATGGCGGCTATGGTCAGAATTTTCCCCATGTCAGAATGGTGTCGAGAGGCTTGCGCTTGGTGGCGGGGCGGTGTTCGCCGCCCTCGGCGGTGGCGCAGGGATAGCCAATCGGAATGATTACCGCGGGCTCCACGCCCTCAGGGAGTGCGAGGGCGGCGGCGAGCGGCGCCGGGTCGAAGTTGCACACCCAGCAGGTGCCGAGGCCGAGTGCGGCCGCGGCGAGGCATATATGCTCTGTGGCAATCGCTATGTCTATGTCGGAGTGGTCTTTGCCGTCGTTGCGGTGCCATGCCTCGCGGTGGTCCTCACAGCACACTATAAAGGCGGGGACGGTGGCGAACCAGGGACGGGGGTATACAGCGCATACGGCCTCCACGGCTTCGGCATACTCGGGACGCCGGTCGAGGGCCACGAAGTGCCACGGCTGGCGGTTGCAGGCCGAGGGAGCGAGACGGGCGGCGTCGATGACGGCGCGGATGAGGTCGGGGTCTACGGCGCGGTCGCGGTCGTAGCTGCGGCACGAACGGCGCTCGGCTACGAGTGAGGCAAAGGCTGCGTAAGTTTCCATATCGGTATATGTGGGTTGATGAAGAGGGTTGACGGTCAGGATTGCGAAGGGTCGGTGGTGCGCAGCTCGGTGGCTATCTCGTAGTGGTTGCGTCCGGGGGCATTGCGCACCACGAGTTCGCCTATGAAGCCGGCGAGGAAGAGCTGGGTACCGAGTACCATCATGGTGAGGGCGAGATAGAAGTAGGGCGAGTCGGTGACGAGGGAGTAGGCGTGGCCCGAGTGCATGTTGTAGAGCTTCATAGCGCCCACCACTATCACGGCCACGAAACCGATAAAGAACATCAGCGAGCCGAGGAGGCCGAAAAGGTGCATCGGCTTGACGCCAAACTTGCCTGTAAACCATAGCGTGCCGAGGTCGAGGTAGCCGTTGATAAAGCGGTCGAGACCGAATTTGGTCTTGCCGTATTTGCGGGCCTGGTGATGCACAATCTTTTCGCCTATCTTGGTGAATCCGGCGTTTTTGGCGAGGTAGGGGATATAACGGTGCATGTCGCCGTAGACCTCGATGTGCTTAACCACCTCGCGGCGGTAGGCTTTGAGGCCGCAGTTGAAGTCGTGGAGGTTGTGTATGCCGCTTACGCGTCGCGCCGTGGCGTTGAAGAGCTTTGTGGGTATGGTTTTCGACAGCGGGTCGTAGCGCTTCTGCTTCCAGCCGCTCACGAGGTCGTAGCCGTCAACCATAATCATGCGGTAAAGGTCGGGAATCTCGTCGGGCGAGTCTTGGAGGTCGGCGTCCATTGTGATTACCACATCGCCCTGGGCGCGTCGGAATCCTGTGTTGAGTGCCGGGCTCTTGCCGTAGTTGCGGCGGAATGACACGCCTTTGACGGCTGGATTTGACTCGGCGAGGCTGTTGATGACGCTCCACGAGCCGTCGGTCGAGCCGTCGTCGATAAAGAGCAGCTCGTAGCTGAAACCGTTGGCTTCCATTACCCTGGCAATCCAGGCTTCGAGCTCGGGCAGCGACTCGGCTTCGTTATATAGAGGTACTATTACTGATATGTCCACGTCAGGAGAAAAGTCGTCAGAATTGATTGTTGTCGGAATGTGAGGAAGGACGCACGGGCCTGGCACGCACAAGCAGGGCGAGCAGTGCCGAGAGGAGCGAGCCGGTAAACACACTAAGCCATATCATCTCCATCACGATTGATATGGCCGATGGTACGAGATGATTGTCAATCATGCGTCGCAAGACTTCGGCCATCTCTTCGCCGCGTTCCCATCCCGAGCCCTCGTAGAATTCGATTACTGATTGCAGCTGGTCGACGATATAGGTTGGCTGCACCCAGCGGAGCCATATTACCTCTACGGCTCCGGCGAGGAGGCTCGCACAGAGAAATATCATGATGCCGTGCATCCACAGTGCCGACATCCGCGTCGTGCCGTAGTCCTCGACATAGGCGCGTCGCAGATAGTAGTATATGACAAACGGCACTCCTATCATCATCAGAATGACCAGAAGCGACAGCATGGCTACCCCGGTGGCATAAATCGAGGCAAAGAACATGACCGTGAGATATATGGCGAACGTGAGTCCGTCATGAGCTCCGCGGCGGTAGGGTGAACGGTATGTGGCGTTTTCCGGCATAATAACAAGTGGCGCGGAGGCCATAACAGGCCACCGCGCCGCAAAGTTACGAAATAATCGGCAATTTGCCTTAGACCGTGAGCGCCAATAATAGGTTTTTCGTCATGAATAGTGGCGCCGTGGCCGATGTCAGCGAGCGTAGAAATCGAGCACGCGCAGGCGGAGCAGATATTCGTAGCGTGCCTGCACGGCCTCGGCCTCGGCTCGTGTGGCCGTTGTCTTGGCCTGCTCCCACTCCGTGGGGGTGGCGCGTCCGGCGTTGTATTTCTCGGTCACGGCGGCGAGGGCGGCCTGAGCGTGGGTCATGGCGGAGCGGGCGCTCTGCTCCTTGGCGCGCGAGGTGGTGGCCTGGGCGTAGGCCTGGTTTATGGCATTCTCCACATCGATGCGGGTGCTTTCGAGCTGGAGGTCGGCAGCGAGAGCCGACGCTTTGGCACGGCGCACGTTGTTGCGTGTCGAGAAGGCGTCAAAAATGGGCACGCTGAGCGACAGTCCGAGGTTCTGGCTGAAATTGTGGCGCATCTGCGAGCCGAACGATTCATTTGTCACTCCACCCATGCGGTAGTAGTTGGAGCCGAGACCGGCTGAGAAAGAGAGGGTGGGAATGTAACCGCTCTGTGCTACCTTGATGTTCTTGCGTGCGGCCTCGGCCGAGAGGGAGGCTGCGCGTATGGAGTGATTGCGCGAGTTGGCGATAGCGTAAATCTCTTCGGGGGACAGGCGGTAGGCGTTGCCGAACGTGATTGACGTGGTGTCGAGGGGAGCGACGTCAAACGGCAGTTCGGCAGGCAGTTCGAGCAGCTGGGCGAGATTGAGCAGGGCGAGCTGCACGTCGCTCTCGCACGACACTACGCTCATGCGGTCCTGGGCGAGCTGGCTCTGCGCTTCGATGAGGTCGAGTTCCGGTATCTTGCCTGCTTCGAGCAGAATGGTGCGGCGGTTGAGCTCGGTCTCGGAGAGGGCGGCCTGGTTGCGGGCCACGGTCAGCAGCTCGCGCGAGAGCAGCGCTTGGAGGTAATAAGATATGACGCGGAGCTCCACGTTGTCGCGCGTGGCCTCGGCCTGTTCGAGTGTGGCGGCGAGGTCGGCCTTGGCATACTCCACGCCGCGCAGGGCGCGCAGTCCCTGGAATACGGGTAGCTGGAGTCCCACGCTCAGGCCTGTCGACGATGTGTTGCGGTCGGCATACGTATTGTCGGCGGTGAGGCCGCGGCCGAACGCCCACGACTGGCTTGCCGAGCCGTGGAGCTGCGGCAGGAACGCATCTTTGGCCGCCGTGAGTGCAATCTCGCTGTTGAGCTGCTGCACGCGGCTCTGGCGCACGCTTATGTTGTGGGTGGTGGCGTAGGCGATGCAGCTGTCGAGGGTCCAGGTGTCGGCGGTCTGGGCCGAGGCGGTGAGTGCCGCGGCGCATGTTATGGCTGTGAATAAGGTTCGTGTGATCATGACGTGACTGGTGCCTGTGAGGGAGGTGATGCGTTAGTCTTTGTTGATAATGGTTCCGCGGAGCGTCAGAGTTGTGTCGACTCCTTCCTTTACCTCAATACGGAGGCCGTCGGAGAGTCCGGTGGTGATGCGGCGCTTTTCATACTTTGGTTCAGGGAGCGAGTCGGTCATTACATATACGTAGGTGGTGTCGCCGGCCCATTCGATAGCACTTTCGGGAATGGCAATGATATTGTCGGAACCCGAAAGACGCACTCGGGCATTGGCCGAGTAGCCGGCGCGAAGCGATATGGAGTCGGGCGCTTCGATTGCAGCCTTGATTTCAAAGGTGTTGGCGCCGGTGGCAGTAGAGCCTTTCGGCGAGATGTATTCCAGCACGGCGGTGGGCTTGAATGTATCGAGGGCACCGATGGTCACCTCCATTGTCATGCCCGGTTTTAGCATGCCCACTTCGGTCTCGTCGACTTTGCCGAGGAAAATGAGGTCGGTCATGTCGGCTATTACTGCGATTGTGGTGCCGTCGTTGAAGGTGTTGGACTGTATCACCGATGATCCTACTTTAACCGGAACGTCGAGCACAATTCCCGATACCGTGGCGCGGACCATGGTGTTGGCTTCGGTGGCATTATAGCGCGATACGCCCTCGCGCACGATGTTGTATGAGTCTTGGGCGGCTTCAAGTTCTTTCTTGGCCTGGCGGAGAGTGGTCTCGGCAGTCTCATATTCTTCGCGTGATATGACCTTGCGGTCGTATAAGGTGCGGGCACGGTCATATTTCTGCTGTGCGTCGGTGAGGCTTATGTTGGCGTTGTCGACGCGGGTCTGGGCCGACGACAGCTGTGAGGCGTCGGGGATAACCTTGATCTTTGCGAGTATATCGCCTTCTTTCACTTTATCGCCAGGCTCTACGAGAATCTCGGATATGATGCCGGCAATCTGCGGCTTGATGTTGATTTCGTCGCGCGGCTCAATGGTGCCGGTGAGCACCGTGGTGCGTTCGAGGGTGGTGATTTCGGGTTTTACCTTGGAGTAGACTACCGGCTTCTCCTTAGAGTTGATGTAAAGGAACACAAACGAGCCGATAAACACTGCGGCGACGAGTATCCATAGTATGGCTTTAAGAACCTTTTTCATAGTTCGTGGCTGGGGATAGTGTGATGATGGTGTTAATAATCGTGTGAATCGTGAGGGGAGGGAGAATGACCGGTGGGAGAGAGGGTTATGGCGGATCGGGTTATTTGTCGTTGATGGCCTCGATAGGCTTGATGCGCATGGCCTTGATTGCGGGGAGCACGCCGGCTGCCGTGCCGAGAATCATGAATGTGGCAAGAACTATCATGGCGTTGCTGAACGTGAGGGTGAAACCACACGCAGGCAGTCCGGGCTCGGCTGTCGCCATGTCGATGATATGTAAGACTATTGTGGAGAACACGATACCGGCCACGCCGGCTATGGTGGTGAGCACCATACTCTCCGAGAGAATCTGGATGATGATTGACGACGGACGGGCGCCGATAGCGCGGCGGATGCCTATTTCGTGGGTGCGCTCACGCACTATTATCCACATGATGTTGCCTACGCCTATGATGCCGGCCATAAGCGAGCCGAAGCCCACGAAGATAGAGAGAAGTGTAAGGCCGAGAAACATATTGCTCACCATTTCAAATATCTCGCTGAGGTCAAAGCAGTCGAGGGCTTCCTCGTCGGCAGGATGTATCGAGTGTATGGGATAGACCTGCCTGCGTATTCTCGGCAGCAACTCCTTGACTTTGACACCCGGCTTGGGGCTGACCAGTATGACGTCGATGCGGTTGCCGGAGCCACTCTCTACCTGGCGCATTGTTGAGAGCGGGATAAGGGCGCTGTCGTCAATACGTCCCGCTACCGATGCTTCGCCTATCTGCTTGGCCACGCCCACTATCTTGTAGTAGACTCCGCGCAGGCTGATGTCGCGACCGGCGACGTCGGAGTATTCTATGCCGGGAAAAATCTGATCGGCGACCTTATCGCCTATCACTGCTACTTTGCGTGAGCCGGCCAGGTCGGATTCGTTGATGAGGCGTCCTGATTTCAGGATTACTGAATTCATGCGCAAATAATCGGGCTCGATGCCGATAATCTGGCCATTGGACGATTTGTCGCCAAACGACATCTGACCCCATGACTGATATACGCCTGTCGCCTTATCGACATCCTCTACGTTGGAGCGTATGTTGTCGAGATCGTTCTGGTCAAGATTCCATCGTCTTGCTTTGTTGAAGCCTTTATAGGGCTTGGATGTGCGCGAGGTAAACAATCCAGCCATGTTGGTGTCCAAGCCGGCGAAGTTGCGCATCAGCAGGCCTTCGAGACCGTTGGATCCGCCCCAGAGCAGCGAGAGCATCATTGTGCCCCAGAAAATGCCGAATGCCGTAAGAAATGTGCGCGTCTTGTTGCGGGCAAGCGTAGCCCCTATCTCGCGCCAGTTGTCGATGTCAAACAGTGATGTCTGAAGTGCCATAGTGGTATGGAGGTTATTCGTCGCGGAGGGCTTCTACGGGTTTTACTTTGGTGGCTTTGATTGCAGGTGCGAGGCCGGCAATGGCTCCCGCTATGATGAGCACGATCGTCACTTTGATGGCGATGCCGATGTCGACAGTAGGGTCTTTTATGCCCTGGCTTGCAGGAGTGTCTGCTATAAGTCCGGCGGCTATCTGGGTGAGCAACATGCCGAGCACTACGCCTATGTAGCCGAAGAGTGTGGTGATAGCCACGCTTTCGCTTACAACCTGAAGCATGATGGAGCGCGGCTTGGCGCCTATGGCGCGGCGGATGCCTATCTCATGGGTGCGCTCGCGGACCGATACAAACATTATGTTGCTCACGCCTACAATGCCCGACAACATTGTCAGCACGCCTATCACCCATATCGCTATGTCGAGATAGCCGAGACCTTTCTTGTTGGATAGATAGTTGGTGAACCGGTTGTAGATCCATACGGCACCGTTGTCGTCGGGGGCAAAGTGGTGTAAGGCGGCGAGGTCGCTGCGGAGCTTCTCTTCCAGCTTCCGGCCCGAATGCTCGTCGGTCATGCCGGGTGCCACGACTGTGAGCTGCCACACATATCCGTCACCCCCTTTGGCGAGTCGCATCAGGGTGTTGAATGGCACGTAGTTGTTGCGTGACCAGTCGTGTTCAAATACTCCAATGACTGTCCATGCCAGGCCGAGACTCTTTACCGTCTGCCCTATGGCACTGTCGGCCGAAGCGAAGAGCAGCTCGGCATTGCGCTTCTCAAGCATGATAGAGCGACGGCGTTCCGAATTGTCGAGGGTGTTGATGGAGCGTCCGGCTACTATCCTGCATCGTTCGAGGTCTAACGAGCCGGGAAACACGCCGTAAAGGCCGTTGGTGGTGTAGTCGTGGATATTCTCTACTTTAGCACTGTCAACACTTATTGTGGTGTGGACTGCGCTCACCATTTCGGGGTTTGAGTCTACGATATGCGGTATGTCGCGGGTGTGAAGCCTTACGAAGCGGCCCTCTTTGAATCCGTCAAATGCTTTGGTCGTGGTGCCGCTGTAGATATTTATGGTGGCCTGGGCCGACGAGCCCGCCGTGTTGGACTCGAAGGAGTTGTAGACGCCTCGCGATATGCTCACCAGAATAATGAGCATGAGAATGCCCCATGCCACGGCTATGCCGGTGAGGACAGTGCGGAGCTTGTTGTTGCTAAGCGTCTGGCCTATTTCGCGGAAGAGGTCAAGCATTGTCGGGAGTCGTAACGGTGGTTGAGCCTGCGGCTGTTATTGTGTTGTCGGGGACGATGAGGCCGTCGGAAATGCGTATTACGCGTTTGCACTGCGCGGCGACGCCGGGGTCGTGGGTCACGATGACGATGGTCATTCCCTCGGCGTTGAGGTCGCGGAACACCTGCATCACCTCTTTCGAGGTGCGGGAGTCGAGCGCTCCTGTGGGCTCGTCGGCGAGTATGAGAGCGGGGTTGGTGATGAGGCTGCGGGCTATCGCCACACGCTGTTTCTGTCCGCCCGACAGTTCGCCGGGGAGGTGGTGGGCGCGGTCGGCGAGCCCCATGCGTTCAAGCTGCTCCATGGCCAGGCGGTTGCGCTGTCGGCGCCCCACTCCCTGGTAATAGAGGGGCAGGGCCACGTTCTCGACTGCGTTCTTGTAGCCAATCAGGTTAAACGACTGGAACACAAATCCTATGAGCTTGTTGCGGAGTTCGGCGGCGCGGTTTTCGCTGAGGTCGCGTATCAGGGTGCCGTTGAGGGTGTATGTGCCGGTGTCGTAGTTGTCAAGGATGCCGAGGATGTTGAGCAGCGTCGACTTGCCGGAGCCCGAAGCGCCCATAATAGCCACCAGTTCGCCTCGATCTATTTCGAGGTTGATGCCTTTGAGTACGTGGAGCGGCACTGCGCCCGGATATGTCTTGTTGACGTCGTTGAGTGTGATAATCATTGGTGAAATGTGATGACGGAGCGCCGTGTGCGAGGCGCTTACACTGTTATGACGCACCTTCGTTGCGTAATGTTACAGTCGTGGTCTAAAAAAATGTTAACTCCTTCCTCTGTACATACAGAGAAAGGAGTCTATAAAGTTATGTATCAGTTATGTTAGCGTCAGTGATTGCGGGAGCATGTGCCGAGCGCGAGGGTGGCGAAAAAGTCGCGTGCCGACTGTGTCATAGCTATGCTGTCGAGGCAGGCTATGGCGTCGTTGACATAGCGCTCCACGAGCTCGCGGCAGCGGCCGGCGAGTCCGAGGCTGTCGTACACTCCGGTGACTCTCGCTATCTTTTCGGCCGGCTCCGACGGATGCTCCGTCTCGGCGGCTATGATGCCACTGGTGTCTTCTGCCATGGCGGTGATGCGGAGCCAGGTCTTCTTGTCGTTGATTATGTCGCCTCCAATCTCTTTGCCGAATACTATCGGGTCGCCGTAGGTGTCAAGGAGGTCGTCTTGCAGCTGGAACGCGAGTCCGAGGGCCTCGCCGTAACGGTAGAACGCGCGTATGCGGCTGTCGTCGGCTCCCCCCATGAGGGCGCCGAGGGCGCAGGCACACCCGAGGAGCACCGACGTTTTGAGGCGTATCATGTTGATATACTCGTCGACGGTGACATCGTCGCGCGACTCGAAGTCGAGGTCGAGCTGCTGGCCTTCGTAGATGCCAATCGCAGTGGCGTTGAAGAGGCGCAGTGCGCGGGGCAGCAGTGCGTCGGGGCAGCCCTCAGCCAAAAGCTGCGTCGCCATGGTGAGCATGGTGTCGCCCGAGAGTATGGCGCGTCGCTCGTCGAATCGGCGATGTACGGTAGCGCGGCCGCGTCGCATGTCGGCGCGGTCCATCACGTCGTCGTGCAGCAGCGTGAAGTTGTGAAACATCTCTATCGCGGCAGCCTGGTTGACAGCGCTGTCGGCATCGCCTCCCACTGCCTCGCAGGCCGCAAGCAGCAGCACGGGGCGCAGACGCTTGCCGCCACCTTCGAGGGTGTAACGTATGGGCTGGTAAAGGCGGTCGGGCTCCTTGACGGGAGCACTCGATTTCAGACGGTTTTCAATTATGGAGAGATAGGCGTGGAAGTCCTGCATTGTGAGTGGGCTTTGTGATGGTACTGGACAAGGTGGGTGTGTTTACAGCCGGAACGATACCGGTATGAGGCAGAGCGTTGGCACGGGGGTGTCGCCGATGCGTCCCGGCTGCCACTTGGGCATGGCCTCTATTATGCGCATGGCTTCGGCGTCAAGGCTCCGCTCCACGCCGCGCACCACTTCGACGCCGGCTATGGTGCCGTCGCTGTCGATGAGCACGCTGCATAGCACTCGTCCCTCGATGCCGTCGCGGTAGGCTTCGGCGGGATAGTGGCGCTCCGAGTTGATGAACTCGAGCATCTGGCGGTCGCCTCCCGGAAACGACGGGTGTACGTCCACCTCTTCGGAGAGGTAGACAGTGGTGGTGCCACGCGAGGTGTTAAGGGCTACCGTGCGCCTTACCTGGGCCGATATATCGGGGGCGGTGACGAATACCGTGGCTGCAATGAAGAGAGTATAGATAACGTGGTGAATCATAGGATGCCGCAAAGTTAGCCCTTCGCCGTCATTGCGTCAACGCTTTTCATAACACTTAGCTTACTTTTGCGTTTGTTCACAATTCAAAAAGGCTCCCCTGTCGCCGCAAGTGGCAGCAGGGGAGCCGAATTAGTGTTGAATCAGCGTATTACCATATTACTACGCGCTCCTCGGCGGGGCGGAACATGGGCTGGCCTTCGGTGATGCCGAATGCCTCGAAGAACGGGTCGATGTTACGCAGGGTTACATTGACACGGTTCTTGCCGAGCGAGTGTACGTCGCCCTGTGTGAGCGAGCGCATCTCAGCCTCGCGGATGTTCTGTGCCCAGAGGTTGGCGTAGTTCATGTAGAATACCTGGATGGGGTTGAAGCCGTCGATGGTGGCGGTGGCGATGTCGACGCCTTTCTCTTTCTGCGATTTGAGGAAGGCGGTCATGGCCACGCGGAGGCCGCCCTGGTCGGCGATGTTCTCGCCGAGGGTGTAGGCGCCGTTGGCATTGAGGCCGGGAAGCACCTCTACGGCGTTGAACTGCTCTACGAGCTTGTCGGTAAGGGCCTTGAACGCTTCGGCGTCTTGCGGCTCCCACCACTCGGCCATGTTGCCCTTGGCGTCGAAGTGACGGCCTTGGTCGTCGAAGCCGTGAGTCATCTCGTGGCCTATGACCACGCCTATGCCGCCGTAGTTTTCGGCGTCGGAGGCGTTGGGGTCAAAGAACGGTGCCTGAAGTATGGCGGCGGGGAACACAATCTCGTTGGCCATGGGGTTGTAATAGGCGTTGACGGTCTGGGGAGTCATGCCCCATTCGGTGCGGTCGACCGGCTTGCCCCACTTCGAGAGCTGGTCGCGGGTGTGCCACATCGATACCTCGTGCATATTTTCGTAATAGCTCTTGGAGGGGTCGATTTCCATGGTGGTGTAATCCTTCCACTTGTCGGGATAGCCAATCTTGACGGTAAAGGAGGCAAGCTTCTCGCGGGCACGCTCCTTGGTGGCGTCGCTCATCCATGTGAGCGAGTCGATGTGCTCGCCCAGAGCGGTGCGGAGGTTCTCTACGAGGCCGAGCATATACTGCTTGGAGCTTTCGGGGAAATATTTCTCGACGTAGAGCTGACCCACGGCCTCGCCCATGGCGCCTTCGGTAGCGCCGAGAGCACGCTTCCAGCGGGGACGCTGCTCCTGCACTCCGCTATACACCTTGTTGAATTCGAAAGAGGCGTCGGTGAAGTTGTCGGAGAGGGTGCCTGAGGCACTGTTTACCATTTTCCAGAGATAGTAGTCCTTGATTTCGCGGTCGGTGAGCGAGCTCATGAGGGCGTTGGCGCGTGCCATGCTTTTGGGATCGGTCACGATAACGGTGTCGGGGCTCTCGATTCCCATTGTCTCTACGAAGAAGCGATCCCAGGGCACGGCGGGATAATCCTTCTTGAGCGACTCGAACGTAGCGGGATTGTACATGGCCTGGATGTCGCGGCTCTCCTCGCGTGTCTTGGCGTCCTTGGCCATGGCGGTCTCAATCTTCATCACGGTGTTCATGATGCGGGCGGCGGTGTCGGCGCCGAAGCCGGCGTTGACCATCTGGTCGGTGATGAGCTTCTTGTATGCCTCGCGCACAGCGGTGTTGCGTTCGTCGTCGCTGAGGTAGTAGTCGCGGTCGCGGAGGCCCATGCTGCCGCCGCTGAGATACATTGCGTATTCATCGGAGTTGACCATGTTTTCCATGGGGCCGGCTCCGAAGAACGGGCTTGAGTGGTAGGTCTGCATCCAGAGCATGAGGTCGGTCATGCCGGCGTGGTCGGTGTTCTCGATTTTTTCGAGGTTGGCACGGATCGGCTCGGCTCCCTCTCGGTTGCGGCGCACCGAGTCCATAGCCTGATTGTAGATAGTCGATACCTTGAACGCCACGGTGCCGGGCTCGGGGTTGGTGGCGGCAAGGCCGGTGATAATATCTTTTACGCGTGTCTCCGACGAGTCGTTGAGCACGTTGAACTGACCGTAGCGCGAGTATTCGGCTGTGAGGGGGTGGGCCTTCTGCCAGCGGTCGGTAATATGTTCGTAGAAGTCTGTGCCGGCGGGGATGCTGTCGTTGATGAGCGACGCGTCGAGACTGGCAAGATGCTCTTTGCCCGTTGAACACGAAGTGCCGAGCGCGAGGGCAGTAGCGGCTGCCATAGCCAGAATGTTTTTGGATTGATACATGTTGATTAGCTTAATGATGCTTTGTTTATTTACGGCTTAGATAGATAGTGCACACGCCGAAAGTGAGCGGAATGGCGCGCGCGTCGCGCCACCCGTTGGCCTCCATGAGTTGACACATTTCGTCTCCCTGCGGCACCGCGGCAATGCTCTCGGGGAGGTAGGAGTAGGCGCGTGTGTCGTGTGATATGAGACGTCCGGCGGCGGGAATCAGCGTGCGGGTGTAGAGACGGTAGAGCGAGCCGGTGACGCTGCCGCGTGGCGTCGACAACTCGATTACACACAGTGTGCCTCCCTTGCGTGTCACGCGGGCCATCTCGCGATAGCCTGCGGCGAGGTCGGCGAAGTTGCGCACGCCGAAAGCCGCCGTCACGCAGTCCATCTCGCCGTCGGCGAAAGGCAGGTCGAGGCAGTCGGCGCGCAGCAGTATTATGTCGTCGGCCGCTCCGGCGGCGGCGACTTTGCGTCGCCCTACTTCAAGCATGCCGTCGGAGAGGTCTATGCCGGTGATGCCCGCTTCGGGGCGCAGCCTTCGCCACATCTCTATGGCGAGATCGGCGGTGCCTGTCGCCACGTCGAGTATGCGTCGGGGCTTCTCCGGGGCGATTAGGCGTATGGCCTTGCGGCGCCACAGCCGGTCGATGCCGAGGGTCATGGCGCGGTTCATGAAGTCGTAGGCGGGCGCTATGTTGTCGAACATGTCGCGCACCTGCGCCCCCTTGGCGCGGCCGTCGCGGTAGGGGTCGATATGTTCGACCTCCCTGCCGCCGCCGGGCTTGCCGCTCATCGGTTGATTTCTTGGAGGCAGTCCATCACGTTGACCGCTATGCGGTCGGTGAGATTGCTTTCGTCGCCTTTGACGAAGGGCTGTCCGGTGATGTGCTCGTAAAGCTCAATGTAGCGCTCGGTGACGCTGGCAATGAACTCGTCGGTCATCTCGGGTACCTGCTGGCCGGTCTGGCCCATGAAGCCGTGGTCGATGAGCCACTGGCGCACGAACTCCTTGGAGAGCTGACGCTGTGGTTCGCCCTTGGCGAGACGCTCCTCGTAGCCGTCGGCGTAGAAGTAGCGCGACGAGTCGGGGGTGTGGATTTCGTCGATGAGATATACTTTGTCATCGAGCTTGCCAAACTCATATTTGGTGTCGACGAGGATAAGACCTTTTTCGGCGGCCATCTCGGTGCCGCGGTTGAAGAGTCGGAGGGCATAGTCCTCCATCACGGCGTAGTCGTCGGCGCTCACGATACCGCGGGCTATTATCTCTTCGCGCGAGATGTTCTCATCGTGGCCTTCGTCGGCCTTGGTGGTGGGAGTGATGATAGGATGGGGCAGACGCTCGTTCTCGCGGAGACCTTCGGGGAGCTTGACGCCGCATATCTCTCTCGCGCCTTTTTGATACTCGCGCCATGCGCTGCCGGCGATGTAGCCGCGCACAATCATTTCAACCTTGAAGCCCTCGCAGCGTACACCCACGGTGACCATCGGGTCGGGAGTGGCGAGCATCCAGTTGGGAACGATGTCGGCTGTGGATTTGAGGAAGTAGGCGGCAATCTGGTTAAGGACCTGGCCTTTGAAGGGAATGCCCTTGGGGAGAATAACGTCGAATGCCGAGATACGGTCGGTGGCGATAACGGCGAGTGTGCTGTCGTTGATGGTGTAGACGTCGCGGACCTTGCCGTGATATACGGCCGTCTGGCCGGGGAAATGATAATCGGTGGAAACCAGTGTGGTAGCCATGTGGATGATAATGAGAATGAAATTTTTGGCAAAAATACTTAAATCTCATCAATAATTGTCGGGGTGACGGCTGTAAAAATATCCGCGCCGCCCGATTTTTTTGCTTTTATGAGGTAAAAGCAGTAATTTAGCGGTCACTTCTACCTCTGTCCCCTTACTCAGCACCCACATTCCCTCATCCAAGCCACCGACCCCCTTTTGTATGAATCCACACCGCTATTGCGTAATAATGAGCGGCGGCATAGGCAGCCGCTTCTGGCCTTACAGCCGCACCGACCGTCCGAAACAGTTTATCGACTTCTTCGGCACGGGCCGCTCGCTGCTTCAAATGAGCTACGACCGCATCCTGCCGCTTGTCGACCCCGAAAACGTGATAGTGGTAACGAATGAGGTGTATGCTCCGCTTGTGGCCGAGCAACTGCCTGAGGTGAAGCCCGAAAACATACTCTACGAGCCGGCTCGCCGCAATACTGCCCCCTGCATAGCCTGGGCCGCACACCACATCGCCGCTCTTGATCCCGAGGCCTCGATGATAGTGGCGCCGAGCGACCATATCATTACGCGCGAGCGAGAGTTTGAGCACAGCATCGCTGCCGGCTTCGATTTCGTGGAGAGCCACGATGCCCTGCTTACGCTCGGCATCAAGCCCACGCGCCCGGAGACAGGTTACGGCTACATACAGGTTGCCGACCCCGACGCCGGCGGCATAGTCAAGGTAAAGACGTTTACGGAAAAGCCCGACATAGAGCTTGCGCGCGTGTTCCTTGAATCGGGCGAGTTTTTCTGGAACTCGGGCATCTTCATCTGGACAGCCCGCGCCATTCTCGACGCCCTGCGCCGCTGTTCGCCCGACCTGGCGCGAGTGTTTGATCTCGGCTCGAAGAAGTTCGGCACCCCAGCCGAGCAGGCTTTCATCGATGAGGCGTTTCCCACCTGTCCGAGCATATCAATCGACTACGCTGTAATGGAAAAGGCTCCCAACGTCTATGTCGAGACCGTGAGCTTCGGTTGGAGCGACCTCGGCACATGGCGCTCGCTCTATGAGAACTCGCCCAAGAACCCCGACGGCAACGTGACGCAGAACTGCAACGTAATGGCCGGCGACAGCGAGCGGTGCATCTTCGCTGTGGCCGATTCCGACAAGCTCGTGGTGGTGCGCGGTCTTAAAGACTACATCATTGCCGACTCCGACGACGTGCTTCTCATTCACCCTCTCGACAGCGAGCAGCGCATCCGTCAGGTGGTGACGTCGGTCGAGGAGCGATTCGGCGGCAAATACCTCTGAAAGTTAAGTCAAAAAACGTTAAAGTAAACGCGGCTGCGTGCTAAATGCGGTCGCTATTCCGTTGTCTATTAGCTTGGCGGCCCGCAAGGATTTGCGTGTCCGCCTCGGCTACTATTGCACACACCGTAAAATTTGAGTAATTTTGCGGGCTTATATACGTCTACAAGAAAGATGAGACAACTAAAAATCACAAAATCTATCACCAACCGCGAGAGCGCGTCGCTTGACAAATATCTTCAAGAGATAGGCCGTGAAGAGCTTATTTCCGTCGAGGAAGAAGTAGAGCTGGCGCAGCGCATCCGGCAGGGTGATGAACGGGCTCTCGATAAGCTCACTCGCGCCAATCTACGCTTCGTGGTGTCGGTTGCCAAGCAGTACCAGAACCAGGGACTTAGCTTGCCCGACCTTATCAACGAAGGCAATCTCGGCTTGATTAAAGCGGCGCAGAAGTTTGACGAGACCCGTGGTTTCAAATTTATCTCCTATGCGGTGTGGTGGATTCGCCAGTCAATCCTCCAAGCTCTCGCCGAGCAGAGCCGTATCGTGCGTCTGCCGCTCAATCAGGTGGGCTCGCTCAACAAGATTGGCAAAGCTCTCTCCAAATTCGAACAGGAAAACGAGCGTCGTCCGTCGCCCGAAGAACTCGCCGAGCGCCTCGACGTGCCGGTAGAGAAGATTGCCGACACCCTCAAAGTGTCGGGTCGACACATTTCGGTCGACGCGCCTTTCGTGGAGGGTGAGGATAACTCGCTTCTCGACGTGCTCACCAACGACGACTCTCCCGCCGCCGACTCAACTCTCACCCAGGAGTCGCTCTCGAAGGAGGTTGACCGCGCGCTTCATCAGCTCCCCGAGCGTGACCGCGACATCATCCGAATGTTCTTCGGCATTGGCTGTCAGGAGATGACTCTCGAGGAAATCGGCGCCAAATTTGACCTCACACGCGAGCGTGTGCGTCAGATTAAGGAGAAAGCGATACGGAGGCTCAAAGGCCAGCGTTCGCGTCAGCTTCGCACTTACCTCGGTCAGTGAGGACTACGGTTCTGTCCGCATCAAAGATTGAACGAAACGATTCCCGTAGCTGCTGCGCTATCGTGCAGCGGCTACGGGAATCTCTTTTTTTTGCTGAGTAGTCTAAAAAAATCGCCCGTGCGTGACACTGTCGCGGCACGCGGGCGTCTAATGGAGTAAAAACAAGTTTATCCCCGACACTCAAGAGTATCATGACTACAATGCTTGCAATCCCCGTAGCAATGTCGCCGCGCCTGCGGCTGAGGATGCTTGCCGCGCGCCTTATGGCTTTCGTGGCGGGCGACACCGAAGCGACGCATCTTGCCGAACGGCGGTTTGACGAGATTACCGCTACGCAAGGCAAGCTGATTGCGAGCATCTGCCTGTCGTTCTCGCGCACACGGGAGGAATTCGAGGATTTGAGGCAGGACGCGCTGATTAATATCTGGAATGGCCTCGCACGATTCAGGGCCGAAAGCGCTGCCTCGACGTGGGTATATCGCGTGACACTCAACACCTGCGTAAGCTACAAGCGTCGCAGCCGCGTGAGCGAGCGTAGCGCCGAGGCCTTCGAGGAGTTTTACCGTGGGCTTTACGATGACTCCGCCGAAGAGGAACAGGAGCGCTATCTGCTCATGCACCGCCTGATAGCATCGTTGCGTCCCGTCGACCGCTCGATAATGCTGCTGTGGCTCAACGACAGGAAGTACGACGAGATAGCCGACATAATGGGACTCTCCCGCGAGGCTGTGGCGGCGCGCATAAAGCGAGCCAAGGACACCATGGCCTCCAAAGCCGCCGGGATGCAGCAGTGAATCAACCTTATAATACTCCATAGATTATGCCACTTGAAGATATGAAGAGCAGCTGGCAGGCTGCAAAAAATGCCATCAATACCGGCGACATCCCGCAATACGACCGACGCCGCAAGACATCGCTCGACCGACTTGCCGACCGCTACCGTCGATTCGCTATGCTGGCCTTTGTTGTAGGGATGACGTCGGGCATAGCCCTCAATAACCTTGCGGGACCATGGCTCTGCGTGTCCTATATGCTCATAATGATAGGACTTGGTTTCACCGACATGGCGTTTTCACGCGCCATAAGAGCCATCGACGTGGTTACGATGAGTGTCGACGAAGTCTACCGCTGCACCATGACACTGCGTCGCCGCCATTTAATGTGTGTGGCGACAGCCATGCCTGTGGTGCTGGGGTGGATGGTATGGTTAGGATTCACTATCGACGACCCCTATATGACCTGGGGTATGGTCGTAGGCGCTGTAACGGGGCTTATATTGGGAGTAATCCAACTGATGCGCTTCATGGCCGATTACCGCGAGGTGCTCGACGAATGACGCGCCTCATGCGCGCAGCGCGGCGGCTACGGCAGCCTGGCCTACGGCAATCGACGAGTCGCCGAAGCCTACGGTGGCGGGCAGATATAGCTCCATGCCGAGCGCTCTGAGGTAGCGGCCGAGCAGGGCGCACACGTAAGGGCTGCTCATCATGTCGCCGCTCGCCACCACGCGGTCTATCTCTTCGCGTGCCCCTATTCGGCACGCCGCGACAGCCCACGAGCGCGTGAGTGTGGCGAAAAACCGCGCCGCCACGACACTCGGGTCGGTGTGCGAGTGGAGGTCGGCAAGCATCTCTTCAAGGGCGAGAAAGCCGGAAAAGGGTCGTGAGGCATCGATGCTGTAAGGGGCCGCGACAAGTCCTTCGGCAAGCGCGGCTATATCGGTCCAGTGCCACAGGGTGCCATCTGATATTCCGCGGAGGGTGCCGATTACGGCGGCGGCTCCGTCGGCCAGCGCGCGCCCTCCCGTGATGACGATGCTCTCGGAGGGGTCGTCGCAGCGACGAGCCGCCGCTGTGATGTTGCGTCTTCCGACAGCTTCAAGCAGCCCCTGGGGGATATTGTGGAGCGAGCCGGTGTAGTGGAGAATAACCCCCACGGCGCACTCCCATGGCTCGGCCGACTTAGGCACCGCAACGGCTTCGGCTGTCGCCACGGGGGTGCATGAGCGGAGGTCGCACACCAGCAGTTCGGTGCCGCGCATGTGTCGGCTGTCATTGTCTGTGCTTATGTCGCCGAGGTCGGTCACAAGCCCTATCACGCGTGAGCGCAGGCCGTTGTCGGCCATTACGGCGGCAATATGGGCGTGGGCGTGATCGACGGTGACGAGGCGCGCCCCGGTGCGCCTCGACAGTGCGCGGGCCACGCGCGTCGATGCAAGACCGGGGTGACTGTCGCTCACCACCACCGATGGGGGAAAGTGGCGGCTCATCACGCGCAGGCAGTCGTCGTAGCGCACAAGATTGTAGGAATCGTCGAGATGACCGTGATTGTAACTCAGGGCGAGGCCCGATTCAGTGCCTACGGCCAGACGCGACGAGGTGTCGACTCCGGCGGCGATAATGCCGGCGCAGTCGACACCTATATCGGTCAGCAGGCCGGCATTAATCATGCCGGCGTGACGTGAGATTAAGTGTATATGTGAGAGGCGTGATGCCGCCTCGCGGGCAGGTAAGTCCTTAGCCCGGGATGTGAGTCGGTTCCATAGTGTCAGCATACCTCACAAACGCTCTCGGAAAGTGGATTGTTCGCTGTCGGAGCGGCGCTGTGGTGCCTCGTCACAGTAGCAGGCAGGCGTCGCCGTAGCTCAGGAAGCGGTAGGCCGGGTTGGCGAGCGCATGGTCGTAGAGCGGACGCCAGTCGCCGCCGGTAAAGGCCGAAACGAGCAGCAGCAGAGTCGATTTGGGCTGGTGGAAATTTGTCACCATACCCTTGACGACGCGGTAGCGGTAGCCGGGGGCGATGATGATGCGTGTTGAGGCGACAAAACGGCTGAGGCCGCGGGCGTCGAGCCACGCGGTGAGCGCGGCGAGGGCTTCCGATGTGCTCAGGTCGGGATGCGTGGTGGAGTATGGATACCACTGTTCGAGCGCCGTGGGATCCTGGTCCGCCGCGGCAAGGCAGCCCATATGGTAGAGGCTTTCGAGGGTACGCACCGAGGTGGTGCCCACGGCTATGACGCGCCTGTCGGTGCGCGAGAGCTCGGCGATGAGGTCGCGGTCAACCGAAATCCACTCGGAGTGCATGTCGTGATCGCCGATAGTGTCGGTCTTGACGGGGCGGAATGTGCCGGCACCGACATGGAGGGTAAGTTCGCGACGCGGTATGCCCGCCTCTTCTATCGCTTTGAGGAGCCCGGGAGTGAAGTGGAGGCCGGCCGTGGGTGCGGCCACAGAGCCTTCGATGCGCGAGTACACCGTCTGGTAGTCGTCGAGGTCACTCTCCTCGCTGTCGCGGTTGAGATAGGGCGGAATCGGAATCGAACCGGCGGCGTCGATTACCTGCGAGAACGACAGGTCGGCCGGAGTCCACGTAAAGTGTATGGCCGTGGCGCCGTTGGCGTCGGCGCTTCCGTTGCCGGCGCGTGTGGCCCTGACTTCGAGGGTGCGTCCGTCGGGGAGCGCTACGGTGAGTGTGACGGCTCCTTCGCGCCAGCGCTTGGCGTTGCCTACGAGGCAGGTCCACACACAACCATGCTCGCCCTCGGTCGCAAAGGCGAGATTGTAGTCCACGGGATTGAGCGGTTCGAGGCAGAATATCTCGATTGCGGCTCCTGTGGGCTTGCGAAACGGCATTCGCGCGTTGATTACCCTCGTGTTGTTGGCCACGAGCAGCGTGTCGGGGGGGAGCAGCGAGGGGAGATCGGTGAAGCGGTGGTCTTCAAGCTCTCCGCCGGGGCGTCGGAGCAGCAGCAGGCAGGCATCGCGAACCGCTGAAGGATGAGCCGCAATGCGGCCCTCCTCCAGCGGGTAATCAAATTGGTCGATATGAATTTCGCGAGGCGAGCCCTGAGCCGGTTGTTCAGGGCGCCCCGTCATTTCGCTGATACAATCTGTTCGGTGTCGCGGGCAATCATCAGCTCCTCGTCGGTGGGGATGACCGCAACCTTGACCTTGGAATCGGCGGTGGAAATTACCGTCTCGGTGCCGCGTGTGCGGGCGTTGAGGTCGATGTCGAGCTTCACGCCCATGAATGCGAGGGGCTCGCACACGTCAGCGCGGAGGCCGGCCTGGTTTTCGCCTACGCCGCCGGTAAACACGATTGCGTCGACGCCGCCCATTTCGGCCGCATATGCGCCGATATATTTGATGATGCGGTGTTCATACATCATGAGGCCGAGGTGTGCGCGCTCGTTGCCGGCGTTGTCGGCGGCCTCGATTTCACGCATATCGCTCGAAATTTCCGTTACGCCGGCCATGCCGCTCTCCTTCTGGATGATGCGCTGTATGTCGTCGACGGTGTAGTTGTGCTTGCCCATGAGGTAGGTTATCACGCCGGGATCGACGTCGCCCACGCGGGTGCCCATCATGAGGCCTTCGGTGGGGGTGAGACCCATCGAGGTGTCGATGCTCTTGCCGTTGACCACAGCGGTGATTGAGCCGCCGTTGCCCACGTGGCAGGTGATAATCTTGCTGTTGTCGGGGTCGAGGCCAAGGAACTCGATGGCACGGCCGGAGACATAGCGGTGGCTGGTGCCGTGGAAGCCGTAGCGGCGCACGCCGTCCTCTTTGTAGAAGCGGTAGGGCAGGGGATACATGTAGGCCTTTGCCGGCATGGTCTGGTGGAAAGCGGTGTCAAACACGCCCACCTGAGGCACTTCGGGCATAAGGGCGGTAATGGCCTCGATGCCGGTGATGTTGGCGGGGTTGTGGAGCGGTGCGAGGGGGTAGCAGTCCTTGACCTGTTGAATCACCTCGTCGGTGATGAGCACGCTCTTGTTGAATTTCTCGGCGCCGTGGACCACGCGGTGACCTACGGCGTCAATCTCGTCGTAGCTCTTGATGCAGCCCTCCTTGGGGTCGGTGAGCACGTTGAGGATAGCCTTTACCGAGCCTTCGTGGTCGGTGAGGCCGAGCTCCTTGATTTCCTTGGAGCCGTCGGGACGCTTGAATTTGAGGAAACCGTCGGGCAGGCCGATTTTCTCTACGCCGCCTTCTGCCATCGTGGCGTCGGTGGCGGTGTCGATGAGCTTGTATTTTACGCTGCTGCTGCCGCAGTTGAGCACTAAGATTTTCATTGGATATAGATAATGACGGTTGGTTGCGGTGTTGATGATTGTATCAGATGCCTTTGAGGCCGATGGCCTGGTTGGCGGTCATGATGATGGTCTTGTAGATGTCCTCGGGGAACGCGCCGCGCGAAAGGTCGTTGACGGGAGCGGCGAGACCTTGAAGCACGGGACCTACGGCCTGCACGCCGCCGAGGCGCTGCACGAGCTTGTAGGCGATGTTGCCCACTTCGAGCGAGGGGAACACGAGCACGTTGGCACAGCCCGACAGGGGCGAGTTGGGAGCCTTGGTCTGGGCTACGCCGGGCACGATAGCGGCGTCGGCCTGGAGCTCGCCGTCGATGATGAGCTCGGGGTCCATCTCGTGTGCTATGGCTGTGGCCTCGATTACCTTGTCGACGCGCTCATGCTTGGCCGAGCCCTTGGTCGAGAAGCTGAGCATGGCTACGCGGGGAACGATGCCGGCGATGTCGCGTGCAGTCTGGCCGGCGCTCACAGCAATCTGGGCGAGCTCCTTGGCGGTGGGGTCAGGCACTACAGCGCAGTCGGCAAACACGAGGATGCCGTCGGTGCCGAAAGGCGAGCCCTCGGGGAGCAGCATGATGAACGCGCCGCTCACCACGTCGATGCCGGGCTGGGTCTTGATTACCTGGAAAGCGGCGCGAAGCACGTTGCCGGTGGTGTTCATGGCGCCGGCTACCTGACCGTCGGCGTCGCCGTTCTTGACCATGAGGCAGCCGAGATAGAGCGGATTGGCGGTGGTGAGGCGTGCCTGCTCCATTGTGATGCCCTTGCTCTTGCGCAGCTCGAAGAAGAGCGGTGCATAGCGGTCGATTACCGTCTGGTCGGCGGGATCCACTATCTGAGCGTATTTGATGTGGTCGAGCTTGAGTTCTTTGGCCATACCGAGCACCTCCTTGGGGTCGCCGATGAGGATTATCTGTGCGAGACCGTCGGCGATGATGCGGTCGGCGGCGGTAAGAGTGCGGGGTTCAGTGCCCTCGGGGAGTACAATTCGCTGGGTGTGCTCCTTAGCTCTCTGTGAAAGCTTGTCGAAAAGTTGCATGGCGATGATGTTATTGTATTTTGATTAATACCGCAAAGTTACACCATTCCGTCCATATTCCCTCGCCTGCGGCCAAAAAAATTAGGTGACTCAGGCGCCACGCCGAGGGAACAAAATGGATGATTGAAATGTTAACAAAATGTAATTTAGATTTATCAACCTCACTATGGAAAAGAAAAATTCACACACACAGACATTGCTCATCATAGGAGTCGTGGTCCTCATAGTCCTTCTTATTCTATGGCTCACCGTTGCCGACTTTTTCGGCGACACCGATGTGGCGGCCTCGCTGTTACGTCATGCAAGTGAAACCTTAGCCTCCGTCACGCTGTCATGAATACCGATGTTCTTACCCCCTCGGTGTGGATAGTCTGGGGCATAATAGGTGTCATAGGGGGCTATATGAGCGGACGTCTGCTCCCTTACGGTGCGCCTACATGGCTTACGCTTCTTATCGGTGTGGTCGCCTCCTGTCTCGGCGGCTGGATCTTCACGCGCTTCTTCGGCGATACCGACACCGACATCTACCTCTCGCTCGTAAGCTCGGCGCTGCTCACCGCCATTGCCATGTGGATAACCTACTCGGTGGCACGGCGTATCAACGGAGGCCCGGGCCCTGCCGACTGATTTTCGTGTGATTTTTTTGCCTCGGTGAGCGGAAATCACACAAAAAAGCATTAACTTTGCCACGCTGTACGCGCCAACAGGCCCGGATGGCGGAATTGGCAGACGCGACGGTCTCAAACACCGTTGGAGCAATCCTTACCGGTTCGATCCCGGTTCCGGGCACTCAGAAAGCGGCTTAACAAAGTGAACATCACTAAGTTAGGCCGCTTCTTTTGATTTTTTTACGTGCATATTACGTGCAAAAGGGGCGCATGCTGCTTTGAATCATCCTACTCTTCTTCGTAGTAGTAGGAGTAGTCGATGCCTTTCATGAACATCTCGCGGTCGTTGATTTCTTTGCGCCCTTAGGGGTACGCTTAATAGCGGGTGTGAAAAAAGAGGTTCCGTTTTCCGTGACGGGGCACGGAAAACGGAACTGTCAATGGGGATTGTGAAGCCTTGCGGCTTGCGGCGGCGATTACCAGCCGGGGTTCTGGGTGAGCGATTCGTTTTTGTCGATTTCGCCCGACGGGATGGGCCAGTAGTAGTCGCGTTCGGTCACCTTGCGGGTGTAGGTGCTCTTGCTTAATGATACGGTTCGCTCGCTCACACCATTAAGAGTTTCAAGCAAGCCCCAGCGCTTCATGTCGAAGTAGCTGTGACCCTCGCATGCGAGCTCGATACGGCGCTCATGCTTTATACGGTCAAACACTTCGTCATGAGAGTTGGCTGCGAGCCATGACGGACCGCTGTTGATGCCCGGCATGTTGGAGCGTGCGCGTACCTGATTGACGAGGGCAACGGCACCGGCCTGGTCGCCAAGCTCGTTGAGACATTCGGCCTGCATGAGCAGCACATCGGCATAGCGCACGATAGCGTAGTTGATGGGAGTGTGGGAGCGGTTGGTTATGCCGCCGTTCATGTCGCCTTCCGGCACGAATTTGCGCCAGAGATAGACGTCGTTGTTGTCGTTAGTGCGAATCATGCCGTAGTCGGCAGGTATGCCCATGCCATCGGCGAGTACATACTCATGGTCGGTAGCCTTGGCCTTCGACCAGCCTATATAGTGGGTGTAGGGGAGGATGATCTGCTGCTGCATGCGCGGGTCGCGTTTGTCATACATCTCGAGGAGCTGCTCCTTGTAGGGGGTGTACTCGATGACGGCGTTCTTGGCCGAGTTGAGCTCCGAGAACCATATTTCCTTGCGGAGATTCGAATCGGTGGTGTAGCCGGGGAACACTTCCTCCCAGTCAAACGGGCGGCCGTCGGCCCACTCGAATTCATCAACAAAGGTAGTGGCAGCCTCGACATTGTTCCAGCATGAGCCGAACGATGAGCGTGAGCCGAGGTAGAAGCACATGGGCATGCCGTATTCCTGACCTGTGCCGCCCTGATTCTGAATGGCGAAAACCATTTCCGAGCTCTGGTCGCCGGTGGGGGTGAAGAGGTCGGGATAGTTGGGATAAAGCTGATATTCGCCCGAGTTGATAACCTGGCTGAAACACTGCGAAGCCTCCTGATAGCGCTTGGCGAAGAGGAGCACGCGGCCTTTAAGAGCTATGGCTGCCCCTGATGTGGCGCGCCCATAGTTGGCGGCGTCCCAAGATGCGGGGAGTACAGCGGCAGCTGCGGTGAAGTCGTCAAGGATAAAGGCGCGAACCTCGTCCTCGGTGTTGCGGGGAAGGAGCATCTCTGCATACTTCTCGCCTACTATCCAGCTCTCGTCGTAGATAGGCACACCGCCGAAGAAGCTGAGAAGGTGGAAGTAGTAGAGGCCGCGCATGAAGCGGGCTTCACCGCGATACCGGTTCTTGAGCTCTTCGCTCATGTCGACATTGTCGATGTTCTGGAGCACGTTGTTGGAGCGGGCGATGCCTTCGTAGCAGGCCGACCACTTGTTGCTGAACCAGGAGTTGGTTACGCTCACGGTGCCTCGCTGAATCGTCTGGAACGAAGGATTGTCATATCCTCTGCTGATGCCGCCGAGGCAGTCCCAGCCAAAGAACAGGCCGTAGACGTTGTCGCTTCTCATGATGCTGTAAGTACCCATCATGGCCTGCTTTGCATGCTCTTCGGTCTGGAAGAAGGTACCCGAGCTTACCTGGTAGTCGGGATTGCGGTCGAGGTCATAGCAGCTCGACAGCATGAGTGTCGCGCCGATGCCTGCGACCATTAGTATTTTGTGAAGTTTCATGACTTGCTGATGGTGAAGAGGATTAGAAAGTAACGTTGAGACCTACGGTGGCCTTACGCATGGTAGGATAGTTCATGCCGGAAACCTCGGGGTCGAAACCTTTGAACTTGGTGAAGGTGATGAAGTTTTCGAGCGCGCCATAGATACGCACGCGGTCAAGCTGGCAAGCGCTGGTCCATCGTTTGGGCAGGGTGTAGCCGAGCTGGATGTTGCGTATTTTGAGATACGACGAGTTCTGGAGATAGAAGTCGCTGGCCTGGGTGTTGATCTGGTCGCTGTAATAGAGGAGGCGGGGATAGGTGGCATCGGTACGGCCTTCGTACCAGCGGCCCTCACACACCTCTTTGTTGAGCTGATAGCCCCAGCGCACGGTGGGAGTGTTGTAGGCCGAGCTCTGGAAGTAGGTCTTGTGGCCGAGCGAAGCCTGGAAGAGCATAGCGAAGTCGAGGCCTTTCCATTCGGCGGTGAGGTTCATGCCGAGTGTCCACTTGGGGGTGGTGCCGTCGCTGACTATGGCGCGGTCGTTGGCGTCGATGATGCCGTCGCCGTTGACGTCCTGATAGAGGAAGTCGCCCTTTTCGGGAGTGCCGTAGGAAGCGAAGGGGTTCACTTTCTTGCCGGTGGATTCGTCGATGGGAGCGTTGTCGATCATCGACTGCACGAGAGCGAGGTCTTCATCGGTCTGGATAATGCGGTCGACTTTGAGGAGATAGTGGGCGTAGAGCGGGTGGCCCTCCCAGATGAGGCGGTTGCTTGTGATGGTGCGTCCGTCCTCGCCTTTGCCCTTGTATTTGTCTATGTTGTTCTTGACGTAGGTGGCGTTGGCCGAAATGCCGTAGTTCACGTTGCCGATGCGGTCGTTCCAGCTTGCGGAGAGTTCAAATCCCCTGTTGGATACCACGGCCGAGTTGACGGTGGGGAGGTTGGCTGTGCCGTGTACTGCGGGAGCGGGGAGGTCGATAAGGATGTTGTCGGTCTTCTTGTAGAAGTACTCGGCGGTGGCGTTGAAGCGGCTGTTGAAGAGTGTTACGTCGGCGCCGATGTTAAACACGCTGGTCGATTCCCAGGTCACTATGGGGTTGGCGATTGTGGTCTGTGCAAGACCGGTTGCAACCGAGTTGTTAAGTATATAATTGCTGAGCGTGTAGAGGTCGAGGGCCTCGAAGTCACCGATGCTGTTGTTGCCGAGTTTACCGTACGACACGCGGGGCTTGAGAGCGTTGAGGCCTTTTTCGACGAGGCCCTGCATGAACTCTTCCTGCTCCATGCGCCAGCCAAACGAGCCCGAGGGGAAGTGACCCCAGCGGTGACCGTCGCGGAAGCGGCTCGAACCGTCGAAACGCATGTTGAGCTCGAGGAGATACTTGTCGGCCCAGTTGAGGTTGATGCGGCCGAAGTAGCTCTGCATGGCCCACTCGCTGTCAGTACGGCCTGAGGTCGATGACTCGCCGGTGGCGGCATCGATGCCCCAGAGCGAGAGGTCGACGAGGTCGCGGCGGTTGGCGGTGAAGTACTTGTATTTGTACTGCTCGCTCGACATACCGAGCATTACATTGAGCTGCAAGCGGTCCCAGAACTTGTTCTCGTAGCGGGCTACGGCGTCCCAGAAGTTGCGGAGAGTCTTGTAGTCGGCGTAGTAAATATTTGTGGTGCTGGTGTTGTCGTAGGTCACTACGTCATCCTTGAAGTTCCAGCCCTGTACGAAGTGAGGCTTCTGGCGCTGTTCCGAATCCTGGTAGCTGTAAGTGTAGCTTCCGGTGAGGCTGAATCCCTTGAACGGCTTGATTGTGCCGTAGAAGCGGGTGCGGTAGTTGTTGGTTTCGGTGCTGCCGTCGGTTCTGTAAGCGCGCGAAATGGGGTTGTTGACTGCGCTCTGGCCGTCGTCTTCGGGATTGTTCATGGCGCCGAAGCGTCCGTCGGGCGCGAGGAACACCATGCCCGGTGTTGTTGCCGAAGCGTAGGTGAAGATGTTGCTCTGCGCCCATACACCGGCTTCGGTTGAGCCTACATAGCCCGAAACATTGGCGCCGAGGTTGAGCCAGTTGGTGGGGTTGGTGTCGACGCTTATGCGGCCGTTATAGCGGCGGTGTGCGGCACGGGGCATGACGCCGGGATTGTAGTTGAAGCCAAACGAGGAGTAGAAACGCGCCTTTTCTGTGCCGCCGCTTACGGAGAGCACGTGGTTGGTGGCGGTGGAGTTTTTGAAAGTGGCGTCAATCCAGTCCTGGTTGGGGTAACGGAGGGGGTCATTGGGGTTGTCGCGCCACTCCTGAATCGTCGCGTCGGAGAAGATATAGTTTTCGATGCCGTAGGAGTTGTAGTAGCCTTCGTTGACGAGCTCCATATAGTCGGCATAGTTGCTTACGGGGGTGAGGGTCTTGCGTATTGACTCAAACGACACGTAGCCGTTGTAGTTGACCTTGACCGAGCCGGCCTTACCCTGCTTGGTGGTGATGAGGATAACGCCGTTTGCGGCACGCGAACCGTAGATAGCGGCCGATGCGGCGTCTTTGAGTACCGACATCGACTCGATATCCTGAGGATTGACCGAACCGATACCTGCTTCCACGCCGTCGATAATCACGAGAGGCGAGGCGGTGTTGAGGGTGCCGACGCCGCGCACGCGGATTGTGGCGTTGTTGTCGCCCGGCTGGTTGCTTGCTGAGGTTACGCTCACACCGGCGGCCATACCTGCGAGGGCGTGGCCCACGTTGTCGATGGGTCGGGTCTCGGCAATCTTGTCCATGTTCACCGAAGCCACCGAGCCGGTGAGATTGACCTTCTTTTGCGCGCCGTAGCCCACTACCACCACTTCGTCGAGGGCGTTGGCGTCCTCGCGGAGAGTAAGGTCGTAAACGTTCTGGCCGGGGGCAACCTTGAACGACTGTTTTTTCATGCCGATGTAGGTCACCTCGATTGTGGCGCCGTTGTCGGCCTGTACGCTGAACTTGCCGTCGACGTTGGTCATGGCTGAGACGCCGGTTCCCAGTACGCGTATCGTGGCGCCGATTACGGGCTCACCTGTTGCGTCGACCACCGTGCCAGTGATGGCGCGGGCGGCGGGAACACTCACCGGAGTCGGGGCGGGAGCTGCATTGACACTCGGTGCAAACGCCATGGGCGAGAGACAGAGGGCAGCCATCGTAGCGCCTACGGCCACCTTACTTACTTGGCGACCCTGGCACTTTTTTGCCTTGTGATTCATATATGAGGTAAATTTAAGGTTGATATTTCGTGATAGATTGTCGAGCCTAAGCCGTGGTGGCGATGAGGGGAGCCGGAAGATGAGCGAAGAGAAGAGCGTGAGGGGGAAGAGCCGGGCCATATACATCGATGCAGGCGCCACACCTTATATATAAAGGACGGGTGATGTGGCGACGGCTTGAAAGATTCTGCGAATGGAGATTGCTGTTCATGGATTCTGACTCATAAGATTGGTCGTGGCGATATGCTTAAAGGTTATTTAGCATTGCAGCCTTTTTGCGGGGGTAAAATTATAAAATAGGTTAACGGGCTATTGGGTAAAATTGTACATTTAATGTGTATAAATTGTACAGACCTATGTAAGTCGCACTGCGTCAGCGACTACGGACGATTATGCATATCATTGTGTACGATTTGTGTATGTGGGTTAAAGTGACTTTGAGTAATTTTACCGCACCAATAAACCGATCATGAAACAACTGCTTCTCATTCTTGTGGCGGCTCTTTGTGCCGCGAGCGCGTCGGCTTACACCGAGCGCAACATTATTGCATCGCGCACCTCGCGCGACGGACTCGGCTCGATGCTTGTGGCCGACCGCAAATGGGTGCCTTACCCCGACTATGCCGACCGTGCCGGCTGGGACGCCCTGCTGGGCGACAACAAAGAGTTCTTCATCAAACAGGGTGAGAAGCTGCTCGACTATGGCTGGCCGCGCGTCAACGCCAGCGCCTATCTCGAATTCGAGCGTAGCGGCGACCGCAAGGTTATGGAAGGCCCGCTCGACGCCAACAATGTGGCTATAACCTCGCTTATGCTCGCCGAGCTCGCCGAGGGCAAAGGCCGTTTCGTCGACCAGATAATCAACGGCGTGTATGCCGCCGCCGAGATGACCTCGTGGGCCCTCAGCGCGCATATCCCCGCACGCGTGAAGCGCTCGCTGCAACCCCACGATGTACAGGTAATCGACCTCGTGGCCGGCGACATGGGCAACATCTACGGATGGGTCTACTACTTCATGCACGAAGAGTTTGACAAGATTAATCCCGAAATATCGCGCCGCCTGCGCCACGAGCTGAAAACCCGCGTGCTCGACCCGTTTCTCGACTACGACTCATGGTGGTGGGACGGCAGCCGCAGCTACAACGGCCGCATGCTCAATAACTGGAGCCCCTGGTGCCTGAGCAACATCCTGCTCACCGCCATGCTTGTAGAGGATGACCCCGAGCGTTACACCGACATCGCATGGTACACCGTGCTCGGCGTCGACAAGTTTCTCAACTATATCCACGGCGACGGTGCCTGCGAGGAGGGCCCGTCGTACTGGGGCCACGCCGCCGGCAAGACACTCGACTACATAGACATGCTTGCGCTCGCCACTGACGGCAAGCTCGATGTGAGCGACAACAAGCTCATACGCGACATGGGCGAGTATATAGCCCGCTCGTATGTGGGCAACGGCTGGGTGGTGAACTTCGCCGACGCTTCGGCCCAGAACACCGGCGACCCCTACCTCATCTATCGCTACGGCAAGGCCGTTGACTCCCCCTCGCTCCGCAGCTTCGCCGCCCTCATGGACAAGGATGGCTCGCGCCGCCCCACAGCCGGCCGCGACCTGTGGCGCACGCTCCGCAACATCTCGGTGACCTCCGAGCTGAAAGCCGCCGACAGCACCGCCTACACTCCCGAACCCTCTACATGGTATCCCGAGACCGAGTTCTGCTACCTCACTACGCCGCAGGGTCTCTTCTTCGCCTCCAAGGGCGGCTATAACGACGAGAGCCACAACCACAACGACGGCGGCACTTTCTCGCTCTGGGCCGACAATCATCCGCTCATCATCGACGCCGGAGTAGGCACCTACACCCGCCAGACATTCAGCAACGAGCGCTACACCATCTGGAGCATGCAGAGCGGCTGGCACAATCTGCCCGTCATCAACGGTTGCGAGCAGCCCCACGGCCGCAAATACCGTTCGAGCGACGTCAAGGCATCGAAAAACCGTTTCGAACTCGAACTCAAAGGCTACTACCCCGAGGAGGCCGGTATCAACAGCTGGCGCCGCGCCTATGAGGTGAAGGGCCGCGAGGTGAAGGTGAGCGACACATTTGACCTCGCCGAGGCTTCGACCCCCAACATCATCAACTTCCTCACCTGGGGCGACGTGGATGTCACCACCCCCGGAAAGGTGACAATCAACACCAACGGCCACCGCGCCGAGCTGAGCTACGACCCGTCGCGCTTCGAGGCTTCGCTGACCGACCGCGAGCTTCCCGACACTCGCCTGAGCAACGTGTGGGGCAGCAAGATAACCCGCATCTCGCTCACCGACCGCAAGCCCTCCCGCAAGGGCAGCTACAAGTACAGCATCAAGGCTCTCTGAGCCGACTCCAACCGATAATAAATCAACATCATCATACCCCCTAACAAGAGGACGAAATGAAGAAAACAGTCGCAGCGGCCTGTATCGCCGCAATCCTTACAGGCTGCGCTACCACAGAGAAAAACGAAACAGCGGCCGACTGGACCGAAAGCGCGGTGAGCAACGCCCGAGAGCAGATGGCGGCGATGATTGACGCCATCGAGGCCGACACCACCGACCAGGTGCTTAACCCCGTCACCACCAAGCGCAACCGATTCTCGACGGCATGGTGTGGCTACGCTGACTGGCGAAGCGGATTCTTTCCCGGCTCGATGTGGTATCTCTACGAATTGACGGGCGACACTGCCCTCGTGCCCCTCGCGGAGAAGTATACCGAGGCAATATCCGAGGCGCAGAATCTCACCTGGCACCATGATATCGGCTTCATAATCAACTGCTCGTTTGGCAACGGACGCCGCTTTGTCAAGAAAGACGAGTATGACAAGGTGCTCGTGCAGGCGGCCAAGAGCCTCGCCACACGTTTCCGCCCCGCAGCCGGAGTTATTCAGAGCTGGAACGTGACCGGCAATTCATGGCAGTCGCAGCGCGGCTGGAAATGCCCCGTCATCATCGACAACATGATGAACCTCGAACTTCTTTTCGAAGCCACCAAGATAAGCGGCGACTCCACATTCTACAACATCGCCGTTGATCACGCCAACACCACCATGCGCGAGCACTTCCGCCCCGACGGCAGCTGCTATCATGTGATAGACTACGACCCCGCCACCGGCGAGGTGTGCCACCGCCAGACAGCCCAGGGCTTCGCCGACGAGAGCGCGTGGAGCCGCGGCCAGGCATGGGCCATCTACGGCTACACCATGTGCTACCGCGAGACCGGCGACAGCAAGTATCTCGAACAGGCCATCAAGACTTTCGATTTCATGAAGAATCACCCCGACATGCCCGCCGACCTCGTGCCCTACTGGGATATGTCGGCCGACGATATACCCAACGAGCCTCGCGACGTCTCGTCGGCAGCCGTCATCGCCTCGGCACTCTACGAGCTTTCGACCTTCCCGGTCGACAATGCTCCCGCCTACAAGGATTACGCCGATAAAATCATGGCTTCGCTCGCAAGCCCCGAGTACACGGCCGAGCCCGGCACCAACGGACGCTTTATCCTCAAACACTCCGTAGGCTCAATCCCTCACAACAGCGAAATCGACGTGCCCCTCAACTATGCCGACTACTACTATCTCGAAGCGCTCAAACGCAAGCGCGACCTCGAACAGCAGGTATGAACGCCGTCGGGAAGCCGACTCATATAATATCTCGGTCAGTTCTTCTCTTATGCAGTAAATTCAGTTTAGGTATCAGTAATATAATTAAGGTATCAGAATAAATAAGGTTAATCATCAAAAGTCCGTATCGTCGGCCGGGCCGTTATCGCGGTAATGTTGTGGTGACACACCATACTGCTTTTTAAAACAGCGGCTGAAATAGACTGCGGTTGTAAAACCGGTCATGTCGGCAACATCGGCGATACTGAGGTGCGGCTGCGCTGTTAGAAGCGCGGCCGCCGCTTTTAGTCTATGGCTCAGGATAAATGCGGCGGGAGTGATGCCGGTGAGCGCCTTGAACTTGTTGAAGAACAGCGTGCGCGATATTCCCACTTCGCGGCACAGGAACGGAATGTCGAGCTCCGGGTCGTCGATGTGGCTGTCGATGAGAGCCGTGACGCGTGTGAGCAGGTCGCGGTCAATGGGATTGATAGGTGTCATGTCAATTTCGCTGACAGGCTCGCGCGTGATGCGGCTTTGGAGGATACGGCGGTTGCGCAGCAGATTGTCGATACGCGCGAGCAGCAGGGTCGACTCAAAGGGTTTTGTAACGTAGTCGTCGGCGTTGGCGTTGAAGCCTTCGAGCTTCGACTCCGACGTGCTCAGGGCGGTGAGCAGTATTACCGGTATGTGGCACAGGTCAAACTCGCTCTTGATGCGGCGGCACATCTCGGTGCCGCTCATGCGTGGCATCATCACGTCGGAGATGATGAGGTCGGGATTTGACGACCGCGCTGTGTCGAGACCCTCTTCGCCGTCGGAGGCCTCGATGATGCGGAAATATGGGGTGAAGAAGTTGATGAGATTGCGGCGCAGCTCAAAATTGTCCTCGACGATGAGAATAAGCGGACGCTCCCGGTCGGTGTCGCCTTCGTTTCCGGCTGAGGCCGACGGCTCTACGGGCAGATAGCTCACCACGGATTCGGCTGCGGGCACCTCGGCATCTTTCGCTGCACCGTCGCTTCCGGGCTGCTCAATCACTACGTTGGCGTCGTTGTCGTAAGCCTCGCGGCGCGCCGGGATAATCACGGTAAAGGTAGTGCCCTCGCCCTCGCGGCTCTCGGCCGTGATGGTGCCATGGTGCTTGTCGATAATTGATTTGGCGAACGCGAGACCGATGCCGGTGCTCTGATAGCCGAGGTCGGTGCGCTTGGCCTCGTCGGAGTCGCCGTTGTAGAAGCGGTCGAAGATATATGGCAGGTCTTTGCGGGCTATGCCGCGGCCGGTGTCGGTCACTGTGAAGCGGAGGCTGCCGTCGGGGTCGGCGGTCACAGCGCAGCCTATGCGTCCTCCGTCGGGGGTGTATTTGAACGCATTCGATACCAGATTTACAAGCACGCGGCTTATCAGGGCAGGGTCGTACCACCCTTTGAGTCCCTCCTCGGGAGCATCGATGGTGAAGTGTATGCCGCGTGTCACGGCATAGTCGACAAAGGGCAGGGCGGTGCTTCGGAGCGCCGCGGCGCCGTCGTGCTCGCCTATGCGAAGCACCTGGTGGTTCTGCTGGAGCTTGCGGAATTCGAGCAGCTGTGTGATGAGGTGGCTCATCTGGCGTGTGTGGCTGCGTATGCGCCCGAGTGTCTCCACGAGCCGCGAGTTACGGCTGTAACCGGTGGTGAGCAGGTCGATGTGGCTCATGATGAGTGTGAGCGGTGTCTGGAACTCATGGCTCACGTTGGTGAAGAACACGAGCTTCTCATGATTGAGCTGCTCTATGCGCTGGCGTTCGAGCTTCTCGCGGCGTAGTGAGCGGCGCAGCCGCGCCTCGCTCACCGTCTTGCGGAATATGTAGGCGCCAATCGCACCGGCCACGAGGATATATATCAGCCAGGCCCACCATGAGTTGTACCACGGCTGACGCACGGTCACGGGTATGCCGATAGTGTGGTCGCTGCCCGCACGCCTTGCGAGCAGGCGGTAATGCCCGGGCACGATGTTTGAGTAGCTTATTACGCCGTTGTCGGAGGTGCGCCAGCGCTGGTCGTAACCGTTAAGCCTGTACTCGATTACCGGGTTGCCGGAGCCTGCGGTGTAGTCGTTCATGCCGAGTGTCACGGTGAAGTTGCCCTTGTCGTGGGGGAGGGTTATCTCCTTGGCGTAAGGCAGGGCGGCGTCGAGTATGCCGCTGCCGTCGTCGGGCATGGCCGAGCGTCCGTTGACGTACAGGCGCGAGAAGTAGATAGAGGGCTGGTTGTCGGCTCTGCCCTCTCGCGAGAAGTTGTCGGCGTGGACAAGCGTGATGCCTTTGGTGCTTCCGACGATTACGTCGCCGCCGGGGAGCGCGAGCATACCGCAGTCATTGATGATGTTGGCTTCCGGGAAATAGTCGGCGAAGGCCACGCTCTCGGTGCGTCCGGTGGAAGGGGTGAAGCGTGCCACGTGATGGTCGCCGGCGATGAAGAGTGCCCCGTCGGCTCCGATGCGGAGGGTGTAGCAGTAGTCGTCGGGGATGGTCGAGTTGTTCGTGTCGTACCATTTCTCTCCCTTGCCGTCGGTGTCGAGCGCCACGATGCCGTTGCCGAGAGTGCCGGCGTAGAGGCAGCTGTCGGTCGCGGCGAGTGAGGTGAATGTCACGTCGTACCCCTTTCGGGTGAGGGTGATAGTGGTCTGGTGGTCAGTGCCCGGATTCTCTACTTTGTACACGCTGTTGAAGTTGATATAGTAGAGATTGCCGCGGCTGTCGGCCACCATTTTCACCGGATTGGCGTTGCGCACTATCTGCCGTTGCCTCCCTGAGCGTGTGTCGAGCTGCACAATGCCGCGTCGTGAGGAGATGTAGAGGGTGTCGCCGTGCATCACGAGAGCATGGATTACGTCGCCCGCCTCGTTGCTGCCGCTGCGGTTGTCGAGATAGTTTGTCACCGTGCCGGTGGCGATGTCGTAGACCGACAGGCCGCCGAGATGCGTGCCTATATACAGGCGGTCGGACGACGGATTGTAGGCGATTGCGCGCACATTGTTCTGGCGTAGCGACTTGGCCCCGCCGAGTATTGTGAGTCGGTCGACCACGTTCCATGCCGAGTCAACGCAACACACTCCGGCGCCGTCGGTGCCAAACCACAGGTTACCCCTGCGGTCGTAGACCATGTCCGACACGAGCGACAGGAAAAAACCGGGCGGTGTCTCGGCGTCGTAGCTGAAATTGACAAAGCGGTCGCGGCCGGGGGAGAAATAGTTGGCGCCTCCGTAGTAGGTGCCGGCCCAGATGTTGCCGCTGCGGTCGGCAAACATGCCGAACACCGACGAGTGGGTCATGCCGCCCATGCTTGTCGGTATCTCTATATGGCGTGTGGTGTCGTCGGCGGGGTCGTAGCAGTGTAGTCCGGTAAACGAGCCGTACCATATGCGCCCGGCCTGGTCTTCGATTGCGTGGCGCGTCTGCATGCCGCCCGTCATATTGCCCGGTATATACGGCTCCGATACCGCCTCGGGCACGGTGTCGCCCCTTGATAGACGGTAAAGACAGCCGTCGGTGAGGCTTATCCACAGGGTGCTGTCGCGGCCCACGTAGGTCGAGTACACGGTGTGGCCGGGGAGAATGACGCTTTCGTGGTGTGACTTGCGGTCGAAAGCGCGGAGGCCGGTGGTGGTGCTGAGGTAGTAGTTGCGGCTGTCGACCGACATATGCGTCGCATTGCGGACCGAGGGTGCCGAAAACATGAACCGGCCCTTGCGGCTCCCCGGGGGGATGACGAATATGGAGTCGCCGGCGGTGTAGATTATCGCCCCGTCGTGTGCCGCCAGGCCTCTTACCGTGCTGCCGGGAGTGACGCTGAAAAAGCGCGAGGCGCGGAGGTCGTAGCGTATGAGGCTGCGGTCGATTACCATATACATGTCGCCACGTCCGTCGCTCTGGAGCGCCTCGACGCTGTTGCCTATCCACACGTGGCCCCCCTCTTCCTTGTCAGGCACCCACCCCTTGAATGAGATGCAGCGGTTGCCGTCGAAGATGTTGACGCCTTCGCGTGTGCCGAGCCAGATGCGTCCGAGGCTGTCCTGCGAGATGGCCATTACCGATGGCTGGCTTAGCCCTTCGCGCGTGGTGATGTGTCGGAAATACTCAGCGCGCAGTGCAGGCGCTGCAAGCGTCAACAGTGTGATAATTAGCAGTATATGGGGGGGGGTAGTCACGATTGTTCAAAATATTGAGCCGGTGTAGATATTAAGGAAATGTGCAAATTTAAGATTTTTTTGCGGTGCCGGGGGGATTTGAACTGGAAAAGTTTGGGAGGAAAAGGAAAAAGAATTACCTTTGCGCCGTTGTACATCACTACAACACCTGCACAACAGCATCATCACATTAACTATTACGCCAACGGATGAATATCTTAGAAGTCGATAGAGTGAGCAAGCAGTATTCGGGGCATAAAGCCCTTGACAATGTGTCGCTCTCCGTGCCCGAGGGTTCTGTCTACGGCCTGCTCGGCCCCAACGGAGCGGGCAAGACCACTCTCATACGCATCATCAACCATATCACGGCCCCCGACTCGGGCAGCGTGACATTTGACGGCCATGCACTTACCGAGGCCGATATGCCCCACATTGGCTATCTGCCTGAGGAGCGCGGCCTATACAAGAAGATGACCGTGGGCGAGCAGGCAGTGTTTTTCGCACGTCTGAAAGGGCTTAGCCGCTCTGAGGCCACGGTGAGGCTTCGGGAGTGGTTTGACCGTTTCGGTATCTCCGACTGGTGGGGCCGCAAGGTTGAGGAGCTGTCGAAAGGCATGGCGCAGAAAGTGCAGTTTATCGTCACGGTGCTCCACCGTCCCAAGCTGCTGATTTTCGACGAGCCGTTCTCAGGCTTCGACCCTATCAACGCCAATCTGCTGCGCGATGAGATTCTGCGCCTGCGCGACGAGGGCTCGACAATCATCTTTTCGACCCACAATATGTCGTCGGTCGAAGAGATATGCGACCATATCACCCTCATCAACCGCAGCCGCAACATCCTGTCGGGCCGTGTCGACGAGCTTCGCAGCCGTTGGGCCGACGGCCACTACTCGATAACATTCAGCGACGCCGACCCGGTGACGCTCATGGAGGCCCTCGCTCCAATGGCCGGCTCATTTTCCACCTCTGCCGATACGCGCGGACGCCACACGCTCGACCTGCGGCTGCTTCCGGGCGCTACCTTGCGCGACGTCATAGCGCGCGCCAATGAGGCGTCGACAATCCATGCTGTCAATGAGGCTGTGGCGTCGATGAACGACATATTTATTTCGGCCGTCAAGGCCAACGGAGGCGATACCCCCGCCCCGGTAATCAGCTAATAGCAATCGCCATGTCAAAAGTATCTATCATCATAGGGCGCGAATATGCCGAGCGCGTCAAGAAAAAAAGCTTTATCTTCACCACCATACTGATGCCGCTGTTCATGCTGGCGCTCATGGCAGTTCCCGCGCTCATCGTGGCGATGGGAGGCACCGAGACCCGCACTGTCACCGTCGTCGACCCCGACGGCGTAGTGGCTCCGCAGCTCGTCGACACCGACAATGTGAAGTTTGTCATCGCCACAGCCGGCACCGACACCGTGGCCGCGTCAGCCGACGACGATGCCACGCTGCTCTTTATCCCCCAAGGCATCGTGGAGGGCGACAAGCCTTTGCGTCTCGTCACCGGCAAAGCCGCGTCGATGATGCTCGAAAACGAGATTTCCTCGCAGATAGAGCGGATAGTGGAGGGCGAGCGCATGAAGCTCTACGACATCGACGTAAAGAGCATAATGGCCGCTGTGGAGTCGAATCTCAGCGTCAATACCGTGCGCACCGACCGCGACACCGTGGGGTCGTCGACCATGAGCTATGCGCTCGGTTTCATACTCACGTTCCTGCTCTACATGATGCTTCTGCTTTACGGCCAGATGGTGATGACCTCGATTATCGAGGAGAAGAACAATCGCGTGCTTGAAGTGATAGTGTCGAGCGTGAAGCCCACCCGTCTGATGCTCGGCAAGATAGCCGGTATCGGCCTGGTGGCCGTGACGCAGATAGTGATTTGGGGCGTGCTGATAGTGGGGCTCTCGGCGGCAGTGATGCCCGCCCTGCTGCCGGCCGATGTCGCTGCCGACATAACCGCCATGAACAGCGGCGCCGGCACTCTGGCGCAGTCAAATCTCGACACCGACCTGCTCAGTGCCCTCGCCTTAATCGCCGACCCGATGTATATCCTCGGCATCTTCGGCATACTGTTGCTCTTCCTTATCGGCGGATTCCTGCTCTATGCCGCTATCTACGCCGCAATCGGCTCGGCCGTCGACAACATCCAGGACGCCTCGCAGCTCCAGACTGTCGCCGTGCTCCCCATCATTCTCGGCATCGTGTTTGGCATGATGGCCGCCACCGACCCGGTGTCCAACATCTCCGTATGGACCTCGATAATTCCGTTCACCTCGCCCATGGTGATGATGTCGCGCATACCCTACGGCATCCCGACATGGCAGATTGTGACGTCGCTCGTGGTGCTGTATGCCACCTTTGCAGCGTGCGTGTGGGTTGCTGCCAAGATTTACCGCGTGGGCATATTCATGTACGGCAAGAAACCCACGTTCAAGGAGCTTATCCGCTGGGCACGCTATAAGTGACGCGTACTCGCGGTTGTGTCTTTCGCGTATGCCGGCTCGGAGTTTATCCGGGTCGGCATACGTGCTTCCACGCCTACACGGTTGTGACTGACCGTTAATAGTGACTTTTGTATTAACGCCACAGTGTAACCCTGTAACCCTCGAGGGTTACACCGGGTTACATGGGTTACACCGGGTTACATGGGTTACGGTGGGTTACACCGGGTTACACCGGGTTACATGGGTTACATGGGTTACATGGGTTACATGGGTTACACCGGGTTACACCGGGTTACACCGGGTTACACTGGGTTACACGGGTTACACCGGTTACACGGGTTACATGGGTTACACGGGTTACACCGGGTTACGCGGGTTACACTGGGCCAAAGAGATTACGTTGCGGGTGGAAATAGCCAAGAGCATATGCTATGGACCAAAACAGTCGGGACCATACTAAGAGTGGCCAATATCAACGCATCTTTGCTTGGCTGCTATTGCCCTCGTTATTAAATATATATTTATATATAGATACTTATATATTATATAGGCATTTGTGTTATATATAATATATTATATTTATATATAGGCGTATATGATATATATAGATATATATTATAAAGGTATATAGGTATATATATTATATAGATATATATTGTTATACGGGCTATATTTATTTGGCAGCCCCCGAGAATATCGATATATCAGCGCACCATGTCATGGCTACCGGTAACAGGACACATTGGCCTAAGCGGAGGGCGTGGAGTGTAACCCGTGTAACCCATGTAACCCTCCCTGCGTATGGGTTACACCGGGTTACGGTGGGTTACGGTGGGTTACGCAGGGTTACACCGCTTGTGTAAGCCGCTTGCCTATGTTACTGCCTATGTTGCCGGGCCGATAATATATCTTGGTGGCAAACGGCTTGGCATCGGAAGAATTTTTGTTACTTTTGCAGGATAAAGCGGTAGATGTCGCCGACGCTCAGGTCATGTCGCCCGCTAATTCCACTCACACTCTTATATCATGATGCTCAAACCCAAGAAGTTGACAGCGCTTGCCGCAGCTCTCGCGCTTGCCGCCGGAGTCTCGGCTCAGACGAAACTCAGCCCCGGCGCCATTGTCAGGCTGCAGAAATATCACACCGACGCAGCCGCAAGCCGCGGCAAGAACGCCGATGCCGCAGTGCTCGCCACCTTCGAGGTGGCGTCGGCCGATGCCGTCGACTCGATATGCGCCCTCGGTGCGTCGGTCGTCGACCGTTTCGGCGACTTTGCGATAGTGAGGTTGCCGCTTGCGGTAGCCGAGCAAGCTGCCGCCATAGCATCGGTGAGGGGAGTGGAGTTTGGCACCGAAGCGCGCCCTCTGCTCGACGAGGCCCGTCGCTACGCCAATGTGAATCAGGTCCACGCCGGAACCGACATAAAGATGCCTTTCACCGGCAAGAATGTTGTGGTAGGCATTATCGACGAAGGCTTTGACCCGCTGCATCCCGCGTTTCTTGATGCCGACGGCAACCCGCGAAGCCGTCTGTTCTACACCTCCAATATCATGACCCGCGAAATATCGGAGTACGACGACCTGTTGGAGTTTGAGACCGACAAAAAGGATGCAACCCACGGCACCCATGTGGCCGGAATAGCGGCGGGAAGCCGCAGCGACAAAGCCATAATGCCTATCTTGTCGGAGCCTGACGCCGCGGGCGTAGTCAGGATTGAATCGGTGGGCGAGGGCAAGCTTCCGTACTACGGCATGGCCCCCGACGCCGACGTGGCTATGGCCGCCGGAGGCCTTGATTACTCCACCATACTGGCGGGAGCGAGAGCGATTATCAAATATGCTCAATCAGTGGGAAAACCGGCCGTAATCAACATGTCGCTCGGCACCAACAGCGGCCCCCACGACGGAACGACTACTTTCAACCGCGCGCTTGCCGAGTTGGGCAAAAGCGCTATATTCACTGTTGCGGCCGGCAACGAGGGGAGTCAGAACATAAGCATCGACTATGTGGTGCCCACCGCCACCTCGGGCTATTTCTCCACACTGTTGGACCTCGACGGATACACGGCGTCGGAACCATGCCAAGTAATGTCTGTCGATTTTGTGGGCTTGAACTGCAAAAGCCTGAGCTGCACCCTTGTCGGCGTCGACCGCACCACAGGCATGACGGTGTTCTCAGTGCCTATTACCGTCAATTCCAATGAAGTAGATGCGGATATGGGCAGCTACTACCCATTCCAGGATGCCGACAAGATGCGTATAAGGAAGTATTTCAGCTTCGGCGAGGGCGGCGGTATGATAGGCCGCCGTGCCGACAACGGTTCTTATCGCGGCTGGGTCTATATGTCGGATTTGGCTCCGCTCGCCTCCAACAAATCGGTGTCGCTCGGAATCCGTATCAGCTCTACGGGTGATGCCGGCCGCCGCATGCAGGCGTTTACCAGCTCAAAATACCAGTTCACTTCCGGCGGCGTAAAGGATTATATCGACGGCACTCCCGACCTGTCAATCTCCGACATGGCTACCGGCGACAATATCATCTCCGTAGGCTCGTACAATTCCCGCTACATGTGGCCCTGTCTTGGCAAATATTTCCTCGGTTACAGCGCGGATGCTTTTCCGATAAAAGAGCCGTCGTCATTCAGCTCCTATGGTGAGCTTTTCGACGGTCGCCGCCTGCCCCACATAAGCGCGCCCGGCGCCATGCTCGTATCGTCTATAAGCCGCTACACAGAGCCGGCAGTCGCAGAACGCAATAATATTCCGGCCGAGCTTGCCGCCCCCGACGGCGTGTCGCCCACAGGTCAGTATTACCAGTTGATGGGCACGTCGATGGCTGCGCCCGCAACCGCCGGCATCATCGCGCTGTGGCTCGAAGCCGACCCCGAGCTTACCGTCGACGACATAAAGGATATAATGCAGAAGACCGCCATCAAGGACGACAACTACTACAAAGGTAACAACGCTCTGCGCGAGGGAGCCGGCCGTATCGATGCCTATGCCGGCGTCAAGGAGGTGCTTCTGCGCCGCGGCGACACCGGCATAGCCGACGTTGGCGCCGACAGCGAGGGCGACAGCGGCGTGATGTTTGACATTGCCGAGGGGCGTGTGTCGGCCTTCATTGCCGGCGCCTCCTCCACCACGTTAACGATAACCACCACAGCCGGAGCCTCCGCAGGCTCCGTCAGCTCCACCGGCTCCGAGGTCTCCGTGTCAACCGGTCACCTCGCCCCCGGAATCTACATAATCACAGCTACCGACGGCAGGCGCCGCGCCTCGCGCAAGCTCGCCGTCAAGTAATCAATCCCTAATTACCCTACACCTCTCCAAACACCAAAATCACACAAAACAATGAATTGGTTTGAATGTAAAGTGCGCTACGACAAGATGATGGAAAACGGCATCGTCAAAAAAGTAACCGAGTCATTTCTTGTCGACGCCCTCTCCTTCACCGAGGCCGAAGCCCGTATCATCGAAGAGCAGACCCCCTTTATCTCGGGCGAGTTCTCAGTAAGCGCCGTAAAGCGCACCAAGATTTCCGAAATATTCCGCGACGACCGCGCCGACAAGTGGTATCTCGCCAAGGTGGCGTTTATCACCATCGACGAGAAGACCGCCGCCGAGAAGCGCGCCATAAGCCTGATACTTGTCGCAGGCGGCTCCTTCGACGGTGCCTACGACAACTTCAAGGAGGGCATGAAAGGTATGATGGGCGATTTTGACCTCGTGTCGCTCACCGAAACCCCGCTGCTCGACGTTTACAGTCACGAGTGGAAGTCGGCCGAAGACTCCGCAAAATGATAGCCGACCGCCTCAAATCGATACGCGACACTCTGCCCTCAGGGGTGGAGCTTGTCGCCGTGTCGAAGTTTCATCCCGCCGAGGCCGTCAAGGAAGCCTATGACGCGGGGCAGCGCGTGTTTGGCGAGAGCCGTGCCGCCGAGCTGACCGAAAAGACGTCTCAGCTTCCCGCCGACATAGTGTGGCACTTCATCGGCCACTTGCAGACCAACAAGGTGCGCCCCGTGGTGGCCGCCGCTTCTGTGATACAGAGCATCGACTCCGAGCGGCTGCTCCTTGCTGTCGACCGCGAGGCTGAGAAGCAGGGACGCCGTGTCGACGTGCTGCTTCAGCTCCATGTGGCGGCCGAAGAGACAAAATTCGGTCTCACGCCCGACGAGGCCTGTGACCTGGCCGAGCGTGTGGTGCCTCAGCTCAAAGCCGTCACCGTGACCGGAGTCATGGGCATGGCCTCCAACACCCCCGACGACCGGGAGCGAATAACCGCCGACTTCCGCGCCATACGCGCCACATTCGACCGTCTGGCGGCCGGTGCGCTGTCGGGCGAGCCCCGCTTCACCGTCTGCTCAATGGGCATGAGCGACGACCGAGACATCGCAATAGCGTGCGGTTCCAACATGGTCCGCATCGGAACCGACATATTCGGCATGCGCGAATACTGACAATTTTTCGGAAAAGAGGCGTCGCGGCAACGAAAAAAACACTAACTTTGCCCTCTGAGCCGCTGACTCCGCTCATCCATTGCTGAATTATAATCAAAAACTAATCATAAATCCAATATCATGAGCCAACAATCAAAACAATGGGGCGCAATCATCATTATGATAGCCCTGTTTGCCATGATTGCCTTCGTGACAAATCTGTGTTCACCGATGGCCGTCATTGTCAAGAATCAGTTCGGAGCGTCGAATCTCGAATCACAAATCGGTAACTATGGCAACTTCATCGCCTATCTCGTAATGGGTATTCCCTCGGGCATGCTCATCAAGCGCTTCGGCTACAAGAAGACAGCTCTTCTCGCTCTTCTCGTCGGCATTGTCGGCATCTTCGTACAGTGGATGAGCGGCTGGGAAAGCATGGCCAATTCGGCCTTCGCCGTTTATCTCGTGGGCGCCTTCATCGGCGGCTTCTGCATGTGTATGCTCAACACCGTTGTCAACCCGATGCTCAACATCCTCGGCGGCGGCGGCAACAAGGGCAACCAGCTCATCCAGACCGGCGGCGTGTTCAACAGCGCGGCTGCCGTGGCCGTCTACATCCTCATGGGTGCCATGATTGGCGATGCCGCCAAGGCTACCGTGAGCGACGCCGCTCCCGCCCTGTTCATCGCAGGCGCCATCTTCATCGTCGCCTTCTTCGTGATTCTCTTCACCCATATCGAAGAGCCCGCTCAGCCCGTGGTTAAGAAAAACGCCAAGAAAGACCCCCACAGCGCCTTCTCTTTCCGTCACTTCCGCCTCGGCATCCTCGGCATCTTCCTTTACATGGGCATTGAGGTAGGCACTCCCACCTACATCCTCCAATATCTCACCGCCGCTCCCGACGCAGCCACTCCCGGCATGGGCATGGACGCCGGCATCGTAGGTCTTATCGTGGCCGTTTACTGGCTCATGATGCTTGTGGGCCGTTTCGTCGGCTCCTCGATCGGCGGCAAGGTATCCTCGCGCTCCATGATTACCGTGGCTTCGATTCTTGCCCTGGTGCTTCTGCTCTTCGGCATGTTTGCTCCCACCACCTCCATGGTCAACGTTCCCGGTATCGACTGGGGCAACCTCAGCGTAATCTGGGCCGAAGTGCCCGTAGGCATCTTCGCCTTCATCCTCATCGGTCTCTGCACTTCGGTTATGTGGGGCGGCATCTTCAACATGGCTGTTGAAGGCCTCGGCAAATACACCGCTATCGCTTCCGGCGCCTTCATGACCATGGTGTTCGGTTGCGCAGTGATGGTTGCTATCCAGGCATGGGTTGCCGACCTTACCGGCAGCTACATGGCAAGCTACTGGGTAGTGGTGTTCTGTGCCGCTTACCTCCTGTTCTACGCTCTCATCGGTTCCAAGAACGTCAACACCGACATTCCCACCGAGGAGACCCTCGAAGAGAAGGAAGAGGCTACTCAGATTCTCGATTCAATCTGATAACCGACCCGTATCGACATAATCTCGGGCCTGAGTGTCGCTCCGACGCTTGGGCCCGAGCTCTATTTTACGGTGTTGATTTCCCGCGGAAGTAAATATTTTTACTACCTTTGCACCCGATTAACAAGCAAGCAAAAACAATACTGACTATGAAACTTAACCGCATTCTCTCCATCGCCGCAGCAGTGGCAGTAATGGGAATAGCCGCCACAAGCTGTCAGAAGTCTGCCAAGGACTCCGACAACATCGTCACTCTCGAAGAGGCCGAAGCTCAGTTTGCCTCGGAGCTCAATGACGCCGACACCACCCAGGTGCTCGCTCTCGGCAACCAGTTTATGGAAACAATGAAGGAGGGCAAGGTCGACGAAGCTCTCGCCATGCTCTATACACGCAATGAGCCGGGTGTGGGCGGCGCAGGCGTGCGCAAGCTCACCGAAGAGGAGATTGCACCCCTCAAAAGCCGTTTCGAGCAGTTTCCTGTCGTGTCATACGCAATCGACCACTACGACTTCTCGATTCCCTCGCTCAACGACCTCAAATACAAGTACGTGTTCCGTCCCGGCTCCGATACCGGCAAGCTCAACATCATGTTCAATCCCGTGAAGCTCGACGGCCAGTGGTATCTCATGCTCAAACAGCCTGACCAGCCCGCCAAGGACGCTCAGAACGCTCTGCCCGCGTCGGCAGCCATCGCTATGCCCAGCGATAACAACGCCAAGTAACAGGGCCGCGCGCCCCGTACTGTTACGATATTTACGCGTTCCGGGAGACACATTGTGTCATCTCCGGAACGCCTTTTTTTTGCGGCTAATTGCCGTGTGAGTGTGGCACTCACGATTTTTATGACTAACTTTGCATATTATCTTGAATCAATCTCTCATCCATGAATCGAAAAATTGTCATCTCGTTTTTGCTTGCGGCTGTCTCTACTCTCGGAGCGGTAGCGCAGGAAGTGCAGGGATTTGTCCACCGTCAGAGCGACGCTTCGGGCTACGAATGGCCTACCGACACGGCAGTATTGACCAACCTCGAACGCTGGCGCGACCAGAAGTTCGGCGTGCTGTTTCATATGGGTCTCTACTCCGTTCCCGGCATAGTGGAGTCGTGGTCGATATGCTCGGAAGATGTCGACTGGATAGGCCGCAACCAGAATATGCCTTATGACGAATACAAGCGCTGGTATTATGCGCTTGCCGACTCGCTCAACCCCACCGATTTCAACCCCGACGAGTGGGCGCGCATCATGAAGGACGCCGGCATGCGCTACATGATTTTTACCACCAAGCATCACGACGGCTTCTGCATGTACGACTCCAAGTACACCGATTTCAGTATTGCCAAGGCAGGACCCTTTGCCGGCGACGAGCGCCGCGACTTTGCCCGCCACGTCTTTGACTCGTTCAGAAACGAGGGCTTCATGACCGGCGCATATTTCAGCAAGCCCGACTGGCACTGCGAGTGGTTCTGGAATCCCTATTTCGCAACTCCCAACCGCCATATCAACTACAAAAAGGAGCGTCACCCCGACTGGTGGAAAAACTATCAGGATTTTACCGCCAATCAGCTCGACGAGATTCTCGGCGGCTACGGCCCGTTTGACATAGTGTGGCTCGACGGCGGCTGGATTACCGGCGACGACATAGGGCTCGACGCCATCCTCGAACGCGCACGCAAGGGGGCCAATCCCGGCCTTATCTCCGTCGACCGCTCAATCAAGGGCCGCAACGAGAACTATCAGACCCCGGAGCGTGCTATCCCCGACGTATGCCTCGACTATCCCTGGGAAAGCTGCATCACCCTGAGCAACGACTGGGGCTGGGTACCAAACGCGCCCTACAAGTCGCCTGAAAAGGTGATAGCCCTGCTTGCCGAGGCTACCGCCAAAGGGGGATGCCTGCTTCTCGGAGTAGGTCCTACGGCCCGTGGCACGATAGAGCCGGCCGTGGAAGAGCGTCTGCAAAAGGTGGGCGAGTGGCTGCGCCGCAACGGCGGGGCAATCTACTCCACCCGCACTACGGAGCGGTATGTCGACGGCGATATCTGGTTTACGCGCTCCAAGGACGGCAAGACGCGCTATGCCGTCTACGCCTGGCCCGACGGCGCCGAGATGCCCTCTGAGCTGACATGGACCGGCAACCTGCCCAAAGGTCGCCTCGTGATGCTCGACGGCAACCGCAAGCTGTCGTATAAGGTCGACGGCGACCGCGTCACCGTCAAGCTCCCCAAGGACATCAAGCCCGGCCCGGTGGCTCTCCGATTCACCCCCGCCAAGTAAAGTAATGAAAATACGGACTAATGTCATTGCTGCGGTCGCCCTGTGCCTCACGGCGGGGGCGACCGCTTCCGCGTCGGTGCCGTCGATTCCCATGGTAGATATTCCGGCGGGTGAGTTTGTCATGGGAAGCGCGGGCGAGGGGATTGACGCCGACGAGGCGCCGGCCCACAGGGTGATTATAAGCCGCCCCTTCCGCATGAGCGTCACGGAGATAACCAATGCGCAATACGAGGCGTTGTTTCCGGGCCACCGTGCGCTCCGTGGCATCGACGGAGTGTCGGCTGCTGACAACGAGCCTGTGGTGAACGTAAGTTACGACGACGCGCTATCTTTCTGTCGCGCGCTGAGCGCCGCTACCGGACGCAACTACCGTCTCCCCACGGAGGCCGAATGGGAGTATGCCTGCCGCGGTGCTACGACAGGGCCCTATTTCACCGGCGACACGCTGCCGCGCTCGGAGTGGCGCAATCAGACTATCGCACGCGATTACAAGCCTGTCAATCTTGACGTAGACCGGTTTGAGGCCAATCCGTTCGGGCTGCGCGGCATGCACGGCAATGTGGAGGAGTGGTGTCTCGACTGGTACGGCCCTTACACCGCAGAGTCCGTGACCGACCCCGCCGGGCCCTGCGACGGCGACTACCGCGTCACGCGCAGCGGAAGCCACCACACTCCGGTGAGATTTCTGCGTAGCGCCAACCGCATGGCGATGCTTCCCGCCGACCGTCATTCGCTCACCGGATTCCGTATAGTGGAGGCCGACTTCACCCCCGCGACATATGGCAAATCGGCCGTGGACGAGAGCGACTGCACGGTGAGTCAGGAGCCGGCGCAATGGAGAGCCGCTACGGAGCCGCTGTTTGCCGAACCGTTGCCGTTTGTCATCGCGCCCGACTCGTTGAGCCGCGTGCCGTTTTACAGCCACAATCATCAGCCGGCCGTGACGTGGTGCGACAATGGCGACATTCTGGCTATATGGTTTTCGTCCGACGCCGAGAACGGCCGCGAAATGGTGGTGCTTCAATCGCGTTTCCGCCGCGGTGCCGACCGCTGGGAGCCGGCAAGTCTTTTCTTTAAAGTCCCCGACCGCAACATGACAGGCAGCTCGCTGCTTACCGACGACAATGGGCGTCTGTGGCACTTCAACGGCATGGAGGCAGCCGGCGACTGGCAGAATCTTGCGCTTGTGGGGCGGACGTCGGACGACAACGGGGCCACATGGAGCCGCACGCGTATACTCGAACCGCGCCACGGCAAGCGTCATCAGGTGATTGCGGGCCCTATAATTCTGCGCGACGGCACTATGGTGCAGCTGTGCGACGCCGGCCCGGGAAGCCATGACGGCACTTCGATACACCTGTCATCCGACGGCGGTGTCACCTGGGCCGATCCGTGGGACGGCGCACCGCTGCCCGACTTCGCCGACGGCGGGTCAGGCACCTCGATTGCCGGAATACATGCGGGAATCGTGGAGCTCGCCGACGGGCGGCTTATGACCCTCGGCCGTGGCAATTCTATAATCGGTGCCGACAGTCTGCCCCACATGCCGATGAGCGTGAGCGCCGACCGCGGAGCCACGTGGCGTTACAGCGCCTCGCCGTTCACTCCAATCGACGGCGGTCAGCGTCTGGTGCTTCGCCGCCTCAACGAGGGCCCGCTGCTGCTTATAGCCTTTACCGACCACCCCGAGCGCACTCCGGAGCGTCAACGCGGCATGACTTTCACACGCGCCGACGGCAGCAGTTTCGTGGGGCGCGGAATGTATGCCGCTGTGTCGTTTGACGACGGCGCTACGTGGCCCGTAAGGAAGTTGTTGAGCGATGGCGTCGCGCGAGAGATGTCAGGCGGAGCGTGGACCGGCAGCTTCGTGATGGATGACACGCACGCCGAGCCGAGCGGCTATCTCGCCGCTACGCAGGCGCCCGACGGCACGATACATCTGCTGAGCAGCCGTATTCATTACCGCTTCAATCTCGCCTGGCTGTTGCAGCCGTAGGCGGCTCAGTTGTGTCGGCCTATGAGACGGGCGAGCCCGACGCGCAGACGATGAAATCCAGGCACGCTCTGCAACAGGCGGTCAAACCAGCCTATGCGGGGCGTGATCGTTTTTACGACAAGACCTACGTAAATCATGGCGAAGAGGGTGCCTACTCCCACCACGTTCCACAGCCAGCGGCCGAAAAAGAGATAGCTTGCAGCTATGGCGAGCACTACGAGTGCTGTGTCGACCACTATCTTTACCTTGGGGAAGGGGCGTCGGGTAACCGTGCTTATCGCTATGGTGATGCCCTCGCCGGGCATTGTCACGGAGCCACATTTCACCTCGAAGGCAATGCCTATGCCCATTACAGTGCAACCCGCGAGCTGTGTCACCGCCTTGGCTGTCAGGCTGTCGCAGACAATACCTCCCGTAAGCCACATGTTGAAGTCAATAAGCCAGCCAAACGCGAAGCCTACTACAAGCTGAAAGAGCTGTACCGGCTCGAAACGCTTGCGCAGCACAAATATCTGGCATATCACGAGTACGAAATTCATTACTATGGTGTAGCCGCCCACACTGAGGGCCGGTGCGTCGCCTGCTTCTCCGGCGAGCGAGAAAACAAATGGTAGCGATGATATTACGCTGCTGCCAACCGATGACCTGATACAGAGGGCAACGCCGAGTGTCATGAGATATAACGACACAAGAAGAAGGATGTGTTGCCAGATGAATGATTTGAGCTTACTGTCTGAGCTTGCTGTTACTGCCTGGTTCATAGAGATATGTAATGTGTTCGGTATCCCGGCATCCGTCGGGCCGCCGACTTTGGTCATGCAAAATTACTCAAAATTGCCCGGATAGCGAAACCGAATCGTCCTAAACAACGGCGCTACGCCGCGAAGCCTGAATGATAAAAAAAATTAATTAAAAGGCGGTGATATTGCGCGATTGCTCCTAGATTGCTACTTTTGTCAAGTACAGCATACATAGATTTTCCTTTATGAATGGCTTTAAGCAGATGAATGGCTTTAAGCCCACATAATCCGGCCAACAATCCGTATTGCACACTGTATTTTAACGACATTCTGACTCGTTATTTGACTACTTGAAATAAGTTTAAATCACTTCTACCAGTAACCATATAATTATGAAATACAACAGACAGATTCTAAGGCACATTCTGGGATCGCTCGTGGCGACTGTCATGCTGCCCGGTCTTGTTTCTGCCAGAGCGACGGACGATTCGGGGCGTTACGCCTACGGAGTAGCGCAGACAAAGTGGGATGAAACTTTTGGCGCGCACCGCGCAGTGGTTGAGGTGGCAAAGCCTGCGGAAGTGGTGGAACTTGACTTTGCATGGCGGCGCAATGACCGCAATGTCGCAGATCACAGATTTCTAATAGTAAGCGCTGCCACCGGCGATACTATACGCAACATCAGCCGCGTGGAGGTCGACAACCATCGATGCCGGCTGCTTTTCGGGCCTGTGAAAAGCGCAGGAGAGTATTATTTCTACTATCTGCCCCATCGTGTAAACAAAAACCACGGCTGGAACGGAGGCGAATATCTGAAGCCCGAAGCGGCCCCGTCGGCGAAGTGGATGTCGGTGGCGGAGCATGCGCGTAAGCCCGAAAAGGCAGTGATAAAGTGTGTGGAATCGCGCAGCGTGTTCGACAGCTTCTATCCGATGGAGGTGGCCGCCTCTGAGCAGGAGGCGCGACGTTATGCCGAAAGTATGAAGTCGGGGATATATCTTTTTCCGGAAGACAGGATGTCGCCTGTAAGGATGAAAAAACGTCTGCCTCTGAAATGGCTCGACTACCGGCAGGGGAGCACATTCCTTAGTGAAGCTGCCCCCAACGAGTATTTCACCTTCCAAATAGCCGCATGGCATCCCTACAGCTCATTGAAAGAGTTGTCATATAAAGTCACGCCGTTTGTCAGCGGCCGTGATACCATACAGCCATCGAATGTCACATGCTTCAACCTTGAGGGAGTGGACGTAACGGGGCGCCGGTTCACAAAGAGCGTCGATCTGGCTGCCGGCGCAGTCCAGCCTCTATGGTTTGGGGTGGATCTGGCGGCAGATCAGAAGCCGGGTGTGTACAGAGGCGCGGTGACAGTGTCGGCTCTCGGAGGTGAGTCGGCTACTGTGCCGGTCGAAATCAGTATAGCCGGTGAACCCGTGGCAGACCGTGGCGACAGTCGTCCTGAAACCCATAGCCGCCTGCGATGGCTCAACTCTACCAAGGGGATCGCCGACACTCCGGTGCACGGTTATGAGCCGGTGCAGTACGATGACGGCACAATCGTTGTGACGGGGCGTAGGCTTACACCCGGCGCGGTGGGAGTGATGCCGGTGTCGGTCAAGGTGGCCGACAATGAGATGCTGTCGGGGCCGATGCGGTTCGTGGTCGTGAAGGATGGCCGGGAGCTGAAATTCCCGATGGCCGACCCGGTGGTGACCGAACTGACTGACGGACATGTGACTCTATCGTATAAAGGTGATTCCGATGGACTTACTCTCGACGTGACTGCCGAGATGGATTTCGATGGCCGTATTACATACAGATGCCGCCTGTCGGGCAGCAGAGAGACGGAGGTTGACGATGTGCGCCTTGAAATACCTGTGGCCTCGGAAGCCGCGCCATATTTCCTCGGACTCGGTCTGCCCGGTCAGGACACACCTCAAAGCTATTCTGGTAAATGGGACACGCCCGAGATGATAAATAACAACAACGGGCTCTCCATAGCGTCGTCACGTAAGATCAGTTGGCTCTGGCCCTTCGACAGTTTCTGGACCGGAAGCACCAAGGCGGGAATCCACTGTGAGTTCCTTGGCGAAGGCTATTCAGGGCCGTTGCTCAACCTTTATCATCCGCCCTATCCCGATGCATGGCACAACGGAGGCAAAGGCGGTTTTACGCTCAAACGCGATGGTGCAACGACACTTGTTAGCGCCTACTCCGGAAACAGGGTGATTCCGGCCGATTCGGTGTTGAATTTTGATTTCGCCATGCTTGTAACCCCGGTAAAGCCACTTGATTTCCGCACGCAGTTTACCGACCGCTATTATCACAACGGCCAGAAGCCCACTCCATCTGAGGATGACGTGGCGGCAGGTGTCAGAGTCATAAATGTGCATCATGCCAATGAGCTGAACCCGTTTATTAACTATCCGTTCCTGTCGGTAGACGAGATGAAGGAGTTCGTCAGAAAGTGGCATGAGAGAGGCTGCAAGGTGAAAATCTACTATACCCTGCGTGAGCTTACTACTGCATTTCCTGAGCTTTGGGCCATGCGTAGTCTGGGTCATGAGATCTTCGCGCCGGGAAAGGGTGGCGGCTACAGCTGGTTGCAGGAGCATATGGTCGAAGACTATGAGCCGGCATGGTACAGCTATATCAACGGTGAAAACGACAAGGGTGTCGTGGCCGATGCGGCTGTGGTGACAGCCGAGAACGACGGACGCTGGTATAACTATTATGTTGAAGGACTGGCTTGGCTCGTCAGAGAACTGGATATCGACGGTCTGTATCTTGACGATGTGTCGTTTGGCCGCGATATGCTCCAGCGCATGCGGCGAGCCATGGATGAGGTGAAGCCGGGTACGGTCATAGATCTTCATTCCAATACCGGTTTCTCGCGCGGTCCGGCCAATCAGTATGCCGAGTTTTTTCCGTATATCGACAAGCTGTGGTTCGGCGAAAGTTTCATATATGACGAGATGGATCCTGTCAACTGGCTTGTGGAGTCGTCGGGCATACCGTTTGGCCACACCGGCGATATGCTTCATGCAGGCGGTAATCCGTGGCTTGGAATGCAATATGGCATGACGGTGCGCTATCCGTGGTACACCGAAGGGGTGAGCTGTGATCCTCGTTCCGTGTGGCGTATATGGGACGAGTTCAATATCGCTGATTCGGAGGTGATCGGTTTCTGGGAGGACAATGTACCGGTACGGACCGACAATGACGATGTCAAAGTGACGGTCTACCGCCGTCCTGACAGATCGTTGCTGTCAATCGGCAACTATACCGACTCTACCGTCACAGTGACGCTCGATTTTGACTGGGATGCGCTTGGAATTAATCCTGAAAATGCGCGTCTGACAGCCCCGGCAATCGAGCATTTTCAGGAAGCGCGTTCATGGCGGCCTTCGGATGCCATAACCATAGAGCCGCGCCGCGGATATCTTATTTACGTGGAGTAGACGATCGTGTGCGTGTATGACACATTGCCGCGGAATCAGCCCTATCCGGATTGATTCCGCGGCACTTCTGACTCGTCATGTAACGTTTTGCCGTCATTAACCGCAATTTCACCACAGCTGAACTTGCATTTGCTATCGATAGATATGGTAATATTTCAGATTTTATTGTAATTTTGTCAAGTAGAGCGTACATAGATTCTCCTTTATGAATGGCTTTAAGCAGATGAATGGCTTTAAGCACTCATAATCCGGCCAACAATCCGTATGGCACGCTGTATTTTAACGACATTCTGACTCGTTATCTGACTACTTGAAATAAGTGTGGATCACTTCGTCATCAGCAATCATAAACAAAACAATCATGAAAGCAGCTTTCATTATCACAGTCGGTGCCATTATCGGAATCACGCTCATTACCGGATGCGGTGACACGGCCAAGGAGGCCGGCACAGTCGATGTGGCAGGAGCGATAGCTAATCCTACTGAGCTAAAAGTGAGTGACTTGGGTAAGACCATCACATACGTGCCGCTTGCCACCACCGACAGCTCGCTCGTCGGACAGAGTTGGGGCGTCACTGTGACCGACGACCTCGCCCTTGTGCGAAACAGCGGCTCTATCATGGCCCTCGGCACCACCGGCAACGGTGTGGGCGTCATGGCTTTCAGCCTGGCCGACGGCCGCTATCTCAACCACGTAGGCCACGGTGGGCAGGACGGAGAAGCATACATGCTCCCATTTTTCACTGTCGACGCCAAGACCAACATACTGACATTCGACGCCGCCAACGACAAGCGTGTGAAATATTCAGGCGACGGACGTTTTCTCGGCACTTACCCAAAACACATTATCTCAGCTTCAACCCCACGCCCTACGATCGTGGACGACACCATAGGCATAACGGCATTACAGAACCTTCCCGGCCAGGGCGACCCATATCTTTCAATAATCTTCACTTCCGAGTCAGGACGGCTGCTCGACAGCATCCAGATAGTCAGCGCCGAGAATCCGTCACTAATGACGTTTTTTTCCATTGACGGCGGTATGACATTCGATACATTCGACGGCTTTATACCCCACTCTCAGGCCGGCGGCATGGCCTTCATCCAGCAGGGGAAGCCGAGTCTTTACAGGTCGCCGGCACCCTCTCTGTGGAGCGTAGGCAATGAATATCATGCCCTGATGGGATTTACCGACACTATATACAGTGTGGCGATGAACCGTGCTCCCGAAGCCACTCTGATATTCGACATGGGAGGACAGGGATACTCGCCGGCCGACAACGGCAAACGCGACATGACGGATAAAGATCTGATGATCGGAGAGATCATCGAATCTCCGTCGACACTCATATTCGGCGTGTCGAAAGGATGGAACAAGAAAGACAATGCATTCATAGGTCTTTATGACAAGAAAAGCGCTACCACACGCGCCACAAAAGCGAGCAATGGGTTTGTCGACGACCTGGGCGGCTTCATGCCGTTCTTCCCGGTCACAACCACTCCCGACGGCCGTTATGTGGGCATCATCACTCAGGAGGATATAGCCAAGTGGATGGAGGAGCACCCCGAAGCTAAGGTGCCGGAATCGCTACAAGAGATAGTCGACAGCGAGGAGGAACCTAACCCGGTGCTCGTTATCGTGAAGTGATGCACCACGCCATAAAGCAACCTTCTTGTCGTAGGCATATGATGCCGTCGCCATACAAAATAAATTGTTAAATAGAAAATCACTTAATTCTCAACCATGAAATTATTGAATTTTGCAGCCGTGGCCGCGGCTGTGGCTGTCGCAGTTCCGGCAGCCACGGCGCAGAACGACTTCGACTTCTCGACGCAGCGCGGCGAGATACAGGTCGTGCAGCCGGTTCCAGGCAAAGTGATTGACCGCGGTGTCATGGGCACTGTCATCAATCCCGTTCCCCGTAAAATGACCATGAGCGACACCGAGTCGATACTGCTCGGCAACAAGCTCCGGCTCAGCGTGCCCAAGGCTCTTGACTACGCCGTGCCCGCTGTACCGGCCCACCCCGGCGTCGTTAATGTCGAGACCAATGGAGCCAAACTCAGCGTCGTGGTCAACGCCAAGGCGGCCACCAAGGCCGGTGTGCCCGACAGCAACGACGCCTATCGCCTCGTAATCGACGCCAAAGGCATTACAATTACCGCCCGCACCAACCGCGGCGCCCTCTACGGCCTCTATACTCTCGGCCAGATATTCGACGGCCCGTGGGGCAAGCTCAACCGCGCGCCTTATTGCGACATAACCGACTGGCCCGAGTTTCCCCACCGCGGTCTTGTCGAGGGATTCTACGGCACCCCGTGGAGCCATGAGGCCCGCCTCGCCATTATCGACTACCTCGGCAAAAACAAGATGAACACCTACATCTACGGCCCCAAAGACGACCCCTACCACAGCTCGCCCAACTGGCGCCAGCCTTACCCCGAAGCCGAGGCCGCCAAAATCAAGGAGCTCGCCAGGCGCGCTCAGGACGCCGGCGTGGACTTCGTGTGGGCCATACACCCGGGCAAGGACATACGCTGGAACAAGGAGGACTATGACAGCCTTGTGAACAAGTTTGAGCTTATGTATAAACTCGGTGTGAGAGGCTACGCGGTGTTCTTCGACGACATCGAGGGCGAGGGCACCAATCCTCGCCGTCAGACCGAACTCCTCAACGCCCTCAATCGCGACTTCGTGAGCAAGAAGGGCGACGTAGCTCCTCTGGCTGTGTGCCCGACCGAATATTCGCGCCTTTGGGCGAGCCCCAAGAAGGGTGGCGCCAACGACATCTATGGCGAGACCCTCGACAAGGATATCAACGTGTTCTACACCGGCGACGTGGTGTGCTCCGACCTCACCAAGGAGACACTCGGCTTCATGAACAACCTTATCCGCCGTCCGGCCTACTTCTGGTGGAATTTCCCCGTGAGCGACTACTGCCGCAACTTCCTGCTCGAAGGCCCCGTCTACGGTCTGGAAACCGATCTCACCGCCGCCGACTGCGTGGGTGTGCTCTCCAATCCCATGGAGCACGGCATCGCTTCGCTGTCGGCCCTCTACTCGGTGGGCGACTACAACTGGAACCCCGGCGCATACAACGCCATGGACTCGTGGGTACGCTCGCTCGCCGATGTCGCCGGCCCCGAGGCCGCGAAAGCCTATCACGACTTCGCTATCAACTCGGCCGACACACGCACCGGTTACCGCCGTGACGAGTCGTGGGAAATGCCCCGCATCACCGATGTCAACAACATCTCCGACGCCGACCGTGCCACCCTGCGTCGTCTCTTCAACGAGCTCCGTTACGCTCCCGGCACTCTCCGCGCCAAGAGTACCAATCCCGCCCTTGTGGCCGAGCTCGAACCGTGGCTTGTACAGGCCGAGGCTCTTGGCAAGCGCCTCATAGCCGCCCTTGACCTCGTTGAACCGGGCGCCGAAGCCGCTTCTGAGGCCGACCGCTGGGATGCTATCGCTGCCGCTGTCGCCACTCCCGAAGAGGAGGCTGCCTACAACGCCCATATCCTCGGCACTCTCCGCCTCCTGCCTTTCCACGCTGCCGTGACCGAGAATGCTTCGCGCGACTTCTATACCCGCATAGCCGGCCACGCCCCAGTGGTGCGCCGCTTTGCCGGAACATACCACAATCTCTCCACAGGCGAACCTATGGCTATGATGGACGGTGATACCACCACCTACTATCACTCCAACAACGGTCAGCGCAACGGTGACCGCATCATCATCGATCTTGGTGAGACTGTGCCCGTAAGCGAGATTTATTTCCTCCAAGGTCGTAACGAAGGGGATGTCGACTACTTTGACGCGTTCACCCTCGAAGTGTCGCCCGACGACGAGAACTGGACCCTGCTTACTCCTCAGCCCGTAAAGGAAACCTACGAATACACATGGAAGGGCGAGCCCGTGACCGGACGCTATCTGCGTATACGTCGCGATGACTCGTCGAAGCGCACTAACTGGACCGCAATCCGCGAGATTGCCGTCAACCCCGTGACGCTTGAACAGCGCGGCCTGGCTTCGGCCTCAGGCAAGGCTCTGCCCGCATCGTGGGGGCGCGCAATCGACAACAATCCCACCACCGGCATCACTCTCGGCGACGAGACTATCGTGTACACTCTGCCTGCCGACGCGTCGGCAGTGACTATCCTCACCGACAAGAATGGCGCAGCTGCCACAGCCACATGGCTTGACGCTTCGGGCAACGCCATGTCGACCGTTCCCGTCAACCGTACGCTTACCACTCTTACTGCCCCCGAAGGCGCAAAGAGCGTAAGCCTCAAAGGCCGAGCCGTAATTCAGGAGCTCATAGCCCGATGACCATCTGGACTTCGCTCGCCGAAGCATAACTGGCTCAGGCAACGAAGCCGACCACGTACACACAACAGCCGCCCCTGTCGCATAACGCGACAGGGGCGGCTGTCACTTTCACTGCAATCTGCCTAAGCGGAGGTCTGTAAATCCGGATTCGAGGATGAGATTATAGCAATTCTTAGAGAACTTGCAGGTACAAGCAGTTAACATCGAGGCGGCTCCTTAGAATGTATATCGCGAGGAAACCAATTTATGACGCGGGTCTTTTGGAGCAACGCTGATGGTGTGGGAGGTGAGGGAGGAGCGGAAGAAAGCAAAACCGGCCTCCCGCGTTGCGCGGGAGGCCGGTTTTATAGCGTTACGCTGGTCGGCTCAATCAGAGACGGGGACCGGCAGCAACGAGAGCCTTGCCGGCTTCGTTGTTCTCAAACTTCTTGAAGTTGTTGATAAACATCTCGGCGAGCTTCTCAGCCTTGGTTGTCCATTCGGCTGCGTTAGCGTATGTGTCGCGGGGATCGAGGATCTTGGGATCTACGCCGGGGAGTTCGGTGGGAACGGTGAAGTCGAAGATGGGTATCTGCTTGGTGGGAGCGTTGAGGATGGCGCCGTCGAGGATAGCGTCGATGATGCCGCGGGTGTCGCGGATAGATATACGCTTGCCTGTGCCGTTCCAGCCGGTGTTTACGAGGTATGCCTTGGCACCGCTCTTCTCCATGCGCTTAACGAGTTCCTCAGCATACTTGGTGGGGTGGAGCGAGAGGAAAGCTGCGCCGAAGCAGGCCGAGAAAGTGGGAGTGGGCTCGGTGATGCCGCGCTCGGTGCCTGCGAGCTTCGAGGTGAAGCCGGAGAGGAAGTAGTACTTGGTCTGCTCGGGGGTGAGGATAGACACGGGAGGAAGCACACCGAATGCGTCGGCCGAGAGGAAGATGACGTTCTGAGCGGCGGGGCCGTGGCTACCCGGGGCGATCTTCTCGATGAACTCGATAGGATAGGAAACGCGGGTGTTCTCGGTTACGCTCTTATCGGCGAAGTCGATGCTCTTGTCGGGACGTACGGTTACGTTTTCGAGGAGGGCGTTGCGACGGATAGCGTTGTAGATGTCGGGCTCAGCGTCCTTGTCGAGGTTGATGACCTTAGCGTAGCAGCCGCCTTCGTAGTTGAACACGCCGTTGTCGTCCCAGCCGTGCTCGTCGTCACCGATGAGGAGACGCTTCGGGTCGGTCGAAAGGGTGGTCTTGCCGGTGCCGGAGAGGCCGAAGAAGATAGCGGTGTTCTCGCCGTTGAGGTCGGTGTTGGCCGAGCAGTGCATCGAGGCGATGCCGCGACGGGGGTTGTAGTAGTTCATGATAGAGAACATACCCTTCTTCATCTCGCCGCCGTACCAGGTGTTGATGATAACCTGCATGTGCTCGGTGAGGTTGAAGGCTACGCAGGTCTCGGAGTTGATGCCGAGTTCCTTGTAGTTCTCTACTTTGGCTTTCGATGCGTTGAGCACCACGAAGTCAGGCTTGAAGTTGTCGAGCTCCTCCTTGGTGGGGCGCACAAACATGTTGGTCACGAAGTGAGCCTGCCATGCCACTTCCATGATGAAGCGAACGGCAAGGCGGGTGTCCTTGTTGGTGCCGCAGAAGGCATCAACGACGTAGAGGGGCTTGTTGCTGAGCTCCTTGTCGGCGATGACTTTGAGTTGGTCCCATACTTCGGTCGAGATGGGCTTGTTGTCGTTCTTGTATTCTTCGCTGGTCCACCAGATGGTATCCTTCGAGGTGTCGTCCATGACAAAGTATTTGTCCTTGGGCGAACGGCCGGTGTAGATACCGGTCATTACGTTTACGGCGCCGAGTTCGGTCTCCTGACCTTTCTCATAACCTTCAAGACCGGGTTTGGTTTCGTCGATGAAAAGTTCATCCCACGAAGGGTTGTGGTACACCTTGGGGGTGCCGGTGATACCATACTGCGATAAGTCGATTGTGCTCATGCTATATGCTTGATATATTGGTGTTTTGTTTGTTGTTTAGTTGAACTGTGGATTGCGTGTGTGCCTTGTTCACGCTTACACTTTGCAAAGATAACACCTTTTGGGTAATCAGTGGTTCACCAAATATGGAAATTTTTCCTTATTAAACTATTTTTAACTTATTGGTCGATGAAATGCCAAGATGCAGCAACCGCCTCCGGCAACTCAGTACCGGGGGCGGCGCCACAACTATATACTTGGTTAGAGTATATTTCAAATCAGGGATATACGGTGTGCCATGTCACTGATATATTCAGCTTACATAATGAAACATCTCGAAGGCCTTTTCGGTAATCCAGATCCATGCGGGGCAGGCCGCCATGAACAGAAGGGTCGACACGGCAAGCGAGGATGTGCCGGTGGCTACGTAGCAGTTGTAGCGCGAAGCGATGATGATGCCTGAGAAGGCGGGAGGCAGGGCACCGCAGACTACGAGCATTTTAAGGTTGAGGGGATTCATGTGGCAGAGCATACCTACAACGAGGAGTGCGAGCGGCATGATGATAAGTTTGAGGAAGGTGCCCATAAACACCTGGCCGTTAAGGGTGACCTTGACCGACGAAAGAGTGATACCGGCGGCGAATACGGCAACAGAGGCGTTGGCCCCGGCGATAAGTGTGAACGATGGGTCGAGGTAGTCTGGCCACTTCACTCCGCAGAGCACGAGTATTACGGCAAGGATAGGAGCCCAGGCCACGGGCTGTTCAAGGGCGTGAATTACCGGGAGCCACGGATTGGGCTTCTTGCCGCCCGCGTTGACGGCGGCATTGCCGGCGTTGAGCAGCGAGAGGCCGATAGGAATACCTATGGCGTTTACCTCAATCGACACGATGGCAATGACGAGGGCCACTGATGCCGAGGTTCCGAATATAGGCTCCAACACGGCGAAGCCGAGGAAGCCGATAGTGGGCGATCCGGAGATAAGGGCAGAGACGGCCGACTCGGCGGTAGAATCTTTGTAAAGATACTTGAACACGAAGTAGACGAGGAAGAAGCAGGCGATGAGCACCACAAACGATATTATGGTGAGTTTGGCGTCGACGGCGAGCATCTCGCGGTTACTTTTGATAATGGCCACGAACAGGGCGGCCGGCAGGGCGTAGTTGAGCACAACCTTGTTGAGCACTCGGGCGTTCTCGCCCGTAAATGCTCCCTTCTTTCCTGAGAAGTAGCCCAATGCCATAATTACGAATATCGGGACTATGGCATAAAGAATTATGTGCAGCATAGTTGAAAGGCGGAAGGTGGATTATTGATGAGCTATAAACGGGTGGAAGCGCGACACGGAACTTGGGGAACAGTAGCTCGGGGTCCCGTGCCGTTGCTTCCATCGGGAGAGTGATGTCAGACAGTGATGTCGATGAGCGGTGCGGGGTTCAGGTAGCCTATGTGGCCGCTCTCCTTGCCTGAATCAGCGGCGAGCTGCACATCTATCAGACACGGCTTCTTCGAGGCTATGGCCTCGGTGAGAGCCTGTGAAAGTTGGTCGGGGGTTGTTACGCGGCATGACTTGGCGCCGAAAGCCTGGCCTATGAGGTCGTAGCGGGCGTTGATGTCGAGGGTGGTGGGTGCCGGGTCGTCGGTCTTGTCGAGCGGTTTGCCGATTCCGTTGTAGATGCCGCCGTTGTTGAATACCACCACGGTGACGGGGAGGTCGAAGCGGCATATCGACGAGAAGTCCATGCCGGAGAAGCCAAACGCCGAGTCGCCCTCAATCGCTACTACGCTCTTGCTGGTCGCTACTGCGGCGCCTATGGCTGAGCCCATGCCCATGCCCATAATTGCCCATGTGGCACAGTCGACACGGTGGCGCGGCAGGCTCATCGAGATGGTGTCGCGGGTGTCGTCGAGTGTGTTGGCGCCCTCGTTGACGAGTATCACATCGGGGTTGGCGGCGAGGACAGGCTTAATGGCACCGAGAGCGGTCCAGTGGGTCATCGGCGTAGCGTTCTTGGCAGCTGCGAGACGCTCGCTGAACTTGGCGTCCTTTTCCTTGGTCTCGGCTTGCAGGCTTGCCACCCATGCAGGGTCGACCGACATCTTGCGGCTTTCGAGGGCGTCGAGCAGGGCGTCGAGCGAGAGTCCCATGTCGCCTACAACCGGCGCTGCAATCGGGCGGTTGCGGTCAATCTCCTCCGGGTCAATATCGAGCTGGATGAACTTGGCGTCGGGATTCCACTTCTTCCCCTTGCCAAACGAAAGCAGCCAGTTGATGCGCGCGCCTATAAACATCACGACGTCGGCTTTGCCCATGATGGTGGAGCGGCACGACAGCGCGCTCAGCGGGCCGTCGTCGGGCATAAGGCCCTTGGCCATCGACATCGGGAAATAAGGTATCTTGTAAGTCTCGATGAGTTTCTTGATTTTATCGTCGACCTGAGCGTAGGCTGCGCCTTTGCCGAGGATTATGGCAGGCTGTCGGGCCGAGGCGAGGAGGTCGGCGGCACGCTCAACAGCGGCTTTGTTTGGGGCAGTGGGGGTGTAGAGGTCTACCGGCTTGTAGAAAAGTTTCTCAACGGCGTCGGCGTCGACAATCTCGGCGAGTGCCGGAGTGGTCATGTCGATATACACGCCGCCTGGACGTCCTGATACAGCGGCGCGGTAGGCGCGGAACACCGCCGAGGGAATATCCGTGGCGTGAGTGCAGCGGAAAGCGGCCTTGCAGAGGCTTTTGGCGGTATTAAACTGGTCAAGCTGCTCGTAGGTGCCCATGTTCATGTCTACCATGGCAGGATCCGACGCGCCTGAAATCTGAATCATAGGATAGCAGTTGACGGTGGCGTTGGCGAGTGCGGTAAGACCGTTGAGGCAGCCGAGCGACGACACGGTCATCACCACGCCCGGTGTCTTGGTGAGATAGCCATGGGTGGCGGCGGCCATGCCGGCCTGCTGCTCGTGGCGGAAAGTGATGAAGCGTATGCCCTGGGCCTGTATCAGATAGGCGGCCTCGGTGATAGGTATACCTACAAGGCCATAGACCGTAGATATACCGACCTCTTTAAGGGCACGGGCAAGAACATCCATGCCCGTGAGCTGTGCCGGATATTCAGGTGCCGCCTTGGGGGTGCAACTGCATTGCCCCGTGGCTGCCTGTGTTGTATTTTGTGTGATTGACATATTGTATTCGGATATTATTTGAGGTTAGGGAGAGATGAGATGATTGAAACGAGCGCCGGGGCCGTGGATTCGCTCGCGGGGATGGCTCGCGGCGATTCCGGCTCCGGACTCTTTTGATCATTTACATTTTGCCGTTGGCGAGGGGTGCGGTGGTACCGTTCTTGTCAAACTCGGCGATTTGAGCGTCGGTGTAGCCGAGGCCTTTGAGCACTTCCTCGTTGTTGCCGCCGAGGGTAGGACACGGACCGTAGGTTGGCTGATAGTTTGACATGGTGAACGGAACGCCTACGGTGACAAACTCACCTACCTTGCCGCCCTGATTGATGCGTACGAGGGTGTTGCCGTCGTAGAGGCTTTCGTCGGTCATGATTTCCTTGGTATTGAGCACGGGGGCTACGGGTACTCCGGCCTTGGAAAGGATGTCGGTGACCTCAAACTTGGTTTTATCAATCGCCCAGGCCTGAACACGGTCGATAAGTTGCTGTTTGTGACGGTCGCGGGCATCGGCGGTGTTGAAGTCGGGGTTGGTGAGCCAGTCCTCGAAGCCGAAGGCCTTGCATGCGAGCTCAAAGTCCTTGGCGCCGCGCTGGAAGATGATGTAGGCGTAGGCGTTGGGGTCGGTCTCCCAGCCCTTGCACTTGTAGGTCCAGCCGAGGACGCCCGAGCCTTCGGTGTTGCCCGAGCGGGGAACGTAGTCGGGGAATTTCTCGTTAGGATACTGCATGAACTGGGTGAGGTAGCCGATTCTGTCGAGGGTGAGCTGGTCGCGGGTCTTGATACGGCAGAGGTTCAGGCAGGCGTTGTGCATCGACTGATATACGTAGCATCCTTCGCCGGTGCGCTCGCGTTGCTGAAGTGCGGCGAGCAGGCCGATTGTGAGGTGCATGCCGGTGTTGGAGTCGCCGAGGGCGGCGCCGCTCTGTGTCGGGATGTTGTACTCGCCCTCATACCAGCCGGTGGTGGAGGCGGCTGCGGCTGTTACCTGTGCCACAGGCTCGTAAGCTTTCAGGTTAGCGTATTTGGAGGTTACCGGGAAGCCCTTGATAGTGCCGTAGATGCAGCGGGGGTTGAGTTGATGAACAGCCTCCCAGCCGAAGCCGAGTTTATCCATGGCGCCGGGGTGGAGGTTCTCGACAAATATGTCGCAACCCTTGATGAGCTTGGTGAGGATTTCCTTGCCGTCGGGGGTGGCTGCGTCGAGCGTAAGCGACTTCTTGTTGCTGTTGAGCTGGAGGAAGTAGTAGCTCGGGCAGTCGGGGTCGAATTGCAACTCGTTACGTGTGGCGTCGCCGGTGCCGGGACGTTCGATTTTAACGACGTCGGCGCCGAGCCATGCGAGAAGCTGTGTACATGATGGTCCTGACTGTACGTTCGTGAAGTCGACCACCTTGATGCCTTGGAGTGGTGTGGTGTTCATATTGGCTTTAATGTGTGTTCGTTATGATTACGATAGGTATGTGTGTGATGTCGGTGTTTATGCACCATCGACATTTTTAAAACAATCCCGATTTTAAAAAAGTTGTTTGGCAGCAATAAAAATCTCGCCGTGTATATCGTGTATATAAAGCATATCCCCGCCTGCGATCTGCACGTCGCGGGCGGGGAATGGAGAATAAGTTTTCGGATATCGGCGTTGAAGCAGCTTATGCGTTGCCGGTGGCGCCGGGCGTCGCCGTGGTGTCTTTTTTGGTCTGGGCGGTTTCGGAGTATTTGTGAAGCGTAAACACAAATTCCAGACCGCCGTTGGTACGGTTGTGTACCGACATGGTGCCTCCATGGGCCTCTACGGTGTTCTTGACGATAGGCAGTCCGAGTCCGGTGCCTCCCACCTTGCGCGAGCGTCCTGCGTCGATGCGGTAGAATCGTTCGAACAGGCGTGGCAGCTCTTCGTCCTTTACGCCGATGCCGTCGTCGTAGAAGCTGAAAGTGTAGAATCGCTTGGATTCCACGACGAGTTTCAGCCCCATAGTCGTGCCGTGGGAATGGAGTATGGCATTCTTGGCGAGATTGTTGAGCATCGAGGTTAATAGGTTGGCGTTGCCTTTCACGTGACAGTTGACCGGTATGTCGTAGTCAAACTTCATGTCGCCGCATATGCCACTTGCCGTGAGGTCGCGTTCGAGATTGAACACCAGCTCGTGGAAGTCGACGTCGGTGACGGGCAGATTGCCTCCGCTCTCTTCGAGGCGGGTCATCGTGCCTACGTCGTCGAGCATGTTACACAGTCGCTCCACGTTCTGGTAGGCACGTGCCAGGAAGCGGTCTTTTGTGGCCTCGTCCATGTCGGGTGTCGAGAGTATAGTGTCGAGATAGCCTCGTATCACTCCAATCGGCGTTTTCAGCTCGTGGTTGAGGTTGTTGGTGAGCTGTCGCTTGATTCGGGCGCGCTCTTCCACGGCGTGTATCGCCACTGCGTGCTCACGCTCGGAGCGCTTTATTGCGTCGGCCTTGTCGCGGTAGAGCTGCACTATACGGCGCGATATGTCACCGAGCTCGTCGTGAGGAAACTCAGGCATCTTCGTTATGGCGGCATTGTCGTTTTCGGCATTGTCGGCATAGTCGCGGAGCAGCCTCACGCTTTTCGACATATATTTTGACGTGTAGTTGACCATGAGTGTCATGGCCACCGCAATGACACCAATAATAATCCAGAACGACGGCTTGTTGCGGAGCGAATCGGTCAGGGCTATGGTGTAGGGGAGCGCCGTGTGCACCGTAATGCGTCCGTCGTTGCTCTTGTTCGCGCTGACATAGAACATCTTGTCGGCGATGAGGCGGTAGGCGATGGCGCGTCCCGACTTGCGGGCCTCTATAATCTCTTTGGGCTCTTCGGGTACGTCCGACATGTTCATCTCGCGCACCTGCTCCGGCGAGGGACCTATCGCGCAGATTGTCTTGCCGGTTGTGTTGTCAAATACCGATACCATGACTTCGTCGAGCAGCGAGTTGTCGGTATAGCTCGATATGAAGTCGAGATATGCGGGGAGGTCCATGGAGTTTTCGTAGGCGGCCAGTACGCGACTGTTGATTGACGCTACCTGCTCACGCAGACTGTCGCGGCGTGCCTGCATCTCGCTCGTGTAATGGTAGAATACCATCACTATCAGGAGGAGCCACATCATGGCTATGATGGGCAGGAACAGCCTCCAGCGATAACTAAACCGTCTCCTTGAACCCATATCCGAAACCGAGACGGGTTACAATGTTGTTGCCGTATTGACCTATCTTCTTGCGAAGACGGGCTATGTTGGTGTCGATTGCTCTGTTTGTCACCACCATGTCTTTGGCCCATACCTGACGTATAATCTCTTCGCGAGAGTAGATGCGGTTGCGATGCGAGAGCAGGAACTGGAGTAGGTCAAACTCCGTCTTTGTCAGCGACAGCTCCTGGTCGCCCAGGAAACAGAGCTTCTCGTTCTGGTCGATGCGGAGGTCATGGAAGGCGATGTCGGGAGCGTAGTCCTCATCGGGGGCTGGAGCGGCGGGACGGTTGAAGTTGTTGCTGCGGCGCAGCACGGCGCGGACTCGTGCGAGCACTTCGGGAATCACGAAAGGCTTCGTCACATAGTCGTCGGCACCGATGTTGAGGCCCATCACCATGTCGTCTTCGCCGTTGAGGGCCGAACAGAATATGATAGGCGTGTACTCGGTGGGCGAGCCGTCCCAGCGTATGCGCTTGGCGAAGTCAAATCCGCTGAGGCGTTCCATCATTATGTCGACAATAAAGAGAGAGTAGGATGTGAGATTCATCTCCAGCGCCTCCTCGGCGCTGTAAGCGGTGTCTACTTCATAGCCTTCCTTCTCAAGATTGTATTTTAGTATCTCGCAAAGGGCTTCTTCGTCATCGATGACTAATATCTTTGTTCTCATATCATTCTTTGGGTTGCCGGTGCGGGTGGAGGTTTGGCGCTTGGCGCGCCCGACAGATTGATGATAAATATTAAGCGAGAATTTCCCGTTGTCATTATCCGACAGCGGTGGATTCGTGTGGGTTATTGTCCCGCACTACAAAAGTAGTGATTTTGAATCGCGCTCGCGTGTTAAAGTGTGTTAAATCGAAGGATGCGGTAAACCTTACGCTTCCCTACGATGTTTTCGAGGTGTATTTACTATTTGCACTGTGTTTTTTCATGGTATTAGATTTAAGGTTAAAACACGAAGGCCGTCGGGATGACGGCCTTCGTGTTTTTAGCGATAGCCGATGATTATTTTTATGCGTCGGGAAAAGTCATTATATTTGCGATATTATGACAACGATAATCCATAATAAGCTGATTCGGGGCATTGTGGCCGTGACACTCATTGCTTCTGCAATGCCGCTCAGTGCCACCGTCGACAATATATTGCCGCGTCCCAAGCTGGTGGAGGCATTGTCGGGTACTCTGCGTACCGGATCGGAGTTGCTTCTCGAGGATGCGACGGCCAATCCTGTTCTCGCCCGTACGCTCGCAGGCATTCTCGCCACAGGCACCGATGGTGACACCTTGAAGGTTAAGGTGATAAAGGACGTTGTGGAGGGTGCGCGCGACTATCCACTCGCGTCCTACGACGCCGAAGCCTATCGTCTGGAAGTGAGCCCCGGCGGCATCACGATAACGGCACCGGAGGCTGTGGGCGTTACCCGTGCCGCCCAGACTCTCGCACAGCTTGCCGAGGGGACGGAAAAGGAGTTGCCCGCTGTCACCATAACCGACTGGCCGGCTTTCAAGCTCCGCGGATTCCTTCACGACACAGGCCGTTCATTTATCTCGCTTGAAGAGCTTATGCACGAGATAGATATGCTGAGTCGGTTTAAAATAAATACATTCCACTGGCACCTGACCGAAAATCAGGCTTGGCGCTTCGGAGTTGACGCCTATCCGCAGCTTACCGACAGCGCCGTGATGACCCGCGACGCAGGAAGCTATTACACCCCCGAAGAGTGCCGTCGCCTCGAAAGATATGCCGCGGAGCGCGGCGTGACGGTGATTCCCGAGATTGATATGCCCGGTCACAGCAAGGCGTTCACGCGAGCCATGGGGTTTGACATGCAGAGCCCCGAGGGATGCGAGGCGCTAAAAGTGATCTTGCGCGAGGCGTGCGACGCCTTTCCCCTCGCGCCTTATATACATATAGGTGGCGACGAAATAGGCTACGACGACCGTTTTCTTGTCGGGATGATTGACTATGTTCACTCCCTCGGACGCAAGGCGGCGATATGGAACCGATACAATAGGCCGGCCAGGCTTGTCGACCCGTCGGTGCTGAAAGCCGACCTGCTTACCAACTGGGCCACTTCGGGAACACTTGTCAAGGGGGTGCCGAATGTCGACCTGCGCTACAATTACATCAACCACTTCGACGTGTTCGCCGATCCCGTAGGCATCTACAAGACCACAATCTTCTATGAGCCGGAGGGGAACAGCGACATTGCGGGCACCATAACCGGAGTGTGGAACGACACGCGAGTGCCTACTGAGACCGATATTGTCTGCCAGAACAACTTCTACGCTTCTGTGCTCGCTTCGGCCGAGCGCGCGTGGGCCGGCGGAGGGATACGCTATATCGAGGAGGGGGGCACGACCCTGCCGGTCGAGGGCCCCGAACTCGATGAGTTCGCCGACTGGGAGCGCCGTTTTCTGCATCATAAGGCTGGCATACTGAAAAACGAGCCTATACCGTATGTAAGACAGACCGACGTGGAGTGGCTTGTAACCGAACAGATTCCCAACGGTGGCGATCCACACGCCTCGCTTCCCCCCGAGGAGTATATCGACGCCGACACTATTCCGTTGCGATTTGAAGTGGGCGGCAACACCTACAACGCCCTGCCGGCGCGCGGAGCAGGCATCTACCTCCGTCATATCTGGCACCCCATTGTGAAGGGATTCTATGACAATCCACGAAAGGGTGTCACGGCCTACGCCTGGACCGATATATGGTCGCCCGAGGAGCAAGACGCCGGCGCCCTTGTCGAGACGTACACTTACAGCCGTTCGGGCGACGAGGTGGCCCCGCGTGCCGGGTGCTGGGACCGCAGAGGTTCGCGCGTATGGCTCAACGGCGAGGAGATTCCTGCGCCCGAATGGGAGCAGCCCGACGCCCGCATACCGCAGGATGACCCCGTATGCGGTCTTACCAACGAAAATCTCACAGCCCGCGAGCCGGTGAGGATTCATCTCCGCAAGGGGTGGAACAGGGTGTTTCTCAAGCTCCCGTATGCCGACAACGGAGGCACCCTGCGCGACAAGTGGCAGTTTACGTTTGTGGTGACCGACATCGCCGGCCGCAACGCACTGTCAGGCATAATCTATTCTCCCAACCGTCATTTATCGGCACATACCAGATGACCCCGCGTACACTTCATATAATAGTGGCAGCCGGCACCGGTTCGCGTTTCGGCGCCGCGCTGCCCAAGCAGTTCTGTCTGCTCAACGGACGCCCCGTGGTGTTCCGCACCTGCGACGCCATTCTCGCCGCCTCATACCCCGGCGACACCGTGGCAGTGGTGATTAGTGCTCCCATGGAGCCGCTGTGGCATGAGCTTGCCCGAAGCTACGGCGCTCCGGAGGTGTCGCTTCTGTCGGAGGGGGGCGCCAGTCGCGCCGCCACGGTAGCCAACGCACTCCGCGCCACGGCCTCGGTTCAAGCCGACGTGATAAGCGTTCACGACGGTGCTCGTCCGCTCGCCACCGCCGCTATGATACGCGATGTAATAACAGCGGCAGCGCGTCCAGGCTGTGCGGGCGCGCTGCCGGCAATACCGCTTACCGATTCCGTGCGCCGGCTTTGTGCCGATGGTGCCTCCGTAGCTGTCGACAGGGCGTGTTACCGCATGGTGCAGACCCCTCAGGCCTTTGCCGCGCCGCTGTTGCGCGCCGCGTACATGGCGGCCGATGTGACCGACGCCTCCCTTACCGACGATGCTTCGGTAGTGGAGCGTTTTGCCGGCCGCGCCCCTGTATTGGTCGACGGTGACCCCGACAACATAAAGATAACCCATGCCTCCGACATGATTCGTGCCGGAGCTATCCTCGCCTCGCGCCCAGTCAGCTGACCGTCATGCCTCACTTCGACGCTTCTACGGAGATAAAGTATCTCAAAGGGGTAGGGCCGCGGCGCGCCCAGTTGCTTCAATCAGAACTCGGCATACGCACTTATGGCGAGCTGGTACAGCATTTCCCCTCGTCGTATCTCGACCGCACATCGTTCCGTACCATCGACAGCTTCGTGGGCGACGATATGCCCTCTGTGCAGGTGCGTGGCCGTTTTCTGTCGTTTGTGGTGCAAGGCGAGGGCGCCAAGACACGATTAGTGGGGCTTTTCTCCGACGGCCGGGCCACAATGGAGGTGATATGGTTCAGAAGCATCAAGCAGATAAAGGCGGCCTATCTCACCAACACCGAGTATGTGTTGTTTGGCAAGCCGAGCTTATTCAAAATGACGGGCAGGTGGAGCATGGTGCATCCCGAGGTCGATTTGCCGGGCGCGGCGGCTACAGCCGGGGGCGGACTCCGCGGCGTGTATCCGCTTACCGAACGTTTGCGCAACTCCGGAATATCGTCGCGCAACATCTTCACATGGGTGCAGGCCGTGCTTCCGGTGATATTGCCAGGAATGCCCGAGACGCTCCCACCCGATATTGTGGCAAAATACCGCCTCATGTCGGTCCGCGATGCGATGATCGCCGTACACAATCCGCACTCCGAGGCCGACCTCGAACGCGCCCGCTACCGGTTGAAATTCGAGGAATTGTATTATCTTCAACTCAACATTCAGCTCTACGGGCGCAGGCGCAAGGCTTCGGCCGGCGGCTACCGTTTTCCCCGCATAGGGCAGTTTTTCAACCGCTTTTACAGCGAGATGCTCCCTTTTCCGCTCACTGGCGCTCAGAAGCGCGTGATACGCGAGATTCATGCCGACACCGTGACGGGCCGCCAGATGAACCGGCTCGTGCAGGGCGACGTGGGCTCGGGCAAGACGCTCGTGGCGCTCTTCGCCATGCTTATAGCAATCGACAACGGCAAGCAGGCATGCCTGATGGCTCCGACTGAGATACTCGCCTCACAGCACTTCGACACCCTCAGCGCCCTCGCGTCGCCGCTCGGAATCAACATCAAGCTACTTACCGGCTCGACGCGTAAAAAGGAGCGCGACACAATCGCCGCGCAGCTTCTCGACGGCTCGCTACACATACTAATCGGCACTCACGCTCTCATTGAGGAGGGCGTGAAATTCCGTGAACTCGGACTGGCTGTCATCGACGAGCAGCACCGTTTCGGCGTTGCTCAGCGCGCACGGCTGTGGAAAAAGAACGTCATAGCGCCTCATGTGCTCGTGATGACTGCCACCCCCATCCCGCGCACGCTTGCCATGACAGTCTACGGTGACCTCGATGTGTCGGTCATCGACGAGCTTCCGCCCGGCCGCAAGCCTGTTACCACGCTGCTCCGCTACGAGGAGCGGCGCATGGATGTCTACCGCTCGATAGGCGCCCAGTTGCGCGAGGGGCGGCAGGTGTATATCGTCTACCCGGCTATCAAAGAGAACGACAATAACGAACTCCATTCGGTGGAGGAGGGGTATGAGGAGATACGCGAGATATTTCGCGACTACAAGGTCGCCATGGTGCACGGCTCGTTGAAGCCGGCCGAGAAAGACTACCAGATGAGCCTGTTTGCGTCGGGCAAGGCCCACATACTTGTCGCCACCACCGTGATTGAGGTGGGTGTCAACGTGCCCAACGCCACAGTAATGGTGATAGAAAACGCCGAGCGCTTCGGCCTCAGTCAGCTGCATCAGTTGCGCGGGCGCGTTGGGCGTGGTGCGGCCAAGAGCTATTGCGTCCTCATGACCAAGTACAAGATTTCAGCAGAGACCCGCAAGCGGCTCGAAGTGATGACCTCGACCACCGACGGCTTCGTCGTTGCCGAAGCCGATTTGAAGATGCGCGGCCCCGGCGACCTCGAAGGTACCGCCCAGAGCGGCCTGCCGATAGAGCTGAAAATGGCCTCGCTGTCGCGCGACGGCGACATCGTGGCGACGGCCCGGAGTGCAGCTTCCGACACTCTCGACGCCGACCCCGACGTCTCCTCGCCGCTGCTCCGCGCCGAGATGTCGCGCCGATTCGACCGGGCTTTCGATTGGGGGCGCATCTCTTGAAATGCGCCGTCGCGGGGCGGCGGAGCGATTTGTCATATTATTATCGCCAAAAGATTTTGTCAGGCGGTTAAAAATCATTAATTTTGCCGAAAGGAAATTTCATTCTGCATACAAACAATAACTCCTAAATAATACCAAAATCATTCCCTTTATGTGGTTAAAAAGCTCATCCATCGGACGTAAGCTGATTATGGCCATCACCGGAGTGTGCCTCGTGCTGTTCGTGACATTCCACGTGTTGATGAACGGCGTGGCCATCTTCTGGCCTTCGGCCTACAATGCAATCTGCGCATTCTTAGGCGCAAACTGGTATGCCCTCATCGCCTCCATCGGTCTGGCTGCCTTATTTGTCATCCACATCATCTATGCCGTGTGGCTTACAATTCAGAACCGCCGCGCCCGTGGCAACGACCGTTACGACGTTGTCTCGAAGCCCAAGCAGGTAGAATGGGCCTCGCAGAATATGCTCGTTCTCGGCATCGTGGTAGTGGCGTTCCTCATTGTGCACCTCGTGCAGTTCTGGGCCAAAATGCAGCTCGCCGAGGTTCTGCATTGCCCCGTTACTGAAAATGGCATGACTGTCGCCCCCCAGAGCGGTACACTCTTCATCCAGATTGCCTTCTCGCAGTGGTGGACTCCCGTTGTCTACATCATCGGCTTCATCGCGCTCTGGTTCCACATGAATCACGGCTTCTGGTCGATGTTCCAGTCGGCCGGCTGGAACAATGATGTTTGGATTAAGCGTCTCAAATGTATCGGTGCATGGTGGACCTCTATTGTAGTGGGCCTCTTCATTCTCCAGGCCGTAGTGTTCACCGTACAGGCCAACCGCAACGCCTATCTCACTTGCCCCGCCCTCATCGAGCAGTACAACGAGTTCAACGCCGAGCTCATGGAGCAGGGTCACGCAGTAGCTGTCACAGTCGTAGAGTGTGACGGCACCGTAGAGTGTGACGGCACCGTAGAGTGTGACGGCACCGTAGAGTGTGACGGCACCGCCGAGTGCGCCAACACCGCTGATTGCGCCAACAACACTGAGTGCCAGCATCACAATAATTGAGTAAAACATATCCCCGTCTCTATAACCCCTTCACACAACCATCCACATGGAAGATCTCAAGAAACTCGAGGGTATGATTGACTCTACCCCCATCATGAAGGATTTTGCCGACATCGAATCGTCGAAGCTCCCTGAATTTCAGATAGACTCGAAGATTCCCGAAGGCCCCGTAGCCGAAAAGTGGACCAACTACAAGGCTCACCAGAAGCTCGTCAACCCCGCCAATAAGCGCAACCTCGACATAATCGTTGTAGGTACCGGTCTTGCCGGTGCGTCGGCCGCCTCCACTCTCGGCGAGCTCGGCTTCAACGTCTACAACTTCTGCATCCAGGACTCTCCCCGCCGCGCCCACTCTATCGCAGCCCAGGGCGGTATCAACGCCGCCAAGGACTATCAGAACGACGGCGACTCAATCTATCGTCTCTTCTACGACACCGTTAAGGGCGGCGACTTCCGTTCGCGTGAGGCCAACGTGTACCGCCTTGCCGAAGTCAGCAACAACATTATCGACCAGTGTGTAGCTCAGGGCGTACCCTTCGCCCGCGAATACGGCGGCCTGCTCGCCAACCGTTCGTTTGGCGGTGCTCAGGTGTCGCGTACATTCTACGCCAAGGGCCAGACCGGCCAGCAGCTCCTCCTCGGTGCTTATGCTTCGCTCAACCGTCAGATTAAGAAAGGCACCGTGCGCTCGTTCAACCGCCGCGAGATGCTTGACGTAGTTATCATCGATGGCCGCGCCCGCGGTATCATCGTGCGCAACCTCATCACCGGCGAGATTGAGCGTTATGCCGCTCACGCAGTAGTGCTCGCCACCGGCGGCTACGGCCGTACATTCTTCCTCTCGACCAACGCCATGGGCTGCAACGGTTCTGCTGCAATCCAGGCTTTCAAGAAGGGTGCCTACCTCTCCAACCTCGCCTTCACTCAGATTCACCCCACCTGTATCCCCGTTCACGGCGAGGACCAGAGCAAGCTCACCCTCATGAGCGAATCGCTCCGTAACGACGGCCGCATCTGGGTGCCGAAGAAAAAGGAAGACGCCGAGGCTATCCGCGCCGGCAAGAAGAAACCCACCGACATACCTGACGAAGACCGCGACTTCTACCTCGAACGCCGCTATCCCGCCTTCGGTAACCTCTGCCCCCGCGACATCGCTTCGCGTGCCGCCAAGGAACGTTGCGACGCCGGCTTCGGTGTAGGTACCGGCAATGCCGTATATCTCGATTTCAAGTATGCTATCGAGCGTCTCGGCGCCGACGTCGTGCGCGACCGTTACGGCAACCTCTTCGATATGTATCAGATGATTTCTGATGACAACCCCTACGAGACCCCGATGATGATTTTCCCCGCTTCCCACTATACCATGGGCGGCATCTGGGTTGACTACGAGCTCCAGACTTCAATCAAGGGCCTCTTCGCTATCGGCGAGTGCAACTTCTCCGACCACGGCGCCAACCGTCTTGGCGCATCGGCCCTCATGCAGGGTCTCGCCGATGGTTACTTCGTTCTGCCTTACACCATGCAGAACTACCTCAGCGACCAGATTAAGGTGTCGCGTTCTACCTTCGACACCAAGCACCCCGAATTTGACGAAGCAGAAAAGGGCGTACGCGATCGCATCGCTCGCCTCATGGCTATCAAGGGTACCAAGAGCCCCGACCAGATTCACAAGAAGCTCGGCCATGTGATGTGGAACCTCGTAGGTATGGGCCGCACTCTTCAAAGCCTCGTCAAGGCTCTTAACGAGCTCGAAGAGGTGAAGAAGGAGTTCTACACCGACCTCCGCATCGTGGGCCGTGCCGATGACCTCAACACCGAGCTCGAAAAGGCTCTCCGTCTCGAAGACTTCCTCGTTATGGCCAAGATGATGGCTATCGACGCTCTCCACCGCAACGAATCGTGCGGCGCTCACTTCCGTGAAGAGTACCAGACCGCCGACGGCGAGGCCGCCCGTGACGACGAGCACTACATGTATGTGTCGTGCTGGAAATATACCGGCGACAACGAGAAGCCCGTCCTCCTCAAAGAGCCCCTCAAATATGAGGCTATACAGGTTCAGACCCGTAACTACAAGTCGTAAACCCTCACCCTTCATCACCATACACAGCAACAATGGAATCAACTATAAGCGTTAACCTCAAAGTCTGGCGTCAGCGTGGCCCGAAGGAGAAGGGACAGTTCGTCAGCTACCACCTCGACAACGTATCCACCGGCTCGTCGTTCCTCGAAATGCTCGACATGCTCAACCAGCAGCTCGTCGACAAAAATGAAGAGCCCGTGGTGTTTGACAGCGACTGCCGCGAGGGCATCTGCGGTATGTGCTCACTCTATATCAACGGTCACCCCCACGGTCCCGTACAGGGCATCACCACCTGCCAGCTCCACATGCGTAAGTTCAACGACGGCGACACCATCACCATCGAGCCGTGGCGTTCGGCAGCCTTCCCTGTGATTCGCGACCTCATGGTCAACCGCAATGCTTTCGACCAGATTCAGCAGGCCGGCGGCTATGTATCGTTCAACTGCGGCGGCGCACAGGATGCCAACTCGCTCCCCATCTCCAAGGAGACCGCCGACGTGGCCATGGACTCCGCCACATGTATCGGTTGCGGTGCCTGCGTGGCAGCCTGCAAAAACGGCTCGGCAATGCTCTTTGTCAGCGCCAAGGTAAGCCAGTTTGCCCTTCTGCCCCAGGGTCAGGTAGAGCGCAAGCGTCGCGCCAAGGCTATGGTTGCCAAGATGGACGAACTCGGCTTCGGCAACTGCACCAACACCGGTGCCTGCTCGGCCGAGTGCCCCAAGAACATCCCTCTGAGCAACATCGCACGTCTCAACCGCGAGTTCATCAACGCCAAGTGCGCCGATTGACACTGACGGTCTGACACGACAATAACTACGGTACCCCCGGTAGTTCCGCATACGCGGCCACTTCCGGGGGTACTGCCGTTTTCGTGGGGTATTTCTGCCATAGGGTAGAATTAAAAGCCCGCAATGCCTATTGTCAAGGGGGGCATTGCGGGTTTGAACTCTTATGGATCCGGGAGTGCCTCAGGCGGCAACCCCTTTTCCGACAATCGATTGTTAATTTGACCAGGCATTGACATTTTCATCGTGCTAATGAGTCTTACACAACTCGTTAAGTATCGATGGAGTTCCCTGTAAAAAAGATTTTTTTTTTATAAGTTGAGAAAAGTAGCGGATGATTCCGGAGATGATATTGACATCGGGTCCGGAAATCATGGAGCCACGATTTTTTGTGACCCGTCGCAAAGATAACAAATTAAAATATGTAAGTCAATATTCTGTCGTAAAAATTAACACAAAAAAATAAACAGCATATGCGGGCGTCATTTTGTGTGGTGTGATGGTGCTACCGAAAAGCACTTCGTAGGCGGTTTTAAAAAATCTGTGAAGAAAATCGGGCGGATTGTTGGCTAATTGGAGGGAAATGTATAAATTTGCCGGTGATTTGACAGCTCGGCATCAATTTCAGGCCGTGCCCTTACAATCAACTTAGAGAGATATGACACGATTTTATGCATATTATTTTTGCTCCGAGGTGTTTTTCTATTACGTAGGAAAGGGCTCCGGCAACAGCTATGTGCAGGTTTGAATGTCACAAATCCTTCTAAGCAATCAAGATTAAGCGACAAATCCTCCTCAACACCACGCTGCCCGGCCTCATCATGATGAAGTCGGGTCGATTTTTTATAAGCCAACATTATTACAACACAACAGATCCCAACAGATACAATGAGCCGCAAAGTCACCATACAGGGTGTGGCCGGATGCTTCCATGATGCAGCCGCACGCGCCTACTTTGTCGACGAAGATGTAGAGACAGTGGAGTGCGACACTTTCCACGGCATGATGGATACGCTCGATGGCGACGCGTCGCTCACCGGCATCATGGCGATAGAGAACACCATAGCCGGCGCACTGCTGCAAAACCACGAATTGCTTCGCCGTTCGTCGCACACCATAGTTGGCGAGATTAAGATGAGGATTAGCCATGTGCTGTGCGCACTGCCCGGCCTCACGATAAACGACCTTACCGAGGTAGGTTCGCATCCCATGGCGCTGATGCAGTGTGAGCAGTTCCTGCGTCACCATCCGCACCTCAAACTCACCGAGACGTTCGACACCGCCGGCACCGCCCGCGACATAGCCGCCGGCCCCGCCGACAGTCATATGGGCGCCGTGTGCGGCGAGCTTGCCGCCAAGCTCTACGGCCTCGATGTCATAGAGCGCGGCATAGAGACCAACAAGCGCAACTTCACGCGCTTCCTCATTCTCGCTGACCCGCTCAACGCCGATTCGATGCGCCCGCGCCCCGAGGACTGCGACAAGGCATCGATAGTGTTCACGTTGCCCCACACACACGGCTCACTCTCTAAGGTGCTTACAATCTTCACATTCTACGATATCAACCTCACCAAGATACAGTCAATGCCGATTATAGGCCGGGAGTGGGAGTATCGCTTCTATGCCGACCTCACTTTCGATTCAATGGTGCGCTATCGCCAGGCAATAGACGCTGTGCGCCCCCTTATCAACGACTTCCGCTCGCTCGGTGAGTATAAAGCATGCCGCAATGAAATCAACTGAACCCCGCACTATCGAACCCGCTCGCCGCGTGGCAAATGTCAAGGAATATTATTTCTCACGAAAGCTCCGCGAAGTGGCTGCTCTCAACGCCCAAGGCCACGATATCATTTCGCTCGGCATCGGCGGCCCCGACCGCATGCCGGCCGACGAGGTGATCGAGGCGCTTAAAGCCGACGCTGTGTGCGCCGACGCTCATTCCTATCAGCCCTTTGGCGGACTTCCGTCGCTACGCAGAGCATACGCCGACTGGTATGGCCGTGTATATGGCGTTGAGGTCGACCCCGCCACTGAGCTACAGCCCTTAATCGGCTCCAAGGAGGGCGTGCTGCACGTGTCGCTCGCGTTCCTAAATCCCGGCGACGCCGTGCTTGTGCCTAATCCCGGCTATCCCACTTACAGCTCTGCGAGCAATCTCGCAGAGGCCGAGATAATCCCCTACGACCTTATAGAAACCACCGGATGGATGCCCGACTTCGACGCCTTGGAGCGGCTCCCACTTGAACGCGTCAAGCTCATGTGGGTCAACTATCCCCACATGCCGACAGGCGCACCCGCCTCACGCGAGCTCTTCGAGCGCCTTGTCGACTTTGGCCGACGCCATGGCATAGTAATCGCCCACGACAATCCTTACAGCTTCATCCTCAACGACAAGGAGCCGCTGAGCATCCTTGCTGTCCCCGGCGCCAAGGATATAGCCATAGAAATGAACTCACTCTCCAAGACCTACAACATGGCCGGCTGGCGTCTCGGCGTAGTCATATCCAATCCCCGCTTCATCGAGTGGATAGTTAAGGTGAAGAGCAATGTCGACTCAGGCCAATGGCGTCCGCTCCAAAAGGCCGCGGTCGAGGCTCTCGCTCTTGGACCGGAGTGGCACAGCCGACTCAACGAGGTCTACGGCTCCCGCCGCGCTGTGGCCGAAGAGATAATGACAGCCCTCGGCTGCCGCTTCGACCCCTCGCAGCGCGGCCTGTTCCTGTGGGGCCGCATTCCCGACGAGATAGAGGAATGTGAGGCTTTTACCGACGGAGTGCTCTACGGCGCTCGCGTGTTCATCACCCCGGGCTTCGTATTCGGCTCCAACGGCGCTCGGTATATCCGCATAAGCCTTTGTGCCACCGAAGAAAAAATGCGCGAGGCACTCGCCCGCATACGCGAGTGGCGCGGCGCACAATCATGATAAATTCCCATACAACATAAACTCAGTAACACCAACGACATGAAAGATATACAGCCCATAGTATTCGAAGGAGTAGATTCGTCACAACCGCTTATCATAGCAGGTCCGTGCAGCGCGGAGACAGAGGAGCAGGTGCTCTGCACCGCCCGCGAGCTCGCAGCCAACGGCATTAAGATATTCCGCGCAGGCATCTGGAAACCGCGCACCAAGCCGGGCGGCTTCGAGGGCGTAGGCGCTCCGGGCCTCGAATGGCTCAAAAAGGTAAAGGCTGAAACCGGCATGTACACCTCTACCGAAGTGGCCACGCGCCAGCATGTGGAGCAGGCACTCGCTGCTGAGGTGGATATGCTCTGGATAGGCGCCCGCACCTCGGCCAACCCCTTTGCCATGCAGGAGATAGCCGATACCCTGGCCGAGCATCACGCCGACGTGCCGGTGCTTGTAAAGAACCCCGTCAATCCCGACCTTGAACTCTGGATTGGAGCCATGCAGCGCATCTACAACGCCGGCATTCACCGCATAGGCGCAATCCACCGTGGCTTTTCGGCCTACGGCAAGCATCTCTACCGCAACATGCCCCAGTGGCACATACCTATCGAGCTGCGCCTCCGCTATCCCAACCTGCCTATTATCTGCGACCCATCACACATCGGCGGTAAGCGCGAGCTCATCGCTCCAATCTCGCAGCAGGCAATGGATATGGGCTTCAACGGCCTTATCATCGAGAGTCACTGCAGCCCCGACGAGGCATGGAGCGACGCTTCGCAGCAGCTCACCCCCGAGATTCTTAACTTTGTGCTCAATACCCTCGTTGTACGCGATTCGCGCCAGTCGACCGAAAATCTCGCGCTCCTCCGCCAGCAGATTGACCAGATTGACAACGAGCTCCTCGAAGTCCTCTCAAAGCGTATGCGCGTGAGCCGAGAGATAGGCCAGTATAAGAAAGAGCACCGTATGCCCGTGGTGCAGGCAGCACGCTACAACGACGTGATACGTACCCGCCTCGAAAATGGTAAGGAAATGGGTATGGGAATTGACTTTCTCCGCACAGTTCTCATGGCTATCCACGAGGAGAGCGTGCGTCAGCAGATTGAAATCCTTAACGACCGCCGTCCATGAGAATACTGATTCTTGGCGCGGGAAAAATGGGCTCGTTTTTCTGCGACCTTCTCTCGTTTGAGCACGACGTGGCCGTGTATGACCACGACCCGCAAAAACTCCGTTTCTCCTACAACTGCCGCCGATTCGCCACCCTCGACGAAATCGACGACTTCAACCCGGAGCTGGTTATCAACGCTGCCACGGTAAGATACACTCTCGAAGCTTTCAACCAGGTACTACCGCATCTCGGCCCCGACGCCATACTTAGCGATATAGCATCGGTAAAGACCGGGCTGCCTGAATTTTACGCCTCGTGCGGCCACAGGTTTGTTTCGACTCACCCCATGTTCGGCCCCACGTTTGCCTCACTGAGCAATCTGGCGAGCGAAAACGCCATTGTCATCACTGAGGGCGACCACATGGCGCGCCTGTTCTTCCTCGACATCTACCGCCGCCTCGGCCTGCATATCGAGGAGTACAGCTTTGAGGAACACGACACCACAATAGCCTACTCCCTTTCGATTCCCTTTGCTTCGACTCTGGTTTTTGCCGGCATAATGAAGCACCAGGACGCTCCCGGCACCACATTCAAGCGCCACATGCAGATAGCCCGCGGCCTTATGTCGGAAGATGACTATCTGCTCAGCGAGATTCTGTTCAACCCCAACACTCCCGAGGCCCTGTCGCACATTCAGGAGCGTCTTGCCGAGTTGCAGGATATTGTGGCGCATCGCGATTCGGCGCGCATGAAGGGGTTCCTCGATCGTGTGCGTGACAACTTGAAATAACGGATAGATACTCACACCCACCACTGCCAGCAAGCCATGTATGCCGAAGTGATTTTGCCTTTGCCGCTCCCGGGAGCATTTACTTACGAGGTGCCTCCCGAGCTCGAAGCTGTGTTGCGCGAGGGGCATCGCGTCGTGGTGCCTTTCGGCAAGCGCAAACTCTATACAGGCATCGTGGCCGCGCTCGGCGTGCCACGTCCGCCGCAGAATGTCGACGTAAAGAGCATCGACGCCCTGCTCGACGACGCTCCGGTAGTGCGTTCCAATCAGCTTCGTTTCTGGAGCTGGATCGCCGACTATTACTTTGCCACGCCGGGCGATGTGATGAAAGCGGCGCTCCCCGCCGGACTCAAACTCGAAAGCGAGACATTTCTTGAACTCGCCCCCGACTGGGAGGAGGACCCCGAAGTGCGTCTTACCAAAAATGAGGTGAGCGTGGTGCAGGTGCTCGACCATGAGGGGAAGCGCATGGCGCTCGCCGACATAGCAAAGGCTACCGGTATAGCCTCTATTTCGCGCACGGTGTCGCGCCTCATCGACAAGGGGGCCGTAACGGTGTCGGAGAGGGTAGTGGAGCGTTTCAGGGCGCGGCGCATAAGCTGTGTGCGCCTTGCACCGGCACTGTTGACCGACGGCTCCGACCCCTCATTCGCGTCGGCTTTCGCCGCCGTCAAGGGGGCGCCAAAACAGGAGCGCGCGCTTCTCGCGCTCCTCGACATGAGCGGCGCCATGCGTCAGGGTGCGGAGATAAAAGAGGTGCTTCGGAGCGATCTTATGGGGCGGGCCGACGTCACGGCGCCGATAATCAGCGCAATGGAGAAAAAGGGGCTCGTGGAGGTGTATAGCAAGACGGTGAGCCGGTTTGCTTTCGCCGGACAGCCCTCCGGTGAGTTGCCGCGGCTGAGCGATGCTCAGGGCAAGGCACTCGACGAGCTGCACCGATCGTGGCTCGGAGGCCGTGAGGTTACTTTGCTCCATGGCGTCACCTCGTCGGGCAAGACCGAGATATATATCCACCTCTTCGACTACGTTCTGAAACAAGGTCGCCAGGCCCTCATGCTCGTGCCTGAGATTGCGCTGACCACACAACTCACAGAACGGCTGCAACGGGTTTTCGGCCCGAAGGTAGTGGTATACCACTCCAAGTTCTCCGACAACGAGCGCGTGGAGATATGGCGCCGGCTCCTTGACTCGTCTGAGCCCGTGGTGGTTGTCGGTCCCCGTTCGGCTCTGTTTCTGCCGTTTATGCGGCTCGGGTTGGTGGTGGTCGACGAGGAACACGATTCAGGCTACAAGCAGCAGGACAGCGCTCCGCGCTACAATGCCCGCGACGCCGCCACGGTGCTTGCGCGTATTCACGGAGCAAAGACGTTGCTCGGCAGCGCCACACCGGCCATTGACACCTATTACAAAGCGTTGTCGGGCAAGTATGGCCTTGTGGAACTTACTGAGCGCTATGGCAATGCGCAGTTGCCGCGCATTGAGGTGGCCGACCTGAAACGCGCTAAGCTCAAAGGCGAACTACACGGCATATTCACCTCCGACGCCGCGCAGCTCGTGCGCAGTGCGCTCGATGCCAAAGGGCAGGCCATAGTGTTTCTCAACCGTCGCGGCTTCGCACCTATGGCGGTGTGCAAGCAATGTGCATGGACCCCCAAGTGCGAGCATTGCGACGTGTCGCTGACCTATCACCGTTCGCTCGACAGCCTCGTGTGCCACTATTGCGGCGCGCGCTATCCGCTTCCCGCCGTGTGCCCCTCATGCAAGACCCCCGGGTCGGTCGAGGTGGTGGGTTACGGAACGGAGCGTGTCGAGGATGAGGCCGACACCATATTCCCCGATGTCGCCATTGCCCGTATGGATCTCGATTCCACACGTGCCAAGGATGCTCATCAGGCTATTATCGACAACTTCTCCCAGGGCAGGTCGAAGATATTGATTGGCACGCAGATGGTGACAAAGGGACTCGACTTCGACGGCGTAAAGGCCGTGGTAGTAGCTAACGCCGATGCCATGCTCTCCGCCCCCGACTTCCGTGCCCATGAGCGTGCTTATTCGATGCTGGAACAGGTGGCGGGACGTGCCGGACGCAAGCCGGGCGAGGGGCAGGCCACGGTGATGATTCAGACGCGTCAGCCCGACAATCCTATATTCTTGCTTGTCGCAGCTCACAATTACAAGGCGTTCTACGATGTCGAGATTGAGGAGCGGCGACAGTTCCGCTATCCCCCGTTTGTGAGGATAGTGTATATCTACATCAAGCATCGCGAGGGGCAGGCCGCCGACGCCCTCGCAATTACTTACGGCGAGCACCTCCGCGCCGTGTTCGGCGTGCAGCGCGTGTCGGGTCCCGATGCCCCTCCCGTGGGGCGCGTACAAAACTTTTTCATCCGTCGCCTCATGCTCAAAATTGAGGCTGACGCGTCGATGAAGCGCGTTCGGGAGCTACTTGAAGCTATATATACACGCCTGGCCGAAGCCCGCTATGAGCCGTTGCGCCGCGGCATCGTGTACTATGACGTCGACCCCGTGTGATTGCCGGATAAGCCGGGCGGATGTTGGCCGGCCGCCGAATATGTTGTAACTTTGCACATCAATATCACGTTTCCACATCGCAGGATGTGTCATCACCCGGCTAATCATGACTTTCAATTTCAAGAAAGCGATAATGGCTCTATCGCTTGCCGCCATGTCGCTCACGGCTGCCGCCGACGGCACCGATCTTAGTTATTATATTCCTGAATTTCACGGCGTATTGCGTACACGCTGGGAACTCGACACCCGCTCAGGCGAGCAGCGCTTTCAGGTACGCAACGCGCGCGTGTCAATGGCGGGCAACGTGTTGCCGTCAATATCTTATTTTTTTCAGACCGACCTGTGCGACGCAGGCACCATGAAGATTCTCGACGCATACGGAAGCATCAACATCGCCAAAGGTCTCAATTTCAGGGCCGGCCAGTTTCGTATGCCTTTTGGCGTGGAAACCTTTCGCGCTCCCGCTAATTATTATTTCGCCAACCGCTCTTTCATGGGCAAGCAGGTTATGAACTATCGTGCCGTAGGCGCGCGCCTGGCCTACACGCTTCCGTCTACGCCTCTCACCATTGAAGCCGGTGCTTTCAATCCCACGGCGATAGGCAATCACAATGTGTGGAACAAAACTCTTGCTTATTCCGGCAAAGTGACGTGGAGCCTCCCGCAAGGGTGGAATGTCGCCACCGGATATGCCTCGATACGCCCCGGCGCCCAAAGGGCCAATCTCGTTGACGGAGCCCTCGGCTGGCAAAACGCCAACTTGCTCATTCAGGGCGAATATATGTACGAGCACTACGTCGGCAATCTGTACAAGGACGTACATTCCTACGTAGTGTTTGCCGACTGGCACAAGCCGGTGACTTGCGGCGTGTTCAACCGTTGGAGCATGCAAGCGCGCTTCGACGGTATGACCGACCACTATTCGCTCGGCTCCACGGCCGACACTCACGACGGCGCCTGCAACCGCGTCACGGTTGGCTCGACTCTCACCTGTATACACGGCAAGACGCACGCCGATGTGCGCCTCAACTATGAGAAGTACTGTCAGTGGAAAGGTGAGGGGCCGCGTCCCGACCGCCTTGTCGCCGAACTTGTAATCAGTTTCTGATTTCCACGTAATCCCTGCGTCGCTCCGAACGGCCCGGCATGCCGTAGGGCCGCCGCTTCATCACTTCCGGCATAGCGGCGGGTATGTTGCAGGGGTCGTGAAAAATGCGTATCTTTGCGGCATGGGACGACTGCTGGCCATAGACTACGGTAAGCGTCGCTGCGGTATCGCGGTGACCGACCCTGCGCGCATCGTCGCCACGGCTCTTGCTACCGTCGACACCCGCGAACTCATACCTTTCGTTAAGGATTATGTGGCCCGCGAGAAAGTGGATGCGATAGTGGTGGGCTGGCCCACACAGCTCGACGGCACTCCCAGCGATTCAACCCGCTACATACGGCCCGGTATCGGCGCCCTGCGCAAGCAGCTTCCGGCCGGGATAGAGATAGTGTATTTCGACGAACGCTTCACCTCGACGCTGGCCCACCGGTCGATGATAGATTCGGGCATGAAACGCATGCAGCGCCGCGACAAAGCGGTAGTCGACCGTATGGCGGCCACGATAATCCTCAACGGCTATCTTGAAAGCCGCGCCTACGGAGCGTTTCCCTCTCAATCTGTTAATCCCTCATCCGACAATAATCTATGAGACTTCCGATATATCTCTATGGCCACCCGGTGCTTCGCGCGGTAGCCGAAAAAGTCGACACATCCACAGCCCCCTCGCAGGAGCTTAAAGAGCTTGTCGACAATATGTATGAAACCATGTATGCCTCCGACGGTGTGGGGCTCGCCGCCCCCCAGATTGGCCGCAGCATAGCCATGGTAGTGATTGACGCCCAGCCGCTGGCCGAGTCGTTTCCGGAGTGCGATGGCTTCAAGCGCACTATCATCAATCCGGAGCTTGAAATCCTCGATGGCGAGGAGATAGGTCGCAACGAAGGCTGCCTGAGCCTTCCCGGTCTGGCCGAAGACGTAAAGCGCGTTGAGCATATCCGTATCAAGTATCTGGATGCCGACTTCAATCAGCACGAGGAGGAGGTGAGCGGTTTCGCCGCCCGCGTGGTGCAGCACGAGCTCGACCACCTCGCCGGCAAAGTCTACACCGACCGCATCAATCTGATGCGCCGTCAGCTCATCAAGGGAAAGCTCAATGCAATAGCGATTGGGCGCAACACCCCCGACTATCCCTACCGTACGGCTCCCCTCCGCAAAAAACGTTAAACCGACACAACCACCAAACACAAAATATCCATAATCGACCGATGGCCGACGACAAGAAAATAATATTCTCGATGGTAGGCGTGAGCAAGACCTACCCCCCGCAGAAGCAAGTCCTCAAAAACATATACCTATCGTTTTTCTACGGTGCAAAGATAGGCATCATAGGTCTGAACGGTGCCGGTAAGTCCACATTGCTCAAAATCATCGCCGGGCTCGACAAGAGCTATCAGGGCGAAGTAGTGTTCTCGCCCGGTTACTCGGTGGGCTATCTCGAACAGGACCCCAAGCTCGACCCCGACAAAACCGTAATCGAAGTGGTGCGAGAGGGTGTGCAGAACACCATGGACCTACTCGCCGAGTTTGACCGTGTCAACGAGGCGTTCGGTGATCCCGAAGTGCTCGATGATCCCGACAAGATGGACGCACTCATCGCACGACAGGCCGAACTTCAAGACGCGCTCGACGCCGCCGATGCCTGGAACATCGACAATAAGCTCGAACGCGCCATGGACGCCCTCCAATGCCCGCCCGACGACCAGAAGATAGGTACCCTCTCGGGCGGAGAACGTCGCCGCGTGGCTCTGGTGCGTCTGCTCCTCCAGCTGCCCGACGTGCTGCTGCTCGATGAGCCCACCAACCACCTCGACGCAGAGTCGATAGACTGGCTCGAACAGCATTTGCAGCAATATCCCGGCACGGTGATAGCAATCACCCACGACCGTTACTTCCTCGACCATGTGGCAGGCTGGATTCTCGAGCTTGACCGCGGTGAGGGTATTCCATGGAAAGGCAACTACTCTTCGTGGCTCGACCAGAAGACCAAGCGCATGGCCCAGGAGGAGAAGCAGGCGAGCAAGCGCCGCAAGACTCTCGAACGCGAGCTCGAATGGGTGCGCATGGCCCCCAAGGCCCGTCAGGCCAAGGGTAAGGCACGTCTTAGCAGCTACGACCGCCTCCTTAATGAAGACCAGAAAGAGCGCGAGGAGCGCCTCGAAATCTTCATACCCAACGGTCCGCGCTTAGGCAATAAGGTTATCGAGGCTACCGGCCTCAGCAAGAGCTTCGGCACAAAGAAGCTTTTCGAGAACCTCGACTTCATGCTTCCCCCCAACGGCATCGTGGGTGTGATAGGCCCCAACGGTGCCGGCAAGACCACACTCTTCCGCCTTATCATGGGCCAGGAGAAGCCCGACGCCGGCAGCTTCGACGTAGGCGAAACCGTGAAGATAGCCTATGTCGACCAGACCCACCACGACCTCATACCTGAGCGCAGTGTCTACGAGGTTATCTCGCAGGGTGTGGAGAGCTTCCGCATGGGCGGCCGCGATGTCAATGCACGCGCCTACCTGTCGAAGTTCAACTTCTCGGGCGCCGACCAGGAAAAGAAAATCGCCGTGCTGTCGGGCGGCGAGCGCAACCGCCTGCATCTCGCCATGGCGCTCAAAGAGGAGGGCAACGTGCTGCTGCTCGACGAGCCCACCAACGATATTGACGTCAACACCCTCCGTGCCCTCGAAGAAGGCCTCGAAGATTTCGCCGGCTGCGCCGTGGTGGTAAGCCACGACCGCTGGTTCCTCGACCGTATCTGCACGCATATCCTCTCGTTTGAGGGCGACGGCAAGGTGGTGTTCTATCAGGGTACATACTCAGACTACGAGGACTACAAGCGCGCCCAGAACGGCGGCAAGGAGCCTCCGCGCCGCCGCTACCGCAAGCTTATGGCCGATTGAACATATTCTGTGTAACGGATGTTGTGAGGGAGGGAGCCGGGTTGCGGCTCCCGTTCCGCTACAATCCGCCTCATAAATGCAATTAGGAGTCAGGCGGTGCTTCTCCCCAAGTGATTAGGCTTCTACGTGATCGCTTGCCGCCACTCCGAATTGTATTTTTTTAATTCATCACCTGCTATTTCGGTTTATGAAACATTTACTGCTTATCGCGGTCATGCTTGCGGTGTGTATCTGTCCGCTTGCGGCGCAGACGCGAGCCGATGCTCCCGTCGACAGCACCGCCGACTCCCACGGCACGGATTGGCAGGTGAGTCTGCTCACTTGTGCGCCGGGGGCCGTGTTCTATGAGCTCGAAGGACATTCCGGCCTGCGCATACGCTCGGCTCAGCGAGGTGTCGACGAGGTCATCAACTGGGGCATTTTCGATTTCAACTCGCCGGGCTTCGTGTGGCGCTACGTCAAGGGCGACATGAACTACCTCGCAGGTTCCGTCCCGGCACAATATTTCTCGCGTGAATACGAGCACGAAGGCCGCGCCGTGACCGAGCAGTTGCTCAATCTCACTCCCGAACAGGCGGAGAGGGTGGTGGCACTCGTGGTCGAGAATCTAAGGCCCGAAAACCGCGTGTATGCCTACAACTATGTGACCGACAACTGCTCGACGCGTCCGCTGTCGATTATCGAGCGGGCTGTCGGTGATACGCTCGCGCTCGGCGCTCCGGGCGGCGATATGGCCGGCGTCGCTTCGTTCCGCGACGCCATGCGCTTCTATCACCGCAATTATCCCTGGTATCAGTTCGGCATAGACATTTGTCTCGGCTCGACGATAGACCGCGACGAGGCTCCGCGCGCCATGGCTTTCGCGCCGGTGGCGCTGTCGCGTATGATAGCAACAGCCACGCTGCCCGACGGCAGTCCGCTCGTGGCCGACACGACGATGTTTGTCGACGGTGACGCGGCGGGGCGGGGGAGCGGCCCTACTCCGTGGTATCTCACCCCGATGTTTTGGAGTATAGTGGTACTGCTTGTCACTCTCGCGGTCACTCTCTACGATGTGTCGGCCGGGCGTATGTCGCGCGGCTTTGATGTCGTGATGTTTACGGTCTTCGGTCTTGCAGGCTGCCTCGTAACATTCCTGTGGTTTTTCTCGGCCCACACCGCATCTTCACCCAACTGGCTGCTGCTATGGCTCAATCCGCTGTGTCTGCTTCCGCTCTTCATGGTGTGGACAAAAGGCTTGCGTCGTTTGCTTTTGTGGTGGCAAATTATTAATTTTGTGGCCTTAATAGGCTTGTGTGTCGTGTTTGTTGTCGGCATACAGGCATGTAACGGTGCATTTATCCCGCTGATTGTTAGCGATATGGTGCGCTCGCTATTCTTTATTTTCTACGTCAGATGCTTCAACCCCACAAGCCGGGTTCATCAACCCCTGCTTTACCGTCGGTGACTTCTTGCCGCATCATTTGCGCGTTGGTAGCTACGATGGCCTTCCTCGGAGGGTCGTCAAGGGCCTTCGCAGCTGAACCGCGTGCAGCTGTGCCGGCTTCGGAGCGGCCCAGTCTTGTCGTCGGCATACTCGTGGAGGGTCTTGACGAGGATATGCTTCGCCTGCTCGACGCGCAGCTGAGTCCGGGAGGCTTCAAACGCCTCATGAACGAGGGCGCCGTAGTTCAGGAAATAGACTACGGCACGTCGCTTGACCCTGTGGCCGCCGCCGCAATGCTCTACACCGGCGCGCCCCCGTCGGTCAACGGCATCCCCGCCGCCTACGTCTACCAGCCCTCGCGTCACCGCTCACGCCCTATCCTTGCCGACTCGGCCCAGATGGGCAACTTTACCGCCGATATGCTTTCGCCTGCCGCGATTCATGTGTCGACACTCTCCGACGAGGTGCGTATCGACGGTAACGGCCCGACCCACGTCTACGCCCTTTCTGCCGACCCTGAGCGTTCAATCATCATGGCTGGCCATGCCGGCAACGGCGGCTACTGGATTGACGACATCAACGGCCGCTGGGCCTCCACCACCTATTACCGCGATCTGCCTCAGAGCATATCGCTGAGAAATTACAACGCGCCCCTCGAATCGCGCCTCGACACTATCTCGTGGCGCCCGCTGTTTGGCACGCTTGAAGGTTATCCCGACCTGACACCCGCCGTGCGTCAGGCCGGCTTCAACTATAATTTCCCCCACAACACGCGCGACCGTTTCCGCTCGTTCAAGGTCTCGGCCAAGGGCAACGAAGAGATAACCGACATGGCTGCCGAGCTGATGCACTATCAGATGCTCGGCCAGCACCAGGGCATTGACATGCTCTCGCTCGGCTACACGCTCGCGCCCTATACCTATACCGGCAACCCCAACCCGCGCGCCGAGACACTCGACGCCTATCTGCGCCTCGACCGCGACATACAGCGTCTGTTACGCGTCATCGACAAGCGCCCCGGCACCGACCGCACCCTCGTGTTCGTCGCCGGGCTTCCCGCGCCGGTGTCGTCGCGTCCCGACGAGGAGCGCTGGCGCCTCCCCTCGGGCGAGTTCTCATCTCGCAAGGCCCGCTCGCTGCTCAACATGTATCTCATGGCTCTCCATGGCAACGGAGAGTGGGTGAGCGGCTACCATGACCGTAATTTCTACCTCAACCATAAGCTCATAAAAGAGCAGAAGCTCGATATACCGTCGGTGCGTGCCGAAGCGGCCCAGTTCCTTACCCGCATGAGCGGTGTGAGCAACGCCTACACCATCGACGACATCATGGCCGCCCGCGTCGGCGCCGACCCGGCCGCCGTGCGACGCAACACTTCCGTCGAGCACACGGGCGACATCATCCTCGAAATAAATCCCGGCTGGACTGCTATCGATGACCTCGAAAACGGTCCGTCGCATTTCTCACGCATGGGCTCCTCGTCGAGCCCGCTCATAGTGTGGGGCGCCGGTGTGGCTCCGCAGCGCATCGTCGAGCCTGTCGACGCGCGTCGCATAGCGCCCACCGTGTCGCGACTGCTGCGTATACGTAGCCCCAATGCCGCGTCCCTCGGGCCGGTAAGGCTCTGACCACCGTCGCGCGCTTTCCGCGGCCGCGACACTTCTTACTCAATTCCACACTATTTTTTATATAACACATTATCACCTCTATATAAATGTCGCTTACTCAGTTTATAAGCAAGATATTCGGCAACAAGTCGACTCGTGACCTCAAAGAAATTCAGCCCATCCTTGACCAGATAAAGGCCCTCGGCCCCAAAATGGAAGGGCTCACCAATGATGAACTCCGCGGCGTGATTACCGACGTCCGCGCCGACATCAAGCAGTCGACTGCCGCCGACCGGGAGGCTGTAGCCAATCTTCGTGTCGAGATAGAGAAGCTTCCCTTCGACAAGCGTCAGCCCCTCTGGGACGACCTCGACCGTCACGAGAAGGCTATCATCGACACTATCGAGGATAAGCTCAACTATCATCTTCCCACCGTGTTCGCCGCCCTCAGAGAGACAGCATCGCGCTTCGCCCACACTCCCGACGGCACAATCACAGTGACAGCAACCCAGCTTGACCGCGACCTGGCCGCACAGGGACGGGATTTTGTCACCATAGAGGACGACAAGGCCATATGGCGCAACACTTGGAAGGCCGGCGGCAATGACATGACATGGGATATGGTGCACTACGACGTGCAGCTCATAGGCGGCATAGTGCTCCACCAGGGCAAGATTGCCGAAATGGCTACCGGTGAGGGTAAGACTCTCGTAGCAACTCTCCCCGTGTTCCTCCGCTCGCTTTCGGGACGCGGCGTGCATGTCGTCACTGTCAACGACTATCTCGCCAAGCGTGACTCCGAGTGGATGGGTCCGCTCTATATGTTCCACGGCTCCACTGTCGACTGCATCGACAAGCATCAGCCCAACACTCCCTCGCGCCGTCAGGCCTACGAGTGCGACATCACTTTCGGCACCAATAACGAATTTGGCTTCGATTACCTCCGCGACAACATGGCCACCCGTCCGGGCGACCTTGTGCAGCGCAAGCACTATTACGCCATTGTCGACGAGGTCGACTCGGTGCTTATCGACGACGCTCGTACCCCGCTCATCATCTCCGGCCCTGTCGCAAAGGGCGACGACCAGATGTTTGACAACTTCAAGGGCAATGTGGAGAAGGTGGTCAACGCACAGCGCCGCCTCGTCACCTCGCTTCTCGCCGAAGCCAAGGCAAAGATTCCCTCCGAGGATAAGGAGGTGCGCAAGGAAGGCGCTCTCGCCCTGTTCCGTGCGTTCAAGGGTCTGCCCAAGAACTCGGCTCTCATCAAATTTCTCTCGCAGGAGGGCATGAAGGGCCTGCTGCTCGAAACGGAGGCCTACTATCTCCAGGACAACGCCCGCGAGATGCCCAAGGCCACCGACCCGCTCTATTTCGTGATTGAGGAGAAGAACCGCACCGTGACCCTTACCGACAAGGGTGTCGACGAGCTTACCGGCTCATCTGACGACCCCCAGTTCTTCGTGCTTCCCAACATCGCCGCCCAGCTGTCGGAGACCGAACATATCGCCGACAAGGCCGAGCGTCAGGCCAAGAAAGACGAGCTCCTCGCCAACTATGCAGTCAAGGCCGAACGCGTTCACACCGTGACGCAGCTCCTCAAAGCCTATACCCTCTTCGACAAGGATGTAGAGTATGTAATCGACAACGGCAAAATCAAAATTGTCGACGAGCAGACAGGCCGCATCATGGAGGGTCGCCGCTACTCCGACGGTCTGCACCAGGCTATCGAGGCCAAGGAAGGCGTGACCGTGGAGGCCGCAACACAGACTTTCGCTACAATCACGCTCCAGAACTACTTCCGCATGTATCATCGCCTCGCCGGCATGACCGGTACGGCCGAGACAGAAGCCGGCGAGTTCTGGGACATCTATAAGCTCGATGTAGTTACCATCCCAACCAATCGTCCTATCGCGCGCCACGATATGTCTGACCGCGTCTACAAGACAAAGAAGGAGAAGTATGCCGCCGTCATTGACGAGATAGTGCGCCTCATAGGCGAAGGTCGCCCGGTGCTCGTCGGCACCACATCCGTTGAGATTTCCGAGCTTCTCTCGCGTATGCTCGACATGCGCCATATCCCCCACAACGTCCTCAACGCCAAGCTTCATCAGAAGGAGGCCGACATCGTGGCTCTCGCCGGTAAAAAGGGCACCGTGACAATCGCCACCAACATGGCGGGCCGCGGTACCGACATCAAGCTCCCTGCCGAGGTCAAAGAAGCCGGCGGTCTGGCTATCATAGGCACGGAGCGTCACGAGAGCCGTCGCGTCGACCGTCAGCTCCGTGGCCGTGCGGGCCGTCAGGGCGATCCCGGCTCGTCGGTGTTCTATGTTTCATTCGAGGATACACTGATGCGCAACTTTGCCTCTGACAAGGTAGTGAAGCTGCTCGACCGCATGGGCATGAAAGACGGCGAGGTAATCGAGTCGCCCATGGTGACAAAGAGCATCGAGAAGGCTCAGAAGCGTGTCGAGGAGAACAACTTCGGCATCCGCAAGCACCTCCTCGAATACGATGACGTGATGAACAAGCAGCGCACATACATCTATTCGCGCCGCCGTCACGCGCTCATGGGCGAGCGTATCGGCATCGACATCGCCAACATGACCTACGACGTCATCGAGAACATAGTCAACAACTACAACGGCGCTGCTGACTACGCCGATTTCAGCCTTGAACTCTTCAAGGTACTCGGAATCGAATCGCCGCTCACCGAGGAGGAGTTCCGCAGCAAGAGTAAGGAGGACATCATCGAGGAGGTTCACGCCGCAGCCGTCGAGGCTTTTGACCGCAAGAGTCAGCGCATCATCGACATGGCCATGCCCGTAATCACCCGCGTGGTGACCGAGGACCATTACGAAGGCCGCATCATGGTGCCCCTGACCGACGGCAAGCGCGTATATCAGATTATCGTCAGCGCCAAGGACGCCTACGATACCGGCTGCCGCTCGATTGTCAAGGAGTGGCACCAGAACGTGGTGCTCCACTCAATTGACGAGCTTTGGAAAGAACACCTCCGTCAGCTCGACGAGCTGCGCCAGAGCGTTCGCAACGCATCGTATGAGCAGAAAGACCCGCTCGTGATTTATAAGGTGGAGTCGTTCCACCTCTTCGAGCAGATGCTCAACGAGCTCAACGTGAAAGCAATATCCACACTTATGCGCGGCCAGATATATGTGCCTCAGCAGCCGGCCGCTCCTCAACCTCAGCCAGCTCCGGCGCAGCAGCCTCAGGCTCCTGAAGCCGAGGACGAGCAGTCAGCTCCCGAAGCTGCTCCGGAACCCGCTCCCGCCCCCAAGCCTCAGCCCAAGGTGGAGCGCGCCATGCCTGAGCGTCCCGCTGCGCAGGACCCCAACCTGCGCGAGTCGAAAGAATCGTTCCCCGGCGAGGCTGCCCAGCGCGCCGCCGCTTCCGCCTCACAGGGCGGTCCGAGTAAGACCATGCCTATCAAAGCGGCTCCGCGTATAGGTCGCAACGATCTATGCCCCTGCGGCTCCGGCAAGAAATACAAGAACTGCCACGGTCGCGGACTCTGAACCATGTAAACGACTAATCGATTTATAACCGATGAAGAAGAAAATGACCCCGATGATGTGGGGAGCCGCCGCTTTGGTGGCTCTCCTGCTCATCGCTGTAGGTATCAGCGTATGGCAGATGACCAGCCTGAAAATGCAGGTTGACGAAGCGCGTGCCACCAATGAACAGCTTCAACTTACCAACGAACAACTGTCGCTCTCAAACGAGTTTGATGCAATCAACTCGCAGTTCGCCCAGTACGAGGATCAGGCCAATCTCATGGCCAATGACACAATCATGGCCAAGTATGCCGCGGCGAAAAACAAGATTGAGGAGTTGCTCAAAGAGCTCAACTCGCAGAAAGCCAAGAGCAGCGCCCAGATAAAGAAGCTTAAAGACGAGGTGTCGACGCTACGCGCCTTGCTCCGGCACTACATCGCGCAGGTCGACTCGCTCGGCAAGGAAAACGCCGCTCTCCGCGACGAGAACTCGCAGATACGCAACCGTAACCAGCAGCTCGCCTCGCAGGTGTCGAGTGTGGAGCGCGAGAACAAGAACCTGTCGCAGCGCATGACCCTCGCCGAAAAGCTTAATGTGACCGGCGTGACGCTCACCGCGCTTAAAGGCAACGGCAAGACCGAGAAAAACGTCACCAAGGCCAAGCAGTTGATGGTGTCGTTTACCATACCTCAGAACAACTCCACCCCCGTGGGCACAAAGACGGTATATCTCCGTCTCACCGGTCCCGAGGGCTCGCTTCTCGGCGGCGCCGGTTCTTTCAACTTCGAGGGAGCGTCGGTGCCGTATACCGAAAAGATAAGCTTCGACTACGGCGGCGAGGAAATAGGCGGCCTCAAAATCTACTGGAACGTGAACACCGCCCTCAGCCCCGGTGACTACACCGTAGAGCTTTTTGCCGACAACTATCGCCTTGCTTCGCGCCACTTCACCTTAAAGAAATAATCTCGCATCTCAGATGTTTCAGGCCTTTCTCGACGAAATCAACGGCATTGAAATCACCACCACATCGGCGGTGACAAGGCTCGCACTGAGCCTTATGCTGGGGAGCTTCGTCGGGATGGAGCGAAAGCGCAAGGGGCAGATTGCCGGCATACGCACTTTCGCTCTCATATCCATGGGCGCCACTCTCGCCATGATTCTCTCCATATACGTTCCGCAGGAGTATATGGGGCTGAAAAACGGCGACCCGGGCCGAATAGCCGCGCAGGTCATCACCGGCATAGGCTTTCTCGGCGCCGGCGCAATCATTCAGATGAAAGGATCTGTGCGCGGCCTGACCACCGCGGCCGGCATCTGGATGGTGGCCACCATAGGTATGACCGTGGGACTCGGCATGTATGTCGTGGCTTTCGTCGCCACGGCGCTCATACTGTTTATCCTAGTCATTCTGGAACGTATCGAACAGCGGGTGCATGTAGGCTCCGAGACTCGTATCATCCGAATACGTGTCAGCGACATTCTCAGCGACATCAACGACTACCGCGGAGTGCTCGCCGAGCGGCATATCCATGTGGTTAACGTGTTTGTCGACTACGACTATACAGAGCCGTCGACGCGTCTCAATCTTGTGGTGCTCATCCCCACGGTCACCGACTACGTGAGTCTCTTCGCACGGTTGCGCGAGCTCCACGGCTCGACCACTTCTATCACTCTTTCCAGCCAGACCAATATCTGATATTTGACATCTTATGATTCTCGCCTCTGCCTCAGCTGCCGGTTTTGATATCGAGGGCCTTATCTCCGACCTCGCCTTCATCCTCATACTCGGAGGCCTGACCACCCTTCTGTTCAAGTGGCTCAAGCAGCCGGTTGTGCTGGGCTATATTGTGGCCGGTTTTCTTGCGTCGCCCAACTTCACTTACCTGCCGTCGGTAACCACCGAAGCCAATATCGACTTCTGGGCCGAGCTGGGCATAGTGATTCTGCTCTTTTCGCTCGGACTGGAATTTTCGTTCCGCAAGCTGCTCAATGCCGGCGGGTCGGCCATAGTCACAGCCACGCTCAATATCATAGGCATGATTGCCATCGGTTTCCTGATAGGCCATGCCATGAATTTCACGACGGTCAACTCCATCTTCCTCGGCTGCATGATTTCGATGGCCTCGACCACCATCATAATCAAGGCGCTCAACGACCTCGGGCTTCAGCACAGGCGATTTGCCCCGCTTGTGTTTGCAGTGCTTGTAGTGGAGGATCTGTTTGCCGTTGTCATGATGGTGGTACTGTCGTCGATAGCCATAAACAACACAGTGGAGGGTGGCGAGCTGTTGCTCTCGATCTCCAAACTCGGCTTTTTCCTCATCATCTGGTTTCTCGTGGGCGTCTTCGTGCTGCCCTCGGCGCTCAACACCGCCCGTCGCTACCTCAACGACGAGACTCTGCTCATCGTGTCGCTCGGACTCTGCTTCGGCATGGCCGTGTTCTCGGTCTACTGCGGTTTCTCACTTGCCCTTGGAGCCTTTGTCATGGGCTCGATACTGGCGGGCACAAGCTTCGCCGAACGTATAGAGCATCTCGTCACTCCGGTAAAAGACCTTTTTGGCTCGGTGTTCTTCATCTCGGTGGGCATGATGGTTAATCCGTCGGTGCTTGTCGAATACTGGGGCCCGATACTGATCATCTCGTTGGCCGTGATTGTAGGCTCGTTCATCTTCGGCTCACTCGGTATGCTTCTCACCGGCCAGTCGCTCAAAGTGTCTATCGAGTGCGGCATGTCGCTTACCCAGATAGGCGAGTTCTCGTTTATTATCGCCACGCTCGGCATGAGTCTCGGCGTGCTCAATGCCGATCTTTACCCAATCATCGTGGCGGTGTCGGTGCTCACTACTTTCACTACACCCTATTTCATACGTCTTGCCGACCCGGCCAACCGGCTCGTTGAGAAGTTGCTTCCCCGAAGCCTGCACTTCCTCATCGACCGCTACTCGAAGCAGGCCCAGGAGGAAAGCGAGACCTCCGTACTGTGGCGCACTGTGTTAAAGCGCTATATCTGGCGCATACTGCTTTATTCCGCCGTGCTTGCAAGCATAGTTATGGTGTCGCTCCAATGGCTCCTTCCGTGGCTCATGAACGTGATGCCTGTCTGGTACCGCACGGTATGCGCCCTCGTCACGCTGATTATAATGGCTCCGTTCATGCTCGCGCTGTCGCTGCCCGCCTCCAAAGCCACTGAGCGCAACCGCCTCGTGGCCGCCAACGCACGTTTCGACGTGCCGCTGATAGTGATGAGCATCTTCCGTCTGCTTCTTGCCCTCGGCTTCCTTGTCTATTTCCTCGTGAGTCTCTACAACACTGCTATCGGCCTGCTTGCAGGTGTAGCTATCTTTTTATGCATACTGCTCACGTTCAGCAACCGTGTGCGCCGGCGCATGCGCCGCATAGAAAACCAGTTTCTCAACAACCTCAACGAGCGCGAACTGCGTCGCAGTGGCCGCAACAACAACCTCGTGAGTAACATTCACCTCGCTTTCATGACGGTGAGCTACGGCTGTCCTTTTGTGGGCGAACGCCTTGCCGACTCACAGCTTCGCGCACTCTACGGCGCCAACATCGCAACAATCCAGCGCGGAGCCACTGTAATCCCCGTCCCCGGTGGCGACACGCGAATCTTCCCGGGCGACATACTCGGCGTCACCGGCACCGACGAAGAGATACAGGCGCTGCTCCCGCTTGTCGAGGCCCCTGTGCCCGACGCACCTGAGGGTGCTTCGCGCCCCGACGAATATAAGCTCACGTCGGTACAGCTTTCCGACACCTCGCCGCTGCTCGGACTCACTGTCGCCTCGTCGGGACTGCGCGACACCTACAAGGCACTGCTTGTGTCGATAGCCCGCGGCGATGACTTCATCCAGCCCGATGCCGACACTGTGTTTGAGCCACACGACATACTCTGGCTCGTAGGCTCCTCCGACAAGCTTGCAGCCATAAAATAGACATTCTCACCTCCACAATCATTTGATTCCATTCCAATCCACATTATATCAATGCAGGAAAAAATAATAATACTCGACTTCGGCTCGCAGACCACGCAGCTTATCGGACGTCGCATCCGTGAGCTCAACATCTACTGCGAGATAGTCCCCTACAACAAGTATCCTTTCGGTGATGAATCGGTAATAGGTATCATCCTCTCGGGCTCGCCTTTCTCCGTCTACGACGAAAAGGCTTTCCGCACCGACCTTGCCGCTCTCCGCGCCACCGGGCTCCCTATTCTTGGCATATGCTACGGCGCCCAGTTCATAGCACTCGAAGGCGGCGGCTCGGTTGAACCCGCTCCCACGCGTGAATACGGCCGCGCGCGCCTCTCGTTTGTCGATGATGCCGACCCTCTGATGTCGGGCATCGAAAAAGGCGCACAGGTGTGGATGAGCCATGGCGACACCATAACCTCGCTCCCCGCCGATTTCAAAATCGTGGCTTCTACCGAAGAGGTCAACAACGCCGCTTACGCTGCTCCCGGCCGTGTGTGGGGCGTGCAGTTCCACCCCGAAGTCTATCACTCGGAGTGTGGCATGCAGATTTTGCGCAACTTTGCCGTAGGCATCTGCGGCGCCCGACAGGATTGGAGCGCCGCTTCGTTCATCGACTCTACCGTAGCCGCTCTCCGCGAGCAGCTCGGCGACGACAAGGTAGTGCTCGGCCTCTCGGGCGGTGTCGATTCGTCGGTGGCCGCTGTGCTGCTCAACCGTGCTATCGGCTCAAATCTCACCTGCATTTTCGTCGACCACGGCATGCTCCGCAAGAATGAGTTCCGCGACGTGCTCCGCGACTACGAAGGTCTCGGCCTCAACGTCAAGGGCATCGACGCCTCCGAAGAGTTCTTCGCCGAGCTCGCCGGTGTGACCGATCCCGAGCGCAAGCGCAAGATTATAGGCAAGGGCTTCATCGACGTGTTTGACCGCGAGGCCCACAAGATATGCGACGTGAAGTGGCTCGCCCAGGGCACCATTTATCCCGACTGCATCGAAAGCCTCTCCATCACCGGCACAACCATCAAGAGCCACCACAATGTGGGCGGTCTGCCCGAAAAGATGAATCTCAAACTCTGCGAGCCTCTGCGACTTCTCTTCAAGGACGAAGTGCGCGCCGTAGGCCGCGAGCTCGGTATGCCGGAACACCTGATTACCCGTCATCCTTTCCCCGGCCCCGGTCTGGCAGTGCGTATCCTTGGCGACATCACCCCCGAGAAGGTGCATATCCTCCAGGAAGCCGACCATATCTTCATCCAGGGGCTGCGCGACCACGGTCTGTACGACAAGGTATGGCAGGCCGGCGTGATACTGCTTCCCGTGCAGAGCGTAGGAGTAATGGGCGACGAGCGCACCTATGAGCGCGCTGTGGCACTCCGCGCCGTGACGTCGACCGATGCTATGACAGCCGACTGGGCTCACCTCCCTTACGACTTCCTTGCTGAAGTGTCAAACAAAATCATCCGCAACGTGCGCGGCGTAAACCGCGTTACCTACGACATCTCCTCGAAGCCGCCGGCGACAATCGAGTGGGAGTGAACTAAGCGCTCCTCTCAATTATTGTTGAGAGCCTCGATATTGACAATCCACACGGATTGACACCAAATAATCACAAGCAATCCACGGCCGACCATCTGAGTCAGCCGTGGATTGCCGTTATTCGCCCCTTGTTGAAGTCCCGTCCTCCGTTCAAATCTCTAACCTCTCTCCATCCTTTCTCATACTATAAAGAAAACGCTGAGTTCGGAATATTAATTTTCTTGCTATATTTATAAAAAAAAAATTGTACCTTTGCGGCGACATACGAATTAAACAAGGAGCGTTTTGCTTATCTTGCTGATGAAAACCTGAGAAATTTTCTATGAATGCAAGAGATAACAGAGCGGTTCTCGCGCTATAGCGTGAGCCGATCTTTCATATCTTGCATTCAGGTTTTCTCAGGACCTTCATCAGAGATATGGCGAACGGCATCACGCTCTTTTTATTAATGGGAATGTGGATGCCGGTTTCCCTTATGCATGGTATGAAAAGTACATTATCTTGGCTGATTCGAGGTAGCATCGCTATTATATCGATAATGTTGCCGTTACAAACTTTCGCACAACTTGACTGGCGAATAGAAGCCGGAGGAATGATGAGCAAGCACTATGGTGTGTCCGGAGAGTTCTATGATGAATTTGGTGAGCCCGGAAAGAAAACAGATTTCGAGGCATTTGGCGCATTATTGTTGCGCATCAGTCTGTCATCTAATATCCCTCTTTCGTTAGAAACAGGATTAGGGTATAGAAACAAACTCGTACTCTCTCAGGAAAAAGGTTTCAAATTTGAGCCATCGTTGCTTGACGAAACAATAAGCTGGACATCCAATCCTATGTATGGCAAGGTTATGGACTATCGCGGAAATTTCATAGAGATTCCAGTAAAGGCAATATATTCATTTAGTATCAATGAAAAGAATGGATTTGATTTAGGACTGGGGCCGTATGTCTCTATGGTAACGGAAAGAGGATTAGGCGACCCTGTTTCCGTCGGTCTTAATGCGTCAGTGGCTTATAAGTATAGAAGACTTAGTGTAGGTGTGGCATGGCAAAATCCTCTCTTCCTTAATGGTCCACGTGATTATTATAAGAACTCTTGTATGCTGACACTCGGTCTTACGCTCGGCAAACCTTCCTCAGAGGCTCTTGGCAATTTTGCCAATACTTTGGGCGCGGTAGGGTCGGCTCTCGGAGAAGTGTCGCAAAGTTACGCATCATCTTCAACAGTAAGCAATAGCTATACTGTATCTTCCGATACTTCTGATGACTCGAGTTATTCCCAGCCATCAAATAAGAAGAATGGTGTAGCCGGACAGAAGAATAGTATAGCCGAACAGCAAGCTTTCAATCGAGATAAAGCAACATATTATCGCTGGGAAAGTGAATTTGCCAAGCATGAAGTGGATTCGCACATGAGTGGTTCAACTATAAAGAAGGGATATGAGGAGATGAAGAAAATTCGTCTGAAATGGGCAAAACGCGGTAAAACGTTCCCTCGTTCCAAGTACGATATACTATGAAATTCACATAGTACATAACTTATAATGAGATTGTCGCGGAAACAAGTCATAACGGTTTTCGCGACAATCATTTCGTATCAGCTTGGCTTTGTGCCTTAATGCCGGGAATTACAGGGGCGCCCCGGGAGCCGTGGTGGCTTCCGGGGCGCTGTGACATTCATTTAGAATAATGGCTTAGTTGGGCTGGGTGAAGAGCACGATGCGGTTCCAGTCATTGGTCTCGTAAGGCTGAACGTTAGAGCCATTGGCTTCGAGGACGATGCGGGCGGGGTCAATGCCATACTTGTTGATGAGGACATCGGCTACGCTCTGGCAGCGGCGCTGCGAGAGGCCCATGTTGTAGTCGGAAGTACCGGTATCCTTGTCGGCATAGCCCTGAACTACGATTGTTGTGCCGGGATTGGCCTTCATCCACTGTGCGCAGTTGTAAACGTTGACCATCTCCTCGTCGCTGATGTTAGAAGAGTCAATCTTGAAGCGTACGCTCGACATGAGGGGAGCCTGTTCGATAACGGTGGCTTCGGTGACTTCGGGGCAGGGGAGCTGAGCCTGTGCTGCTGCGAGGGCGGCCGAAGTCTCGGCAAGCTGACCGCGGAGGTCGTTTACACGGCCGTTGAGGGTGTTGATGTAGTCGAGATACTCGCAGGGATTGTAGCTGTCGAATTTACGGCCTTCGCCAAAGGTAACCGAGAGACCGCCTACGAGGCTGATGTTAGATTCGATGGGGTCGGCGTAAACGGTGTTGTTAAAGTTATCGCCAACGAAGGCAGCGCGGGCGTCGGCGAAGAAGTCGACATTCTTGGCGAGACGGAGGCGAACCTGGATACCTGCCGATACGGGGAGGGTCCATTCACGAGTCTTGCGGTGTCCGTTGCCGTCGGGGATAGTGGCTGTGCGGCCGGGGAAGCCCCAGGTGTACATGCCGCCTACTCCGAAGTAGGGTATGATGGAGAATGTGCGCGAGGGATTTACGCCGCAGATAGAGTTGAGCATATCCCACTGGATGTCGAAGTTGAGGTTGGCTGCGTTGGCCGAGGTGTAGCGGTCGTAGTCATAATGGATTTTGCCGTAATAGCCGCTGAAACGGAAGCCGAGATAGGGGCTGAACCAGTGGCCGAAGCCGAGGTTATATACGGCGGTGATGTGGTGCTCGTAGTCGCCGCCTACCGTCTTGTCGACGAAAGGCACCTGCATGCCTGCGCCGAACTGGATATACCAGTTGTCGCGCCACGATGAGGTGTAATGATTCTTACACTCAACGTTCTGTTCGGTTACAACGGTTTCTTCTACTGCCACTATGCCGTCCTGTGCGGATGCTGTAGTGTAGGAGCCGACTGTGATAGTGCCGACTACCATGGCTGTCAAGAGTGCGTTAGCTTTCATTATCTATACAATAATTATTGATGAAACGTAATTGTGTGTGTGGGTTGTGTGAGCTGTCGGTGATGACGCTGCGTGTGAGTTGGATGAAATGTTTGTTTTAGGTGGTTGTGGAGATGTTGAGTTGTGGTAAGGGATGTCGCTTTGCTGTTCCGTCGTGGAGTCGCATTGCACTACTATAACTTCGCGGTGTTAAATAAAGTTCAGCTACGGTAATCGATTTTAACATTTGTGGGTGTGGAGTAATGCGGGCGAGCCGGGCGCTTGTGGCGTCCGGCTCGCGGTAAAGTGTTGAATGACAGTTGGTGCCGATTAGCAGTGTTCGGCCTCTACCTCCTCGGGAGTGAGTGGAATCTTTTTTCCGAGACGGCGCGCGCCGTCATCAGTTATGAGCCAGTCCTCCTCGTTGCGGATGCCGCCGAAGTCGCGGTAGGTCTCCACCACGTCATAGTTGATATACTCCTCAAACTTGCGATCTTTCTTCCAGAGGTCGATGAGTTCGGGGATGAAGTATATGCCGGGCTCCACAGTTAGCACGAAGCCGGGCTCCAGCGGCATGGCGAGGCGCTGGCTCTTGCGGCCAAACTGCGTCGACTTCTCTTTGCCGGCATAGCCAACCCAGCGTTCACCGAGGTTTTCCATATCGTGGACGTCGAGGCCCATCATGTGGCCGAGGCCGTGGGGATAGAAGAGGGCGTGAGCGCCTGCGGCAACGGCCTCTTTGGCGTTGCCTTTCATCAGGCCGAGCTCTTTAAGGCCTTCAACCATTGTCTCGGCCGAGAGGTCGTAGACATCCATATAGGGGATTCCCGGACGGAGAGCGGCCACGGAGGCGAGGTGCATCGCATTCTGAATCTCATAGACGGCGCGCTGGCGCGGGGTGAAATGCGGGTCGGCGGGCACGGTGCTCGACATGTCGCCGCAATAGCCCGACTCTATCTCGGCACCGGCGTCAATCAGGAAGAGGTCGCCAGGCTTGATGATGTTGCCGTGATAGTGGTTGTGGAGGGTCTGGCCGTTGACTGTGGCGATAGTGGCGAAGCTCTCCTCGCAGTTGGCCTTGTGGGCCACATGAAGCATCTCGGCCACGACGTCGTATTCGTGGATGCCGGGGCGCACGGTGCGCATTGCGGCGAGGTGCATGTCGGCGGTCACATTGCAGGCGCGTTCTATCTCGGCTATCTCTTCGGCGGTTTTGTGGTTGCGTAGCTCCACTACGGCACGGATGAACGGCACGGATGCTACCTGATTCGAAGGCATGAGGCCGAGCCAGTCCATGAGTTTGAGGCGATGTTCGGGGCGATAGGGTGGCAGGAAGTGTATGGTGCGTCCCTGTTCGCGCGCGCGGCTGAGATAGCCGGCTATGTCGCCTATGGGGCGAACGTCGGTTATGCCGGCGCGGGCGGCACGCTCGGCAAGGGTGGGCTGAGTGCCCATCCACACTATGGAGTCAATCGAGAGTTCGTCGCCAAAAAGTATTTCGCGGCCTTCGTCGATATCGAGCACGGCGGCGAGCTCGGGATATGGCATGCCGAAGAAGTAAATCATCGACGAATCCTGACGATAGCGGAAAGCGTTGTCGGCATAGTTGAGGCCCATTTCGTCGTTGCCGAGGAAGAGGAGTATGCCTGAGCCCACCGAGGTCATGACCTTGCGGCGGCGTTCGATATATGTCTCTTTGTTGAACATAATCAGTTAGGGATGTTGGTGATGCGGGTTGTGGTTACTGTGCAAAGATAGTCAAGCGGAGCCGATTATCCAAATAATAATGTGGGAGCCGGGAGCAGTCAGTCGGCGAGGCAGAAATCAAGGTCGCGGATTATGGCCTTGCGGTCCATTTTCTGTCCTATAAACACGATTTTAATCATGCGGTCGCCCACTTCGTCGTCCCAGTCGGCGGCGAGGTTGGGGTCCTCGGCCATGAAGCGTTGCAGTTCCTCTTCGGGGGCAGTGGCATACCATTGACCCGCTTCGGTGACCTTTTTCTGCACGCCGGCCTGCTCGAAGAGATAGCTCATGTCGGTGTTCTCTTTGAAGTAGCAGATACCCTTAGAGCGAATTACGCTCTTGGGCCAGCGTCGGTCGCAGAAGTAGTCAAATTTGTTGAGGTCAAACGGCTTGCGTCGATAATATACGAATGTGCCGATACCGTACTCCTCAGCCTCCCCTTCCTCATCATTCTCATGCTCGTGATGATGGTGGTGATGGTGATGATGATGGTCGTGTTCGTGCTCGTCATCGTCGTGCCCGTGATGATGTTCGTGGCCATGATGGTCGTCGTCATCGTCGTCATCATCATCATCATCGTCGTCGTGATGTTTTTCGAGCTCCTGAATCCATGTGGCGGAGCCGGCCACGCGACCGTAGTTGAACATACGGGTATCGAGGATTTTGTCGAGATCGAAGTCGCCGTAGTCGCAGCCTATGATTTCGGCGTCGGGCTGGAGCGCATGGATAATCTCGCGGATGCGGTTTGACTCGGATTCGGTCACTTCCGACACCTTGTTGAGCAGCACAATGTTGCAGAATTCTATCTGCTGTATGATAAGATTCTGAATATCCTCGTCGTCGATGTCGGGGCGTCGGAGTTGTTCGCCGCAGGCAAATTCGCTTTGCAGCCTTAGCGCGTCGGTCACTGTGACGATGCAGTCGAGGCGTGGTATGCCGTATTGGGTGTACTGCCCACCCATCTGAGGTATGGAGCATATTGTGCGAGCGATAGGCTCCGGCTCGCAGATGCCGCTCGCCTCGATTACGATGTAGTCAAATTTCTGCTGTGCGATAAGGTCGGTGATTTGGTCGACGAGATCCATTTTCAAGGTGCAGCAGATGCAGCCGTTTTGCAGCGCGACGAGGCTGTCGTCCTTGGTGTCGACCACGCCGCCGCGTGCTATGAGGTTGGCGTCGATGTTTACCTCGCCTATGTCGTTGACGATAACGGCAAAGCGTATGCCGCGCCGGTTGGTGAGGATGCGGTTGACAAGAGTGGTCTTGCCGCTGCCGAGATAGCCGGTGAGAAGCAGCACCGGCACTTCGCGTCGTTGTGTGTCCATGTCAGTTGATGATAATTATACGGCAAAATTAATGAAAAAATCGACGCTTTTAGCTAACTTTGCCGAAAATGGAAAGCCGACATCACATCATACTTATAACCGGTGGCCAGCGCTCCGGAAAAAGCACATTTGCCGAGGAAACAGCCTTGAAGCTGTCTCCTGCGCCTGTATATGTGGCTACCGCCCGAGTGGGCGACGAAGAGTTTCGCGAGCGGGTGCGCAGGCATCAGGAGCGCCGCGGTCCTGAGTGGACCAACATCGAGGCCTCCGAGGGTATAGGCGGCCTGAATCTCGCCGGGCGCGTGGTGCTTGTCGATTGTATCACCATGTGGCTCACCAACCTCTTTTTCAGCCACGACGAAAATCGCGACGCGGCCCTCGCGGCATTCAAGGATGAGTTCGAGAGCCTTACGACCAAGCCGGCCACATATATTTTCGTCACCAACGAGATAGGCAGCGGTGGCATAAGTGCAAACGCCATGCAGCGCGCCTTTACCGACCTCGAAGGCTGGGCCAACCAGTTCGTGGCCTCACACGCCGACGAGGTGTGGCTCATGGTGTGCGGTATTCCTATGAAAGTGAAATGACCATGAAACAGTTTAAGATTACACGGCCCGACGACGGGATGCGTCAGGCTCTCATCGATAAAATTGACTCTCTCACCAAGCCCAAGGGTTCGCTCGGCATGCTCGAACGGCTCGCATTGAAGATTGGGCTAATACAGCAGACACTCTCGCCGGAGCTGAAACATCCGTGCAACATACTTTTCGCCTCCGATCACGGCGTGATTGAGGAGGGCGTTACTGTGTCGCCTAAGGAAGTGACATGGCAGCAGCTCGCCCATTTTTCACGGGGCGGCGCAGGCATCAATTTCCTGTGCGACCAGCACGGATTCAAGCTCGTGCTCGTTGACGCCGGTGTGGACTACGACATACCGCAGGGGCGCGGCATCATCGACATGAAGATACGCCGCTCCACGCGCAATTTTCTCCACGAGGCCGCAATCACTCCCGAGGAGTGGGAACTCGCTCTGTCGCGCGGCGCCGAGGTTGTCGACACGGTAGCCGACGAGGGGTGCAATGTGGTTAGCTTCGGCGAAATGGGTTCAGGCAACACTTCCGCCTCGTCGGTGTGGATGCATATTCTCACAGGTGTCCCCCTGCCGCAGTGTGTGGGCGCAGGCGCGGGCCTCGATTCTCCGGGCGTAAAGCATAAGCTCGACGTGCTGACACGCGCTGTGGCCAACTATTCCGGAGCCGACGATACGGCCTCGCGCCTCGCCTGGTTTGGCGGCTATGAAATGGCTATGGCAGTCGGCGGAATGTTGCGCGCCGCCGAACGCGGCATGATAGTGCTTGTCGACGGCTTCATCATGACGGCCTGCGTCGCTGCTGCCGCCGCACTTCATCCGGAAGTGCTCGATTATGCCATATTCGGCCATCAGGGCGATGAGTCGGGTCACAAGCTGATGTTACAGGCACTTGACGCAGACCCGATACTTCACCTTGACCTGCGTCTCGGCGAGGGCTCCGGAGCTGTGTGCGCATATCCTATCGTGCAGTCGGCTGTCAATATGATATGCAACATGGACACTTTTGCCGACGTCAACGTTACACGTTATTTCTGAGCCGATGAAGCGTCTGGTCGCCGCCCTGTCATTTTTCACCCGTCTGCCTGTCTGGCGCATCGCCACGGTGCCGGCGGAGTATTACAAGCGCGTGGTGCCGCTCTGGCCGGTAGCCGGACTGCTCACTGGCGGTATAGCCGCAGCGGTGTTCTACGGACTGGCCTTCCTGCTCCCTCCGCTCGCCGCAGCCGCGGGCGCCTATGTGGCGCGGCTGCTCGTCACCGGTGCGCTGCATGAGGACGGCCTCGCCGATTTTTTCGACGGCATGGGTGGCGGCACATCGCGCGAGCGCATACTCGAAATAATGAAAGATTCACATATAGGCACCTACGGCGTGATAGGGCTGCTGATGTGGATGACGGTGGTGATACCGTGCGTAGCATCGTTTAACGCATTGTCAGGTGCCGCGTTGATATTCTCGGCCGATGTGTGGAGCAAGGCGTGCGGCGCACAGATAATCAATTTCCTACCCTATGCCAGAAAAGAGACCGAGGCGAAAAACAGGACGGTGTATTCGCGTATGACCGCCGGTGAACTGCTGCTGTGTCTGGCCGTGGGAATAGCGCCGGTGATGCTGCTGCCGTGGCCCGTGACGCTCGCAGCACTCGCTCCCGTCGCAGTCACCTCACTGCTGCTGTGGATGATGCACCGCAAGATACAGGGATATACAGGTGACTGCTGCGGCGCGTTGTTTCTGCTCAACGAGCTGGCCTACATACTCGCTGCTACGGCGACAGTGCGTCTTGTAGGCTAAACGAACGCCTTTATTGCGAGTACGATTGCCACGGCCAGAGTCTCGGCCGTGCGGCATATCCTTACCGCCCGGTGCAAATCGGCGTCGGTGAGCGGCCTGTCGGTAACGCCGATATACGGCTTGTAGACCGGTTGGCCGAAATAGTCGTGTGTGCCTCCGAAGCGACAGTCGAGTGCACCGGCGAGCGCGGCCTCGGGGTAGCCCGAGTTGGGCGACGCGTGCTCCGGTCCGAAGCGTGCGACGAAGCTGAACAGGCCAGGGCGTCCTGTGGCGATAACCATGAGTGCGGCGGTGACTCGCGCGGGAATCCAGTTGGCTGCGTCGTCGAGCCGTGCCGCGAAGCACCCGAAGTCGGCGTATCTCTCGTTGCGGTAGCCTATCATCGAGTCGAGAGTGTTGACCATCTTGTAGGCGAGCATACCAGGCACCCCGAGCAGCGCATACCAGAACAGCGGGGCTATCACGCCGTCGCTGAGATTTTCGGCAAGAGTTTCAAGAGCGGCAGTCTTGACCTCGCGGTCGGAGAGTGCCGCGGTGTCGCGGCCCACTATGCGTGCAACCTGACGGCGGCCGTCGTCAAGAGAGCGACGGCATGCTGTAAAAACGCATTTCACCTCGCGTATAAGTGTGGTGCCGGCCAGGCAATAGTATATCAGTATGACCTCGATGCAGATTTGTAGCGCACGCCGGGGCGCGAGTGCGTGTAGCAGCAGCCATGCCGTCGCATACACAGCGCCTACGAGGATTATCGCCGTCAACGCGCCCTTGATACGTCGCGACATGCCGCGGTTGAGCCGCTTCTCAAACCATGAGATAATGTTGCCAAACCATACAACGGGGTGGGGCAGACGTTTCGGGTCGCCGGTAGCGAGGTCGAGCAACCAGCCCCCGAGCAGCGGCATCATTGCGATAATTCGGTCCATTGTTTCAGCGCGTTGATGAGAATTTCGTTTTGTTCGGGTGACTGTGCGGCCACACGGAAATGTCGTGGAGTGAGGGTCTCGAAGTTGGAGGCGTCGCGTATAAGCAGCGCGTGACGCTCTACGAGCCACTCTTTCAGTTCGGCGGCGGTGCGGTCGGGCAATAGCGCGAGCAGGAAATTGCAATCGGTGTGGTAGCACTTTATGCCTACGCCTTCCAATGCCGCCGCTATGCGCAGGGCTTCGGCATGAAGCGCCGGTGCGTCAATAGGGTAGTCGGCCCGGTGGCGCAGCAGCCAGCGTGCGGCCTCGATAGCGAGTGCGTTGACCGACCATGGCATTCTGAGTGCGCGCAGGCGGTCGAGCAGTCCCGCCGACCCTGTGGCGTAGCCTATCCGCAGTCCGGGGATGGAGAAGCGTTTTGTCAGCGAGCTGAGGAGCACCACGTTGCCGGCCGCCACAGCTTCCTTATGCGAGATTAATGGCAGCGTGAGATAATCGGCATATGCCTGGTCTATGACAAAGAGCGTGTCGGGCCGGCATGATGCCGCGTAGAGTATAGCGTGGGGGTCGATACGGTGCCCGGTAGGATTGTTGGGGTTACATATCCATATCACGTCGGCCTCGGGCATCGATTCCATGTCGCCGAAAAAGGTGATGTCGACATGATGCAGGCGACATGCGTCCTGATACTCCCGGAACGTAGGGGCGAGAATGGCGGCTTGCCTGCCCGCCATCATCATGGCAACGAGATATACGGCTTCTGTGGCGCCGTTGGTCACCATTACTTCCCCGGAACCGATGCCCGCCGCCGAAGCAATCTCGCTTTCGAGCGTGTAAGGCTCCGGCTCGGGGTATGCCGCTATCTGTGCGCCGCATGCGGCGAGATGAGCCATGAGGGCCGAGTGGTCGGTGCGGGCAAATATGTTTGAACTGAAATTGTGTCTTACTCTGCCGCCATAGCGGTAGAGGTCGTCGCCATGTCCCTCAGTCATTGCATTTCATTATATTGTAAAGCAGCTGAATGTCGAGCGATTCGCGCAGCACGGCGGCCCATGCGTCATACTGGCTCTCGCGGTAGGTGCGGTAGTCGGTAGCGGCGCCGCGGGCATCAGTGCGGTCGAGATATGGCGCGAGCAGGGCGTCGGTCACGGCCTTGTTGTCAAGTATGCCGTGGATATAGGTGCCGAAAGTGCGGCCATCGGCCATGCACCCCTCTTCGCTGCCGTCGGCGAAGCGGTTGAGTGGAGCCGCGTCGCCGCACCGTCGCGTGACACCCATGTGAATCTCGTAGCCTTCGCATACGTCATCGCTTCCGCGATGAGTGAACCTCACTTGTCGCGTCACCTTTTCGGGCGTGAGGATAGTGCGCACCGGAAGTAGCCCGAGGCCGTTGCACACGCTCCCTGGCTCCCCTTCCACGCCGTCAGGGTCCGATACTTCGAGGCCCATAATCTGGTAGCCGCCGCAGATGCCCATTACGGTCTTGCCGTCGCGGCGCGCTCTCAGTACGGCCTCGGCACACCCGTTGTCACGTATGCGCCTTAGGTCGTCTATGGTCGATTTGCTGCCAGGTATGATTATGATATCGGCTTTGAGCAGTTCGGCCGGTGTGGCGGTGTAATAGAGGTTCACGCGGTCGTCGCGTTCCATAGCGTCAAAGTCGGTAAAATTGGCCATGTGGCTGAGCAGCAGTACCGCCACATTGATTTTGCCCGACACCGCCGTGCGCCCTTTCATCTTCACCGACACGGAATCTTCTTCCTCGATATGTATGTCGCGGGCCATTGGCACCACGCCTATCACCGGCACGCCGCATATATCTTCGAGAATCTCTCGCCCCTTGGTGAATAGATTGATGTCGCCGCGAAATTTGTTGATGATGATGCCTTTGATGCGACGTCGATCGTCGGGTGTCTGGAGCATGACGGAACCATAGACCGATGCGAACACACCTCCACGGTCGATGTCGGCCACAACAATCACCGCCGCGTCGGCATAGCGCGCCATAGGCATGTTCACGATGTCGGTGTCGCGTAGATTGAGTTCAGTGATACTGCCGGCGCCCTCTATAACGATAGGGTTGTAGAGGGCATTGAGGCGGTCGAAAGCCGCGTGAGCCTCGCGCCGCAGACTGTCGAAAGTAGCGCGACGAAAATACTCGCCCGCCTTGCGGTTGCCTATCGGCACGCCGTTGACAATCACCTGCGAGGTCATGTCAGTAGAGGGTTTGAGCAGTATCGGGTTCATGTCAGTGGAACATGGAATACCGGCGGCTTCGGCCTGCACAGCCTGGGCGCGCCCTATTTCGCGGCCGTCGGGCGTGGCATAAGAGTTGAGTGCCATGTTCTGCGCTTTGAAAGGCGCGGGCCGGTAGCCGTCCTGGCGGAATATGCGGCACAGGCCGGCTGCAATCATGCTTTTGCCAACGTCGCTGCCTGTGCCGGCGAGCATCACGGGGCGGAGGCGGTTATTGCTGTAACACATCTTTGACTGTATGGAGCATTTGGTCTATCGATCCACATATGCGGCCGTCTACGTCGAAGCCGCTTTCGGTGGCTTTGATCGCCGGGCCGAAAGCGGAGGGGAGGATGCCGTTGCGCAGTAGCGCTTTGGCCGCCATGGTGACGAAAGGTGCTTCGCCGGTGAGGCACACCGACGTCGATGTAGGCATATCGAGCGCGAAGAGTCCTGTCGCAGCGTCGAATCTCACCCCGTCGCGGCAGAAAAACTCGCTGAGGCGCCCTGAAAGCGCGAGGTCTTCGGGGGTGCCGGTCACCGGTTCGGTGTCCTTGGCTACAAGCCACACTTTGTCGGCGAGTTGAAGCGCGAGGTCGAGGTCGTGGGTCGACAAAAATATTGTCTTGTCGTGGGTATGGGCGAGGTGGTGTAGCAGCCGCATCATCTCCACTTTGCTCGGATAGTCGAGAAAAGCGGTAGGCTCGTCAAGAAATATGACAGGTGTGGCCTGTGCGAGTGCCTTGGCTATCATGGCTTTCTGGCGCTCCCCGTCGCTGAGTGTCGAGACAAGCCGGTGGGCCATCCGGCTTATGCCTACAAGTTCGAGCGACCGGCTGACGACGGCCTTGTCCTCGGCGTTGCCGCGCCCCCAGAATCCGGTGTAGGGGCTTCGGCCGAGTGTCACCAGTTCGGCAACTGTCATGTTGTCGAGTACGGGTCGTTCGGTGAGTACCACGCCGAGCACGCGTGCAAGCTCGCGGTCACGGTAGTCGCGGAGCGGGCGGCCACACACCTCAACACTCCCGCTCACCGGCGGCAGGAATCCCGAGAGGGTTTTGAGTAGCGTCGATTTGCCCGCGCCGTTGGGGCCGAGCAGACAGGTAAGTTCACCGCTTCGGAGCGAGGCGTTGATATTTCCGGTCACGATGCGGGCGCTCGAGTGACGTCGGTAGCCGGTAGTCAGGTCGCAGGTCTCGACTGTGATGCGGTTGTCCATGATGAAGCGGTTAGCGGTGTATGCGCTCTTTAAGTATCACATAAAGTATCACCGGTACTCCGATGAGCGGCGTGACACCGTTGAGCGGCAGAATTATATCGGCCGGGACGACGCATATCAGGTTGCACAGTAATCCGGTGCAGCCGCCGGTGATGATGCATCCGGCCATGAGTATGCGGTGGTCGGCCGAGCGGAATATCATCCTCACGATATGCGGCACGGCCAGTCCGATGAACGAGATGGGTCCGCAAAAGGCGGTGACGACGGCGGTGAGTATGCCGGTGGCGCCGAGTAGCATGTTGCGTACCCGCTGCATGCTCACGCCGAGATTACGTGCGTAGTTTTCGCCGAGCAGGATGATGTTGAGCGGCTTTACAAGCAGAACGGCGAGCAGCAGTCCCGCAGCCACCGTTGTGCTGAAAAAGGGGAGCTGTGTGAGCGATACGCCGTTGAAGTTGCCCATGCCCCACATAGTGTAGCTCTGTACTCCCTCTGCCGAGGCCATGTAGTTGAGCAGCATGATGACCGAGGAGGTGAGATAGCCCACCATTATGCCTGCGATGAGAAGCATGAGACCGTTTTTGAGCCATACCGAAAGTAGCAGCAACACGCCCATTACGGCTATGCTTCCCGCTATGGCTCCCGCGAGTACGGCGAGGTTACCCCCTATGGTGAAGCCTGCGGCCGACACGGAGCCGCCGAGAAGCAGCATCACGAGAGCCACGCCGAGGCTCGCGCCTGAGGTGATGCCGAGTATCGAAGGGCCGGCGAGGGGGTTTCGGAACGCAGTCTGGAGCATTAGGCCCGACACGGTGAGTGCCGCGCCGGCGAGTAGGGCGGTTACAGCCTGAGGAAGCCTGCTCCCTACAACTATGAAGCCATAAGGCCCCTCGGCGCCGGTGTCGGTGCCCGTGAGTATGGCCATGACTTCACGGGCCGGTATGTCGACCGAACCTATGAACAGGTTGAGCAGGAACAGGGCCGCAGTGAGCAGCAGGAGCCATACAAATTTCATCACGCTCGGATAAATGAGATATTTCGCTAAATTACTTCATTTTTTTGTAATAGCGGTGCTCGGGGGCCGGAAACCCGAGTTCTGGATGCAGGATAGAGATTAGGTCGGCAAGCAAACGGTCGGGATGATAGGGTGTCTGCTCGTAGAATCCGCTCACGGAGGTGTTGCAACCCCACACATTACCGGTCTTGAAAGCCGCGAACCGAGAGTTGACGGGGGCGTCGGCGGCAAGCTCTGCGAGAGTCTTGGGTGTTGCCTGGTTGTAGCGTATCAGCCACACGTCGGCGTCGTGGGCATCGGCAAGTACCTTTTCCGGGGCGAGTGGTATACTGCCGCTCGTGGTGTTGGCGCCAAAGGGGTTGATGCCGCCCGCATCGGTGATATAGATGCCCATTGTCGACGCTCCGCCGGGAACGTGCCACACCTGACCGTAACGCTGGTCGATGAGCACTCGGGGACGGCCGGAGCTGCCGGCCGCTTTTTCTTTGAGGGCGAGATAGCGGCTTTCCGTGTCGGCAAACATACTGTCGGCCTCTGCCACGCGGCCGAACAGGCGGCCGTAAAACTTCACCCACTCTGCGCGTGCGAGGGGCGAGTTCTCCATATAGTCGGCGCACTCCACGATAGGTATGCCGAGCTCGCCCACCTTGCCGTAGCGGTCGTTGTTCTCAAAGGGCGAGAGCATTATCACCTGCGGACGCAGGGCTATTATCTTTTCAAGATTGGGGCTCATGCCATTGCCGCAGTCGGCTATGCGTCCCGAGGCTATGCCGTCGACTATGGCCGGGATAGTGTTGTATTGTGCGTCACACACTCCGCCAAGAGCGTCGAGGGCTCCCAGTTCGTTGATAAGGCCATTGTGTACCGTTGAGTAAATGAGTGCGTTGGTGACAGGCACCCTTATAACGCTGCCGTCGGCTGGTATCGCGGGCAGTTCGGCGTCGCGGTCGACAAGGTAGTAGCGGTGGAGCGTCTTTGTCGTGTCCCAGGGATTACGGATGGCGGCTTCGGTGTAGCTCTCGTGCTCCGTCAGCTTCAGATTGGTGGCGTAGCGGAGTGCAACGGTGTTTCCGCCGTCGGATTTTTGTACTGAATGGCCACCCCCGCATGAGGCGAGGGTGACCATGAGTGCAGAAAATAAAAGAACTGTGTGTATGTGGATGCTCTTCACAGAGGATCAGTTTTTGAGTATCGCCGTGTCGTGTATAAATGCAAGTGATATGGCGCCCACACCGCAGGTGAAGCGGGTGCGGAAGGTTCCGTCGGCGGCATAAATCTTGCCGTAGCAGGGTTCGGAATACTGTGCGTAGCCCGACGAGCCGAGGGTGTAGGAGAGGATTACGATGTCGCCTGTCACGGGGTCGACGGCGATACAACTCGGGCTATCGACTGTTTCGCTGACCATGTCGCGAATCTTCGAGCCTGTCGCGGTAGAGTAGACCTCGTAGGTGGGCACCACATTGGGGCCGTAAGGCGAGTTGATGACATAGAGCTCGTTGCCGTTGATAGCCATGAGAGTTCCGGCGCAGATGTCCTGTACGTTGTCGCCGCTTATTTTCTTGACGGTGGCGGGCACGTCGCCGTAGTTGCCCATGCAGATAGTGAACACTTCGGTGCCGTTTGATACCATTTTGGTGGGATTAAACACCTTGGAGATGTCCTTGATTTTGTGTTCGGTCATGGCCGGGAGGTCGATGACCGAAATCGAGCAGTCGGCGTAGCCGTTGAGATAGTTCATGCCGTCGGAGTTTGCGACATAGAGTTTGTTGTTGGCCACGGCGAGCTCTTCGGGGTTGGGGCCGACTTTGAGGGTGTTGTCAATTGCGAGCGAGGCGGTGTCGATGCGGCACACATAGCCGGTGTACATCGAAGCGTAAACCTTGCCGTCATGGGCGGTGAGGGCGCGGGGAGTGGCTACGTCGCCCGTCGGTACAATCTTTTCGATGATTTTGAGGCTGTGGGGGTCGGTCACCCATATCAGGTTGGACTGGGATACGGCGATATACATCTTTGAGCCGTAGACGAGAGCCTGCTGCGGGGTGTCGCCGAGTGCGATTCCGTTGGCCTGCATGAAAGCGTCGGTCATGGCGTCGGTCACTGTGCCGTCGGCATAGTTGTAGGAGGTTATCGAACCGGGTATCTTGTTGCCCTGGTTGCCGGAATTGATAGTATATATGCCGGCGAGTGTCTCGAAGGTTACGGGCTCGTCGGCGGGGTCGTCGTCGGAGCAGGAGGTGAGAGCGCCTCCAAAGAGGATGGCCATAACGGCTGCTGTGAGCGTAAAGCGATTCTTTTTCATTGTTTGTATGTGCTTTTTTATATATACGGGATGCTTTATTGTCAGAGGCTGTATGTAACTGTCGCGCGCCACGACCGCCCTTGCATTGGGTAGCGGGCCACTACCTCATACTGCTTGTCGAAGATGTTGAGGAGGTCGGCGCGGAGAGTAATGCGGTTACGGCCGAAAGTAATCGTTCGGTAGAGCGCGAAGCCACAGTCGATGTAGCCGCCTATGCGTGTCGATGGTATGTTGGTGCTTGTGCCGTAACGGCATGAGGTGCCTATGGCGTGTAGTGTGGCGTTGACCCACGGATTCTCCCACCCGAGCGACATGGCGCCGGAGTGGCGCGGAGTGTAGGCCACCTGCTTGTTCCAGTCGGGGTCGAGCGGACTTGTGCGCGGCTGCACTCGCTGATAGCTGTAATTGCCGGTAAGGGTTATGGTATGGCGTCGCGAGGGCGACAGGGCTACGTCGGCCGTGAGGTCGGCACCGAAGGCTCTCACCTTGTCGAGATTTACCATGGTCCAGATAACCATATTCTGAGGCATAGCCACAATCTTGTCCTTGACATTGTTGATGTACACGTCGCCGGTGAGTGTGGCAGAGGGCAGGAGGCGGTGTGCGGGCGCCTGCCATGTGAGGCCGAGATTAATCTGATTGGTGCTTTCGGGTTTAAGGCCTGTGTTGCCCATTCGGAAGTAATAGCTGTCGTTGAACGTCGGCATTCTGAAAATGTTCTTGTAGCCGGCTCTGACAAACAGCATGCTGCCTCCGAACGGTTGCACCGATATGTTGACCGACGGCGATAGCTTGCGAGCATCGGCGGCCGTCTCGCCCGAGCGCGCTCCGTTGTCGTAGATTGACGCGAGCACTCCGGCGGTGACAAGCAGGCGGTCGGCGCGGTAGCGACCGTAGAGTGTCTGAAGTATAGAGTGACGGTAGGGGCGGTTTTGGTTGGGTTCGTTGCTTGTGAGGTTGTTGTAGAAGTAGTCGGCCGAGTAATCGGCTTCCCAGTGGTCACCGTGACGCCAAAGCAGGGCGCCGGTCACGTAGGCTTCGCGCTGCCAGTAGTTCTCGTCCTTTACGCCGCCGGGATATTTGCCGTTCTCATCGTGGTAGAGCGACGCCTCCCAGTTGAATTTTCCGGTAAACTTCATCGAGAACTCTCCCACTGAAAGCAGCCGCCATGTCATCTGGCCGAAAGCGTTGCGCTCGTGGAGGCTCTCTCTGCTTTCGGGATTATACAGCACCACCGCGCCGGGGAGCCGGCGGTCGTTGTCGTAATAATATGCCTTGGCGCTTAGCTGCGACCTCGATGAAAAGCGGTAGCTGAGATTGAACTCCCCGTGACCGGAGTTTATGCGCGAGTTGTTGCGTCGCTCGCGAGTGACGAGCGTGCCGTTGCGAAGTGTGAAAGGATAGTCGTTGTCGGCGTAGGTGTATTCGCCCGTCACAGCAAGCGACAGGCGGCCACCAAAGCTCTTGCCGATGCTCAGATAAGGATTTGCCAGCCCCCATGAACCGGTCTTGAACTGTGCCGTGACTTTTGTGTCGTGGTCGTCGGAATCGGGAACGGGGTGTGTCTCAATCACTATGTTGGCAGCGGCAGCCGTGGCGCGCGCCGGCACGAAGATGTTGCTCCCGTCGCCGAAAACGGCTTGCAGGCTTCCCACGTTGTCGAGGGAGTAACGCGATAGGTCAATCTGGCCGCTCTGGCAGTCACTGAGGCTCACTCCGTCGTATATCACTCCGGTGTGAGTTGCCCCGAGGCCGCGCACGCTCACCGTCTTCATGCCTCCGGCTCCGCCGTAGTCGCGTATGTTAAGCCCCGGCAGGCGGTGTAGGGCGTCGGAAATGTCGGTCACGCCGGTGCTGAGCATCTTGGCGTGAGTGATTGTAAAGGTGGGGTTGGCCGCCTTGACGTCGCGTGACGACGCAGTAGCAGTGACTTCGACATTATCGAGGCGTCGCAGCAAGGTATCGGTCTGAGCCGACACGTCAAGGCCCAGACACACGATCAATACGGGCGACGCGGCACGCCGCATCCATAATGCTGCTTTGGATGATAATATAATATGTGTTACGTTCACTCTTCCTCGAGAATGACAGTTGGAAATATGCGCGACAGGCAGGTCTTCGGACTTGTCCCTCTTTCCTGTCGCGCCTTCCCGGGGCGCCGATTCTTGGCCCCAGTGACATAATGCGACAGGCATTCAGAGAAATACCGCAGCGGGACTGTCGGGGATTCTCACCCCGTTCCCTTTTGACCGCGCCGTGGCGCGGACCTATTGCGCTGCAAAGGTAATATTTTTTTTCGATACGTGCTCCCTTTGCGTGAATAATCGTCGACAATAATTGCCGAGCCTCCGTGTCAGAACGAGAACTGACACATGGCGCCTACGCGGCGCGCCCAGCGCGAGGCGTGGTCGAAATTGACGCGCTCGCCCAGGTTGACCTCAGCCCCTACCTGCACGCGCGGTGTAGGATTCCAGAACACGTTGGCGGCTATGTAGGTGCCGTAGCGATAGGTATCGTCGGCGGGAGTGTACGAGGGGAGGTAACGGCTCTGGCTCACCGTGGCCGAGACAAACAGCTCGGGCTTGAAATTCCACTGCAAGCCGCCGCACCAGCCGAGCGACCACGGGGCGTAGAGAACCCCCTCGCGCTCCGGGTCGGGCACGAGGTCGAAGTTGCCTATCAGCATGTCGCCTCCGAGTGATGCCGTGCCTTTGCCGGCAGTCACTGTGGCGTAGACGGTGAGTGGGTCTAACGGGCGGCTGATGCTCGACAACTGCAAGCCCACGCCCCCTACGTTGCGGTTGGCTCCTTCGGCGAGATTGCGGTAGGAGAGGGTACGGTAGATTGCGGCGAGCCTCACATGCTCGCTCTTGCGCCAGCCGTACTGGATAAATGCGGCGAAGTCGGGGAGCCATTCGTCGACTTTGGCGGTGAGGTCGGTCAACTGTTCGGTCTGCTGGGCAGGGTTTTCAGCCGACAGGGCGAGGGTGAAATGCCGGCTCAGCGGCTTCATCCATCTCAACAGCACATCGGTCATAGCCATCTTGTTGTTGGGGCCCTGGGCATCGACCGTCGGGGGCTGAGCCGCCGGGTCGGAGAATGTGGAACTGGCGTAGCCTACGGTCCAGTCGTTGATTATGGCGTAAGCCTTTTTGAGGTGGAAGTCATGGCCGCCGCTCGTGCCGCCGCCGCCGTTGAAATTACACTCTATATATATCTGATAGTCTATGTCGGCAAATGTGTGGCCGAGCACCTTGAAAAACAGTGAGGTGCCGGCCGGAGTAGTGGCAAACCGGCGCATCTGTGTAGGGTCGGGCGTCATGGGAATGAGCGCAGGAGCGAAGCCGTTGGCCGGAATGGCGCCGCCCCAGTCATACCACCCTCGCATCCTCACGCAACCGCCTATGCCCATGGCGAGGTTAGCGTCGCGGCTCATGAACAGGAAGTAGGGTGCGGCGGGGTCCTGGAAGTTGCGGAACTGGTCGAAGTAGAAGTTGTCGATTATCGCGCGCATCGAATCGGCCGGTTCCGGCTTTTCGTCGCCGGGGAGGAGGATGATTCGGTGGGAGGATTTGAGCGAGTCGTTGAATATGTCGACGGGCGAATCGGCGTATACGCCCGCTGCCGCCGTAAGCGCCGTTGCGGCTATGAGGGTACGGAGTAGCATGGTGATATTATGGTGTGCGTGTGTGATGAATATTCTTTAACATTAGTGCAACAACGTGAGGTGTGTGAATGTTTTTGCGGCGCGATGGTGTCAATCTGTAGTCGATTGGTGTGTCGCCAGTGCGAATGTGAAGCGGAAATGGCTTATTCAGCACTATATAGGATGGTGATAAAATGTCAGTTATGTCCTCATGTTTTTCCCCTCGCAGGTGTTGTCGCATTAAATATTTTGCTACCTTTGCGGCTTCAAAACCTCTCTTCCGTTACATCAATTTTTTGTTATCACGAACACCGGCTGCAATGGACAATCTGCTCCCTTTTGCGTTTATCTGCCTCACATCTTTCTTTACACTTACCAACCCGCTCGGCACGATGCCCGTATTCCTGTCGATGACTCAGGGCATGGGCGATGAAGAGCGCGCCCACATAGTGCGCCGCGCCACAGTAATCTCATTTTTCATCCTCCTCGGCTTCACAGTGGGAGGTCAGCTGCTTTTCCGCTTGTTTGGCATCTCGGCCAACGGTTTCCGCATCGCCGCCGGCTTCATCATCCTGAAGATAGGCTTCGACATGCTTCAAGCCAAGTACAGCAACACCAAACTTAAAGACGAGGAGGTGCGCGTCTATGCCGACGACATCTCCGTCACTCCGCTGTCGATACCGATGCTGTGCGGCCCCGGAGCGATAGCCAACGGCATCATGCTTATGGAGGATGCTTCCACATGGGAGCTGAAAATCACTCTTGTGGCCTCGATAGCCGTGATTTACACGCTCACTTACTTCGTGCTGCGCTTCTCGTCGAAGCTCGATCGTTATATCGGCGAGACCGGCAATAATGTAATGATGCGACTTATGGGCTTGATTCTTATGGTGATAGCCGTGGAGTGCTTCGTGAGCGGCATCAAGCCCGTGTTCATCGAAATCATTCAGGCAGGCAACCTTCAAGCCATATCTCACGTTATACCTCAGTAAAGGGGCGCGGCGGGTAACGTCGCACTCCATGACTCTCCACCACCAGTTTTCAAGTATATGCTTCAATTCATTACCTGCCCCGGAAAGGGCAAATATACCCCGGTAGAGCAGATACGCCTCGTTATAGAGGGCGGTTGCCGCTGGGTGGAAATAGATATGCCTGACGCTCCCGACAACGAAGTGCGCAATGTAGCCATGGATGTCATCCGCGAGTGTCAGGACACCAACACCTATCTTATTATACGCGGTCATATCGACGTGGTCGACGAACTGAAAGTGTCGGGCATACGCGTCGGCTCGCTCGAAGAGGGCAAGGCTGCCCGCGAACGCCTCGGCGCTCATGCTATTATCGGCGTCGACGCTACCGACGCCGAGACGGTGAAGCAACTGAAAAGATATGACCTCGACTACGCCGCGATGCCTGTTTCGGCAACCGACAGCCTCGCCGCAATCATTGCCGACGTTCGCGGCTCGGGCTGCGAGCAGCCTATTGTGGCTTCGGCCGGCGTGACCCTCGACAACCTCGAAGAGTTCATCAATGCCGGCGTCAATGGCATCGCTGTGGGCGACGCCATAGCCGAAGCGGACGATCCGATGCTCTATACCGGAAAAATCCTCGAAAAGCTGCTCCACATCAAGCCCTGAAAGCGGCAACAAACGGGTACACACACATAACCGAATACGTCTATGTCACAGAGGCCGCGCCGGTCTCCGTGGCTTAGGCATATTAATAAAATAACGTCACTATTTAATAAAATAACGTCACTATGAAAACGAAACACTTCATCACGATGATTGCAGCCATGGGGCTTGGCCTGACTGCTGCACTGACGGGGTGCGCGTCGGGCGGTATGACTGTAACCGATGCCGACGGCAACGTGCGCCAGCTTACCAAGGACGAAAAGAAGCGCGCCCAGGAGATAACCGACTCACTCAACTTTGCCGTAGCGCTCGACGCTGTGGAAAACCGCGAGTTTGTTCTTGAAGCCGACAAGCTCGTGTTCAAGTACGGCCAGCAGGCATATGTGTCGAGCTCTACCAACTTCATCGCGCTCCACGGCGAGAAAGCCGTAGTGCAGGTGGCGCCGTTCAACAGCGGCGGACCTAACGGAGTAGGGGGCATAACGCTTGATGGCCGTGTCACCAATCTCGAAATGAAGAAAGAGAAGAGTGGCAGCGTGATGCTCTCCATGAACGTCATGGGACCGATAATCTCGGCACAGGTGGTGATGCGCCTTATCGAAAGGAGCAACCGCGCTACCGTGACAATATCGTCAAACTTCCGTTCGAGCCGCATAACGCTTGAAGGCGTGGTGGTGCCGGCCGAAGCCTCAAACGTATATAAAGGCACCTCGATTCCGTAAACTCACCCTCCCTGATATTTCGTTGCTAAGTCGCTTTAACGTGATTTAATGCGCGCTTTCGGCATGGCTGTTGCGAGTTGGCTGAAAATATGCTAACTTTGTGGAATCATTGATTTACTCGTCAGATTATCTATGACAGTGACATGGAATTCACAAGCAATGGCCAATCATAATATCTTAATTTCTGTATTGGCGGCACTCTCGGTGACCGCCTTTACGTCGTGCATACCCGGAGATGACGCCCCCCGCGAAAAGGTGTCGGGCTATGTGGAGCCGCGTATCGGCACGGCTCACTGCCGATGGTTTCATTTCGCACCCGGCGCGATGCCTTTCGGTCTCGCCAAGCCCGGCCCGTCGACCAACGGCCACAAGGGAAACAAATGGGGCTGGGAAGCTACCGGCTACGACTACCGCGACGGCGTGATTGACGGTTTTCCCAACCTCCATGAGTTTCAGGTGGGCGGCATCACTCTGATGCCCACGGTGGGCGAGATAAAGACTGTGCCGGGCGACTCCATAGCCGACGGCTACCGCTCCCATTTCAGCCATGACCGCGAGACGGCGCGCCCGGGCTATTACTCGGTAGTGCTCGACGACTACGACGTCACCGCCGAGGTCACCGCCACTGAGCGTGTGGCTTTCCAACGATATACGTTCCCGAAGAGCGATTCCAGTCATGTTATTTTCGACATCGGCAACCGTGCCGGCGAAAGCGGCGCGGTGCGCACGGCCCGGGTCACCATCGCCGACGGCGGGTCAGTGGTCAGCGGTTCGGTAGTCACTGTGCCGGAATATGTCATAAAGTATCAGCCGGGAGCCGAGGTGCCGCTATATTTCTATGCGGAGATGAGCGCTAAGCCCGCGAGCTTCTCTACATTCAATGGCGACACCATACATGTCGGTGCCGATACGGCCACGGGGCCCGGCGCGGGTGCGGTGCTCAACTACACCACAGCCGCCGGCGAACAGATTACGGCCAAGATCGGTCTTAGCTATACCTCTGTGGAAGGCGCGCGCCGCAATCTCGAAGCCGAAGCTCGCGACATCGACTTCGCCGGAGCGCTTGCCCGATCGGAGGCCCGCTGGGAAGATATGCTGTCGCGTATCACCGTCGAGGGCGCTTCCGACACCGACAAGACCAAGTTCTACACCGGACTCTATCACGCCATTCTCGGTCGCGGTCTCGCAAGCGACGTCGATGGTGCCTATCCGCGTCACGACGGCGGGGTAGGGCAGATACCTCTCGGTGCCGACGGCAAGCCTGTGCACAATCTCTACAACACCGACGCTATGTGGGGCGCCATGTGGAATCTCACTCAGCTTTGGGCTCTCGCATATCCCGAATTTCTTTCCGACTTCACTTCGAGCCACCTCCTCGTCTATGGCGACAGTGGCTGGCTTGGCGACGGTCTTGCTAACAGCCGCTATGTGTCGGGTGTGGGCACCAATATGCTCAGTGCCATGATTGCGGCCGCCTATCAGTGCGGTATCCGTGACTTCGATATCGAAAAAGGTTACGAGGCCGCGCTCAAAAACGAGATTGACGGGGTTGACCGCCCCTTCGGAGCGGGAAAGGTCGACACAGGCGAGTTTGTGAAGTATGGCTATGTGCCTCATATCGATGAGGGCGAGGGCCACGGCGAGACATACGCCTTCTCGGCCTCCCACACCCTCGAAGCGTCGTACACGGCTTGGGCTGTTGCTCAGCTGGCCGATGCAATGGGCAATACCGACGACCGCGACAAGCTGCTGTGGCTCTCCAAAGGCTGGGAACGCCTCTTCGACCCCTCGACCGGCTTCGTGCGTCCGCGGTATGCCGACGGTACATTTATCGATGATTTCGACCCGATGAGCGTGTGGCGCGGCTTTCAGGAAGGCAACGCCTGGCAGTACACTTTCTATGTGCCCCACGATGCAAAGGCTCTTATAAATAAGGTGGGACGCGATACGTTCGTGGAGCGCCTCGACTCTATCTTCACCATTTCGCGCGACAACATATTCAGCGGAGGCAAGGAAATCAACGCTTTCGCCGGCCTCCAAACTGTCTACAACCACGGTAACCAGCCCTGCCTCCACACCTCATGGCTGTTCAGTGAGGCCGACCGCCCTTCGCTCACACGTAAGTGGACCCGTCTGATTCTCGACGAGTTCTATGGCAGCGACGGCATCCACGGCTACGGCTACGGCCAGGATGAGGACCAGGGCCAGCTTGGCGCGTGGTATGTCATGTCGTCGATAGGTTTGTTTGATATAGGCGGCCTTACCGCACAAGAGCCGTCGTTTGCCATAGGCAGCCCTAAGTTTGACCGAATCACCATACGCCTCAACCGCGACTATTATTCCGGCGACAAATTCGTCATCACCACTGCCGGCAACTCGCCCGACAATGTTAACATCGTCTCGGCTACGCTCAACGGCAAGCCGTTTGACGGCCGCCGCATCCCGTTCCGCACAATAGCCGAGGGTGGTGAGCTCGACCTCACCATGACGTCGGAGCCCAATGACGCCTTTTGACTGTGTCGTCCCTGAATACGCGCTGATTGTTGATAAATTTATCCCCAAAATATAATAATTGTTAAGGATAAATTCAGTATATTTGCATCGCATTACGTCATGCCGCTCTGTGCCTTTCCAGGTGTTGGAGGCTTAATAAGTTGTGTGCCAGAGTGATGTCGTCGTGCATAAGTAGCAATCCATTATCCAGAATATCCCCACAACGTATCAAATTATATGATAGCAGCATCGATTCAAAGCTCCACGCTTGCGGTCACGGCCGCCCTTACGGGTATCGGCCTCGTTGGCCTCGCTCTGTGGCTTGCAGGCCTGATAAGCCCCCGGTCGTTCAACGCTCAGAAGGGCGAGCCTTATGAATGTGGTATTCCTACCCGAGGTGAATCAATGGTTCAGTTCAAGGTTGGTTACTACCTTTTTGCAATCCTCTTCCTGATGTTCGACGTGGAGTGTGTATTCCTCTTCCCGTGGGCAGTAAAAGTGCGTGAGCTTGGTGGCGCAGGCCTCCTTAGCATCGCAGTATTCTTCACCATCTTAGTGCTGGGCCTCGTATATGTCTGGCGGAAAGGAGCTCTCGAATGGAAGTAACTACCAAAAGCATGCCTTACGAGGACTGGAAAGACAACGAATATATCGAAGGTCTCGTAAAGGAACTCAACGACAACGGTGCCAACGTAATAGTAGGCTCTCTCGACAAACTCATCAACTGGGGCCGAAGCAATTCGGTGTGGCCCCTCACGTTCGCTACCTCATGCTGCGGCATTGAGTTTGTGAGCCTCGGCGCAGCGCGTTATGATATGGCCCGCTTCGGCTGGGAAGTGGCCCGTTCGTCGCCACGTCAGGCCGACTTCATGATGGTGGCAGGCACCATCGTAAAGCGCATGGCTCCAGTGGCCCGTCGTCTCTACGACCAGCTCGCCGAGCCCAAGTATGTCATCGCCTGCGGCGCCTGCGCCGTGTCCGGTGGGCCTTTCCGCAAGAGCTACCACGTAGTGATGGGCGTAGGCAAGATTATCCCCGTCGACGTGTATCTGCCCGGCTGTCCCCCGCGCCCGGAAGCTATGATTTACTCCATCATGCAGCTTTCGCGCAAGATGAAGGTCGAGCGTTTCTTCGGCGGCGTGAACCGTCAGGAGAAGCAGCAGGAATTCCTGAAGTCACACCCCATCGAGGGCATCGACGACTGATTTCGCGGCTTGCGCCCCACGTCACGGCGCACAATCAATTATTATCACCATCACCCGACTATAACTCAATAATATAAATCCCATGGCTGACATTCAGGAACGAATTGCCACTCTCTATCCCGACGCCACTTTCGAGGCCGCGGATATAACCGTGGTCAATATTCCCGACGCCCAATGGCACTCTCTGGCCAAGACTCTGCGCGATGACCCGGAGCTCCGCTTCGACTATCTCATGACCATCGTAGGCATGGACTGGGCCGATTCACTCGGCTGTATCTATTATCTCAACTCCACCTCGACAGGTGCGCATATCTCGGTCAAGGTAACCACCAACGACCGTATCAAGCCGATGCTTCACTCGGTGGCCGACCTGTGGGCTATCGCCGGTATCTACGAGCGTGAGGTCTACGATTTCTTCGGTATCGTGTTCATCAACAATCCCGACATGCGCCGCCTCTTCCTCTCCATTGACTGGAAGGGCTTCCCCTTGCGCAAGGATTACGACGCAGACGAGAACCTCAACCCCGTCACTACCGAGAGTGAGCGCCAGAGCGACTTCACCGATACTTGGGTGGAGGACGAGAACGGCAAGGTGGTCAAGAAGGAAGTGCGTGTGTTCGGCCCTGAGGATTTTGTGGTCAACATCGGCCCGCAGCACCCCGCCACTCATGGCGTGCTCCGCTTCCGTACCGCCGTCGACGGCGAGACCATCAAGAAAATCGATCTCTACTGCGGCTATATCCACCGCGGCGTAGAGAAGATTGCCGAGCAGCTCACCTATCCGCAGACTCTCCACTTTATGGACCGTCTCGACTACTTCTCGGCGCATCCCTATCACCACTGCCTCTGCATGACGATAGAGCAGGCGGCCGGCATCGAAATCTCGCGTCGCGCTCAGGTGATTCGCGTGCTCATGGACGAGCTCTCGCGCATAGCCTCTCACTGCCTCTTCATCGGCACCTACTGCATGGACCTCGGTGCCACCACGATGCTGTTTTATACGCTCCGAGTGCGAGAGCAGATTCTCGACATCATGGAGAAGACATGCGGCGCCCGCATGACATTCAACTATGAGTGCATCGGCGGCGTGATGCAGGACCTCGACCCCAACTTCGTGGCCGATGTTCACAAGCTTCTCGAAGTGCTTCCCGCCAACATCAAGGAGTACAACAAGCTCTTCACCGGCAACGTCATCACCGAAAACCGTCTTATCGGCGTCGGCAACCTCTCGCGCGAAGATGCTATATCGTGGGGTGTTACGGGCCCCTCGGGCCGTGCCTCCGGCTGGGCCTGTGATATCCGCAAGACCGATCCCTACTCAATCTATTCGGAGCTCGACTTCGAGGAAGTGGTGCGCACCGAAGGCGATTCAATGGCTCGCTTCAAGGTACGCATGGACGAGATGGTTCAGAGTGCCCGTATCATCGAACAGCTTATCGACAATATTCCCGAAGGCGAGATTTGCGTCAAGGTGCCCAAGGTGCTCAAACTCCCCAAAGGACACTGGTGTCGCTTCGTCGAGGGCTGCCGCGGTACATTCGGCACATTCATCGAGAGCGACGGCACTACTTCGCCCTATCGCTTGAAGATTATCCCGCCGTGTCTGCCGGCCGCTGCCGTAGTCGACCACATCACCCGTGGCTTCAAGATTGCCGACCTCATTACTATCGGCGGCTCCATGGACTACATCGTGCCCGATATTGACCGCTAATCCTGACGTAACCACTCTCACAAAAGCCAATCCAATCCCAATTCTCACAAGCGATAAGCTATGTTTGACTTCTCTTTGCTTACCAACTGGATCCACCAGGCGCTGACGTCGTTCATGCCCGAATGGCTCGCCGTGACCGCCGAGTGTGTGCTCATCGGTCTGTTACTTCTCACGGTCTACGCGCTGCTGGCTCTCTTCTACATATACTACGAACGTAAGGTGTGCGCGGCATTCCAGTGCCGCCTCGGTCCCGACCGAGTAGGTCCCTGGGGTCTGCTCCAAAGCTTCGCCGATATGTTCAAGATGCTCATCAAAGAGCTCATCTCGCTCAAATATGTCGACAAGTTCCTCTTTGCCCTCGCGCCTTATCTGGTGATTCTTGCCTCGATGCTCTGCTTCGCGGTGCTCCCGTGGGGCAACGGCCTTCAGGTCATCGATTTCAATATCGGCATATTCTTCCTTATAGCTTGCTCATCGATAGGAGTTCTCGGTATTCTTCTCGCCGGTTGGTCGTCGGCCAACAAGTTCACCCTCATCGGCGCTCTCCGTTCGGGCGCCCAGATGGTCAGCTATGAGATTTCCATCGGCCTGTCTGTTGTTACGATGGTGGTGTTTGCCGGCTCCATGTCGGTTGGCGACATCGTAAGCGCACAGAGCGACGGATGGTTCATTGTCAAGGCCCATATCCCCGCTATCATCGCGTTCTTGATTTACCTCGTGGCCGGCACGGCTGAAACCAACCGCGGCCCGTTTGACCTTCCCGAAGCGGAGAGCGAGCTCACCGCCGGCTACCACACCGAATACTCCGGTATACACTTTGGCTTCTTTTATCTGGCCGAGTACCTGAACCTCTTCATTGTGTCGGGTGTTGCTACCTTGCTGTTCTTCGGCGGCTGGATGCCCCTCCACATCCCCGGCTGGGAAGCATTCAACAGTGTTATGGACTACATCCCCTCCGTACTCTGGTTTATAGGCAAAGCCATCGCGATTTCCTTTATCATCATATGGTTCAAGTGGACATTCCCGCGTCTGCGAATCGACCAGCTCCTTTCGCTCGAATGGAAATATCTCATGCCGATAAGCCTCGTCAACCTCGTGCTGATGGTTCTCATCGTAGTCTACGGCATCCATCTCTGATTCTACTCCACAAAAGAAATAAATCAACTTCCTCATACCCCCTCCTGCAATGAGCGACAAATACGGAATAATAGCTCAGGTGATTGGCCCGGTAGTCGACGTGTCGTTCGAAGGTACGTCCGACGAGCTGCCCCCCATCTACACGGCACTCAAAGTTGACCGTCCCGACGGCACTATGCTTATCCTTGAAGTCGAACAGCACATAGGTGAGAACACCGTACGCTGCGTGGCCATGGAGAGCACCGACGGCCTTCGTCGAGGCATAAGAGTCGACAATCTCGATCGACCCATAGCCGTGCCCACAGGCGAACAGGTCAAGGGTCGCCTGCTGAATGTCATCGGCAACGCCATCGACCGTCTGCCGGCCCTCAACCGCGACAATCTCCGTGCCATCCACCAGCCAGCTCCGGAATTTGACGAACTCACCATAGGCACAGAAATCCTTTATACCGGCATTAAGGTTATCGACCTGCTCGAACCCTACTCCAAGGGCGGCAAAATCGGTCTTTTCGGCGGTGCAGGTGTAGGCAAGACCGTGCTTATCATGGAGCTTATCAATAATATCGCCAAGGGTCACAACGGCTTCTCGGTGTTCACCGGTGTAGGTGAGCGTACCCGCGAGGGCAACGACCTCCTCCGCGAGATGATTGAGAGCGGCGTAATCAAGTACGGCGATAAGTTCGTCGAGGGTATGGAGAAAGACCAGTGGAATCTTGAAGACGTCGATATGGATGAGGTGCACAAGAGTCAGGCGACACTTGTGTTCGGCCAGATGAATGAGCCGCCGGGCGCACGTCTGCGTGTGGCGCTGTCGGGCCTGACCGTTGCCGAGCAGTTCCGCGACCAGGACGGTGGCGGCAAGGAGATTCTGCTCTTCATCGACAATATCTTCCGTTTCACCCAGGCAGGTTCGGAGGTGTCGGCTCTTCTCGGCCGCATGCCGTCGGCCGTCGGCTATCAGCCCACCCTGGCTTCCGAGATGGGTGCCCTTCAGGAGCGTATCACATCGACCAAAAATGGTTCGATTACCTCGGTTCAGGCAATCTATGTGCCGGCCGATGACCTTACTGACCCGGCTCCGGCCACTACGTTCAGCTTCCTGGACGCAACAACTGTGCTGTCGCGTAGGATTACCGAGTTGGGCATCTACCCCGCCGTCGACCCCCTGGAATCTACATCGCGTATCCTTGATCCAAACATCATCGGCGAGGAGCACTACAACACTGCTCAGGCTGTGAAGCAGCTCCTCCAAAAGTACAACGAGCTTCAAGATATTATCGCCATTCTCGGTGTCGACGAGCTCTCCGACGACGATAAGCTCGTCGTGGCTCGCGCCCGCCGCGCACAGCGCTTCCTCTCACAGCCGTTTAATGTCGCTGAGCAGTTTACCGGTCTCCCCGGAGTCATGGTACCTCTCAGCGAGACTATCCGCGGCTTCAAGATGATTCTCTCAGGTGAGATGGACATGTATCCCGAGCAGGCCTTCCTCAATGTAGGCACTATCGACGACGCTATCGCCAAGGGCAAGAAGCTGCTCGCCGAAGCCGGTGTCTGACAATCCAAGCCTCAATTATAACCTCCAATTCTCCAAGCGATGACTCTACGAATCATATCTGCCGACGATATCCTCTTTGAGGGCGAAGTCACTGCTGTGCATCTTCCCGGTACACAGGGTGCCTTCACGGTGCTTCGCAACCACGCGTCGTTGGTGTCGACTCTCACTCGGGGCCGTGTGGTATATGTCACACCCGACGGCAACGAAGAAGCAGTCGATATCAGCGGTGGTATAGCTGACATTGACAATAATGTCGTTGCAGTATGTATCATCTGAGTCACAGTGTCAAATCCTCAGCTTTTTCCATCGCCATAATGAAACGCCTGCTCCAAATAATGATGATAGCCATAGCCGCCTTTGTCGTGGCTCCGGCTGCAAAGGCGCACAACGAGGGTGCCGAGCCTAACGGCGCCGTCGGCTCGACCGACCCTGTTGCCACTCTCAACGAGCAGTCTGTGGAAGAGGAGGCCGAGGCCGGGGAGCTCAACCCTAAGGAGATAATCTTTGAGCATCTTCTCGACCACTACGGATGGGAGGTACCTTTCAGCCACTCGCTTCGCATACCTCTGCCGATTATCGTGTTTGACAACGATCACCGCATCCATTGTTTCAGCTCAGGTCGTCTCGATCACGAGGGTGAGACATACACAAGCGGTGACGCCACGTTCGAAATTGCCGGAGAGGATTCACCCTACAAAGGCAAGGTGGTGCAGATATTGCCCGACGGCAGTGTATACAAGCCTTTCGACATCTCGATAACAAAAAATGTGTTGGCTCTCTTCATTACTGTAATACTCGTGATGTGGGCCGTGTGTGGAGTAGCCCGCTGGCACAAGACCCAAGGCCACAAGGCCCCGCGTGGCATAACCGGCGTCATGGAGACTATCATCACCTTCGTCTACGACGGCGTGATTAAGCCCACACTGAAAGAGAGCACGCACAAGTTTGCGCCCTATCTGCTCACAGTGTTCTTCTTTATCCTCTTCATGAACCTGCTGGGCCTGATAGTAGTGTTTCCCGGTGGCGCCAACCTCACAGGCAATATCGCCGTGACGCTTGTGCTGTCGATATGCACTTTCCTTGCTACAAACCTGTTCGGCACCAAGCATTATTGGAAAGAGATATTCTGGCCCGACGTGCCCCTGTGGCTCAAATTCCCGATACCCATCATGCCGGTAATCGAGATATTCGGCGCTCTCACCAAGCCCGCGGCTCTGACGGTGCGTCTGTTTGCCAACATGATTGGCGGCCACATGATAGTGATAGTGCTCACGCTACTCATCTTTATCTTCGCCTTCATGGGCCCGGCAGTGACCGGAGCCACGACTGTGGTCTCGATTCTCTTCTCGATATTCATGCTGCTCATAGATGTTCTTGTGAGCTTCATCCAGGCCTATGTGTTCACTATGCTCTCCACCATCTTCATCGCTTTCGCCCAGGAAAAGGGTGAGGAGCATCACAAAAAGGAGGGCGATAACCATAATGAGGCCGCCACTCCGACTCCCGCTAAATAACAGAAATCAACAATAACTCATTAACCCCCTCAAAACACAACTACTATGTTAGCTATGATCCTCGCAGAAATCGCAGGCATCGCCAGCCTCGGTGCTTGTCTCGGCGCAGCTATCGCCGCAATCGGTGCAGGTATCGGTATCGGCAAAATCGGTGGCTCGGCCATGGAGGCCATCGCCCGCCAGCCCGAAAGCGCAGGCGACATCCGAAGCAACATGATCGTGATTGCCGCCCTTATCGAGGGTGTCGCTCTCTTCGCAGTCATTGTGTGCGTTCTCGCTCTCTTCATCTGATTAGTCATTTCTTTTAACCGGCTCACTAAATGGAACTGTTTAAACCTGACACCGGCCTCATCTTCTGGATGTTCGTGGCCTTTGCCATTCTCTTCTTCTGTCTGTGGAAGTGGGCGTGGCCTGTCGTAATCAAAGGTGTTGAAAGCCGCGCCGACCTTATCGACAAAGGCGTGGAGTATGCCCAGAGCGCCAAGGCGCAGCTCGACAATGCCCGCGCCGAGTCAGACCGACAGATTGCTGAGGCCCGTCGCCAGCAGGCCGAAATCCTCCGTGAAGCCGACAAGATGAAGACCCAGATCATCGATGAAGCCCGTGAGGCTGCGCGCGTTGAGGCACGCAAAGTGATGGACGCCGCCAAGCAGTCAATCGACCAGGAGCGCAAGCAAGCCGAGGAATCACTCCGCAAGGAGATGGGTGCCATGGCCCTTGCAGTCGCCGACAAGGTCGTGCGCCGGCAGATGGCCGACGACGCTGCTCAGCAACGTCTTGTCGAGACACTCATCAATGAGATGGACAGCAAGAACTGATATATCACCGACACACTGTTAACCGTTACACCCGCTGAATCGATATGAACGACGGTCTCATACCGCGCCGATATGCCAAAGCCCTCTTGGAGTTTGCTAAGCCCGAGGGAGCTGACGCACGCGTCTATGGCCTGATGCTGCAGCTCAACGCCTCATTCGAGGCCGAGCCGGCTTTGCAACAGGCTGTAGCTAATCCTTTTGTGAGCGCCGCCGACAAGACAGCCTTACTCACTGTCGCCGCCGGCCTCGACAATGGCAAGAGCGACCCCGTGTTTGCCGACTTCCTCAAATTGCTCGTCGAACGCGGACGTATCGACATGATACGCTCAATGGCACTCGCCTATATCGACCTTTACCGACGCGCCAATAATATTTTCAGCGTGACAGTGACAAGTGCGTCGCCACTGAACCCCTACGACCTCGACCGCCTCAAAGCTCTGGTGGCCCGGCATCTCGGTAGCGGTGCTACACTCGAATTTACCGATGTTGTGGACCCGTCGCTGATAGGCGGCTTTGCCATTAGTGTCGGCAACGAGCGCCTCGACGCTTCAATAGCCAACGAGCTCAATCAGCTCCGCAGGCAGATTCTCTCCAACTCCTAATCCTTACATACCCTCACTCCAATCATCCAGTCAATATCTGACCATAAGCAATGATTAACCCCAGCGAGATTTCCGAAGTGCTCCGCCAACAGCTTGCGAGTGTTAACTCCAAGGTGTCGTTTGAGGAGACAGGCACCGTCCTCGAAGTAGGCGACGGCGTGGCCCACGTTTACGGCCTCGACAATGTGTGTGCCAACGAGCTCGTAGAGTTCGAAAACGGCGTCAACGGTGTAGCCCTCAACTTAGAGGAGAGCAATGTAGGTGTCATCCTGCTCAACAATGTCGATAAGGTGACCGAGGGTATGTCGGTGCGCCGCACCGGCGAGATTGCCTCAATCCCCGTCGGCGAAGGCCTCCTCGGACGTGTCATCAACATCCTTGGCGAACCTATCGACGGCCGCGGACCAATATCCGGCGACCTCATGCGCCTCCCCCTCGAGCGCAAGGCCCCCGGCGTTATCTTCCGCCAGCCCGTGAAGCAGCCGCTCCAAACCGGCCTAAAAGCCATCGACTCGATGGTGCCCATAGGCCGCGGCCAGCGCGAGCTCATCATCGGCGACCGCCAGATTGGCAAGACCGCCATAGCAATCGACACCATAATTAACCAGCGAGCAAACTTCGAGGCCGGTAAGCCCGTATACTGCATCTACGTGGCGATAGGCCAGAAAGCGTCGTCGGTAGCCGCACTCGTCGAGACCCTCCGTCAGCACGGCGCCCTCGACTATACCGTAGTGGTCGCAGCCACAGCCTCCGACTCGGCCTCGATGCGCTACTACGCCCCCTTTGCCGGTGTAGCAATAGGCGAGTATTTCCGCGACACCGGCCGCGACGCCCTCATCGTCTACGATGATCTGTCGAAGCAGGCCGTTGCTTACCGCGAAATTTCGCTGATCCTCAAACGCCCCTCGGGCCGCGAGGCTTACCCCGGCGACATCTTCTACCTTCACTCCCGCCTGCTCGAACGCGCCGCCAAGATTATCGACAATCAGGCTGTGGCCGAGCAGATGAATGACCTCCCCGAGCCCCTCAAACCGATTGTCAAGGGCGGCGGCTCGCTCACCGCGCTTCCTATCATCGAGACTCAGGCAGGTGACGTGTCGGCCTACATCCCCACCAACGTCATCTCTATCACCGACGGCCAGATATTCCTCGAAACAGCACTCTTCAACCGAGGCATCCGTCCCGCAATCAACGTGGGTATCTCCGTGAGCCGTGTAGGCGGCAACGCGCAGATTAAGCCGATGAAGAAAGTGGCGGGCACGCTGAAAATCGACCAGGCACAGTTCCGCGAACTCGAAGCGTTTACAAAGTTCGGCGGCGACGTTGACGCAGTAACAGCCCGCGTAATCGACAAGGGTCGCAAGAACGAGCGTCTTCTCATCCAGCCCCAGTATCGCCCGATGCCCGTCGAAGAGGAGGTAGCCGTGATATTCTGCGGCACCAAAGGCCTGCTCGAAGCCGTGCCGGCCGACAAGGTGGCAGAGTTTGAGCATCTGCTTCTCCAGCTTCTCCACGCCAAGTATCAGGCCGATGTGCTCGATCAGATTAAGGCCGGACAGCTTACCGACGACGTGACATCGAAGCTCACCGATGCCGCACGCGAGATAGCTTCGCGCTACACAAACGCATAAACAAAACCGTATTTTTTTCCTCTCAACCATCACCACACTGACCAATGGCAACACTACGCGAACTGAAAGGACGCATAGCCTCAGTGGCGTCGTCGGAGAAAATCACCGGCGCCATGAAGATGATCTCCTCGGCCAAGATGCACAAGGCCGAGCAGGGACTCAGGAGGCTGCTCCCGTTCCGCCGACAGATCGAGGGCATCATTTCAAACCTTCTCTCGGCCGATGCGCAATTCGTGTCGCCCCTGCTCGAAAGCAGGGAAGTGAAGCGCATGGCTATTGTGGTGTTCGGTAGCGACGACGGCCTCTGCGGCGCCTACAACATCAACATCTTCAAGGCCCTTGTGGCTCGCGTGGCTGAGCTTCGCGCCGAGCTGGGCGACAATATCGCCATCGACCTCTATCCCGTGGGTCGCAAGATGGTCAAGGCAACCGACAAGTGGGCCAAGGCCGACGGCAACATCAGAGTGCGACTGCTCGACGGTGTCGATACCAAGACCTCAGGCGAGGGCGTGCACGTGTTTGTTGACCACCTGACCCGGAGCTTCACCGCCGGCGATATAGACCGCGTTGACCTCCTTTATATGAGCTTCAAGAGCGTGAGCAGGCAGCGTCTCACCGCCGAACAACTGCTCCCGGTGGTGCAGTCGACGTTTCAGGCCAATGATGTCGACACCGCTTCATTCCGTCCCTACCTGTTTGAGCCCGACGCCACCTCGATATTCACCACCGTGTTGCCGATGTTTCTGCTTTCGGTAATGCAGGAGGTGTTTACTGAAAACCGCGCTTCCGAGCAGGCCGCCCGCGTCATGGCCATGCAGAGCGCCAACGACAACGCCAAGAAACTGTTGGAGCAGCTGCGGCTGGAGTTCAACAAACTCCGACAGCAAAGCATCACAAGCGAGCTCCTCGACATACTGGGAGGCCAGATAAGATAGCCATCTTCCGACGCCTCTCCGACCACCATAAACCAACCACGATATTATCACCGACATCAAACAATAATTTCTATCAGACAATGGGTAGTGTAAAAGACTATTTTTCGTCATTAGGGCATGGCATCGCAAGCCTCGTAAAGGGCATGCAGGTGACCGGCAAGGAATTTATCACCCCTAAAATCACCGAAAAATATCCCGAAGACCGCAACACGGTCAAAGTGCCTGAGCGTTTCCGCGCCATCCTCACTCTCAAATATGACCAGGAGGGGCGCCACAAATGCATCGCCTGCGGCATGTGTGAGCGCAGCTGCCCCAACGGCACCATCCAGATTATCTCTAAAATGGTCGACACCCCCGACGGCAAGAAAAAGAAGAAGCTCGACAAATATGTCTATGACCTCGGCTCCTGCACCTTCTGCCAGATGTGTGTCACCAACTGTCCGACCGACGCCATCGAGTTTAATAACGACTTCGAGCAGGCTGTGTTTACCCGCGAGAAGCTGGTAAAGCAGCTCAACGACCGTCCGGAAGTGCCCGACCCGGAGCCTACCCCTGAGGAACTGGCCAAGATAGCCGCCGAGAAAGCGGCCCGCATCGCCGCGGCCAAAGCCGCTGCCGCCGCTAAGGCCGCCGCTGCCGCCGAAGCAAAAGCGGTGGATGCCGAGGAGAAGAAAGCCGAGGCTCCAAAAGCTCCCGAAGCCCCTAACACCGATAACAAATAAGCCCATCACATATTGCATTTATGGAATCCGTAGGAAGCATTATCATGTACCTGATAATCGCCTTGTCGATTATCGTCTTCTCGGTACTGACAGTGACCACGCGCAAGATATTGCGCTCGGCCACCTTTCTCCTCTTCGTGCTCTTTGCCACCGCTGCGCTCTACTTCAAGCTCGACTATGAGTTTCTCGGAGCAGTGCAGATTGCGGTTTATGCCGGCGGCATCGTAGTTCTGTTTGTATTCTCGATACTTCTCACTTCGCGTCCCGGCCACTCTTCGGAGCAGCTCGTGTCGCGCCGTCGCGTTATCGGCATCCTCGCCGGCCTGGCGACCCTCGTGGTGGCAGGTGGCGCTCTTTGGAGCCGCTGCTCGATGGCTCTCGCGCAGCTCCCCGCCATGAGCAACCCCGACATGAAGTTGATTGGTGAAACCATGATGGGTACAGGCGACGGCCAGATGCTCCTCCCGTTCGAGGCCATCTCCGTGCTCCTTCTCGCATGTATAATCGGCGGCGTAGTTGTCGCCCGCAAACGATAACCCTCAGCTCCCCGACAACAATGGACATAACGCTTATCTATTACTTGGTGCCGGCAATCATAATGTTCTGCTGCGGCGTCTACGGTTTCATAACCCGCCGCAATATGATCGCCATGCTCATCTCGCTCGAGCTGATGCTCAACGCCGTCGACATCAACTTCGTCGTATTCAACCGCTATCTCTATCCCGAGGCAACCGAGGGTATGTTCTTCACACTCTTCGCCATCGCCATCGCCGCTGCCGAGACAGCCATTGCAATCGCTATCATCATCAACGTGTTCCGTGCCGTCAAGAACGTCGACGCACGCGATATTGACAAAATGAAAAACTAACTGCGCCCCATGGACTTCATCATACCTCTGTTAATCCTGGCCATTCCCCTCGGAATGTTTCTTCTGCTCGGCCTTGCCGGCATGAAGATGAGCCACAAGCTCGCCGGAGTCCTCGGCACTCTCGGCATGGGCACTGTTCTTGTGTTATCTTATTTCACAGCTTTCACCTATTTTTTCAGCGGCAACCCCGAGTTTATCAGCGAAGCAGGCGTACGCCTCCAATCGGTGATTTTCAACCAGGAGTGGCTGGCCTTCACCCCCAATCTGGTGATTAGCCTTGGCTTCCTTCTCGACCCGATTTCAGCCATGATGCTCATCGTAATCCCGACGATTTCGTTCATGGTGCATCTCTACTCGCTCGGTTATATGCACGGCGAGAAAGGTTTCCAGCGCTACTATGCTTTCCTGAGCCTCTTCTCGTTTTCGATGCTCGGCCTCGTCGTTGCAACCAACATCTTCCAGATGTATATCTTCTGGGAGCTTGTGGGTGCCTCGTCCTACCTGCTCATCGGCTTCTTCTACACTCTGCCGTCGGCAGTGTCGGCTTCAAAGAAGGCATTTATCGTGACACGCTTCGCCGACCTTGGCTTTCTCATCGGCATCCTCATCCTCTCTTACTATACCCAGACATTCGACTTCATCACCCTCACCTCCGACCCGGGCGCTGCGTTCGCTTCCACAGCCGGCGCAACATTCATGGGCGGCTCTGTTCTCACATGGGCCATGGTGCTCATCTTTACCGGCGGTATGGGTAAGTCGGCCATGATGCCTCTCCACATCTGGCTCCCCGACGCAATGGAAGGCCCGACCCCTGTGTCGGCCCTCATCCACGCAGCCACCATGGTCGTGGCCGGTGTCTATCTCGTGGCTCGCATGTTCCCGGTATATCTCGCAGTGCCTTTCTCGCTCGACTTCGTTCTCGTGGTCGGCGCAATCACCGCACTCTACGCGGCAATCGTGGCCTGCACACAGATCGACATCAAGCGTGTGCTTGCCTTCTCGACCATCTCGCAGATTGCGTTTATGATGGTGTCGCTTGGCGCAGCCCGTCCCGAGTTCCATGAATGTCTCGGCTACATGGCCTCGATGTTCCACCTCTTCACCCACGCCATGTTCAAGGCTCTGCTCTTCCTTGGCGCCGGTGCCCTCATCCACGCTGTCCACTCCAACAATTACACCCAGATGGGCGGCCTCCACAAGTACATGCCCATAACCAACATCACCTTCCTTATCGGCTGTCTTGCTATCGCCGGCATTCCTCCCTTCGCCGGTTTCTGGTCCAAGGACGAGATTCTTGTAGCCGTTTACAGCTACTCCACTTTCTGGGGCGTATGGATGACACTTGTAGCCGGCCTCACCGCCTTCTACATGTTCCGCGTCTACTTCCTCGTATTCTGGTGGAACGAGCCCGAATATCACCACCGTCCGCACGATTCCGAGTGGACCATGTCGGTGCCTCTCATCATCCTCGCCTGCGTTTCGGTTGTCGCCGGTCTTATCCCCTTCGGCAAGTTCGTTACCTGGCAGGGTCATGAGTACATCATCCATATGAACTGGGTTGTCGCCGGCATCTCCATCGTGGTAGCTGTCATCGGCATCATTATCGCCGGTGTCCTCTACCTCCGCGAGAACGATCGTCCGAAGTGCATGGCCGATTCGTGCCGCTGGCTCTGGACTGCCGCTCACCATCGCTTCTACTGGGATGAGATTTATCTCTTCATTACCCACAAGATAATCTTCAACGGCATCTGCCGTCCAATAGCCTGGTTTGACCGCCGCATCATTGACGGTACGATGGACGGCTTCGCCATCGTCACCAACAAGGCATCCTATGCAATACGCAATCTCCAGAGCGGCCGTGTTCAGAACTACGTTCTCGTCTACCTCATCGGCGCCCTCCTGCTTGCAGTAATCACCGCATGGTGTCTGGCATAACCACTACCAATCATTACACGACTTATCCCATACCTTGCTTAGTATGTTTTCAAATATATTAATCTATTTCGTGGTGATTCCCCTGCTTATGCTCGGGGGTCTCGCACTCTGCCGTAACATCAAGCAGATTCGTGCGGTGGCAGTGGCCGGCTCGTTAGCCCTGCTTGCACTGTCGGTATATCTGCTTGTCGATTATCTCGGCCTGCGCGCCGCCGGCGCCACTGAGCCCATGCTCTACACCGATTCATGGAGCTGGTTCCCGACCCTCGGCATCAACCTCGCAGTAGGTGTCGACGGCATCTCAATCGCAATGCTTATACTTTCGGCTGTGATTCTTCTCACCGGCTCTTTTGCCTCATGGAAAATCAATCCGTGTCCCAAAGACTTCTTCCTCTGGCTGGTGCTTCTGTCGACCGGTGTGTTTGGCTTCTTCATCTCCATCGACCTCTTCACCATGTTCATGTTCTATGAGGTGGCTCTTATCCCGATGTATCTCCTCATCGGCGTGTGGGGCTCCGGCAACAAGAACTACTCGGCGATGAAGCTCACCCTGATGCTCATGGGCGGCTCGGCGTTCCTCATGCTCGGCCTCATCGGCATCTACTACCAGGGCGGCCACACATGGAATCTCCTTCAAATCGCTCAGAGCAATTCTATCGCTCCCGACTGGCAGCGCTTCCTCTTCCCGATGACCTTCGTAGGCTTCGGCGTACTCGGCGCCATGTTCCCCTTCCACACATGGAGTCCCGACGGTCATGCGTCGGCTCCCACAGCTGTGTCGATGCTCCACGCCGGCGTACTTATGAAGCTCGGCGGCTACGGATGCTTCCGTGTGGCAATCTACACTATGCCCCAGGCCGCCGAAGAACTCTCGTGGATATTCCTTATCCTCACAGGTATCTCGGTTGTCTACGGCGCATTCTCAGCCTGCGTGCAGACCGACCTCAAATACATCAACGCCTACTCTTCGGTCAGCCACTGCGGCCTTGTGCTTTTTGCCATCCTTATGCTCAACACCACAGCGATGACAGGCGCAATCATGCAGATGCTCTCACACGGCCTCATGACCGCTCTCTTCTTCGCCCTCATCGGCTTTATCTATGGTCGCACCCACACCCGCGATATCACCAAGATGGGCGGCCTGATGCAAATCATGCCTTATCTCTCCGTGTGCTACGTGATAGCCGGTATGGCCTCGCTCGGTCTCCCGGGTCTCTCCGGCTTCGTGGCTGAGATGACAATCTTCGTAGGCTCGTTTGAGCACGCCGATACCTTCCACCGCTTCTTCACCATCCTGGCCTGCTGCTCTATCGTCATCACGGCCGTGTATATCCTCCGCGTCGTGGGCAAGCTGCTCTTCGGCCCGGTACAGGACGACCATCACCGCAGCCTCACCGACGCCGAGTGGTGGGAGCGTACTTCGACCATCACCTTGATTGTGTGTGTGGCGGCTATCGGTTGTTTCCCCAACTTCTTCGAGAGCCTCATCCGCTACACATTCAGCCCCGAGATATTCGCCGTTATCGGCATGAACTAATTGACCCACTCCTTCCGCAACACATTTCACAATGGACTACTCACAGTTTTTAGCTATGAAACAGGAAATCGGCCTTCTGGTCGTGTTCCTGCTGGTGTTCCTTTACGACACATTTGCCTCGGCCCGCGCGGCCGGCGCTACCGGGTGGGTCGCCGTGGGTCTCTTCGCCATCTTCACCCTCTTCGGTTTCTGCCCCACGGTGTCCGAACCTGCCGAAGCCTTTGCCGGCATGTATTCGACCAACGCCGTAATGGCCACTATCAAGAACATCCTCAATGTAGGAACTCTCATCATCATGATTCAGGCCATAACATGGGCCAAGCAGGATGCTGTGGCTATACGCCGCGGTGAGTTCTACGAAATGGTGCTTCTTACCCTCTTCGGCATGTATCTCATGATTTCGAGCCGTCACTTCCTCCTCTTTGTAATCGGTCTCGAAACCGCCTCCCTGCCCCTCGCAGCCATGGTGGCCTTTGACAAGCACCGCTACGAGAGCCGTGAGGCCGCAGTGAAGTATATCCTTACCGCAGTATTCTCTTCGGCAATCTTCCTGATGGGCCTCAGCTTCGTCTACGGCCTCACCGGCTCGCTCTACTTCGACCGCATCGGTATCGCGGTAGCAGAGGGTGGCCTTAGCCTCATGCTCATCGTCGCCATCGCCTTCGTTATGGGTGGTATCGGTTTCAAGCTTTCGCTCGTGCCCTTCCACCTCTGGACCGCCGACGTATATCAGGGTGCTCCCACCCCCGTCACCTCCTACCTTTCGGTTATTTCCAAGGGTGCTGCCGCAATGGCGTTTCTCATCGTGCTCTGCCAGGTGTTTGCCGCCGCTTACGCCGACGTTTGGGAGTGGATGCTCTACGCTCTGATTATCCTCACCATCACCATCGGCAACCTCTTCGCGATGCGCCAGAAGAACATGAAGCGCTTCCTTGCCTTCTCGTCGATATCCCAGGCCGGCTACATCATGCTCGGCATCATGTCGTGCAGCGAGCTCGGCACTGCCGCCCTCATGTACTACGTGCTTGTCTACATCTTCTCCAACCTCGCAGCTTTCGGCGTCATCGGCGCAATCGAAAACAACACCGGCTGCGTGTCGATGGAAGATTACAACGGCCTCTACCGCACCAACCCCCGCCTCGCCTTCACTATGATGCTTGCTATGTTCTCGCTTGCAGGTATTCCTCCCTTCGCAGGCTTTTTCAGCAAGTTCTTCATCTTTACTTCGGCCATCTCGCAGGGTTCGGTTGCAATCTACGTGCTCGTGCTCATCGCCCTTATCAACACCATCATCTCCCTCTACTACTATCTCCTTGTTGTTAAGGCAATGTATATCTCGCAGGAGCAGGGTCCGGTTGCCACATTCCGTTCGTCTGGTTCCGAGCGCTTCGCTCTCTGGGTATGTGTGGCAGGTATTCTCGGCCTCGGCATCGTAAGCTGCTTCTACAACTCGCTCCTCGGCATCGCCGGCGTGTGAGTCGTGTAGAGCCGTACTGAACTGAAAGGATCCACAGTCAGCCCCCCGACTCCTCTCACGTTTCGACATAACTGTCGCCCCGCCGCATGCGGCGGGGCGATTTTAATAACCTCCCTTCATATAGATCACATAATGCAGCACAAAATCATGCGCCGCTCCAACGTGATACCGGCCGTACTGCTCGTATATCTCGGCATCATGGCTTATATAGGCCGCGGCGAGTTTCAGGCCGGTCACTACCTCTATTACTTCGGCATAATTGGTGCAACGCTCGCCTGTATCATCGCCCTGCGCTTCTTTCTGCGTCGCCGCGAGCGACTGCGGGCTGAACGCGAAGACGACATAAGGCGTAAGGGCCGCTGACGGTGCGTCTTCGGCAGCCCCGGCCAATCGGCGATTTTTGTTTTATGAATCGGTATGGTTTGGTTGTTACCGACAGTAATAGTAACTTTGCAGTCGGGAATCAACAGTATTCACAGTCTATTACATCTATGTTTAAGATAGTCGACAAGCAGCATTTCAGCCCCGCCGTGGTAAAGCTCGTGGTGGAGGCTCCCGAGATAGCCCGTGCCCGCAAGGCGGGTCACTTTGTCATTGTTCGTGCCTGCGAGGGTGGCGAACGAATACCGCTCACCATAGCCGACGCCGACCCGGTGCGCGGCACCATAACGCTCGTGGTGCAGTCGGTTGGCGTTAGTACCCGCAAAATCAATGCCCTCGAACCGGGCGAAGCACTAATCGACGTAGTGGGCCCGCTCGGGCGTGCCACTCATATCGAGAAGGTTGGCACGGTGGTGTGCTGCGGCGGCGGTGTTGGCGTGGCTCCGCTTCTACCTATCATCAGGGCCATGAAGCAGGCCGGCAACAGAGTGGTGAGTGTGCTTGCCGCCCGTACGCGCGACTTGATTATACTCGAAGAGCAGGTGCGTGAAGTGAGCGACGAAGTCATCATAATGACCGACGACGGCTCGTACGGCACCAAAGGCCTCGTGACCGACGGTGTGGAGAGCGTGATACAGCGCGAAAAGGTCGATCAGGTGGTGACAATCGGTCCTGCCGTAATGATGAAGTTCGTGAGCCTCCTCACCGAGAAGTACGGTATTCCCACTGTATGCTCGCTTAACACAATCATGGTCGACGGCACAGGAATGTGTGGTGCTTGCCGCGTGACTGTCGACGGCCGCACCCGCTTCGTGTGCATAGATGGCCCGGAATTCGACGCCCACAAAGTGGATTTCGACGAGATGATGATGCGCCTCCGCGCTTACAACGACTAACCCTCATGCCACAACAACTATGACCGACAATAATATCGCATCGCGCGACAGCCAGTGGCGCGAGGAGCTTCGCAAGGCCATGCCGGCCAAGGAGCGCACGGCAATACCCCGCGTCAAGATGCCCGAGCTTGACCCCGCCTACCGTATAACCACTTTCACCGAAGAGGTGAACCAGGGCCTCTCGGCCGAGCAGGCCGTGACCGAGGCCACCCGTTGCCTCGACTGCCCCGATCCCACCTGCACCAAGGGTTGCCCAGTGAGTATTGACATTCCTGCGTTTATCAAGAATGTGCAGCGCGGACGCAACGACCTCGCGCTCGAAGTGCTCCGCAACACCTCGGCGTTACCGGCGGTGTGTGGCCGCGTATGTCCCCAGGAGCGTCAATGCGAGAGTAAGTGCATCTACAACCGTATGGGCAAGCAGCCCGTGGCAATCGGCTACATCGAGCGTTTTGCCGCCGACACTGCCGGTTCCGAGCCTGTCAATGCACAGCCGGTCGAGCCTAATGGTATAAAGATAGCTGTGGCTGGTTCAGGCCCGTCGGGCCTCTCGTTTGCAGCCGATATGGCGGCCCGTGGCTTCGACGTCACCGTGTTCGAGGCACTGCATGAAATCGGCGGCGTACTCAAATATGGTATACCCGAGTTCCGTCTGCCCAACGCCATAGTCGACCGTGAGATACAGGGATTGCAAGCCGCCGGTGTCAAGTTTGTAGTCGACACTATCATCGGCAAGACTATCAGCATCGACAATCTGCGTGAGAGAGGTTTCAAGGGCATATTCGTGGCTTCGGGTGCAGGTCTGCCAAGGTTCATGGGTATTCCCGGTGAGAATCTAATCGGCGTAATGTCGAGCAACGAATACCTTACCCGCATCAATCTCATGGGTGCCGGCCGCGAGGGCTTCGACACTCCCGTAGCCCACGGCAAGGTAGTGGCCGTGATAGGCGGCGGCAACACGGCAATGGACTCGTCGCGCACCGCCCGCCGCATGGGTGCCGAAAAGGTGTATATAGTATATCGTCGCAGTGAGGCCGAGATGCCGGCACGCGTTGAGGAGGTTAAGCACGCCAAGGAGGAGGGCATAGAGCTCATGACGCTGAGCAATCCGGTGGAGTATCTCGGCGATGAAAAGGGCCGTGTCACCGCCATGAAGGTACAGCGCATGGAGCTCGGCGAGCCCGACGAAAGCGGACGCCGCTCGCCTGTGCCTATTCCCGGCGCCGTCGACACCGTGCCTGTCGATATGGTTATCGTATCGGTAGGTGTGAGCCCCAATCCCATTATTCCTAATTCGGTCGACGGACTTGACATCTCACGCCGCGGCACCATAGTAATCAACGATGACACCATGCAGTCGTCAATCGGCGACCTCTACGCAGGCGGTGACATAGTGCGCGGCGGAGCCACCGTGATTCTCGCCATGGGCGACGGACGCCGTGCCGCGGCAGGTATGGCCGCTGCGCTCATCCCTTGACAGCTGTTTATTCCGAAACTCATCAACGGCCCCGGTACGAAGTCAGCAACATCGTGCCAGGGCCGCTTTATATCTGAATCCGCCCTTGCGCCGTTGTCTGAATAATGGTTAAAAGGGGAGGGGAGAGAGAGCGGGCAGTTGGATTATGGATGATAATTCGTTAACTTTGTAAGTTAAATCCCGCACAATGTACAGGACTCTGTTCTTAACCATAATTCTCGTATTGGCCGTGCTGACGCCGCTGTCGACCGGTGCCGCATCCGTGGTGCTTACAGGCGGCGTCGGTGCCCCCGTGCCCGTAGAGCCGGAGCGTCAGTCGGGACTTGATGCTGTGTGGGTGGTGAACAGCGGAGGCTCCGAGCCGCTAAAAGCAGTCTATACACCTACGGTGGCGGGCGCGGCGGTGACATGGAGCCGCTTCTCCAATCTCGGAGGCGGATATGCCGAACCGGTGGCCGGCGCGGCGGGCTATGAACTCGACGGGCTCATGCCCGATATGGGTTATATCGTCACAGAGGGCAACCGCCGTTACTGTTTCTGGGTCACCGACTATGCCTCTAAGCCGTTTGAACTCCATGGCATCACGACTGGCGATTCAGATTGTAACGACATCACTCTTCTTGTCGACGGCACCGGCGCCCGCATGACCTACACCGGTATCAACGGCCGTGCAGTGGAAATAGACCGTGAAATCACGGTGAGTTACACATTTCCGGTCTACGATGAAGCCTCGGGCGGCTATGTTGCCTCGGAGGTCGCCCGCAATTTCAGCTATCTGCACAATGAGATGCATCTCGATGCGCCGCTTGCCGACACACGCTACACCGTAGCCGGCGACCGCTTTCTGCGGCAGTGGGGCGGGGTGCAGTCGCTCACCGGTCCCGATGTCGTGGCTGTCGCCGTAAGCGCTACCGTGACCGCGACGCAAGGTCAACGCGCCGACGTTGACAATGAGCAGAAAGATGATAACATCGGCACGCTCGGCGGCTCAGCTCCCGTCGAGGTGTCGTTTGCCGCGGCTGTGACCGATGCTGTGGTGTTCACTGAGTGGCAAATGGCTTCAGACCCCGACTTCGACATCATCGACCTCCGTTTTACCGATACGGGGTTTGACTACGTTTTCACAGAAAGCGGCACCACATTCGTGCGCTTCGTCTGCGCCAATGCCGACGGCAGTTGTACCTATACAAGCGAGACATTTACCGTCGAAGTAGGCATGAGCGATTTGCGTTGCCCCAATGCTTTCTCTCCGGGAGGCAGTCCGGGCGTCAACGACGAGTGGCGCGTGAGCTATAAGTCAATTATCTCCTTTGACTGCCACATTTTCACCCGCAGCGGCCGCGAAGTGGCTCACCTCACCGACCCGTCGCAAGGCTGGGACGGCCGCATCGGAAGCAAACCGGCCCCGGTAGGCGTTTATTATTATGTGATAAAGGCCGAGGGAGCCGACGGACGCAAATATAATCTCTCCGGCGACATCAATATCGTCGGCTACCGCTGACCTCTCCCTCCACAAAAAAAACTCTTTCTTCAATTATAACATCGAAAATCATCCTATGAAAATCATCTCCGCTGCAATACTCGCAGCCTTCCTTCCCCTTGCGGCCTGCACGCAGGCCGTTGCCGAAGCAGCACCAGATAAGTCAGCCACCACTCCTTATAGCCCTGTCTACTCGCCGGTGATACCGGCATCGGTAGAGCTTTGCGGCGAGAAAGTCAACCTCGACAGCGAAGATATGTATGAGCGCTTCGACCGTGAGATTACCTCCATGGTCTACGGTCACAGCAACACTCTGGCCGTGCTCAAACGCGCCAACCGATACTTTCCGGTCATGGCTCCGATTCTGAAAGAGGAGGGCGTGCCACTCGACATGCTCTATATCGCCTGCATCGAGAGCTGGCTCCACCCGACGGCCAAGTCGGGCCCGGGCGCCGCAGGCTACTGGCAGCTCATGCCCGCTACGGCGCGCGAACAGGGCCTCGTCGTGACCGACAGTGTGGACCAGCGCTATGACCTCGAACTGTCGACACGTGTAGCCTGTCGGTTGCTCAAAACCGCCTACAAGCGCTACGGCAACTGGGAGAGCGCGGCGGCGAGCTACAACGGAGGCATGGGCCGCGTGTCGCGCGAGCTGGCCGCCCAGGAGGCCGAGTCGGCCTACGATCTCTATCTCAACGAGGAGACCTCGCGCTACATGTTCCGCCTGCTCGCCATGAAAGCCATTATGGACAACCCGCAGGACTACGGCTTCTTTATCCGTCCCGACCAGTTCTATTATCCGGCGGAGTACGATGTGGTGGAGGTCAAAGTTCCTGTGTCGAGCTGGCAGGAGTGGGCCAAGGCCCACGGCATAACTTACAGGCAGCTACGCGAGCACAATCCATGGATTCGCGGCAAGAGCCTGCCAGCCGGTATATCAGGCGGCAAAGGAAAGCGCGCCGTGGCCGACACCAATACCTACAAAGTGCTTGTTCCCAAGCCCGAAAGCCTCAAGCGTTCGGGTCGCACTCCCAAGCTGTTCAACCCAAATTGGAGCAAGTAAACGCTCTGACTCCCCAAAGCACCAATGACCGAAAGCAATCAGCATATAAATGACTACATGCTTCCTGACGTCGAGCCCCAGGACCGTCTTGAAGTGACCGGCGCCCGCGTCAACAACCTCAAAAACATCGACGTTACCATACCTCACGATGCGCTCACGGTAATCACCGGCCTGTCGGGCTCAGGAAAGTCGAGCCTTGCCTTCGACACAATTTACGCCGAGGGGCAGCGCCGCTATCTTGAAACATTCTCGTCGTATGCCCGCGGCATGATGGGTGAGCTCCAGCGTCCCGATGTTGACAAGGTGTCGGGCCTTAACCCCGTCATAGCCATAGAACAGAAGACCGTCAACCGCAATCCGCGCTCCACCATAGGCACCACCACGGAAGTCTACGATTTTCTGCGTCTGCTCTACGCCCGCATCGCCGAGGCACGAAGCTACATCTCCGGACAGCCGATGATAAAATACACGTCGGAGCAGATTGTGGGGCTGATTCTCGACCGCTACGACGGCCGGCGCATAGCCGTCCTCGCCCCGCTCGTCAAGAACCGCAAAGGCCACTACAAAGAGCTCTTTGACTCGCTTCGCCGCAAAGGCTATCTGAGAGTGCGTGTCGATGGCGAACTGCGTGAGATAACCATGGGCATGAAGCTCGACCGCTACCGCAATCACTCGATAGAGCTTGTAATTGACCGCGTAAAGGTAAACGCGGGTGAGCGGGAGCGCATAGCCGAGACGGTGACCGAAGCTCTTCGTCAGGGCGACAAAGAGCTTATGGTGGTTGACCCCGACACCAATGAGGCTGCATATTTTTCCCAGTCGCTCATGGACCCGGTGACCGGAATAAGCTATCCGGAGCCGGCGCCGCACACGTTCTCGTTCAACTCGCCCCAGGGTGCGTGCCCCCACTGCAAGGGTCTCGGCTATTCGTTCGCTATCGACCGCACGAAGATTTTCCCCGACGCCTCGCGGAGCATCCGCAACGGCGCGATAGCTCCCCTCGGCAAGTATCAGAGCAAGATGATATTCTGGCAAATGGCCGCAGTGCTCGAAAGCCACGGCTATTCGCTCGACACGCCGGTGAGCGACATAGGCGAAGAGGCCATGAGCGACCTGCTCTACGGCTCACCTCAGCCGCTGTATATAAGCAACGAGGGGGGCGCCATATCCAACTACAAGCTTACTTTCGACGGCCTATTGCGATACCTCGAACCCGACACCTCCGTGCCGGCCGAGGGGGAGGAGCGCGGAGCAAAGGCTGCTGCCGACGGTGAGAGCCGTTTCGCCACACGCGTGGTGTGCCCGGAGTGTCACGGTGCCCGTCTGCGCAAAGAGAGCCTCCATTTCTTTATCGCTGACAAGAATATCGCCGACCTCGCCCGCATGGATATCACGGAGCTTTACGAGTGGGTGTCGGAGCTTGAACCGAAACTGTCGCCCACTCAGGCCATAATCGGACGCGAGATTATAAAGGAGATACGCACACGCCTAAGCTTCCTTATTGACGTGGGCTTGGAATATCTGTCTCTTGACCGCAACAGCGCCACGCTGTCGGGCGGCGAGAGCCAGCGCATACGCCTCGCCACACAGATAGGCTCGGAGCTTGTCAACGTGCTTTATATCCTCGACGAGCCGTCGATAGGACTGCATCAGCGCGACAACCGCCGCCTCATCGATTCGCTAAAACGTCTTCGTGACGCCGGCAACACAGTCATCGTAGTGGAGCACGACAAGGATATGATGATGTCGGCTGATTATATTGTCGACATAGGCCCCAAGGCGGGGCGTAAAGGTGGTGAGGTGGTGTACCAAGGCAATCCTCACTCTATGCTGTCGGCAGGCACGCTCACGTCGGAGTATCTCACCGGGGCGCGCACTATCCCCATGCCGGCGCAACGGCGTCCCGGCAATGGCCTCACGCTTAAACTGCTCGGTGCCACAGGGCATAACCTTAAAGATGTCGACCTTACTATCCCGCTCGGCACATTTACCGTGGTGGCCGGTGTTTCAGGCAGCGGCAAGAGCTCGCTTATCAATGGCACGCTCCAACCTATCCTGTCGAAACATTTCTTCCGCTCCCTCGCCGAGCCGTTGCCCTACAAGGCAATCGAGGGTCTCGCCAACATCGACAAGGTGATTACCGTGGATCAGTCCCCGCTGGGACGCACGCCGCGCTCCAATCCCGCTACATACACCGGACTCTTCGCCGACATACGCTCGCTATTCGTCAATCTGCCCGAGGCGAAGATACGCGGCTACAAGCCGGGACGCTTCTCGTTCAACATCGCCGGCGGACGCTGCGAGGTGTGCGGCGGCAACGGCTACCGCACAATCGAGATGAACTTCCTGCCCGATGTGCTCGTGCCGTGTGAGGCATGCGGAGGGAAGCGCTACAAGCGTGAGACGCTTGAAGTGCGCTATAAGGGCAAGTCGATAGCCGATGTGCTCGACATGACGATAAACCAGGCGTTGGAATTCTTCGGCTCTATCCCCAAGATAGCACGCAAGCTACAAGTGCTCGCAGACATAGGACTTGGCTATATCAAGCTCGGGCAGCCTTCGTCGACCCTTTCGGGCGGCGAGAACCAGCGTGTGAAGCTTGCCACAGAGCTTGCGCGACGCGACACGGGCCGCACGCTATTCATCCTCGACGAACCCACCACGGGCCTCCATTTTGATGATATACGCGCACTCCTCGATGTTCTCGACAATCTCGTCGACAAAGGCAACACCGTGGTGGTAATCGAGCATAATCTCGACGTGGTGGTACATGCCGACCACATAATTGACATGGGTCCCGGAGGCGGACGTGACGGCGGCCGCATAGTGGCCGTAGGCACTCCCGAGGAAGTAGCCGCCGCCGATTCTCCAACAGGGCCGTTCTTGCGTGAGGAGCTGTCGGCTCATCCTCCCGTGCCGGTCGGTGCGCCCGCCAAGCCCAGGCGCGCGACAAAGGCGGCTTCCGACGATGCCGCACCCGCTAAAACCGCCCCCGCCAATGAAGATGGCGTCGCTACTGCTCCCAAACGCCGCGGCCGTCCACGCAAGACCGTCTGACCGCGCTGTTGCCGCTGTCGGCAATAAGCAATCGCACACTCAGTGCCGACATCTATATAAATAGATGTCGGCACTGAGTGTTTATATTCGGAATCTCAAGCGGCGCATATCGAGTTTATTATACAGTGGTTGCCAAAACTCATTGTAGGTGTACTAAACCACTGTATATAGTCGATTATAAGGCCGTGGGATGTATATAAAAGAGCCACTCCCGGTGATTGATTATCAATCACCGGGAGTGGGGAAGTGTCCGAGATGAGATTCGAACTCACACAGCATTTCTGCCACTACCCCCTCAAAGTAGCGTGTCTACCAATTTCACCACCCGGACAAGGTGCAAGAGTTGAAAGCGGTGTCGCCGTAGCGACGTGAGGGTTAGAAAAGAAAAGCCAACCTTTCGAGGTCAGCTTGACTTGATTTTTAGTGTCCGAGATGAGATTCGAACTCACACAGCATTTCTGCCACTACCCCCTCAAA
>CAMWXJ010000002.1 GCA_947178215.1 uncultured Porphyromonadaceae bacterium
CGAACGTTTTATCGAGAAGGTCTATCACACGATAAAAGCTCTGTGATATGACACAGGGGTAGTGCCTCACTAAATCTCCCTATTTATTATAAGCACTTCAACTAATCAACCTCTCCCGGTAGTTCTACCGCGTGAAGACAAAAGGCTGTGTCGCAAATCAATTACGACACAGCCTCATTGCATTTAATCTATTTATCCCTATTGAGCCAAAGGGGACATCCCCTTTGAGCCCCTGTGCCAATGAGGGCAGAGCCGAGCTTGCTCAGGCTATGTCGAGTGCAGCCTGGGGAAGACCGTAGGTCAACCCCGATACGGCTTTTAGGGAAGCCATACACTCCGATTGTTCCACAGCAAAAATACACTTTCCTATGAGTTACGGCGTGCTCCACATCATGAAGGCAAGCGGTTCATGCACCGCCATCGCCCTATGGGATTTGCAGCAACTCGACAGGCAGAAGAAACAAGAGGAAAGCATCGTCAGAGGTCATCAGGAGACCAAAGACTTAATCCAACGATTCTTTCCCGAAGTCATCAGTGCCCTGCCTGCCATCAGAGACTGCATTAAGGTAAAGATGCCCGACAATATTATAACAGCGTTACTTGATGGAAGGCCAAAGTCATTCAAATCCGGCGCAACGCTCTATGACCCCGATGCGGATAAGGATGTGGATGTAGGAAATGTCGAGGTACAAATCAAGCGTGACCCGACCGATGACAACAACTACCGTCTCCATCTCGGCGGCAAGAGAGTCTTCCAATGGTTCAAAGAAAAGTGGCAATCACTGAAACAGACTGTCAGCCGAGGCATTAGACGCTAAAATCACACTACAATGGCAATAGCAGCTATCTCACCGAATTCAATTATATCGGAGAGGTAGCCGCTATTATCGACATAACTGCTCTAACACCAACTTGTCAGTCTTTGAAAAGAATATCTCTCATAGCTGAATATAGATTGGGATTTGAGGCCAGTATGCTGTGATTTCGATTTGCGCGGATTGATTCTATCAAAACCCCGGATTCAGCAGCAATAAGTTGCCCTGCGGAAACATCCCAACGGTTTAGGTTTAACTCCCAGTAAGCATCAAAGAATCCCGCTGCGGTATAGCAGAGGTCTATTGCCGCCGACCCCATTCTTCTTATACCACGCACACATAACGCCATACGACATATTTCAGCGAGATTGTTGTCCGGGTTATCATTTCTGTCATAGGGCATTCCGGTTGCGACTACTGCTTTTGACAATTCCGATTTGTCAGAACAATGAATAGGACTACCATTTAGCCATGCCCCCATTCCTCTGACAGCATAAAAGCATTCTCCGAGATATGGAGCATATACTACACTGAGCACCGTTTCTTTGTTGCGTTCCAAAGCAATCGAAACGCAGAAAGCCGGTAAACCCATTGCGAAATTGGTCGTGCCATCCAATGGATCAACAACCCAACGCCATTCTCTGCTGTCATGCTCTCTGCCTGATTCTTCCGAGATTATTCCATGTAAGGGGAAACGCTCATGGATGAAAGAGAGAATAGATGCTTCCGATTCTTTATCAGCAATGGTGACAACATCGCTGTCATTCAGTTTGGTCGTTTGTTTAAGACCTGCTTTACGAAAGTATTTCATATGGATATTACCAGCATTTTCAGCCATAGTAAAAGCAGCAGTCAACAACACTCGATACTCATCCGGGATGTCTGGAAGAAATTTGGTTAAATTCATGAAGAATGTTTTTATGCGTCCGTCAGCTCTGAATGGCGCAGATAACGAAAAGAAAACGTGAGCCAACTATGCCACGTCCTAAGTCGGAGGTCGTAGGAATAACCTTAATCCAAAGATGTGGGAATAGCAGCCCACGCTATACGCGTGAGAACCACTATGCCTACTCTCGGATTAGTCTTGAATTTCCTACGTTCCCGACTACGAGAAAAGCATAACGCTTCTTATTTTTTCCAATATGTCGTGAACTGACCGAGGTCAATTCGACTGCAAAATTAACGAATTTATCTGAAATGTGGAGCTTACATCGCCGATTCTTAGTAACTTTGCATTGAAAATCACAATGGGAAAGACAACAAAGTCAAAATATTACCTCTTTATTGACGAATGCGGAGACCACAACCTCGCAAAGTACGACCCCGGATTTCCGGTATTCACATTGTGCGGTATTCTTGTGTCCCGACAGAATCTCAATGCGCTGAATAAAGCTTTTGAGGATTTGAAAGAAGATATATTCGGCACAAAAGATGTCGTTATCCATTCCGTTGTCATCAGTAAATGGCGTGGCCCATTTTCAATTCTTGCCGATGAGAGTGTAAGGGTGCGATTTTTTGAAGGCATTGAAAGCATACTCAGTCAGCATGAGGCATATGTAATTGTAAGTTGTACTATTCTGAAAGAGCAACTCAATAAGTTCTGCGTGCGTGGTGAGGAAGATGATGTTTATGGTCTGTCATTATCCTATCTCATCGAAAGAAGCATATTCTGTGTTGACAATAACGATAATGAAGGTAAGCCCGAAATTTCTGTTGTTGTTGAACGCCGAGGCAAGAAAGAGGACAATAAACTACTTGACTATTACAATGGCTTACGCAATCGTGGAACAAAATGGGTTGAAGCAGACCGACTGCGGTCAAGAGTCAGAGACTTCGGTTTTAAGAATAAGAAGGACAACATCATAGGATTGCAGATAGCTGACCTGATTGCATATCCCGTTACTATACATCTGCTCCATCCGGAAAGGAACACCCCTGCTCAAGCCTAAATCTCCCTATTTATTATAAGCACTTCAACTAATCAACCGCTCCCGGTAGTTCTGCCGCGTGAAGACAAAAGGCTGTGTCGCAAATCAATTACGACACAGCCTCATTGCATTTAATCTATTTATTTACCTATCATGCGGGGATTGGATGGCCACCCATCAACTTTCGGGTAACCGACGAGCGGCCTGAGGGCTGATTACCAGCTACCGTGCTCCTTGGCGTGGCCCTGGAAGTCGGCGTTGCGGTCACGCTCGCCGTTGTAGTGCCACGTTATGGTGTCGGTGTGCTGCTTGCCGTCGGCTACCGCTTCGGCACACAGCAGATTAACACCATCGTCGAGGCGCACATCATCGAATATGTAGTGAACGTCGGTATTACCCTTTCGGGGTGTGCCGAGGTCGCGGCCGTTGAGCGTCACGCGCGGAGAGCCTATGTTGGAGTAGACAGTCACGGTGGTATTGCGTCGCTCGCGGAGGTCGTTGCGGCGTTGTGTCATATACAGCACCGGCTCCTTGCTCCAATTAGCCTTGTACCAGTAGTAAGAATCCTTGCGCGTCTTGCGGTCAAACGTCATCAGACCCTTCATGTTGCGTGCCTCCACGCTGCCTCGACGCGACGTCGGTACAGCGAAGTCAAACATGTTCCAAAGATACGAAGCTATAATCTGCGGATGCTGTTCGATGACAGGCCACTGCGTTTCGTGCGTCTTGGTCTGGAACGTCTCGGGATAGAACGGGCTCGTCCAGTCGAGAGCGTCGCCGAGCAGTTCGGTCTGGTGAGCTATGTTGGCGTCGGCGCCGTATTCGCTCAGAATCAGCGGACACCACGGATATTCGCTCTCAATCTTCTCTATCCAGGGAACAATGTCACCGAGCTTGCGCTCATACCAGCCGAAGTATCGGTTCATGCCCTGAATATCGGCATTGCCGTTGACGGGATGTTCAACAGAGCCGTAGCCGTTGACCGACACGGTGTAGCGGTCGGGGTCCTCGGTCTTGCACAAATCGTGAATGCTGCGGGTGAGAGCCGCGGTGTAGCCGTGTGGATGATACACCTCATTGTGTATGCCCCACACATATATCGACGGGTGATTGAAGCTCTGGCGTATGAGTTCACGCATCTGCTGATGGGCGTTGTCCCATTCCTGGCCGGTGACGCTGTTGACAAATGGTATCTCAGCCCAGATTACCAGTCCGAGAGTGTCGCAGCGAGAATAAAGGTAATCCGACTGCTGATAGTGGGCAAAGCGCACAGTGGTGGCGCCGATATCCATTATTTGGTCAAGGTCGAAGTCATGCTCCTTGTTCGACAGAGCGCTGCCAAGTCCCCACCAGTCCTGGTGACGGGTCACGCCATACATCGGATATTTCTTGCCATTGAGATAAAATCCTTTGCCTGCCACAATCTCGTAACGGCGAAGTCCGAGGGGCTGCACCACCTCGTCGACCTGACGTCCGTCGAGATACAGGCGCGACACCACGCGGTAGAGATACGGGTCTTCGCGCCCCTGCCACAGGTGCGGCTTTGCGATCTTGAAGCCCGACTCATACGCCTGTCGGCCTCCGGGGTTGAGCGCTAACGTACGGCTGTGGGTCTTCACCAGGCGGCCGTCCATGTCGTATATCGCGTTTTCAAGACGCAGCGAGGCGGTGGCTTTCGACGCATTGTCGACCTTGACCCTGACAGTCACTTCGGCTGACTTGTCGGTCACATTCTTCTGGGTTATATACACACCCGGCGACGCGCAGTCATCAACGGGAATGGCACACTTCTCCGTGGCTACGAGCCACACCGGACGGTAGATGCCGCCATACACGCCAAACAGCACATGATTGACCGGAATGACATCGGGGCGTGCCGAATTGTCGGCCTTGACGATAATCTCGTTTTCCTCGCCGAATTTCAGCTGCGAGCCTATCTCGCACACAAAGGCCGAGTAGGCTCCCTTGTGCGTTCCGGCGAGATAGCCGTTGACATATACCTCGGCACACGAGCCCACGCCCTCGAAACGCAGAAACACACGCTTGTCCCTAAGCTCGTCGGCCGGCACGAAACGCTTGCGGTAATATGCCTCGCCGGCATAAAAGGCGGATGCCTTTTTCTGCATATCGTCGGCATTCCAAGTGTGGGGCACGGTCACGGCCTCCCAGTCGGCATTCCATTTCCGCACACTCTTCATGGCATCGCCCGAAAAGGGTCCTTTCTTAAATTCCCACCCGTCGCAAAACGAGCTGACCTCGCGGGCGGACACGCCCGCAGCGACACACAGCAGGCACAGTAACAAATATATGGTACGTATCTTCATAAGTAGATTGCTATTGGTTGAGCCGGCACATCTGACATCCGGCCATAAGGAAAGCACCCGTGCCGTATACCTCGGTCATGTCGCGCGTCACGGAGCGCGGGTCGGCGCCGATAGGCTGCACATATCCGAGCTTGCCATCGGGTTCGAGGGCGCCGACGAGGGCCTCCCAACCCTTTTCAATGACCGGCATAAACGCTTCGCGGTCGAGCAGTCCCTCATTCACGCCCCATGCTATGGCATAGAGTATAAAACCTGTGGAGCTGCTTTCGGGGGCGGGATATGACGAGGGGTCGAGCAGGCTGGCGTGCCAGTAACCGTCGCCGCTCTGCAACGACGCCATGCGTGTGGCGAGCGTGACGAAGAGGTCACTGTAAAAGCCCCGTGACTCCTCACCGGCCGGGAGCGACTGCAAAATCTCGGCAAGGCCGGCAAGCACCCACCCGTTGCCGCGTCCCCAGAACACTTTTCGACCGTTGGCCTCGCGTTTGTCGAAGTAGCGGTGGTCGCGGTAAAACAACTGCTCCTCGCTGTCAAAAAGATAGTCGTACGTAGCGCGGTATTCACGGTTCATGAAGTCGAGATAGCGACGGTCGCCTGTCAGCGCGTATAGCTTGGCGTAGACCGGGGGCGCCATAAACAGAGCGTCGCACCACGACCAGCGGTCGAGCGTCTCCGCCTTGCCGTAATCGAGCATGAGAGTAGCCGTATCGGATATATTGTCGACCACCCAGTTGGCGCGCGCCATGACCGGGGCTATCATCCGCGAATTGCCGACCTTGCCGTAAAGCTCAATAAACGTCTGAGCGACGGCTATATCGTCGGCATGATACATACGCTTGTTGACCTGGTACTGATTGCGGCGGCCAATGCGGAGTAGCCATTTGTAATAGCTGTCGTCGCCATCCTCGCTTTCGGCAAGCTCGGCCCAGTCGAGCATACCGACATACAGCGCGGCATTGGTCCAGTCGAGGTCGTCGTGTTCGGCCCTTGTGTCAGGATTGGCAATCTGCCAGTCGGCGGCGAGGCGCATGAGCGCCTTTATGCTGTCGCGCTCCCTTACTTGCCGCGTGGCTGGCGTCGCTGCCTCGACTCCCAACAGTGGTGGCACCACGGCAAGAAGCAGGATTACGACTCTATAAAAAGCATTTAGCTTCATAATTGACTATCAGGTTAATGCGTCGCGGTAACGGTCGGTATCGCCCGTTGCCTCCTCAATCAGCAACTTGATGACAAACGGGCCGTCGGGCGTCTTTGCCGGCACATCGACATTATATTCGTTGCGCGCGGTCTCGGTTACGGGCGTTTCATTGCCGCCTACAAGCGTGGCCTTTACTACCTTTGTACCCTTGGGCGTCTTTACGGTAAGGTGGCGCGAATAGGGAAGGTTGAACACCGCCATATACACGTCATCGCCTTTGCGGGTGTAATAACCCCACGACTGCTTCTCCCAGCCGGCATAGTCGCAGCCATAGACGCACTCGCCGTAGCGCTTCATCCACCGGCCAACCTCCTCGGCCATAAGCTTTTCCTCGCTACGGAAATCGCCGTCGGCCTGCGGACCGAAATTGACCACCATATTGCCGCCCATCGACACGGCGTGGACTATGCGTTCGAGCACCTCAATGGGTGTCTTTACATAGCTGAGCGACCAATCCTTGTGGTAGCCCCACTGGTTTTCAGGAATCGTCATGCACGCTTCCCAGTCCCAACGGGTCACATTTAAGTCTTTTACCGGGTCGGGCAAACGGCGTTCGTAGCCCGACTCATAGTCGCCCATAAGATGACCATTGCTGTCGAAATGTCGTTTGCCGTGGTCATCGGCACGCAACCTACTGTTGATCGTCACGCCGGGGAGCATATCTTTCAGCATTTTCTCCATACGGGCGGTCCACCAGCCGTTTTTCTTTAAGCTCGCGTCCCACGTTCCGTCAAACCAGAAATCCTTTACCGTAGGATAGCGGGTCGCAAGCTCCCGGAGCTGATTTTCGGTAAATTCAAGGAAGCGCGCGAAAGCGGCCTCATCTTCCGCCGACTTGATGTCGTAACGGTAATCGGGGTGGCTCCAATCCATCACCGAGAAGTAAAAATGCACGTCGATGCCCTCGTCGTTGAAAGCTTTCACCATCTCCCCGAGCAGATCCTTTTTATAAGGGGTATTTGCAACTGTATACTCGGTATATTTGCTCGGCCACAGGCAGAAACCCTCGTGGTGCTTGGTGGTAATCTTGACATACTTCACCCCCATACGCTTCGCCATACGGGCCCAAGCCTTGGCGTCGAACTTCTCGGGATTCCACCGATCCATAAGGGCGAGCCACTCGTCGGCAGGCACCTTGGCCCATGATTTAAGCCACTCCGCAGCGCCGGCATATACCTTGCCGTTCCACTCTCCGCCCGGGATAGCATAGAGCCCCCAGTGGATAAACGCACCGAGACGGTTGTCGCGGAATCGCTGCATATCGGCATCTTGACGCTTGCCCAGACGGTCTGCGCCATATCTGAGCGGCATTTCCATCGCCGCCGGAAGAGGATTGCCGGACTGCTGCTGAGCCGACACGGGAGCGCCACACAGCAGCAACCCCACCATCCCCGCTATTATAGTCTTGTTCATATCACTTGCTAAAATAATAATTATTTTCCGGAGCGGGAGAAGTCCCGCTCCGGAAAAGTCGATTTATCGGTTGATTCCCAGATTGAACTCTGCCACGCCGAAAGTCATGCCCGACGAGGGATAAGACAGTGCTACCACTTTCACATAGCGGTATGTGAATTCCTCGCCGCCGTTGATGTCGATGCGCTGCGCGGTGGCGGTAGTCACCTCCGACACGTCGATCGGCTTGGTGTTGAGCTTCGTCCACTTGCTTCCAGCTGCTGCGTCGGCTTCGGTGTATACGGAGTCGTCATTGCTGCCATAGATGTCAAACGTGAGGATTCGGTTGTTGGCTGCGTTACGGTGGCTCCACATCACATAAGCGAATGTCTGCTCGCGTGCCATATCGACCACGAAGTAATTGACTACGTCGGCATCGGGGTTGGCGCTCGTTCCGGCCGCAGCATCACCTCCCGCCGAGAGGATGAGGTCGCTGAGCATGTCGCCGTAATCCTGGTTGTCACCGTTCCAGCCGCTTGTGCCCGGAATACAGGTGTAGCTACTCCGACCGGGCTTCTCCATGCAGAAATATGTGGCAGTGTTGCCGTCGAACATATCGGCGGGCGAGCCTACCAGTGTATGTATGCCGTTGACCGACACCTTGTCGGGAATCCATGTGATGCCGGCAGGCAGATAATTGAATCCCGAGGGCTCGAGAGCGGCGGAAGTCGTCGCTTTCCAGCCGGTGCGGTCAAGGTCTACCGGCTGAAAACCGAGTACGGTGACATTGGCCGTACGGGTTGCGCCGCTGCCGTCCTGAGCCTCGATAGTGATTACCGCCGTGCCCTCCTGATTGCCGGAAGTCACGATGCCTTCGGGGCTTACGGTAGCAATACTCTCGTCTGATGACGAGTAGGTCACAGTCTTGTCGTAAGCGTCGGAGGGGGTGAAAGATACGGTGGCTGCAAGGTTGAACGTTCCCTTTTCGCCGCCCCCTTTCTTAATCTGGAAATTGGCACCGGCAGCAGTAAGGTTTATATCCTTTACACGCTTGATGTGGTTGGTGATGATTACGACGTAGTTGACGGTGAGCTTGCCGACGGCTATGCAGAGGGTGTCGGTACGCGTTTCCGGCTCGTAGATAGTCTCTCCCCCACTGAACAGCGAGGGTTTGAGCACATTGCCCTCCACCGTGAGCCACTCGGGATGCTTTGTGGTGTATGTGGCCTCGACGGGATCTTTCGACTGAGGCATCGTGAAGAGCGTGAGCGGCAATGTCTCGTTGTCTTGAAGTGTCAGCTCCATGCGGTTGTTGGCGTATGTCGCTTCCTTGACGGTGATAGCGCCGAGGTCGTCGGCCTTATCGTCGCAGGCGCTCAGCAACGGCATCGCCGCAGCGAGCGATATATAGATATACGGAATTATCTTTTTCATTTCGTGAGATGATTTTGGAGGGGGTTAGCGTTAACGCGGTATATCCTGCCAGCCGGCGCTCTGGGTCAGATTGGGATTGAGCGACAGCTCTTGGAGCGGGATAGGGAAATAATAGTACTTGTCGTCCCACACAAGTGTGCCGTCGGTGATACGGCTGGCTTTCGGGAAGCCGATGATGAAGCCGTCGGCGTCGACGAAAACATCGGTGTCGAGCTTTGCCTGATAGGCGAACGCCGATTTGCGGGTGTCCTTGTCCTTGTTGGAACCATCGTAGATCGACTGCTTCTCGGGAGTAAATTTCATGCCACGGAGAGGCACTTCCATAAGTCGGCCGGCCTTCCAGCGGATAAGGTCCTCACGGCGCAGGCCTTCCATCATCATCTCAACACGGCGCTCGCGGCGTACCTCGCGGAGCAGCGGCGACACGGTGTAGTCGAGTTTCTCGGCATATATCTTGTCGAGGCGGGGGTCGGCGGGGATATCGTTGATTTTCAGATAGGCCGATTCGGGGAATCCGGCACGCTCACGCAGCTTGTTTATAGTCATGTCGACCGTGGCCTGATCGAGAGTGCCGAGCTCGGCTTTGGCCTCGGCAAGCATAAGAAGCACTTCTCCGTAGCGGAACATTGTGGCCGACTGTGCCGACGCCACCATGGGATAATCCTCAGTGTTGGGGGTCCAGTGCTTGATTATTGCATATCCGGTCACTGTGCTGCGCAGCATCTCTGTCTGGTTGGCCGACGGGCAGTTGTAGGTGATGCTGGGATAATAGATACCCATGTCAGGGTCGAGCGTGCCGGCGGCATAGTCGCCTTTACGGTCACGGGTCCAGACGGTAATGTACTCGCCGGGCTTCACCACGGTCATTTTCAGACGCGGGTCGCGGTTGTCGAGTTCGCGCCAGTCACCTCCGTCATAGCCCTTGAAGTTGGGATTGTCGGTGATAGGCTTGCCGTCGATGCAGAGATACTCATCGATGAGGCCCTTGGTGGCACCGAACGAGTAACGTCCGGCCGCATTGGCACCCATTATGTAGTAGCGGGTGAACGACGATGCCAGTTTGTCGCCGTCATAGACACGTGTCAGGATAGCTTCTGTGTTGTTGTCAGCGGTGGGATTCTCGCGGAAAGTAAACATCTTCCAGTAAGAGTTGTTGGTGCCGTCGACAGCTTTGTCAGATTCATTGCGATACAGGCGGTAGTTGCGGGGCGAACTCATGATAGCCTCGCAAGCCTCCACACAGGCGTTGAGAAACTTGTTCTCGTTGCCGGGAACGGCAGGCATCGGCGCCGCGTCATTCTTATGGTATTTGCGGAAGGTACCCTCAAACAGGCAGAAGCGCGCTTTGAGGAAATTGGCCATGTCGCGGTTGATGCGGCCGTCGGCAGCGCCTTCGCTTTTGAGGTGCTCTACGGCGTAGTCGAGGCACCAGAGTATGGAGTCGGCAAGCTCTTCACGGGGAGTACGGGCGCTGTAAAGCTCCGGAGAGTCGACATTGAGATCGCGGTAGAGCCAGGGCACTTCGCCGAGTATCGACAGCTTCTTGTAATAGTCCCACGCCTTGAAGAAATATGCTTCCGCGGCATACTTCTCTATCTCTGCGACAGGGCCTTCGGCCTGGAAGCAGTGACTCAGGAAGTAGTTGACCTTTTTGAGATTGTTCCACTCCCAGCCGGTGGTAGTGCCGCTGTTGGGCACGGTAAACGAGTTGTCGAGACGGTTGATTGGATTGCCTGCCGTGCCGGTATATCCTACCAGGTTGTCGGACACGAGATCGCCATAGGCAATGGGACTGCCCTGAATGCCGTAGGGCGCCCATGACTCGTAGGCGTTGCCGCTCTGGTGACCGGTGATGTAGAGAGGATAGAGCGAGTTGAGGTAAAGCGGCAGATCGGTTGAGTTTTTAAGGAACGAGCCCTCGGCAAGCTCCTGAATAGGGTCCTGCTGCAAGAAATCGTCGTTACATGCAGTGAGCGACAATGCCGCGGCAGCGAGCCATATAATATGTTTTTTCATTGTTGGCTTGTAATGTGGGTTAATCGGGATATTAGAACGTGATTTGGGCGCCGACTGAAAGGGTTCTCTTCTGCGGATAGGCGTCACTCATCTGTTCGGGGTCGAAGATGCCGGGTATATGAGTCAGCGTGAAGAGGTTGTAAGCCGAAACATTGAAACGCAGCTTGTCAACGCCCACCTTGCGGGTCATTGTGGCCGGAAGTGTATAGCCGAGCACTAACTGTTTGAGACGTATATATGAAGCGTCGAGCAGGTATCTGTCGCAGACAGAGGGTGTCTGGCCGTACATCGGAAACTCGGCATCGGTGTTGTCGGGCTTCCATGAGCGCTCCCACATCCATTGGCTGCCGCCGTAACCTACATTACCCCAGTAGTGCTGGCTCGAAATCCAGTAGTCGCGCTTGCCGGTGCCCTGGAAAAAGGCGTTGAAGTCAAAGCCGTTCCAACCGGCGTTGAGCGACAGGCCGAATTTGAAGCGCGGGGTGCTGTTGCCTATGATATGATAGTCGCCGGAGTCATCGACCGTACCCGAACCGGTGCTTATAAAGCCGTCGCCGTTGAGATCCTTGTACCACGACGAGCCGGGATATACGGTGTAGCTACTTGTGTGCGGGCCGTAGAATATATATTTGTTGCCCACGAGTTCGAGGTCCTCGGCTTGGAGTATGCCGCCGAACGAATAGCCCCAAATCTCGCCCACGGTCTTTCCGTTATACAGCGAACCGTAAGCCTTGGTGGGGTTGGAGGGATAGTTGATTACCGTGGTGAGGGCATCGGAGAGATTGAAGCTCACGCCGTAGCGCACTCTGCCTACGTGGTCGTCCCACTGTATGTCGAGCTCCCAGCCTCGGGCGCGGAGCGAACCGGAGTTTTCAAGAGGAGCGCTCGCGCCGAGCAGGCTCGGGTAAGCCACCGAACCGGTGGTGAGAATATCGGTGGTCTTGCGCTCATAGATGTCAAACATCATATTGAGGCGTGAGTTGAACGCTGCCACATCGATACCTATATTGGTAGTGGCGGCTTTTTCCCAGGTAAGCGTGGGAGATACGAGCGCGGGAGTGTTGACGGAGCTGACATAGGTGCCGTCGATGATAAATCCGGGCTGGCCGCTGCCCATCACAGCCTGATAGGGATAGTAGTCACTCGGCTGGCTACCGAGTTTGCCCCACGAGGCGCGGATTTTCAAGTTGTCGATATAGCCTCGGAGGCCGGCAAAGAATGTTTCTTCGGATATACGCCATCCTGCCGAGAACGAGGGGAGGAAGGTGAAACGGTCATTGGGTGTGAATCGCGACGAACCGTCGTAACGGCCGTTCATCTCAAAGAGATAGCGGTTGTCGAAGTTGTAGTTGATTCGACCGAAACCGGCACGGCTTGTGCGGCGCTGCGCTCCGGTGGATATGGTGTGGAGCGTGATGTCTTCGGCGGCGGAGGGTTTAAGCACGTCGGCTGAGAAGAGGCGTTTAAGACTGACGCTCAGCGAGGTATAGTGCACGTAATCCTGACTGTAACCGAGAATTGCCGAGAGATTGTGCTTGCCGAATTTCTGATTATAGTCGAGATAGGCGTTTATCAGATAAGTGCTGGTATTGGTCTTGGATATGGAGCCGGTGTTGCCGTCGTTGGCGCCATTGGCTTCGTTGAGCAGCGTCCACGAACCCGGTTTGATATATTCGTGATAGGGATTTTTTGTTGTGCCATTGCTGCTCTGGGGCTGATAGCTGAGCTCGGCCCGCGCTTTCAGTTTGTCGGGCAAGATGATAAACTCGGGTGCCACGGAAAACACTGTTGTCTGCGACGACGAGTTACTGCGGATGCCGTAAGCCATCCATGAGAGGATATTGTCGGTCCATGCGTCGGGAACCTCGTCGGTGGGGAGGGTCTTCATAGGCATCATGATGTTCTTTTCCGGCTCGCGCTGGGCGGCTGTCCAGAGACTGCCTTTCGCACCGCCCATTGTGGGAGTGCTGTATGTGACGCGGTTGAAGTTGACTTTGGCGCTGACGTTGAACCAGTTGGTGACCTTTGCGGTAAAGCGGCTCATGATGTTATAGCGCTTATACTTGTCGCTGGATATCTTATACATGCCGTCCTGGTCCTGGTAGCCAAGCGAGAGGTAGTAGTTCACATTGTTGCCACCGCCGGAAATCGAGAGGTTATGCTTTTGTGTAGGGGTCCAGTCCTTTACCGCCTCTTTGTATGGATTGACATTCATTACCCAGTCGATGGAGCCGCCGTTGATGAAATAGCGGTTCTCGATGCTCGGGTTCTCCATATATCGACGAGCGGCTTCGAGGCGCGCCTTTTCCGAGTCGCTCACCTTTTGTAGAGTCCATTCCTTGACAAGCTGCTGCGCTTCAAGGAGTCCTACCGACGTCATGATGTCGGGCATGGCCGCCGGCTGGTCCCACGAGATGTCGTAGCTGTATGTCACGTGGCCTTTCTGCTCGTATTTGCCGTTTTTGGTAGTGATGAGTATAACACCGAAAGCGGCCTTGGTACCGTAAATAGCGGCAGCCGAGGCATCCTTGATGACCGACATGCTCTCAATGTCGTTGGGGTTCATCTGGTTGAGGAGGCTGGGAGTCACGTCGACGCCGTCGACAAGTATCAAGGGCGCTCCGTTGCTTACGGCGCCGCCGCTGATTGTCGTGCCACCGCGCACGTTGAACGAGGGCACGGTATTTGGCGAGCCGTCGCTTATACCGATGTTAAGGTTGGGAACTACGCCTTGGAGGGCCTGTCCAATATTTGCCACAGGGCGGTTCTCAAACTTGTCGGCCGATACAGTGGCTACCGCACCGGTGAGATTGACTTTCTTCTGGGTACCGAAGCCTACCACTACGACCTCTTCAAGCATCTTGCTGTCTTCTTTCAGCAATATCTCGATGTTTGACTTACCGTCGACAGGAATCTCTTGAGTTGTAAATCCCACGTAGGACACCACGAGTACGGCATTGGCCGGAACATTGGTCAGCGAGAATTTACCGTCTAAATCGGTCATTGCGCCGTTGGCCGAACCTTTCACCTTTACGGTTGCGCCGATAATCGGCTCTACACCGTCGGTCACGGTACCGGTTACGGTTTTCGTCTGTGCGGCGACAGCGGCCGATGCTGTCGGTCGGGGACTACTCCCTGTCGCCGGGCTTGCCGCGAGAGTCGCGCCGTACAGGAATACACCTGCACCGACACAAGCACTTTTCAGGAAGATGCGGACTCTATCCTTATCCATTTTACACTACGTTTTTTAGGTTTATGAGTTAAGGTTATACAAACGTGAGGATTGATGAACACAAAATTATAAAGGATGTCATTTTGCAGCCCGAAAATCATATTGCTGTTTTTGACTTTTATTTTTCTCTATTCGCCAAACGTATATCTATCAGCTAGTTGCAAAAGAACACAAAACGCATCCGAAACTTGCCTGCGGCAGTGCGACGCCGCCTCGCCCAAAGCGCCACCTTTGCGAAAACGAGATATAATTAGTACTTTTGCACCCATAAGTGCAACCCCATTCACCGGCCGAATCTACATGAGAACTCTGATTACAGTGCTTGCCGTTGTGTGTCTCGCGTTACTGCCTTTGTCGGTCAACGCGTCAGAGACGTTGCGCTTCCGCACGTTCTCGCCGAAAGGGGGATTTTACTACGACGGCGTAGTCGACCTCGGACAGGACAGCGACGGCTTTATATGGATAATGCTCGACCAGGATCTTCTCCGCTTCGACGGTCACGAATACCGTAAATATACGGCGCAGTTCAACAGCGACGACCCCAACAGCATATCATCTTTCCTCACTTTCGCCACCGACACCACGGGATGCCTCCATGTGCTCACAAGCCGGGCTATATACAGATACGACAGCCGCACCGACTCCTATGTGAAGACCATTGACGCCACACTGGGAAACATGGCTATCGACAGGCGCGGCAACCTGTGGGGGCTCAAAAGCAATATACTTCACCGAATGACCCCGGGCGACAGCACTTTCACCGTGTGCATGTACGACGGCAAGCCAATAAGAAGCATAGGCGACTACTGTTTCGACAACACACACACCTATTTCGCCTCGCGCTACAACAGGATATATGTCGCCGACCCCGTGAACCCGGAGCAGATAGAATTGCTCTATATCTTCCCGACCGACATGGCGATAGTGCAGATTCAGGAGCTCGACGGCGACATCTGGGTCCTGACGGCCAGGCACGGCATTTATAGGATAGACACGGCCACACGTAACATAACCGGGCATCTTAACTTTCAGAGCAAAGACAACAGCGCCCATGCCAGGACACTGCTCATTGACCGCGATGGGCGGATATGGGCCGGAACGCAAATCGGCCTATATGTAATCGACCCATCCACCGGCGAATACCGGTGTTACCGACATTCGCAGTCCGATCCGTTCAGCCTCACCAACAACTCCGTGTGGAAGCTTTTCAGCGACATGCACGGCAACATCTGGTCAGGACACTTCGCGGGCGGACTGTGTTATACCGACCTCGACGACAGCCTGCAAGTGAGCACATATACCTCGACTCTGAGCCCGCTCAACTATGAGCTTGTCAGCTCGTTTGCCGAGGACGGCGATAATGTCTACATAGGCACCGACGGCGGAGGACTGAACCGTATGGACCTGCGGTCGGGCGACATCTCGCAGATGAGGCTGCGTGGCACTGCCGACACACACTCCGACGAGCACGTCAAGTCAATGGCGGTCGACTCGCTACGACGGCTGTGGATAGCCATGTACCGCGGAGGCCTCGACTGCTACAATCTTACTTCGGGGCAATGCCGTAACTTCCGCTTCGACCGGACTGACCCGGCCGGGCTGCTCTCCAACGATCTCAGGAAGATTGCTCTCGACGGCGATTCGGGACTGTGGATAGCTTATCAGAACGTCAACACCAGCATCTCGTATCTACCGTTTGACAGCGAGCGTTGCGCCCATTATCATCTCAGCGACAACGACGGATATGTCTTCGACATGCAGCCCGACGGCCAAGGCAATCTCTATGTGCTGACACGCCGCAAGCTGTTCAGAATAGAGCCGGCTTCGGGCACTCACGAAGAGATTGCGGGTGCTGCGTTCTCGGGCGGTCAGTCGCTCGCACTCGACTCGTCGGGCGACGTATGGATAGGCACCGTGGGCGACGGCCTGGCGCGGTATAGTCCCACATCGGGAGTTTTCACATATTACCCTTACCTGCTGTCAGAGTTTGCCTCGGCAGTGTACAGCATGAGCTACGACGCAGCCACCGACTGCTTGTGGCTCGGTACCGACAACGGCCTCGTACGGTTTGACATACACCGCAACTCCATACGGAGGTTTGACGAGTGCGACGGCTTCCAGGGACCGGTCTACTATCCCCTGTCGGCTTTCAGAAGCGCCACGGGAATGATGTATTTCGGAGGCACCAACGGCTTCTCAGTGTTCGACCCCGGCAGCATAATGCCTAATCCGCGCAAACCCAAGGCGCGGATATCGGGCTTCTATATCGACAACAGGCCGGCATCGCCCTCCATCTGGAAGGGTCCGCACGAGATAGTTCTCGACCACGACCAGGCCAATTTCGGGTTCAGCCTGTCGTCGGACAATTATCAGACACCCGAGAAAAACAGTTTCAGATACCGGCTGAAAGGCTATGACGACGACTGGATTACGGCCACGGCTGCCAATCGCACCGTGATGTACTCAAAGGTACCGGCGGGCAAATATCAGTTTGAAGTGCTTGCGGCCAACAACGACGGCCTTTGGAGCGACACCCCCGCGGTGGTCAGCATCGTGAGGCGCCCTGCGCCGTGGGCCGGCCCGTGGGCCTATCTGCTCTACACCGTTATTGCCGTGACAATCATCTGGGCCGTGCTCCACTACCGCAACGAAAAGCGCAAGCTGAAGCTCAAACTGTTTATGGCCGACCTCGACAAGAAAAAGAAAGAGGAGCTTCACAAAAGCCAGCTCAGCTTCTTTACCAACATATCGCACGATTTCCGCACGCCCATATCGCTCATTCTTGCCGCTATCGACAACATGAAGCAGGATGGGATAAAAGACTATTATTACCGGATTCTGCACAACAACTCACGGCGGCTGCTGAATCTCGTCAACGAGCTTATGGATTTCAGGACACTCGACAACAACAAGATGAAGCTCCATGTGCAGACTGTCGACGCCAACGCACTGGTAAGGGAGCTCGCCGCCGACTTCGAGGACTATGCCGCCAAGCGCCACATAGCGTTTGCCGTGAAGTGCGACCCGAAGATTCCCGCGTCGATGCTGCTTGACAGGCAGGTGCTCGAAAAGGTAGTGATGAACCTGCTCAATAATGCCTTCAAATATACCGACGACGGCGGCGAGATAACGGTCGAGACCTACTCCGCCGCATCGGATTTCACACCGCGCTACACTCACAGTCACATAATTCCCGCCGAACACAAGGCTATAAACGCGTTTACCCTGGCCGTACGCGACACCGGATGTGGCATATCGGCCGATTCAATCAGCAACGTTTTTGAGCGCTATTATCTTGTCAACACCATGAACCTCAACCGCCACCTCGGCACTGGAATAGGCCTGGCGCTTGTCAAGAGCCTCGTTCAGCTGCATCACGGCGGCATATCCATTTACAGCAAGCGCGATGCCGGTACAGATATAGTTGTGTCGATTCCTGCCGACAGAGACGCTTTCGAGGCATCGGAGTTTGCATCGGAAGATACAGCCGACAGCCTGAACGCCGGATTGACGCCCGAATGTCACCACGGACTGCTGCTGTCGGTGGCCGACGACCCGGCACCTGCGACGACGGAGCCCGACATGGAGCCGGAAGCTACGGCGACGGCCGCCAGGCAACGCATACTGCTGGTAGAGGACCATGCCGACCTGCGCAGCCTTATCGCCGGCTTCCTGAAACTGCATTATGAGATAGCAGAGGCAGCCGACGGCGAGGAAGCGGCAGAAATATTACAGCGCACGGCAATCGACCTCGTAATCAGCGACATTATGATGCCGCGCAAAGACGGCATAACACTCTGCCGCGAAATAAAGTCAAATCTTGACACCTCGCATATCCCCGTAATGCTACTTACGGCCAAAGGGAGCAGCGACGACCGCATGGAAGGAGCCGACGCCGGAGCCGACCTGTATTTTGCCAAGCCTATCGACTTCAATCTGTTGCTGCAATCCGTGCGCAATCTGTTCCGGCACCAGATCAATCTCCGCGAGCACTACGCACGCAACTATTTCGCCGACCGAAGCGAACTGTCGTCAAACCGGCAGGATGTCGACTTCCTCAACAAAATCACGGAGGTAATCGACACTCACCTCCAAGGCGACAGTCTTGATGTCAATCTTCTGGCAGCGGAGATGTGCATGAGCCGAAGCAAACTTTACTCAAAGCTTAAAGCGCTCACCGGCAAGTCTATCGTCGAATTTATCACCAATTACAGGATGCGCAAGGCCGCGCGCCTGATAGTGGAGCAAGACCTGCCGCTATATATGATTATGGAGCAGGTAGGCATCCGCAGCCAGAGCCATTTTGTCAACACATTCAAGAAGGAATTTGGCGAGACCCCTTCGTCATTCATGGCCAAACACCGCGCCAAGTCCTGACGCAATCCCGACCTCTCCCGAGGCAAAAAATTACGTTTATCCTATGGAGTGAGAGACGGAGCCGGGTCAGCGCAAGGGGAGACGGTTGACGGTGCGGAGGAAGAAGTGGAGGAAGAGGGCGCCGGCGAGGAAGAGACTCACGGAGAAGCTCAGTATCATGCCGTAGACGCCCAGCCCGGCGGTAAAGGCGAGGAGATAGGTCGATGGCAGCCCCACAAGGATGTAGCTCACGAAGGCTATCCACAGCATCGGCATCACGTTGGCGGTGCCGCGCAAGGCGTTGGCGAAGTTTATCTGAGTGGCGTCGCCCACCTGGTAGAGTATGAGGGGCACTATGAGGGCGCCGGCGGCGGTCACTACGGCGGGGTCGTGGCTGAACAGGTGCATTATGTCGGTACCCGACAGCAGGAAGAGCAGCGACGAGCAGGCGGCGAGGCCGAGGGTGACTATGTAGCCGCGTATGGCCGTGACGCGCATGGCGCGGGGCTCCTCGCGCCCGGCATAGTTGGCGACGAGCACCGACACCGCCGCGCCCATGCCATAGTAGATGCAGAAGCCGAGGGTGCCGAGCGTCACTATCACCTGAAACGACGCCAAGGCTATGGCGCCTATCCAGCCGGCCATGACGGCGGTGCCGGAGAAGGCCGAGGTCTCAAACGCCATCTGGAGCGATATAGGCAGCGAGGTGCGCCCCACCCGGGTCATCGTCGCCATATCGACGCGCGTGGCCTTGTAGCCGAGGCGGTAGGAGCGAAAGCGACGCTGCGTCATGAAGAGCAGGATTATCATCACGGGGCAGAACAGGCGTGCTGCGAATGTAGCCAGGCCGGCGCCGACGAGGCCCAGTTCGGGCAGACCCCAGTGGCCGAAGATAAGCAGCCAGTTGGCCGCCACGTTTATAGCGTTGGCACCGAGGGTGATCCACATGGGCATCGACGTGAGCCGCGTGGCGTAGCTCCACTGCGCAAACACATTGAAGAGCGATATTGGTATCAGTCCCGCCAGACCTATCAGATAATATGGCCGGATAAGGGGGAGCAGCTCTTCGGGCTGTCCGAGACGGTCGAGAAAGAAGTATAGCACACCCATCAGCGCCGTCATCAGGCAGGCGAAAGCGAGATTTATCATCACGCCGTTGGCCAGCACACCACCTACCCTGTAACGCCGGCCGCGCCCGAAGAGGGCGCCCGCAAGCGGCGTCAGGCCATAAGTGAAGCCGAGTAAGGCGAGAATAGGTATGTTGAATATGTTGTTGACAAACGCCGCCGACGCCAGAGCATCGGTCGAGTAGTGACCCACCATGGCCGTGTCGGCAAAGCCGGTCGCAATCATGCCGAGCTGCCCGGCTATTATGGGCAGCCCGAGCATGATGATGCGGCTGTAAGGCGCACCCGGCTTACGGTGTCGGTTGGCAGTCATCGGCGGAGGGGGTGTGTCAATACTGTTCGGAGGCGTTGGGGAAGTCCACGGCCTTGACGTCGGCCACATAGTGGCCTATGCTTTCGCGCATCACGTTGCCGAGGTCGGCGTAGCGGCGCAGGAATTTGGGCTTGAAGTCGGTGTTCATACCGAGCATATCCTGCACCACGAGTATCTGGCCGTCGACGGCCGAGCCGGCGCCTATGCCAATCACGGGGCAGCTCACCTCGCGTGTCACGCGGGCCGCGAGCTCCGAGGGTATCTTTTCGAGCACTATGGCAAACACGCCCAGGTCGTCGAGCATGCGGGCGTCGGCGAGCAGCTTCTCAGCCTCGGCCTCCTCCTTGGCGCGCACACTATAAGTGCCAAACTTGTTGATCGACTGCGGCGTGAGGCCGAGGTGGCCGCACACGGGGATGCCGGCCGACAGGATGCGCTCGATGCTCTCGCGTATCTCGCAGCCTCCCTCCATCTTCACCGCCTCGACGCCGGCCTCCTTCATCATGCGCACAGCCGACGCCAGCGCCTCGGTCGAGTTGCCCTGATAGGAGCCAAAAGGCAGGTCGGCCACCACAAGCGCGCGCTTCACCGCGCGGGCCACGCTGCGCGAGTAGATAATCATCTCGTCGAGAGTGATAGGCAGGGTGGTGGTGTTGCCGGCCATTACGTTGCTGGCCGAGTCGCCGATAAGTATAAAATCGATGCCGGCCTCATCCACGATGCGGGCGGTGGTGAAATCGTAGGCGGTAAGACAAGCAATCTTCTCGCCGCGCTGCTTCATCTCGCGCAGGCGGGCGGTTGTCACCTTCTGAAGCTTTGTTTCGGTATATGTCGACATTGCTTAAAATCTTCTATGTTATCGTTGGTGATAAAAATTTAGTTAGGGGCTGCAAAGTTACATCTTTTTTCAATCTCGGCAAAGCTCCCCACATCCGGCTTTAAGCGTGCCGCCTCACTCTCACATTGAAGCATCTGAAAAAAACGCACGGTTAGTACGTAATTTTTCGAAAAAATTTTGTTTGACAGTGAAAAAACAGTACCTTTGCGGCAAGTACTTGCGATGTGCCGTAATTACAACATAGTGGTAACGTCTGAAATCATGCAATTATCTTTTTCTACATCTGCCGGTACCCCCTACCCCACCTATAAATTCAATACCATTAAGTTGAGATGATCATATTAACATCATATACACGTAGAGCTTCCGAGACCGCCCGGCGCAGCCTCGCGGTAGCTTCTACCCCCCCCTGTTTCTCAACCTAATCCCCTGTTTGTCAATCACCTATCCGCAGTCGAGCATTTCGGCGGCGTGATACGTCATATCCGTCGCCATCCCCATGCAAGGGGATGGTGACCTTTCGTCATATACTTATTTCATTATGTTGACAAAGTCGCTCAAAAGACTGTTTGCCGCAACGGCCATCTGCCTCGCGGCCCACATGGCCGCCCCGCTCGCCGGAGCGCAGACCGATGTGGCTATCAAAACCAATCTGATTTACGACGCAACGACCACCATCAACCTCGGTGCCGAGATGCAGGTAGCCCCGCGCTGGTCAGTCGACCTGTCGGGCAACTTCAACGCCTGGAAGTTCTCGGGTGGCAAGCGCTGGAAAAACTGGTCGGTGCAGCCCGAAGCACGCTACTGGTTCTGTCAGCCCATGGGCGGACATTTCGTCGGCATCGAGGCCCACGGCGGACAATATAATATAGGCGGCATCGACCTCGGAGGCCTCAGCTTCCTCGGCACCGACTTCGGCAAGCTCAAAGACCGCCGCTATCAGGGATGGTTTGTCGGCGGAGGCGTCACCTACGGATATTCATGGCTTCTCCACCGCCACTGGAATCTTGAAGCAGAGATAGGAATAGGTTACAGCTACACCCGCTACGACGCTTTCAACTGTGTGGGCTGCGGCAAAAAAGTGGAGAGCGACAAAGAGCACCACTACGTGGGCCCCACCAAGCTCGCACTCAACCTCGTTTATGTATTCTGATAATCCGCAGCCATGAACCGCAACAGCAAATCAATCATCGCCATAATTGCGGCCGCAGCCACTGCCCAGGGCTTCGGCGCCGCCGCACAGAGCTACTCCGACGTCAACATAGCACGCGACGGCTCGCTGCTCCGAGTCGACTTCCGACTCGACACACGCGACATGGACTTCGGCTCCGACCGCGAAGTCACCCTCATGCCCGTAATATCCGACGGCACCAACCGCGCCGAGCTACCCGCAGTAATCGTCGCCGGCCGCAACCGCTTCATACAGAACCAACGCCACGACATCCCGGCCCCGGCATCGGGTGTGAGCATGATACGCAAAGGCGAATCGCTCACCTACACCGTCACCACACCGTGGCAGCAGTGGATGGAGCGCTCCACGCTATATGTCGACGCCGACGAATGTAACTGCGGCTTCGACCACACCGACCTCCCCGACACTCAGCTCGCTCAGCTCGACTTCGTGCCCCGCGAGTTTGTGGCCGAATACCTGTTCGTGACACCCGAGGCCGAGGCGGTCAAGACCCGCGACCTCGCCGGCTCAGCCTTTATCGATTTTCCCGTCAACAAGACCACCCTCCTGCCCGACTACCGCCGCAACCCGCAGGAGCTCGCCAAGATACGCTCAACCATCGACGCGGTGAAAAACGACCCCGACAGCCGTATCACAGGCGTGACGATATGCGGCTACGCCTCCCCCGAGGGCGGCTACGAGGCCAACGAGCGGCTTGCCGCAGGACGCGCCGCCACCCTCGCCGACTATGTAGGCTCGCTCTACACATTCCCCAAGTCGATGATGCACACCTCGTCGGTGGCCGAGGACTGGGCCGGCCTGCGCAAGTGGGTCGAGGCTAGCGACATCGCCAACCGCGACGCCATCCTCGCCATTATCGACACACCCGTCTACACCGACCCCGACGCTCGCGAGTGGAAGCTCAAATCAACCTATCCTGAGCAATACCGCTATATGCTCGAAAACGTCTACCCCGCGCTGCGACACAGCGACTACACCGTCGACTACACCGTGCGCTCCTTTACTGACCCCGCCGAGATAGCCCGCGTGTTTGCCGCCTCGCCACAGAAGCTCAGCCTCGCCGAGATGTATGTCCTCGCCGGCACTCTTGAGCCGGGCAGCGACGAATACTGCCGCGTGTTTGAGGTCGCAGCGTCGATGTATCCCGACGCCCCCGAAGCCAACCTCAACATGGCCAACATAGCCCTCGGCCGAGGCGAGCTCGACCGCGCCGCCAAGTATCTCGAGCGCGCCGCCGACTCCCCCGCCAAGACCTACACGCAGGGCCTAATCCTTGCACGCCGAGGCGACTACACCGCCGCACTGCCCCTGATTGAGGCCGCCTCACAAGCCGGTCTCGCCGAAGCCACTGCCGCACTCGACTCGCTCCGCGAAGTCATAGCGTGGCAAAACCGCTGACACCTCTGCCGTCGGTGACACCCTAACCTACTTGTCATCCTACCGTCACACGACAACCAATCATTCTGCAACAACTAACACAATCATCAACAATCTAAATAAAACTTCTATGAAGCTTAACAAACTATTCTTAGGAGCTATTGCCGCCCTCGCTTCCGTGGCGATGGTCGCCTGCTCCGACGACGCCCCCGACGTCAACAACGGCGGCGAAAATCAGGACGGCGAGACCAGTTACCTCGCAGTCAACATCGTAGCTCCCACTTCAGGTAGTTCACGAGCCCAACATCCTAATCAGCAACCAAATGATGCCACTTATGAGGATGGTTCAGAGGATGAAAATTCTGTTAAAGACATCCGTTTCTACTTCTTCACCGACGGCGGAGTTGCAAGCATAGTAAAGAAAGGCGCAAATGTCAATTACTATGACTGGACCTACGATAAAGACGATCCTGACATCTCCATCGGAGGGGGTATTACGCCCAATATCGAGAAAATCATCAGCGCCATTCTCATCATTGACACGAGCGCTGGCGACCGACTTCCGGGACAAGTAGTTGCAGTAATAAACCCTAATAAAGAAAAACTCGGCACTACTTCGAAAAATCTTGAAGCTCTACGCACCGTGGTTGACGACTATGCAGACCTTGCCAATAAAAAACAGTTTGTTATGGCCAACTCTGTATATATGGATAATAACAACGAAGTTATTAAAGCCACCAAGCTAAAAATCTCTGATTTTAAAGCAAGCAGAGAAGAAGCTACTGCTTCCCCTGTCGACATCTATGTTGAGCGAAATGTAGCAAAGGTTCGAACTAAGTTCGATGCCGGCCTTAACATCACAGGTGACAAGATTCGTGCCACAGAGAAAGATGATGAGGGTAATATCCAAGATGTAACAATAACATGGATGAATGAAAAAGACAATGAGGTCAGCACGGACGTCTATATCAAGGTGGAAGGCTGGAATGTAAATGGAACTCTTCCTGCAGCAGACCTTAGCAAACATATAGATCCCACTTGGACTAATACTACATTGGGCGATAATATACTCTGGAATTATCCGGAATATCACCGTTCATTCTGGGCTACGAGAAACTCAAGTCCAGGAGTAAACCAGTGGATAAATCAAGCAAACTATGCCGATTTAAAGATTGGCAGCGAAATATATATCAATGAGAATGCAGATAAACCTGAAGGATTACAAGCAACAGAAATAACTATGCTCGCATCCTTTGTTGATCAAAATGACAATCCCATTCAGATATGTGAATTTGCAGGTGTAAGAACCATAGCTACAAACAACGATTACACTCTGCTCAAAAGAGCATTGCTCCAATTCCTACGTAACAACAATCAGAACGTATGGTATTTCAATGATTCAGATAACCAATACGTAGCAATCGCTCCTGAAGACATTGAATTCAAGACAAAAAAAGAACTTGACTCAGAAGCAACCACCGGTTTGTATGTTGTCTATGCTCAACTTACAGAAAGTGCAAAAGCTAAAAAATGGCTTGCCTCTGCTGAAGCAGATGCCGCTGAAGTAACTTCTGATAATATCAATTCGAACCTTAAAAATCTTGGTTCCGCTATGATATACAATCAGAGCTATTTCTTCACACCCATCAAACATTTTAAACGTGAGGGCGTTGTCCGTAACCACATCTATGAACTCAATATAACAGGAATCACAGGTCTCGGAACACCAATATACAAGCCTGAAACCGTGACTCCGGAACAACCTCTTACACGTCAGAGCTTCCTTGCAGCTCGCATCAATATTCTCACATGGCGTGTTATGAGCCAGAATGTTAATTTCGGTGAGTAAGCTTGCTGACTGAAAACGCAACATAATCTCTTTCATGCTACCGGGTCGGGGCGACGGCGCTCCGATGTCGGGCCCCGACCCGGTAGCTTTTCTTTTCTCGACAAAAGACTGAGTCGGGCTTCTCGGACGAGTCGGACCAGCCAACCCGAACCGCCCCTGCCGCCTGACGGCGATCTTAGTAACCTACCCTGCGACCATGTCGCCTGACGGCAACCTTACCCCTACCTTACACCACCGCGAAAATGCGCACCACGCTGCCCCTACGGCAGCTCGCCAAAGCAACCCTTTCGGCTGCCCCATCGCAGCCCTCCTAATCCGAAATCAACCGCGCCCCTGTCGGGGCACGACAACATATCCACTCCGGCCCACAGGCCCGCAAGCCTCGGCCGCCCCTCGCCCCCGGGCGACACCCCAACCTTGTTACGCAAAAACATTTCCTGCAATGATACACCACTCATTAAGCCTCAGATTGCGTCACAGCCTGCGCGTGGCCGCTGCCCTTGTGGCCGTAGCAGCTGTCAGCTCCTCTTGTGATTCTGCCATATACGATTACGAGGGCGACTGCTCCGTGACCTACAAGATGCGATTCCGCTACGACCACAACATGAAATATGCCGACGCTTTCGCCCACGAAGTGAAGTCGGTGACACTCTATGCATTCGATGCCGCCGACGGTTCGCTTGTCTACACCAAGACCGAGAGCGGCGACGCCCTCGCCGCTGAGGGCTACACCATGACGCTCGACGGCCTGCCGCAGGGCAGCTACGACTTTGTGGCCTGGGGTGGCACGGAGGGGCACAACGCCTATCTCCTCCCCGACCTCGCGTCGCGCGCCGCAAGCCGCAACGACGTCACCTGCTCGCTCAACGTCAAGACCGACGACAACGGCCTTTACCTCGACCGCTATCTCGACCCGGGACTCTTCCACGGACGCATTGCCGACACACAGACCCTCCCCGAGCTCGGCGAGATGGTGATGACGATGCCTATGGTGAAAAACACCAACCACCTCACCGTGGTGCTGCAACACATCTCGGGCGAAGCCGTAAAGGCATCCGACTTCAACTTCCGCGTGGTGGGCGCCCGCAACTCCGTGATGGGCCACGACAACGCTATCATCTCCGACGCCGAGGTGACATATCACGCCTGGCACACCAACGACAACAGCGACAACGTGACTTCGGTGGGAGCCGCCGTGGCCGACATATCACTTGGCCGACTGATTGACGGCGACAACCCACGCCTCGTAATCACACGAGCCGACAACGGCGACACCGTGCTCTCAATCCCGCTTATCGACTATCTACTGCTCGTCAAAGGCCACTACAACAGCGGCATGAGCGACCAGGAGTATCTCGACCGGCAGGACGTGTACAACATGACTTTCTTTATCGACGAAGGCCACCGCTGGATCAACACCCACATCTACATCAACTCGTGGCGTGTGGTGCTCGACAACGTCGACTTCCAGTCGTAAGGCTGCCTAATGATTAATATCATCCCGAAACACAACATTCACGAAAGAATGAACCGGATATTCAGACATAAACACACTGTCTTTGGACTGATGGCGGCACTGATGATGATGGTGTCGGCTACCGCCTGCATCATGGACAATGAAGAGCCCGGCGCCAACAATGGCGACGACGGACTGATGATGGTAAGCTTTCGCGTCGTGACGCCGAATCAGTCAGCAGCCTCGCGCAGCGACAACACTACCTCCTGGGAGCAGGACTATGACAGCGACAACGGCTCAGACTTCGACAATCTGCTGCTCCGCGACCGGTTTAAGGTTATCATCACCGATACCGACTGCAAGGAGGTTGCCAACGTAGTCAACCTCTACTGCGCGACGTCAACGACCGACGCCGGCGCCACGACCTACGACTTCGTCGGCATCATAGCCGACGCCGACTTCGACGCTGTAAAGACTCTGAAAGCCGGCAAGCTGCACATAATAGCGAATACCAATGCCGATTTTGTCGATGAAGCCACATTTACTCTCTCGGGGCAACCCGGCGACAGCTTCAACGCCATACCTATGTGGGGCGTCCACACGGTCAATTTCAGCGGCATGACCAAGGGCCAACGCTTCGACGCAGGCGAGGTGTGGCTCCTCCGCGCCATCGCCAAAGTCGAGATTCTACTTAGCACTGACGACGACAACATCATCACCGCACTTACCGACGCTACCCTCCCGGGCATCAACACCTCCGGCTACCTGCTCCCCACCACCTGGGACTCAACGAATGAGACAAAGAAGCTCACTTATGAGCAGTCGTTCAGGCCGATTGAGAGTGCTGTGACCGGTCAGCTTACCGCCGCCGTTTCGCAGGACAATAAGATAGTGTTTTATTTGCCCGAACGCTTAAACACAGCCGACGACAACGAGCTTGCCATCAGCGTCACATATACCACCAAGGATGGCAAAAACACAGGCGAACTTCGCTTTCGTGACTACACCGACGGCGTAGCTACCGGCGCCCCCTACGACATAGTGCGCAACCACCTCTACCGCTACACCGTCAAAGCCACCGAAAACTCAAAACCCGGTTCATTAATCTTGAATTTAGGTGTATGTCCTTGGGGTAATTATAACATCGACCTTGACGACACCGGCATATTTGAATAATTTTCTCAAGACATCCATATATGATACGCATTATAAGATACCTTACTCTAATGATTCTGACAGGACTCGTTATGACGTCGTGTCAGGATGATATAGATCTTAATATATCTCCTGAAATTGATGAAGGGAAGCCGGCCTCAATTACCCTCAACATTACTATGCCCGACATGTCGGTCAAATCCAGATCAATGATAGACGATAACGCCGCAAGCGAAATAAATTCCTTGTGGCTGGGAATCTATACCTCGGAAGGAGAACGCTTATTTTCAAAGTTATACGATTTTAGCTCGACCGGCTATCATGATGAGAAGAATAACTGGAAAGAAATAGAATTGGACGAAAAAGAGGGAGTAACATCAGGCAAACGAAGGATTGTCGCAGTCGCCAATGTGACAAGGAATTTTGGCATAACTGATAATGAAGACATGAAGAAAGAGCTTAATTTAACTCAACGAGTCGTCATGAGTCAATTATTGGAAAAGGCCGATACATGGGAGAAATATAAATCAATCTCTACAACTGTCACCGATATCAGCTCAGAATCACAAGAGCCTGCTGTTGCCGGCAACCTTGTGATGAGCGGCCTATATCATAACTCAACCACGGAACCTACTTCGTGGGTAGACCATGATGGTTTCATCGACATTCAGCCTGGTAAAAATATTTTATCAGGTGGCATTCATCTTCGCCGTGTCGTATCTTATATTCGTTTCAACATAAAAGCCGACCCTAAATCGCCATTTGAGAACTTTGTTGTAACACCAACATCATGGAGCGTAAAAAATGTTCCCGTAATAACATATCTTTACGAGACGACAACTAACGCAGCTGATAAACCCTCTATTCTCATCAATGACAAACTTCAACGCAATTACAAGAATTATACGCTTTCAAATACGTTTGACCGCTCGGTTGATGAAAACAACGACAACATATACTCTTTTGATTTTTACCAACTTGACAACAAGCACACGGGAAATGCAAATAATTATAATGAGCGTGAAGACGAAAGAAAAGACGATAATGGCCTGAATACCGGCTACTATACTGCTCTTGATGATAATGGGCAAAACGCCACATACGTTGAATTTACAGCTGATATAAGCTATTCTTACATTAATGAAGACAATATAAAGATCAACCGCGTAGCAAAGGCGCGTTATGTTGTACATCTTGGTTATATCGACCACGACCCCAAGGATTTCAATGTATTACGCAATTCGATATATACTTATAACGTTATAATCAAAGACGTTAACAAAATTATTCTTGAGGCAAACAAAGAAGATGTGACTAATGGAGTTGAAGGCGAAGTGTACGACACCTACCAGCACACTATCGAACTTGACTCACATTATTGTACATTCAATATAAAGCTCACAAATGCCGAGCGAAAAGCACTCAGCTATAATATAACCGCTCCTTATGGCAATGAAGAAATCAGAATAGACAACAATTCATCATCCGATCTACGTTCTGACAACAACCGATTCTTCAACTGGATTCTCTTCAAGCCTGCTCCGGATCAAAAAGATGATCAGATACTCGCTGTATACAAAACATCTCCTGAGGACAACAACCAGTGGACTCTTAATCAGCTCGCTGATATAGAGAATAACAGTGGTGATTATAATAATTACGGCGATATCGACGATCCAACTGAATATCTTTATACCGTATTCGTTAACGAATATGTATATCCTTCTGAAGAAAATATAAGTCAAGATGATCCCGAATGGTGGAAATATATAGACATCGGAAACCGTGTAATATGGTTGCATTTCGACAAATCATTGACTTCTACTGATAACGAGAGCCTCTATGGCAGAGCCAAATATATGATATCACAAAAATCGATTCAGACATACTACTCTACTGAAGAAGGTTCACGTGCCAATACTATTTTTGGTATTGAACACATCAATGAAAGCTACGGTCTTAATATTCGCTTTACTGCTACAGCTCCCATTGGAGGGTGGAATCCCGACAATGGCCGATGGAATATGTGGCAATATGTTCAAAACCTTAAATGGGCGGATGTGGCAGAAATTGGCTCAGGAACCAATAAAGAGCGTACTGTAAAAATGGCAAATAGCCCAGCAATCACTCAAGGAAAAAATCCTGAAAAAAGATCGGCGGCCAGCTATCCTGTATTCCAACTTACCTCAAAAACAGGCACAGGGACTAATTATGATCCGAATAATAGTAATTCAGTTTATGAGGTTCTTTCAGCTTGTATGTCACGCAATCGCGATCTCAACGGTGATGGAAATATTGATGCAAATGAGCTCAGATGGTATCTGCCGGCTCTCGGAAAATATGTGCGCATCGTTCTTGGACGCCACTCCTTAGAAAATCCGCTCTTTGACCCCACAAAAACAGACCTGTCGCAATTTGTATATGGACAAGACAATAACAGCTTCCACTATGCATCAAGCGACAACAAGGTGTTATGGGCAGAGGAAGGATTCTCAATAGGCAATTCTTCCGTAAACGCTAATCAATGGAATTATGCTTGGCAAATTCGCTGCATCCGCAATCTTGGCAACGTGAATCTAAATAGAGTTCTTGAAGAAGATCCCGTTCAGATGGCATATGAGAGAGATGAGACACAACGAATCATAACCATGCGCTACTACGACAGAGCCAACTATCGCAGTCCGGAAAATCGTTCCCTGCCGGCACATGTCATCACATCCGATTACAACCAACCTACCTATCAGTTTGAGTATGCTGCGGACGATTGCACAGGAATAAACGATGAAACTACCGGAATGAGTATAGGCAGCAACGATTATGCACTTAATAACTTCTCGAGAGAATCTTGGTTGACGTCGGTCAACGCAAATTCTATATGTAGTAAATATACTCAAAATGGCGAAACAACAGCCAACTATCCTTCCAACAGAGGCCCATGGAGAGTACCAAACCAAAAAGAACTGACCATTCTACGACGATATGAGAATGAATTATTCTCATATTACAATGGATATGTAACCCAATGGCCTTCTTCATCAATAGGTGTTCTTCCGGGCGACACAAGATTTTCTTATGCGACATATAATAATCTGAATGGCGCACAATATTGGACTAATACTATGGCTGCATATGAACCTGAAAGGGACAGAAGGATTAGAGTGCGCTGTGTCCGTGATGTGATTGACAACACGCGAGGGAATTAGCATACCTTAAAGTTCAATCATTAACAAAAAAACATTCTCTTCTCATACACTTAACAATTTAGCACACAAATATAATTATAGATTGATATGAAGTGGTCCGCGCTGTGAAGCGAGAACCACTTGTTACCCTGATTATACAATCCTATTTTAGGCGCACATAACAGAGCTTCCGCGCATACGGTGCTACTGTATATGTGTACACGCGTCGGGCTCGTGAGCGTGCGTCGCGTTTTTCTTTTTTATACCAGCGGGCGAAAGATGTTACTGACGGTGAGTACCGCGGCTCGGGATTACGACATAATCGCGGTTTTTGTGTAACTTTGCCGACAGTTTTCAATTACACACGACTTAATTTCTAATGAACCAACATAACGACGATACGACGGCCCTGGCGGCGCTCCGCCGGGCTATGGCAAGCGGCATTGTGGTGCTCGACGGCGCCATGGGCACTATGATTCAGCAGGCGGGGGTCGACGAGACCGATTTCCACGCCCCGGGGCTCCCGGCCGACCGCACCCTCAAAGGGTGCAACGATGTGCTGTGCCTGTCGCGGCCCGACCTGATTGCCGACATCCACCGCCGGTATCTTGCGGCAGGGGCGCGTATCATCGAGACCAATTCTTTTAACGCCAACGCCATATCGCTGGCCGACTACGGGCTGAGCGATATGGCGCACGAGATAAGCCGCGCAGCGGCCCGCATAGCCCGCGAGGCTGTCGACGCGTCGGGTCACGAGGCATGGGTGGCGGGCAGCATAGGCCCGACGAGCAAATCGCTGGCCATGAGCCGAGGCCTCGACGGGCCCGACGGCATGGTCGACTTCGCCACCATGGAAAGCGCATATCACGACCAGGCGCTCGGACTCATCGAGGGGGGCGCCGACCTGCTGCTCATCGAGACGGTCTACGACGGCCTCAACGCCAAGGCGGCTATCGCGGCGTCGCGTCGCGCCATGGCCGAGACGGGGCGCGAGCTGCCGTTTGTCATCTCGGCGACTCTTACCGAGAGCGGCCGCACCCTCGCCGGCCAGACCCTCGACGCGCTCTTCGCCACGGTGGCCCACGCGCGCCCCGTGGCATTCGGCCTTAATTGCAGCTTCGGCGCCGATGAGATGGCGGCACACGTCGAGGCGCTCGCAGCCAAGTCGCCCGTGCCTGTAATCATCTACCCCAACGCCGGACTTCCCGACGCCCTGGGGCACTACTCGCAGACGCCCGAACTCATGGCCGAAGCACTACGCCCGCTCATGGAGCGCGGACTGGTAAACATCGTGGGCGGCTGCTGCGGCACCACTCCGGCCCACATAGCCGCGATAGCCCGCGTGGCTGCGGAGTGCCATCAGCGCCCGCTCCCTGCCGGCGACCCCTTGGGCGACTCCCCCCTGCTCCTTGCCGGACTCGAAACGCTCCCGCCGCGCGACTTCTACAAGGTGGGCGAACGCTGCAACGTGGCCGGCTCGCGCAAATTCCTGCGCCTTATCAAAGAGGGCGCAATCGACGAGGCCGTGTCGATAGCCGCCTCGCAGATACGCGCCGGCGCCGACATAATCGACGTCAACATGGACGACGCCATGCTCGATGCCCCGACGGAGTTGAGCCGCTTCCTCAGCCGCATAGGCGTGGAGCCCGATGTGGCCCGCGTGCCGGTGATGATTGATTCGAGCGACTTCGAGGCCGTAAAGGCCGCGCTCGGATGCGTGCAGGGGCGCCCGGTGGTCAATTCCATAAGCCTCAAAGAGGGTGAGGAACAGTTTATCGCCAAGGCCCGCTACATCTCTTCCATGGGCGCCGCCATGGTGGTGATGGCCTTCGACGAGGAGGGCCAGGCCGACACTTTCGAGCGAAAGACCGCCGTGGCCGGCCGCGCGTGGCGCCTGCTCACCGAAGTGGCGGGCGTGCCCCCCTCCGACATCATTTTCGACCCCAACATACTCGCCGTGGCCACAGGCATAGAGGCCCACTCGGCCTACGGCCTCGACTTCATACGCGCCGCCGAGTGGATTCGCGCCAACTGCCCCGGCGCACACGTGAGCGGCGGCCTGAGCAATCTCTCATTCTCTTTCCGCGGCAACAACGCCGTGCGCGAGGCGATACACGCCGTGTTTCTTTCGCTCGCACGCCCTCGCGGCATGGATATGGCTATCGTCAACCCCTCGACCATGGTCGACGCGGCCACGGTGGAGCCGTCGCTACGCGAGGCCATAACCGACGTGTTGCTCAACACGCGCTCCGACGCCACCGACCGCCTCACGGCCCGCGCCGAAGCCATCGCCACCGCAGCGGCAGCGGCCGCACCGAAAGCCAAGGCACCGGCGGCAGCGGCCGCACCCGACACCGACCCGGCGACCCGCCTGTCGGCAATGGTGGAGGCCGGACGCACCGACGGGCTCGAACCGGTAATCGGCGCCGTAATGGAGCGCCTTGGCAGCGCATATGCCGTGGTCGAGGGCCCGCTCATGGCGGGCATGAACCGCGTGGGCGAGCGTTTCGGACGCGGTGAGATGTTTCTGCCGCAGGTAGTCAAGAGCGCACGCACCATGAAAATGGCCGTAGAGATACTCACCCCTGCCATCGAGGCTGAGAAGAGCGTCGGTGGCAACGCCGCGGGTAAGGCCCCGCGCATGGTCATCGCCACGGTAAAGGGCGACGTCCACGATATAGGCAAGAACATAGTGGGAGTAGTGATGAACTGCAACGGCTTCGCCGTGACCGACCTCGGTGTAATGGTGCCGCGCGAGGAGATTGTCGACCGCGCCGTGGCCGAACACGCCGACATCATAGGCCTCAGCGGCCTCATCACCCCGTCGCTCGAAGAGATGACTTCGGTGGCGAGGCTCATGGAGGAACGCGGCCTCGACATACCGCTGTTTATCGGGGGCGCCACTACCTCCGACCTCCACACCGCCGTAAAGATAGCCCCCTGCTACTCCGGCCCGGTAGTCCACACGGGCGACGCCGCCAGTCTGCCCGGAGCGGTGCGCCGTTTCCTCGACCCCGCCACGCGCGCCGAGGCCGTGGCCGACCTGCGCCGCGGACAGCAACGCCTGCGCGACGAGCACGAGGCCGCAACAGGACGCCGCACTCTGCTGAGCCTCACCGAAGCCCGTCGCCGCAAGTCGGTAGCCGCCGACACGCAGCCGGCACCCGCGCCACATGAGGGCTACGGCACACGCGACATCAGCTACACCGTCGACGAGATTACGCCGCTCATCAACCGCCGCGCCTTTTTCGCGTTCTGGCACATAGACCCCATCATGGACCGTCGCCTCAACGAGAGCGGCGCGTCGTGCGGCTGCCCGTCGTGCGCCTCCGACGCGCGTCTGCGCGAGGCCGCCACGCTGTGGGCCGACGCCCTCGCCATGCTGCGCGAGATGTCGCAGGCAGGCGTCACAATCGCCGCACGCGCCGTGATATGCCACGCCGCTGCCGCTCACGACACCGACACGATAATGCTCAACGGCAGCGTAGCCATACCTACCCTGCGCCGCCAGGCCGACGAGCCTACAACCGTAGCCCTCAGCGACTTCATCGCGTCCGACGACGATACCGCCGCGCTCTTCGCCGTCACGGCAGCGGGCGCGCTCGCCGACATGATAGGCCGCCTCCGCGCTTCGGGCGACGACTATCGCGCCATGCTTGCCGAGAGCCTCGCCGACCGCCTCGTCGAAGGCGCCACGGCACGTCTCCACGCCGATGTCGCCACACGCATCTGGGGCTTCGCCGCCCCGACCGGCGAAATTGACATCGAGGGCGACGGCAGTAGCCGTCATGGCATACGCCCGGCTATCGGCTACCCGTCGCTCCCCGACCAGAGCCTCGTGTTTGAGGCCGACAGGCTGCTCCACTACGCCGAAATGGGTATCGGGGTGACCGAAAACGGCGCCCTCGCCCCCTCGGCCACCACCACCGGACTCATCATAGCTTCACCGGCGGCCCGCTACTTTTCTGTCGGCCAAATCGGCGCCGACCAGCGCGCCGACTACGCCTGCCGCCGCGGCATGACACCCGACACCCTCGCCCCGTTCCTCCCGTGATTGAGAAAAAACAGCCGACGCAGCAACAATATCGCACGAAAAAGTGTATCTTTGCAAATCACTCCTGTGACACCGCCACCGCTCTCTCCGCCGACATCCGGCAATAATCCACGACAAATCTATTAACAACACCCGATATATCATGAGCAAACCGAGAATCCTCGTAACCGGCGGCACCGGCTACATCGGCTCACACACCACAGTTGAGCTCCAAGCTGCGGGCTATCCCGTTGTAATCATCGACAACCTCTCCAACTCCAACATCGAGGTGCTCGACGGCATCGAGCGCATCTCAGGCATCCGTCCCGAATTCGTGGAGGGCGACTGCACCAACATCGACGACCTCAAAGCCCTTTTCAGCAAATATCCCGACATCCGCGGCATCATCAACTTCGCCGCATCGAAAGCCGTGGGCGAGTCGATGGAGAAGCCTATCCTCTACTACCGCAACAATCTCGGCACACTGCTCAACCTCCTCGACCTCATGGGTCCCAACGGCGTCAAGGGCATCGTGTTCTCATCGTCATGCACCGTCTACGGCGAGCCCGACGTGAACCCCGTCACCGAAAAGAGCCCCATCAAGAAGGCCACATCGCCCTACGGCAACACCAAGCAGATAAGCGAGGAAATCATCACCGACGTAATTAACTCCGGCGCACCCTTCAAGAGCGTAATACTCCGCTACTTCAACCCCGTGGGCGCACACCCCACCGCCGAAATCGGCGAGCTCCCCAACGGCGTGCCCCAGAACCTCGTGCCCTACATCACCCAGACAGCAGCCGGCATCCGCAAGGAGCTGAGCGTGTTTGGCGACGACTATCCCACCCCCGACGGCTCCTGCATCCGCGACTTCATCAACGTGGTCGACCTCGCCAAAGCCCATGTCAAGGCCATGGACCGCATGCTCGAAAACCCCGACGCAGCCCCCATCGAAATCTACAACCTCGGCACCGGCAACGGCGTGAGCGTACTTGAACTCATCAACACGTTTGAAGAAGCCACCGGCGTGAAGCTCCCCTACAAGATTGTAGGCCGCCGCGCCGGCGACATCGAAAAGGTGTGGGGCGACCCCTCGCTCGCCAACACCGTCCTCGGCTGGAAAGCCGACACCCCCCTCGCCGACACCATGCGTTCGGCCTGGGCATGGCAGTGCAAGCTCGCCGAGCGCGCCAAGAAGTAAACCCGCGCAACGCATACACACTCGGCGCACACCGACGCTAATATTCACAAAGGCCGCTGATCCCCCGCCGGATTAGCGGCCTTTTCGCAATACGGAACACAAGGCCGGCCCTTTTCATGGCGACATCGACCTCAGCCGGGGCTCGAAAAGGGTCAATGGCGCTCAGTCTCAGCGCGGCGCTTTGCAGTGTCGGGGAAATTGTGTAATTTTGCGGCATGATCACGCAGGAACAACTCAAAGACATACAGCAACGGCGCGACGCCCTTGCCAGATACCTCGACATCGACTCGAAAAAAATTCAGGTCGAGGAGGAGGAGCTGCGCACCCACGTGCCCGATTTCTGGGAGCACCCCAAGGAGGCACAGGTCCAGATGAAGAAAATCAAGGACATCCAGGCATGGATAAACGGATATGCCGAGGTAGCCAAGGCAGCCGAAGAACTCGAACTCGCCTTTGACTTCATCAAGGAGGGCCTCATCGAGGAGCCGGAACTCGACGCCGCTTACGCCGACGCGCTCGCCAAAACCGAAAACCTCGAACTGCGCAACATGCTGCGCCGTGAGGAGGACAAAATGGACGCTGTGCTCAAAATCAATTCGGGCGCAGGCGGCACGGAGAGCCAGGACTGGGCACAGATGCTCATGCGAATGTATCTGCGCTGGGCCGAAGCCAACGGCTACAAGACCTCCATGGCCAACCTCATCGAGGGCGACGAGGCCGGCATCAAGAGCTGCACCATCAACATCGAAGGCGACTTCGCCTACGGCTACCTCAAAAGCGAGAACGGCGTACACCGCCTTGTGCGCGTGAGTCCCTACAATGCCCAGGGCAAGCGCATGACATCGTTTGCGTCGGTGTTCGTTACCCCGCTTGTCGACGACACCATTGAAGTCAAGGTAGAGCCGGCCCTCCTGTCGTGGGACACCTTCCGTTCGGGCGGCGCAGGCGGCCAGAACGTCAACAAGGTCGAGTCGGGCGTACGTCTACGTTACCAGTACACCGACCCCTACACCGGCGAAAAGGAGGAGATACTTATCGAAAACACCGAGACCCGCGACCAGCCCAAGAACAAGGAGAACGCGCTCCGTCAGCTGCGCTCCATACTCTACGACAAGGAACTGCGACACCGCATGGAGGAGCAGGCCAAGGTCGAGGCCGGCAAGATGAAAATTGAATGGGGCTCACAGATACGCTCGTATGTGTTCGACGACCGCCGCGTCAAGGACCACCGTACCGGCCACCAGACATCGGACGTTGGCGGCGTGATGGACGGCGACATCGACGGCTTCATCAAGGCCTATCTCATGGAGTTTTCGGAAAAAGCCGAGTGACCTCACACCCCCTCTCTCCCCGCTAATCAACAAGCATATATACACCTCTATCCATAAGCAGCACAAGCAATGGCTCAGCAAGAAGAAGTATTCAAGAAAATTGTGTCGCACGCCAAGGAGTACGGTTTCGTGTTCCCCTCGTCGGAAATCTACGACGGCCTGTCGGCTGTGTATGACTACGGCCAGAACGGCGTTGAACTCAAAAACAACATAAAGCGCTACTGGTGGGACGCCATGACCCTCCTCCACGAGAATATCGTCGGCATCGACTCGGCGATTTTCATGCACCCCACTATCTGGAAAGCGTCGGGTCACGTAGACGCTTTCAATGACCCTCTCATCGACAACCGCGACTCCAAGAAGCGCTACCGAGCCGACGTGCTCATCGAGGACGACATCGCCAAGCTCGACGAAAAAATCGAGAAGGAAGTCGCCAAAGCCCGCAAGCGTTTCGGCGAATCGTTTGACGAGGCACTCTTCCGCCAGACCAATCCCCGCGTGGCCGAGATAGTAGCCACCCGCGACGCTCTTCACGAGCGTTTCGCGCAGGCGATGAACGACAACAATCTCGACGAGCTCCGTCAGATAATCATCGACCGCGAGATTGTGTGCCCCATATCCGGTACCCGCAACTGGACCGAAGTGCGTCAGTTCAACCTCATGTTCAAGACCGAGATGGGTTCCACCGCCGACGGCGCCATGACAGTATATCTCCGTCCTGAGACCGCTCAGGGTATCTTTGTCAACTACCTCAACGTGCAGAAGACCGGCCGCATGCGCATACCTTTCGGTATCGCCCAGATAGGCAAGGCGTTCCGTAACGAGATTGTGGCCCGTCAATTCATCTTCCGCATGCGCGAGTTCGAGCAGATGGAGATGCAGTTCTTTGTGCGTCCCGGCGAAGAGCTCAAATGGTTTGCACAGTGGAAGGAGTGGCGCCTGAAATGGCACAAGGCTCTCGGCCTGGGCGACAGCAAGTACCGCTACCACGACCACGAGAAGCTGGCCCACTATGCCAACGCCGCCACCGATATTGAGTTCGAAATGCCGTTTGGCTTCAAGGAGGTGGAGGGCATCCACTCACGCACCAACTTCGACCTGTCGCAGCACGAGAAGTTCTCAGGCAAGAACATCAAGTACTTTGACCCCGAACTCAACGAGAGCTACGTACCTTATGTCATCGAGACCTCTATCGGTGTTGACCGCATGTTCCTCTCCGTGCTCTGCTCAAGCTATGAGGAGCAAGCCCTCGAAGGAGGCGACAAGCGCGTAGTGCTTCATCTCCCCGCTGCCCTCGCTCCCGTGAAGTGCGCCGTGCTCCCCCTCGTCAAGAAAGACGGCCTCCCCGAAAAAGCCCGCGAGATTGTCGACGAACTCAAATTTGACTTCGCCACCCGCTACGACGAAAAGGACTCAATCGGCAAGCGCTACCGCCGTCAGGACGCTATCGGCACACCGTTCTGCATCACCGTCGACCACCAGACCCTCGAAGACAACACTGTGACCCTGCGTCACCGCGACTCTATGGAGCAGACCCGTGTCGCCATCGCCGACCTTCACCGTCTGATTCACGACAATGTAAGCCTCACTTCGCTCCTGCGTCGCCTCGGCTAATCCGATATTCAATTATTCCCCTCATCCTCAATCATTCCCGCTAATGAGAATACTTAAAACCATAATGGGCGCCGCAGCGGCTCTCATGCTGGCATCAAGCCTCTCGTCGTGCAACTACAATTCGCTCGTCGAGAAGCAGCAGGGTGTCGACCAGGCCTGGGCCGAGGTCGAGAACCAGTATCAGCGCCGCTCCGACCTCATTCCCAATCTCGTGGCTACCGTCAAGGGCTACGCCACACATGAGGAGTCGACCTTCGAGAAGGTGACCGAAGCCCGCGCAAAGGCCACCTCTATCACTATCGACCCCGCCAACCTCAACGAGGAGACTCTCGCGCAGTTCCAACAGGCTCAGAACGAGCTCAGCGGAGCATTGAAGAGCCTTCTCGCAGTCAGCGAAGCTTACCCCGACTTGAAAGCCAACGAGAACTTCCGCGACCTTCAAGTGCAGCTCGAAGGCACCGAGAACCGTGTCACCACGGCACGCTCACGCTACACCAAGACCGTGGCCGACTACAACGCCTCAATCAAAAAATTTCCTACAGTAATATATGCCGGTTGGTTTGGCTTCGACGCCAAGCCACAGTTTAAAGCCGAGGCCGGCGCGTCGCAGGCTCCAAAAGTAGAATTCTGATGAACACTCTCCTCCGTCGAATCCCCGCAGCCATCGCCGTTACGGCACTCCTAAGCCTCGTTGTCGCCTGCATGGGCAGCAACGACTGGGAAAAGTATGAAGATTGGCGCAAGTCCAACAACGACTGGTATCTCCAACAGGCAGCCCTCACAAACCCTGACGGTAGCCTGTACTACACGGAACTCAGCCCCGCATGGTATCCCAACTCGGGCGTACTTATCCACTACTTCAACGACCGCAAGCTCACCGAGGGCAATCTCTCGCCGCTGGAAAACTCCACCGTCGACATGATTTATATCGGTCGCTATTACAACGACGTGGCATTTGACTCGTCGTACACACTGACTGCCAATGGCGACAGCATCTTCCGCACCACTCCCGCCGACGTGATTGACGGCTGGCAGATAGCGCTCAACGACATGCGCGTAGGCGACTCATGCCGCATCATCATCCCGTTCCAGCAGGCTTACGGCACATCGGGCTACAACTCGATACCCCCCTACTCGGTGCTCCAATTCGACATGAAGCTTGTAGGCATCCCCGCCTACGAGATACGCGACCCCAAGGACTGACACACGACCCACTCCACCACATTGACATATCCGACCGGGACCGGCGCATGATTGCATCGGTTCCGGTTGATTTTTTCACCTATAATTGCTAATTTTACGCCATATTTCCGGAGTAGGGCCCTGCGGCTGCCTCCGGCTTCACATTTCTGCAATGACTCACAAACTTATGACAATAGCGGCAGCCGGAATCATCGCGGCAGGCGCCGCATCATGCGGCAGGAGTGCCGCCTCGCACCAAGAGGCCACAGCCGCCGACACCCTGCTTATGCTCGTTGGCAGCTATGCCGACAAGTCGACCGAGGGCATCTCGCTCTACGCGTTCAACCAGGCCGATGGCTCGGCACGTCGCATCGGCGGACTGAGCGGCATATCCAATCCATCGTTTATCACCCTAAGCCCTGACGGGAAACACATCTACTCCGTGGGCGAGGACCCCGGCGCAACATCAACCGTCAACACAGTGGCTTTCGACCGCGACTCGCTCACCATGAACCTCGTAGCGTCCGACACCACCGGCGGCGGCGCGCCCTGCCATGTCACGCTTTCCCCCTCGGGCTCCCACGTACTGACAGCCAACTATCTCGGCGGCTCACTCACCATATACCGCCTCGACGATGACGGCACACCCCTCCCCGGACCACAGGTGATACAGTTCAGCGGCACCGGAGCCGACCCCGAGCGTCAAGACCAGCCTCACGCCCACTTCGCGTCATTCACCCCCGACGGTAAGCGACTTCTTGTAACCGACCTCGGCACCGACCGCATCCATATCTTCCCCGTCATCGGCGGCGACTCGCTCATCGACGCCGCGGCCATGACCGACCTCATGCTCGCACCCGGCGCCGGCCCCCGACACATCGACTATCATCCGTCGCTCCCCGTAGCCTATCTTATCGACGAAATCGACGGCCAAATCAACGTTATCGACCTCGACTCGACAACCGTGACGCAGCGCGTGTCGGCCGACACGGTGGGCGCCAAAGGATCGGGCGACATACACATCACCCCCGACGGACGCTATCTCTACGCATCCAACCGACTGAAAGCCGACGGCCTGGCAATATTCAAGGTCGACCCCGACAACGGCCGTCTACAACGCATAGGTTATCAGCTCACCGGCAAGCATCCGCGCAATTTCGCTATCACCCCCAATGGCCGCTATATACTCGTGGCCTCACGCGACGAAAACGCAATAGAAGTGTACCGTCTCAACGACGCAAACGGTATGCTCACACGCATAAAAGACCTCACCATCTCAACTCCGAAGCCGGTATGCATCAAATTCACGGAACGATGAACGAAACCACGCCAGTCCCGGCACCGGCTCCACGCTACGACGCCGACGACCTCGCTGCCGCAGTAGAGGCCCTTCGCCGCGGAGGCATTATCATCTACCCTACCGACACCGTGTGGGGCATAGGTTGCGACGCCACTAATGAAGAGGCCGTGGCGCGTGTCAAGGCGCTCAAAGGACGCGCCGACGCCAAGGCCCTCATAACACTGGTGAGCGACGCCGCCATGCTCGAACGCTGGGTCGACGACGTGCCCGACGTGGCCCTCGAACTGATAGAGGCCACGGAAGAGGGTTCGCGACCCGTCACCATAGTCTACGACCATCCCTCGAAGATGCTCGCCCCGGGGCTACTCGCCACCGACGGCACCGCCGGTATACGCGTGTGCCGCGACCCCTACGCCGCAGCATTATGCCGCCGCCTGCGCCGCCCCATAGTGTCGACATCGGCCAATTTCAGCGGGCAGCCCACCCCGGCGTCGTTTGCCGACATCAACCCCGCGCTGATAGCCCGTGCCGACTACACCGCACGCTACCGCCGCAACGACGCGTCGGCCTCGCAGCCCTCGTCGGTAATCAAAATCTCGTCGGGCGGACTGTTCAAGATACTTCGCCCCTGACCACGCCCCGCAGATGAGAGCAACACGACCTGACACACCTATGGCCCGCGTCGGCCGACGGCTGCGCATACTCTGCGTCGCCGCCGACTGGCTGTCGACCGCCGTGGCGTGGCTGCTCTTCGACATAGTGCGTTTCCATCTGCTCGACTCCGGCTTCGGCTCCCTCGAAAGCTTCCTGCTGTCGGGCACCGTGATGACCGGGCAGATACTGTTCCCTACTGTCATGCTCGGCATTTATTGGCTAACCGGCTACTATAACAATCCCCTCCACCGGTCGCGCGTCACAGAGTTCTGGCAGACGGCCGCCGCAGCCCTCGCCGGCACGCTATCTGTGCTCATACTGATGTTGCTCAACGACCTCACCGCCGATGTGGCGCTCGACCACAAGCTGCTTATCACGCTCTTCGGGCTGCTGCTCGTCACGGTATGGATTCCGCGCGCCACAATCACGGCCGCGGTGACAAGGTGCTTCCGCACCGGCAGGTATATATGGCGCGCAGCCATAATAAGCGCGCCCGACGCCGACACTTGCCGGCTTCCCCGCAGCATATCTCCCGTGTGCCGACTCGACACTGACAACGCTGACGAGTATCCGGCCGACGACATCGACTGTTTTATCATAATACCGGAGCCGGCGCAAAGCGTCGACAGCCTGCTCCCCGTCGCCGGCAAGCTCATGCGCCACGACCTCCCGGTTTATCTCTTCCCCAATCCTGACGGCACCTCTGACTGCCGCTACGGCAACCGCCACCAGTCGTCGGCCCCCGTAGGACGACGGAAAGAGAGTGCATACGCGTTGATGCTCACCGACCTGTCGCGCACCGACATGAACGAGTCAACACTCAACATCAAGCGCCTCGCCGATATAACCGTCGCCGCTTGCGCCCTCGCCCTGCTGTGGCCTATAATACTCGGCCTGGCTGCCGCTGTCGGCGTCACGTCGCACGGCAATCCGTTCTACCGACAGAAGCGTATAGGCTATCACGGCAAGAGTTTCAGCATCATCAAGCTGCGCACCATGCGCTCCGACGCCGAGGACATATCAGGCCCGACGCTTTCGTCGGCCAACGACCCCCGCATCACGCCGCTCGGCCGCATCCTACGCCGATACCGCCTCGATGAGCTGCCGCAGCTTGTCAACATCCTGCGCGGCGAGATGTCGCTCGTAGGGCCGCGCCCGGAACGGCCCTATTTCGAGCAACAGATAATAGCTATGGCACCGCAATACGCCCTGCTGCATCAATTGCGACCGGGCCTCACATCGTGGGGCATGGTCGACTACGGCTACGCCACCACAGTGAAGGCAATGATCGAGCGTCTGCGCTACGACCTGCTCTACCTCGAAAACGTCGGCTTCATCACCGACATAAAGATAATAATCCACACCATCAGCATAATAGCCACCGGAAAAGGAATATGATCCACAACGACGAAATATCGGGCACCGCTACCGCCGGACGCCCGGCCGAAGCATCATCCGCACCACGCTCACGCCTCAAAGCCATAGCCGACACCTGGCGCGAGGGCTTTCTCGAACTGGTGCTGTGGCGCGAGAAGCATATCAAGGAACGCTCGTTTCTTATCGTGCTCTCAATCATAGTGGGCGTGCTCGGAGGCGTGGCCGCGCTTATCCTGCGCTCGCTCATCTACTATATCTCTACTTTCCTGACACAGTTTCTGTCGGTGACGCGGAGCAACTGGCTCTACATGGTCTATCCCGTAGTGGGCATCCTTATCGTGAGCCTTTTCGTGCGCTATGTGGTGCGCGACAATATATCCCATGGCGTGACGCGCGTGCTCTACGCCATATCGCAGAACAAGAGCCGGCTCAAACGCAAGAATATGTGGTCGTCGCTCGTGGCGTCGTCAATCACCATTGGCTTCGGCGGCTCCGTTGGCGCCGAGGGCCCTATCGTATTCACCGGCTCGGCCATAGGCTCCAATCTGGGCCGAGTGTTTCATCTGTCGCCCCGCATACTGATGATACTTGTCGGAGCCGGTGCCGCGGCAGGTATTGCCGGCATATTCAAGGCCCCTATCGCCGGGCTGCTGTTTACTATCGAGGTGCTTATGATTGACCTCACCACAGTGTCAGTGATGCCGCTGCTGCTTGCCTCTGTGGCGGGCGCCACGGTAGCCTACGTCACCACCGGCTACGAAGCCGAGTTTTTTTTCGTGCAGAGTGAGCCGTTTGTCGCCGCGCGCATACCTTTCGCGGTGCTTCTCGGTGTGTTCTGCGGACTTGTCAGCCTCTACTTTACCCGGTCGATGAACATGATGGAAAACATATTTTCGCGCCTCTCGGCCCCATGGAAAAAGATACTCCTCGGCGGCAGCATCCTCGCCCTGCTCATCTTCATCTTCCCGCCCCTCTACGGCGAGGGATACACCTCAATCATACAGCTGCTTTCGGGCAACATAAGCTCCATTGTCGACGGCTCGCTCTTCTACGGCGAGGGGAGAAACGTGTGGTTTCTGCTCGCATTCATAGCCTGCCTTATACTCGCCAAATCGTTTGCCACATCGGCAACCAATGGCGGCGGTGGCGTAGGCGGCACTTTCGCACCCTCGCTCTATGTTGGCTGCATGGCCGGCTTCTTCTTCGCCATGCTCATCAATCAGGTATTTGGTCTCGACCTGTCGGTCAAAAACTTCGCCCTCATGGGCATGGCAGGCGTAATGGCCGGCGTGATGCACGCCCCCCTCATGGCAATCTTCCTCACCGCCGAGCTCACCGGCGGCTACACCCTGTTTTTGCCACTGCTCATCGTGGCCGGACTAAGCTACATCACTATACGCATCTTCGAGCCTTACTCTATCTACGCCATGCGTCTGGCTCAACGCGGCGAGCTGCTGACACACCACAAAGACAAGGCGGTGCTCACCCTGCTCAAAGTCAACAATGTAATAGAGACCGAATTCAAGACGGTAAATCCCGGCATGGACTTGCGCTCGATGGTGAGCGTCATATCGCAAAGCAACCGTAACCTCTTCCCGGTGGTCGATGCCGACAATAAGCTCATGGGCGTGGTGATGCTCGACGAGATACGAAACATCATGTTCCGCCCCGACCTCTACCGCCGCATGCATGTGTCGCAGTTCATGTCGATGCCTCCCGGCAAGATTACCGAGGGAGACACTATGGAGCATGTCATGAAGCTGTTTGATGACACCGGCGCGTGGAATCTTCCGGTAGTCGACGCCGAGGGCCGCTATCTCGGCTTTGTGTCGAAATCTAAGATATTCAACAGCTACCGCCGCGTGCTCCGTCACTATTCCGAAGACTGACCGGAGGCACAGATTGCAGCTAGTATTACCCGCGTGAGTCTACGCGGGCGCGGGCGGCTTCGGCAAGCGGAGTATCCATGATGCCGGCAGGAGCCTCCTCGCGTTCGAGGGCGCCTTTCATCCAATCCATATAGGGAGCCACATGTTCGAAAAAGCGACGGTAGCCGGCGCATAGATAGTTGAGACCCGGCTCGCCGTCGGCGGTGACGGCAAAACGGTTTTTGGGGCACTCGCCGTTGCACGCTTTGAGCCAGCGGCACTCGCGGCACTGTCGCGGCAAGGATGTGCGCTTCGATGCACCGAAGCTCTTCTGCTTGTCGGAAGTCATCATGCCGGCGATGGTAGATGTGTGGATATTACCGAGGCGATATTCGGGAAACACGAAATGGTCGCACGAATAGAGGTCGCCGTTATATTCCATGGCGGCGGCGTGGCCACACTGCGGAGCCATGGAGCAGATGCCGGGCATGACGCCCACCCAGTTGGCGAGCGTGGCGTCGAAAAGCTGGATGAACACACGGCCCACGTCGCCGATGACCCAGCGGTCGAACAGGCGACACAAGAACTCTCCCCACTGCTCAGGTGTCACCGAGAACTCTGTTAGCTCGCCGCGCATCTTTACTGAACATAAGCCGCGATCGGCCTCGGCGACACGCTCCACAATTGGGGCGAACTGAATGAAGTCACATCCTATGGACTTGAAAAAATCGTAGAACTCCTCGGGGTAGTCGGCATTGAACTCATTGACGACGGCCATGGCGTTCCACTCCACTCCGTGGGTTTTGAGCATGTCGATGCCGGCCATGACCTTGCGCCACGACGGCGCGCCGGTCTTCATGCGGCGGTACTCGTCGTGAAATTCCTGCGGGCCGTCAATGGATATGCCCACCAGAAAGTCATTCTCCTTGAAAAAGCGGCACCACTCGGGAGTAAGCAGCGTGCCGTTGGTCTGAAAACAGTTGACAATATGCCGGCCGCGTCCATAGCGTCGCTGGAATTCGAGCGCCTTGCGGTAGAAGTCGATATGACGCATGGTAGCCTCGCCGCCATGCCATGTGAAGTTGACCTCGGGGGTGGTGGTGGCACCGATATATTGCCTTACAAACTCTTCCAGTGTGTGGTCGCTCATCAGATGGCGCCGCTCCTGCGGGTCATAATACTTCTTCTTTTCAAGATAATAGCAGTAGCTGCACGCCATGTTGCACGTAGAGCCTACGGGCTTTGGCATGACATAGAGAGGCGAAGCAAACGGCGACAGGGCCGGCGAGTTGTCAAACTGGTTCATAATCGGGTGAGGGGCCGGCTGAAAATCCACGGCCTCTCCTGCAAAGATACGCAAAAAGAGCGAGACCGTAAAACGACCGTGTAAACTGAAAGCGCCCGCCGGGCTCTCGTTGCGAGAAGCTCCGGCGGGCGCCGTATGCGCTTATTCCGTTTAAGTACGGTTCAGCTTATTACTGAATGCCTTGAAGATTGAACTTCGAGAATTCGAGGTCGTTGACAGCCTGCTTGGCGATGTTCTGGTCGAGCTTGATAGCCTGACGAAGATTCGAGGTAACGAGCTGGCTGTTGTTGGTGCGTGCACCGAGGATGGCGGTGAGATAGTAGGTCACTGCGTCGGGTTCGGTGATTGAAGCGAGGGTCGAGCGGGCTGCTCCGTAGTCCTTGGTGATAATCTGGGCGAGGGCGGCGTTGTTGCTCTTGCTGTCACCGAAAGCCTTGACGGCAGCGGCGGCATCACCCTGCTTGAGGTAGTAGACACCGAGAGCTTCGCCGAGCTCTTTGAGACCGCCGGCGTTGCCAAACGAGCGGTTAGCCGAAGCGTAGTCGCCGTTGAGGAGGGAGATGAGGCCGAGGTTCATCTGAGCCTCGGGAGCCGAGGGATTGAGCTGAGCGGCCTTCTGGAAGCTCTGCTTGGCAGCCTCGTAGTTGCCGGCCTGATACTGGGCCATGCCGAGGTTGTTGAAGGTGCGGTAGTCGTTGGGGTAGAGCTGGCTGGCCTTCTTGTAGATAGCCTGCTGACGGCCATTATTGTCGGTGAGGGTGGCGGCGTAGAGGATTTCGTCGATAGAGAGGGCGGCGGGATCGTTGTCGAAGAACGCGTTGATCTGCTCGTCGCTCTTGCCGATAACGTTTACAGAAGCGGTGAGGCGGCTGTAACGGAGCTGGGGAAGAATGGTCTCGGCGAGAGTCTCGAACACGTTAGAGAGGTTGTGGATTTCACGCTCGCGCTGCTCGGGGTCCTTGTACATGGAGAGAACAGAGAGGATGAGCTCCTTGTCCTGGATATTGGAAGCCTCGACGAGTTTCTTGAAGCCTTCCCAGTCCTCGGCGGTGAACTGCTTGGTGATTTCGCCGAAGTCGGTGATAGCCTCCTTTTTGAGCTTCTTGGTGAGATAGTCGTTGGTCACCTTCTCACGCTTCTGGGCGAGCTGGTTGTTGAACTCCCAGGGGCCGTCGGGCGAAGCGTACGACGAGATGTTGATGTCCTCGATAACGCGGGCGGTGTCCTCCGAAGCCTTCTTCACGTCAGCGTTGAACGACTCCATCTGAGCGCTTGTGAGCTGACTGTTGCGGATGTTGGCCTGGTTGATGAGGAAGAGAATGTCGGCGGTGTACTTCTCGTTGATGATGCGCTGGAACTTGTCAGGAGCGATAGCGGGGTTAACGGAACCGGCGTCGGCGAGGGCGGCGGTGGCGATTACGCCGTTGGCTACCTTGACGCGGGGAAGAGCATACTGCTTCTTGCCCTGCTGTACCTGGAAGTCGAGGAAGAGCTCGCTCTTCTGCATCTCGGGCTGGTAGGTAAAGTTGACGGGGATAGTGTAGCTGCCGCCATTGTCGTAAGACACGGTGGTGGCGTTGCCGCGAACCTTCTCACCCTGGAAACGATAAGAAGTCGAAGTAGCCTCGCCGCCATTCCATACGAGCACGGGGGTAACGGTCACCTCGGCATTCTTCTTGAAGAACTTTGCGGGTACGTTGGCTGTTACAGTGGCGGGAACCTGAGTGCCCACTACTTCGAGGGGATTCGGGTTTGTGGTGAAGTAATCAGCGGCAAACTGATTCATCTTCTTGTTACAACCCGTCAGCATCATGAGTGCGCCTACAAAAAGCACGGCGCGGCTGATAAGTCTTTTCATAATTCGTTGAAACGTGAAAAAGATATAAATGTAATAGTTAAAAGCAGGATATGACCGGGAGGCACCCCGCAGGGCGCTACTCGGATGCAAAGATACGAAATTTATGCGGGATAACAACACCCCGCCCCCACAAAAACTTACCTATTTGCAATATAGGACCGACGGCGTCCACGCGCATAACGGGTGAATATGACGGCGCTCGTCAGCAGCTCGGCTGCGGGGATAGCCAGCCACAGCCCCTCGGCCCCCGCGAGCTCGGGCAACATGATGAAGCATGGCACAAGGAATATGACGCCGCGCAGCAGGGTGTAGACAGTCGATTCGGCGGCCCGCTCTATGCTCTGGCAGTAGCCGATAAAGGCGATGTTGACGGCAAAAAACACCGCGCAGATTGAGAAGAGCGGCAGGCCGTCGACGGCAAGCGCATAGGCCTCCTCGTGCGGGCTGAGAAACAAGCCCGTGATACCGCGCGCGCCGAGCCACAGACCAATCGTCACCGCTATGCCGCACACCACTGCCGTGACAATCGACACTCTAAGCGCGCGGCTCACACGCTCCGCGCTCCGGGCGCCGTAGTTGTAGCTGATTATCGGCTGAGCCGACTGCGCCACGGCGTTGCTCATCGAGAACACCAGCGGGAACAGATAACAGGCTATGGCATAAGCGGCCACTCCGTTCTCTCCGAGCCACGCCATGAACATGTAGTTGCCCGTGAGCATCATCACGCCCATTGCAATCTCGGTGAGGAACGTGGCAAATCCTATCTTCATCATATAGCCGGTGTTGCGGATGGTGAGCAGCAGCGATGTCACCGACATTTTAAGGCGGTAGAAGCGGAGCGTGTCGGCCATGCCGACGAAATAAAACAGCACCATGACACCACCTGCGGCACATGCTATCGAAGTAGCCATAGCTGCGCCTTTCACGCCCATACCGAGCGGAAACACCATGTACCAGTCGAGCACTATGTTAATCACAGCAGCTACAATCTGCACCGTCATGGCATATTTTGGGGAGCCATCGAGGCGTATAAGCATCATGCCCACACACTCGATGAAGAGAAACACCAGTCCCGGCACCAGCCACAGCAGATAGTCAATGGCATGGTGTTCGAGCAGAGGGCTGCATCCGAGCCACCCCACAACCTCATAAGGCAGCAGCAGACTCACAATGCTTATAAGGCCCACCATCATCAGTCCGGCTATAAATGCCTGCGTCATGATGATGCGGGCAGCCTTGACATTGGATTCGGAGAGGCGTATGCTTGCCACTACCGACGATCCGATGCCAAACATAAGCCCTATGCCGGTGCTCACCATGAATATCGGGGCCACTATATTGACGGCGGCAATACCCTCGGCGCCAACACCACGGCCGACGAAAATACCATCTATTACCGTAAGGGCCGAATTGAATATCATGCCTATGAGCGTGGGGAAGAAAAGCACGCTAAACAGACGGCCTATCTTGCCGTTGGCAAAATCAAGCTTGTCGCGGTCGAGATTCCTGTCTTTTGTCATACCATTCTGTTGCAGTCGTTGTAGGTTATCAATTCGGTTTTTGAGGCCGCAAAATTAGGACTTATAACCGACACTGCAAAATAATACCCGCCGCACGTCCCGGCTCACGCCGACACAGATTATAACGCGGACTCTTCGGACTGCGCAGACTGCTCTAAAAGGTCTGCAAAATCCGAAGAGTCCGAAAAGTCAGCGCGCCCTGCTCAGTCGGCCGATTCAGGAGCTTTGTCGATGAGATCGAGGAACTGATTGAGTTCGGGGGTGATGATGATCTGAGTGCGACGGTTGAGCTGACGCCCCTCGGCAGTGTCGTTGGTCGCCACAGGATTGTACTCGCCGCGTCCGCCGGCGGTGAGGCGAGCCGGGTCGACTCCGAATTTATTCTGCAACGCCTGCACTACCGAAGAAGCGCGCAAGGCCGAGAGGTCCCAGTTGTTGCGTATGTTGGTGCGCGAGATAGGCACATTGTCGGTATTGCCCTCCACGAGCACCGAATAGTCCTTGTAGTCCTTGATTATCTTGGCTATCTTGCTCAGAATATCCATTGCCGAGGGATTTATTTCGTAGCTTCCCGAGCGGAACAGCATATTGTCGGCCAGCGATATATATACCACTCCTTTGAGCACCTTGACATCGACGTCGCGCAGTTCCGACGACGACAGCGAGCGCGTGAGATTGTTGGTGAGCACCATATTGAGGCTATCACTGCGGCTCTTGGCCGCCACAAGCTGCTGTATGTAGCGGTTGGAGGCGTTGATTTCGTCGATTAGCTTGGAAATGTTGGCGCTGCCGGCCTGGTTCTGGTCAAGCGCCCTGTTGAGGGTATGCTGCACCTGCTCGTAGTCCTTGCGCAGCTCTTCGTTGCGGGCGCGGGCTTCGGCAAGCATCTGGTCGAGAGTCTGGGCCTTCGAGGTCGAGGCGCCGAGAGCCTTCTGCGAGTCGTCGTACGACGCCCTGAGCTGCTCATATTCACCTTTGAGCGCATTATATTTCTTGTTGCTCACACACGATGTGACCGACAGCGATGCCACTGTCACTGCTATTGCGGCAAAAGCCGTCATGATGAGTCGGTTGGCTTTCATAATCTGATATTGAGGAGTAAAACGAGATTGCCCCATCCGCTTAAGCCGGGGCATATAATCTTAACGCCGGGGCGTAGTCGGGTGTTCATTGAAATTTATTGCATCGGTTGTTAACAAATATTTCATTATAATTTCTTATCTTTGCAATGTCAGCCTCACGGCCACGCCGGAGCCAAGACACATATTGTTATTACTTGCCTACACGACAATGAATTACAGCTTTATAGACTTTCTCGGTCTTCTCGGCTCGGTCGGTCTGTTCCTTTACGGAATGAAGGTGATGAGCGAAGGTTTGCAGAAAGCCGCCGGCAACCGCCTCCGCACTATCCTCGGCGCCATGACGCGCAACCGCTTTGCGGGTACACTTACCGGTTTCTTCATTACCGCTCTCATACAGAGCTCGTCGGCCTCCATCGTGATGGTTGTGAGCTTTGTCAACGCGGGGCTAATGACCCTCGCCCAGTCGATGGCTGTAATCTTCGGTGCCAATGTCGGCACAACATTCACAGCGTGGATTATAGCGCTGTTCGGCTTCAAGGTCGACGTGTCGGCCTTCGCAGTGCCGATAATGGCGTTTGCGGTGCCTCTGCTCTTCTCGTCCAACGGACGGCGCAAGTCGATAGGCGAATTTCTAATAGGTTTCGCGCTCCTCTTCCTGGGCCTCGATATGATTTCGACCTACGTGCCCGACTTGCAGAGCAATCCTGAGATGTTTGCCTTCCTCCAACGCTACACATCGCTCGGCTTCGGTTCGGTGCTCATCTTCCTCCTTGTGGGCATTGTGGTGACGATGATAATCCAGTCGTCGGCGGCCACGTTTGCAATCTGCCTCATCATGTTCTCCAAGGGCTGGATTGACTATCAGCTCGCCTGCGCCATAGTCCTCGGATCGGCCGTTGGCACCACCATAACCCCAATTCTGGCATCCATGAGCGGCAACATCGCCGCCAAGCGCACCGCCGCGGGACACCTTATATTCAATATCTTAGGCATGCTTTGGTGTCTGATGCTCTTCTATCCTTTCGTCCACTTTATCCAGCGCCTCTGCATCGAGTGGAACATAGGCAACCCCGACGAGCTGTATTGCTTTGTCAACCATCTTGAAGTCACTGAGCCTGACGTCTACAACAACCTGTTCAACAAGGCCCTTCCCACAAGTCATCCCGCCTACGCCGGCGTCACCGAGGCACTTAAAGTGATCGGCGCCATGCAGATCAGCGCTTCGATAGGCCTGTCGCTCTTCTATACCGTCTACAAGCTCATCAACCTCTCCATTATGATATGGCTTACCAAAGTATATGTCAAGATAGTGGAGTGGCTCATCCCGGCCCGCAACCGCGGCGAAGAGGAGTTCAGCCTCACCTATATCACCGGTGGCATACTGTCGGCCTCCGAGCTCAACATAGCTCAGGCAGAAAAGGAGGTGCACGTGTTTGCCGAGCGCGTGGGGCGCATGATTATAATGGCGCGCGACCTGGTACACGCCAAGGAGGGCTCCGACGACTTCAACAAGCAGTACTCGCGCCTGGAAAAATATGAGGAAATCTCCGACCGCATGGAGATTGAAATCGCACAGTATCTCAACCGCTGCTCCGAGGGGCGCCTCTCCAACACCGGCAAGCTGCGCATAGCCGCCATGCTGCGCATAGTGAGCGAAATCGAGAGCATAGCCGACTGCTGCCTCGGTGCAGGCAAGATATTGCTCCGCAAGCAACAGAGCGGCGCGGAATTCACCGAAGGTATCTACTCGACGGTCGACTCCATGTTCGAGCTCGTCGACGGCGCGATGCAGCGCATGGTACGCCTGCTCACCAACCTCGACAACATCAACGCCGCCGACATTGTGGCGTCATACAACCGCGAGCGCGAGATAAACAATTACCGCAACCAGCTCCGCAACTCCAACATCGAGAACATCAACAACAAGCAATATCAGTATCAGGCCGGCATATATTACATGGACCTCATATCCGACCTCGAAAAGACGGGCGACTATATCACCAACGTGGTCGACGCCGTAAAAGATATATCCCGTTCATCGGTTGTAAGTTAATCCACTCTCACAGAACACTGGTGTCCCCTCACTGCAAAAAGTGCGCCAACTACTGAATTTCCGTTATATTTTCGTTACAATATCAATGCAATTCAACCACAGGATTGCCTTCTCGGCAAAAAAGGCATTACTTTTGAAGGCAAAATCTATCGGGGACACTCTGTTCCGACGACTCAGACAGCCGTATCAGCATCCGGTATGAAGTAACGACTATAATGGAATCCACCGACCATGTAAGTACCGAACGCATCCTCATTGTGGATGAGGACCGAATGTCGTGCGAGCTTCTACAGTTCAAGTTCACTGTGGAAGGCTTCGCCGCCGACCTGGCCCACGACGGTCCCACCGCACTCGCAATGGGGCCCGAAAACTACTCACTGCTGCTCATCGACCTCATGGACAATGAGAAGATGAACGGTTTTCAGCTCGCGTCGCGCCTAAAACGCAATCCCAACACCTACAATACACCTTATATATTCATCTCGCGAAAGGCGAGCGAAGACGACATAGTAAACGGCCTCGACGCCGGAGCCGACGACTTCATTCCCAAACCGTTCTCCGCCCGCGAGCTTGTAGCCCGCGTAAGGTCGGTGCTCCGCCGGCGCAAGATGATGGCAAAACGGCGCATGAGCAACGAAGTGCGCTTCAAGGGGCTGTTGCTCGACATTGGCACCGGCCTCGTCACTATTGATGACAAACAGGTAAAGCTCACCCGCATAGAGTTTCTGATACTCGGACTGCTGCTGCGTCACCGCGGCCGCTTCTTCTCGCGCACCGACATCCGCGACGAGGTGTGGGACGACAGCGAGTCATCGTCGGGCGAAGTCAACGAGCGCGCCGTCGACACCAACATCTCGCGCCTTCGTAAAAAAATCGGCAATTACGGAGCACATATCATCAACCGCCAGGGACACGGCTATGCGTTCGTCGACTAAACCGGTCCTCCCCTATTGCTCTGATCCGTCGCTCGGCCTCGAAGCCGGGTGCGACGAGGCGGGCCGCGGCTGTCTGGCCGGTCCGGTCTACGCCGCCGCCGTCATCCTGCCCGCCGACTTCGCCCACCCAGGACTCACCGACTCGAAAAAGCTCTCAGAGCGCCGTCGCTACGAACTGCGCGACATAATCCAGGCTCAGGCCGTAGCGTGGGCCATAGGTGTGGTAACCGCCGAAGAGATTGACCGCATCAACATACTGCGCGCCTCCATTCTCGCCATGCACCGCGCCCTCGACGGACTCAAAGTGCGGCCACAGGCTATCGCCGTCGACGGCAACCGCTTCCTTCCCTACCGCGACATACCGGCGCAGACATTTGTCAAGGGCGACGGGCGGCTCGCCAATATCGCCGCGGCCTCCATACTCGCCAAGACATACCGCGACGACTTCATGACCGGCATCGCGGCCCAATATCCCGCCTACAGCTGGGACGTCAACAAGGGCTATCCCACTGCGGCCCACCGCGCCGCCATAGCCGCCGAGGGACCGTCGCCCTACCACAGGCTCACGTTCCGCCTGCTCGACCAACAGCCCACACTGTTCTGACCGCAGCGGCCCGGCTGAAGAGATGATGCAGAATGGGAAAAACACCCGTTTTTTTGTGTAACTTTGCAGTTCCAACAGCCCATACTGCAAATGAACCATACATCCTCATTCGACAATTCGCCGGAAGCAATCGCGGCCCTCAGCGACGACTTCGACCGCCATCATCTCTGGCATCCGTACACTTCGACCCTCAATCCGCTCCCCACTTACAAGGCTGTGGGAGCCGAAGGTGTAAGAATCCGTCTGGCCGACGGGCGTGAGCTCATCGACGGCATGTCGTCGTGGTGGTGTGTGTGTCACGGCTACAACCACCCGCGCCTCAACGCCGCCGCCCGCCGTCAGCTTGAAAGCATGAGCCACGTGATGTTTGGCGGCCTCACCCATGAGCCTGCGATAGCCCTCGGTAAAAAGCTCCTCGCCATTGCCCCCCGCAACATGGACTGGATTTTCTATGCCGACTCTGGCTCCGTGGCTATCGAAGTGGCGATGAAAATGGCCGTACAGGCATCCATAAGCCGGCACGGCTCGCATAACCGCACCAACTTCGCCACTATCCGCAGCGGATATCACGGCGACACATGGAACGCCATGAGCGTGTGCGACCCCGTTACCGGCATGCACGGCGCTTTCGGTCCGGCGCTCCCGGTGAGATACTTCGTGCCGCAGCCGCGCTCGCGCTTCGACGGCGAATGGAATCCCGACGACATACGCCCGCTCCGCGAGCTTCTCGAGGCAAAGTGCGACGAAATAGCGGCCCTGATTCTCGAACCTGTCGTGCAGGGAGCCGGAGGCATGTGGTTCTATCATCCCGAATATCTGCGAGAGGCACGCCGTCTGTGCGACCGTTTCGGCATCTATCTTATCTTCGACGAGATTGCCACCGGATTCTGGCGCACCGGCAAGGCGTTTGCCGCAGAGTGGGCCGGCGTGGAGCCCGACATCATGACGGTGGGCAAAGGTCTAACCGGAGGCTATCTGACCCTCAGCGCCGTCATGGCCACACGCGACGTGGCCGACACCATATCGCGCGGCGAGGCCGGAGTGATGATGCACGGCCCGACGTTCATGGCCAATCCTCTTGCCTGCGCCATTGCCTGCGAGAGCCTCACACTGCTCGAAGAGCAGGACATGGGCTCACGCGTCGGGCATATAGAGAGTATGCTCAAAGAACTTCTCGCACCGGCCCACGGGCACGCCAACGTGGCCGACGTGCGCGTACTCGGCACCATAGGCGTCGTGGAGACAGTAGAGCCGGTCGACATGGGCCGCTTCCAGCGCCGCTGCGTAGAGCGCGGGATATGGGTGCGACCTTTCGGTCGTAACGTCTACGTCATGCCCCCCTACATAATTTCCGACGACGACCTGCGCTATCTCGTCGACAACATGCTTGCAATCCTCTTTGAAGATGAGCAGTGACCTTACAGCACGCCTTGCGGCCATGGAGGCCGCAACGATGTTGCGCCGCATACCGGACGACAGCCGCGACACCGCTACTGTCGACCTCACCACCAACGACTATCTCGGACTCGCCGCACGCGCCGACCTGCAAGAGAATTTTCTTGCCGATGCCGACAACCGCCGCTCGCCTTTTACGTCAAGCGCGTCGCGGCTACTCGCGTCGCACCAGGCCGACTATGCCGCTCTTGAATCGCTCCTCGACTCACTCGGCGCGCCACACGGACTCCGCTCGCTGTTGTTCAACAGCGGTTATCACGCCAATTCCGGACTCGTCGGCGCCATCACCCGGCTCTTCTCGCGCCCACTCATACTTGCCGACAAGCTTGTGCACGCGAGCATCATTGACGGAATAATACTCTCGCGGACCGACTTCCGGCGCTTCCCGCACAACGACTTCGACCGACTGGAAGCGATGCTCCAACGCACCGCGTCGACGCCCGAGCGCCCCGACGGCGTTATCATAATTGTGGAGAGCGTGTATAGCATGGACGGCGACCGCGCCGACATCGACCGCTTTATCGACCTTAAACGCCGCTACTCACGCGCCGACATGGAGGTGATGCTTTACGTCGACGAGGCCCACGCGTTTGGCGTGGAGGGGCCATCGGGGCTCGGCCTCGTAGCGGCGTCATGCGAGCCCGCCGCTGTCGACGTCACGGTAGGCACGTTTGGCAAGGCACTCGCCTCGTCAGGAGCTTTCGCATGGATGAGCCCCGAACTGCGCGAGTGGGCCGTCAACAGCGCCCGAAGCTTCATCTTCTCCACATCCATGCCCCCCGTCACCGCCCGATACACCCGATACATGGTGGAGACCATGCTCGGCATGGACTCCGAGCGTGGTAAGCTGCGACGCCTGTGCGCCATTCTCGATCCCGCCGACTGCCGCTATATCTATCCGGCGATAACCGGAAGCGCCTGCCGCGCCGTAGAGCTGTCGCACCGCCTGCGCGACGAACTCGGCATCAAGGTGCTACCTATCCGCACCCCCACCGTACCGCCAGGCACCGAACGCCTGCGCATTAGCCTCAACGCCACCGTCGACGGCGACAGCCTCCGCTCACTCCGCTCATTTCTCGACAAGAATCTGCAATGAACTATCTCACAGTAAGTCGTCGCTCCGAGTCAGCCCGGCCACGGCTGATACTCATATTTGCCGGCTGGGGCATGGACGGGCGGCCCTTTGCCGGTCTCGGGCGCGACGGCTATGACACAGCGGTAGTCTGGGACTACGCCGACGCACGCCCGCTCCCTCTCGACCTTATCGCCCACTATCGTGAGATATGCGTCATGGCGTGGTCGTTCGGCGTGCCTTACGCGGCACGATTCATCGCCGCCCATGCCGCCACTCTCCCCATAACGCGATGCGTCGCGGTCAACGGCACGCTGCACCCCGTCGACGACCACCGCGGCATACCTGAGGTGATTTTTCGCGGTACGCTCGACAATCTCGACGCCCGCAACCTCACCAAATTTCAGCGCCGCATGACCGGCGGAGGTGACACATACGCCCGCTTCGCTGCAAACAATCCGCAGCGCACAATCGACAGCCTCGCCGACGAGCTGCGGCGCGTGGCGGCCGACGGTGCCGCTCCCGACCCCTGCTTTGACTCCGTATATATCTCGGGGGCCGACCGCATTATCCCGCCCGCATGTCAGCGCAAGGCATGGGAGGGTCACGAAAACATCACGGAGCTGGGCGATGACGCACCCCACATGCCCGACTTCGCCGCGATTATAGAGCTTGAATTTGCCGACAAACACCGCATAAGCCGAAGCTTCGGCGAGGTCGCAGCCACATACGATGAGGAGGCAGAGGTGCAGCGCGAAGCCGCCGAGTGCCTTGCCGGGATATGGAGTGCCGCCGTGCCCCACACGGCCTGCGCAATAGAGTTCGGCACCGGCACAGGGCTGTTGTCGCGCCTCATCGCCAACCCACTCGCGCGGTACGACATAGCCCCGCTTTTCGACGATGTGCGTTGCTCAGATGCCGAAGTCGACATCGCCGACATGATAGCGGCCGAATCGAAGACCCGACCGCTTGCCGGAGTCATCGCGGCCTCCACGATACAATGGTTCAACTCCCCTCGCCGCTTCCTCGCACGAGCGTTGCGCGCCATGCCGTCGGGGGCGGTCCTGGCGCTGTCAAGCTTCGGGCCCGATACCTACCGCGAGCTCAAGCCGTTTCAGCGCCGGAGGCCTACGTATCTGTCGGCCGCCGAGCTGCAAAAAACAGCGCAAGACCTTGTTGACCAAGGTCTCGCGCGTAAAGATTTCACAGTAAAGGAAATGGAGCCGCGTGTGATTGACTTCGGGTCGACACGCGCCCTGACGGCACATATTCGCCGGAGCGGCGTCAACGCCACACAGACGCCCGACCTCGTAGCCGCCCGCGCTCTTCTGGCGTCGGGCATCACCACGCTCACCTACACGCCGGTGTTCATCGCACTCACCCGAGTTTAGGAGCAGGCGCAGTGCCCTCGGAGCCGAGGGCGAAACGTGCCTGCTCTACACGTATATTGTCGGCAAGTCCGGCCCCGATAAACGCTTTAAGCATCTCTGCGCCCCCCTCCACCAGAACCGACGTTATGCCGCGCTCCATGAGTGCGGCCACAATATCGTGCGGTCCGGCGTCGGGCGCCACAATCACCTGCTCGACACACTCAGGCAGGTCGGCGCGCACAGCCGACGTGAAACAGATGCAACCCGGTTCACTGAACAGCCGCGCCGAAGCGGGAACACGCCCGCGACGGTCGACCAGCACACGCTTCGGGGCACGGCTTCCGGGCCACAGACGCGTGTCCAACGACGGATTGTCGGCTATCGCCGTGCCGGCCCCTACGAGTATGGCGTCGTGACAGGCACGCAGACGGTGTACGGCGGCAAGGCTGAGCGGTGTTGAGAAGCGACATGCCAGGGTGCCGGCGTCGCGCCTGCAATCCATGAACCCATCGGCGCTCATGGCCCATTTGAGGGTCACCATAGGGCGTCCGAGAGTGTGGGCGAGGATAAATCGCCTGTTGAGGGCGCGTGCTTCCGCCTCCATGACGCCGGTCACGACCTCAACGCCCGCCTCGCGCAGCATCGCCACGCCACGCCCCGAAACAGCCGGGAAAGGGTCGGTCATAGCCACCACGACGCGCGGTATACCACTGTCTATGATCAGTTTGGAGCATGGTGGAGTGCGTCCGTAGTGCGAACAGGGTTCGAGAGTCACATACATCGTCGCTTCGCGCAACAGGTGACGGTGTGACGGCTTCACCGACGCCACGGCATTAACCTCGGCGTGTCCGTGGCCTACCTGACGGTGCCACCCCTCGCCGATAATGCGTCCGTCGGGCGTCACAATTACCGCGCCTACCATAGGGTTTGGCGACGCGTCGAGGCGTCCGTTGCGTGCCAGTTGCAGCGCGCGGGCCATATAGCGGTTGTCTATTTCCAATCTCCGTTATCCTTTATCAGAGCTACGAGGCGTTCGACCGCCTCCTCCTGAGGTATGTTCTTGACGATGCACTCCTTGCCTTTGTAGAGGCTGACGCAGCCGGCGGCAGCGCCTACATAGCCGTAGTCAGCGTCGGCCATTTCGCCGGGGCCGTTGACTATGCAGCCCATAACGCCGATTTTGAGCCTTTTGAGCCCCTTGGTTGCTTCCTTGATGCGGGCAAGAGTGGTCTGGAGGTCAAAAAGGGTGCGCCCACACGACGGGCAGGCTATATACTCCGTCGCCGTGATGCGACGGCGTGTGGCCTGAAGTATTCCGAACGCGAGGCTCGCAGTGTCGGCCTCGTCGCCTATTCCGGTGCCCGGTTCTATCCAAAGTCCGTCGGCGAGGCCGTCGAGCAGCAGCGGCCCGGCCTTGATGCAGGCGCCTACTATGGCGTCATCTGTACCTGTGCCGTCGGCGTTTAGTTTCACGATGACAGGATTGGCGACGCCGGCACACATCATGGCGTTGACAGCGGCGGCCACATGCGCCGCAAAATTGGGGTGCTCCGACGTGATTACGACCACCGCCCCGGGGGGGATGTCGGGAATACCGCGAATCAGCTCGGCGGCATCTATCTCGACGAGATTGTCGGCACGGACCGCGATGATGTCGGGTCGGCGTCCCTCAGGATAGAGGGCGCCTGCATCGGCCGCCACCACCACCGGCATTCTGTCGCCTCCGGCTACCGCGACTACGCGGCCCGCTTCCGTCACGCTCACCTCAGCGGTGACGCGACGCGCAGGCATGAAACAGTCGCGTCCCTCGGCTTCCGGTGCCTCTATGGCCGGCGCCGCGGCTATCGCCTCGATGCGGTCGACAATCATGCGCGCAACAGGCAACTCAGCCTCAGGCTCCTCGCTGAGCGACACGCGGATAGTGTCGCCGAGGCCCTGGGCGAGAAGTGTGCCTATGCCTACGGCGCTCTTCACGCGGCCGTCCTCGCCGTTGCCCGCCTCAGTCACACCGAGATGCAGCGGATAGTGCATATCCTCGGCCTCCATAGCGGCGGCGACGCGGCGTACGGTCTCGACCATAACGCCTACATTCGACGCCTTGATTGACACCACGATACGGTTGAAACCGAGCTCGCGGCAGGCACGGAGATACTCCATGGCACTCTCGGTCATACCGGCGGGAGTGTCACCGTAGCGGCTCATGATGCGATCGGAGAGCGAACCGTGGTTGACGCCGATACGGAGAGTGGTGCCGTGGGCGTTGCAGATGTCGATGAGGGGACGCAGCGCTTCCTTAATTTTGCCGCGCTCCGCGGCATACTCCTCGTCGGTATAATTGATTTTACGGAACGTGCGTCCGGGGTCGGCGAAATTGCCGGGGTTGATGCGCACCTTTTCCACCCTCGCCGCCGCTTCGAAAGCGGCGCGCGGATTAAAGTGGATGTCGGCCACAAGCGGCACCGTGATGCCGTGCGCGCGCAGTCCGTCGCGTATGGCAGTGAGGTTTTCGGCCTCGCGCACGCCCTGCGCGGTGAGGCGCACGAGATCGGCGCCGGCGGCAGCGATACGTTCGGCCTGGGCTATCGACCCCTCTGTATCCATAGTCGACGTGGAGTTCATCGATTGGAGGCGTATGGGGTTGGAGCCTCCGATGACCGTACTGCCCGCCGGCACCTCGATGGTGCGGCGCCGACGGTAGGTGAAGCGGCTCATCAGTTGGTCTTGAAAGTATATTTGACCTCGGCAAGGTCGGCGTTGGCCTTGACAATCTTGTCGGCCAGGGCGGCGCGATAGGCGTCATAACGGGCGGCAAGTGCCTCGTCGGCGAGAGCAAGCATCTCAACGGCAAGCACTGCGGCATTCATGGCAGCATTGATGCCTACGGTGGCCACGCTTATGCCCGGGGGCATCTGCACGATTGAGAGAAGCGCGTCCTGACCTTGGAGTGTCGAGTCGACCGGTATGCCTATGACGGGAAGCGGAGTCATGGCCGAAATCACGCCTGGAAGCGCAGCGGCCATGCCTGCGGCCGCGATAATCACCTTGATGCCGCGCCCCTTGGCGCCACGGGCAAACTCCTCGACCTGAGCCGGGGTGCGGTGGGCCGACAGAGCGTTCATCTCAAAAGGCACTTCCATCTTGTCGAGGAAGTCGGCAGCTTTACGGAGCACCGGCAGGTCGCTCGTGCTGCCCATGATAATGCTTACTACGGGAGTCATAAGTATCGTTATAGGGATTGATGTTGCAAAATTAAGCAAATCACCCGACAATAAAAAATCCTCGCCGTACTTGCTCCGGTGCCCGGACGCTCACGCCGCCGCCGTATCGGGCACAAGGCGTCGGCCACGGTCGCGGTAGTGCGTCACTACATAGGCGAGTACAAAGTACACCGCCACAAGAATCCACATCATGAGGAACGAGTGGGTCTGCTCGAAAATCGAGGCGCCGTTGCTGTTCATGCGCAGGAAGCCGTCGATGCCCCAGCGCGCCGGCACACACGCTCCTATCAGCTGCCAGAAAGAATTCATGGCATACACCGGCCATGTGAGGCCCGAGATGAAGAGGAAAATCACGGAGCTGAACACTATGACCAGCATCGAACTCTCGCGCTCTGTCACAAACACGCTGAGGGCTATGCCGAGAAATGCGGTGGAAAGCAGCATCGGGGTGAGATACACGAGATATTCCCACACCACGCCCACATGAGGCAGCGAGAACATCATAGGTACGAGATGAGTGACATAAAGCACACAAGGGAGATAGAGCAGCGTGTAGCACAGTGCTTTGCCTATGACTGAGGCTGAGGGTGGAGCCGACACCGCGAGCGGGTCGAAATAGCCATTGCGGCGACGGCGTTCCGAGCTGCCCGCGGCAAGCATGGTGACGCCGAGAAGCATGCTCTGCTGGAGGATGAGGATGACGATGCCGGGGATGATGAACGACGCAAAGCCCTGCGTGGGGTCGCCGAGCATGATTGCCTCCTGCGACACCTGCGGAATAGGCACGAGGTCGCTCACCGAAGCCAGTTCTTTCATCGAGGCCGCGCGTATGTCGGCGCCGAGCGCGAGCTGCACATCGACAAGAGCCGAATAGGCCGTGCGGAGACGGAGCAGCAGGCTCATATCGGAGTAATAGGTCACGTTGGCCTGCTCGCCGCGGCCAATCTTCTTTGCGTAGTCGGCGGGGATATGGAGTATGGCATACACTTCGTGGTTGTTTTGCAGGCGGCGTGCCTCGTCGAGGGTGTTGCACTGGGCGTAGACATCAATGGCCTCGGTGGCGTCGACCATGCGCGTGAGCGTGCGGCTATCGGCGGTGCGGCTTTCGTCGACCACGGCAATACGCTGTTCCTTTACGGTCTCGGGATTGTATATAAGGGTGTAGACAATCGGATAAAACAGTGGCAACGCGAAGAAAAAGAGCATTACACCCACATCATGAAACACGAATCCGAACTCGCGTCGGAACACCCGGCAGAGCGAGCCCCACCAGCCCGGGCGGCCTGAATAAGATGAGTTGTTCATAGTGTCAGGGTACATAGACAGGATTTACACAGCGCTTGTAGAGGCGGTTGAGGCCAAGCAGCCCGACAAGCGGGAACACCAGAAGCGCAATGAAATACCAACGTGAATAATACAGCGCTATACCATTGAGGGCCTGGTCGATATAAATCAGGAAGTAATAGCGTATAGGGAGTATGTAGCTGAATATGCCTATCGAGCCATACATCTGCTGCACGGGGAAGGAGAAGGCCGCTATCGAGAAAGCGAGGATACCGGTGAGCGAGCAGAACGAGGTGCTGAGGCGCAGGTTGGGAATGGCGCATGACATGGCAACGGCAAACCACTGCGAAGCTATGATGAGCAGCTCCATAGCGAGAATCATGTGCCACACGGGACAGTTCATCGGGAAGTGGCAGAAGCCGTAAAGGCCCGCCAGCATCGCGTTGCCCACCACGCTCCACAGCGCAAACTGCGGAATGAGCTTGCCCAGGACGGCCACTATCATCGAGTTGCCCGAGGCTTCGAGCCAGCGCCGAGAGGTGCCGTGCTTAATCTCCACCAGAAGCGTATAGGCCGTGACGAGAGATACAAGCAGCGCCAGCACCGCGGGAATAAACGAGTTGGTGAGATAATAGTTGTAGTTAAGCCATGGATTGCCCGGACAGTTGAGGTTGATATTGACAGGATTAATCATCTCGCCAATGGTGCTTTCGGGGAGTCCGACCGCCGTAAGCGTCGCCACCGACAATCCGCCCACGGTGCTTATCGCCGTAGACTTGAATCCCTTGTAGGCCATGGTTCCCGGCACGAAGAAGGCCATGTTGGAATAATAGGTTATCGAGGTGGGGCGGGCGCTGAGGGCGTCATGCTCAAAGTCGCGGGGAATGACGAAAAACGCCATTATCTCGCCCTTGCGCAACAGGTCCATGGCGTCGTGATAACTCTCGGGGAGAGCCACAATCTTGTTATACTCTCCGGCTCCGAGATTGCGTGTCACGCGGCGCGACAGTGTCGAATGGTCAAGGTCGACCACGGCCGAGGGCACCCTGAGCGGCAGTCCGGCTTCCATGAGATTATAGAAGACGAACAGCGTAATCAGCGGCACTGTCATCAGCACGCGGTAGATGCGACGCGACACGAGCTGATGCCAGCCGTAGGCGATAGCGCTTCGGAGAGCTTTCATCTTTATATTGTTGCTAAATAGGGGGAGGGAACGGTGTGTGGGTTTACTTGCGGTAGATTACCGTCATGCCGGGACGAAGGGCCGGAATGGAGTCAACGGGACGGGCCTTGACCTGGAAGGTGCGGCTGTCCCACTGGCCCGTGGCCTTGGTGGAGCGCCATGTGGCGTAGTCGCCCATATCGCGCACATAATATATCTCTGCTTCGGTCTCCATTTTGTCGAGAGCGGGAATCATGATGCGGATGCGGTCGCCGGTCTTCATGTCGTTGAGGAGGTCTTCGCGCACATTAAAAGTGACATATTTGTCGCTAATCTTGAGCAGACTCATGATAGGTGTAGCGAGGCTTACGAGCTCGCCCTCCTCAGGATATATCTGGTCAATCTGGCCGTCGCAGGGAGCGGTGAGATACTGGTCTTCGAGCACCGCGCTCACCTCCTGCACGCCGCTGCGGGCAACGTCGACTAAGGCAGCCGAGCTCTGCTTGTCCTCGCTCTGCGCGCCGGCATGGGCGAGCGAGAGCTGTGCCTTGGCGGCACCCTCGGCGGCTACGGCGGCATCGTAAGCAGCTTTGGCCTCGTCGCGACGCTGCTCCGACACCACACGCTCTTTATACAGATTCTCCATACGCTCGTAGGTCTTGCGGGCTATTACAGTGGCGGCCTGTGCCTGAGCCACTATCTGCTCCGCGGCGGTGACTATCTGTGAGCGGGTGCCGGCGTCGACCTTGCGGTTCTGCGCCGATGCAGCGCTCTCCATAGCCTCGGCCTGCGACAGGCGGGCGTCGACCACCGACGAGTGTATATGCACGAGCGTATCGCCCTTTTTCACCATATCTCCCTCCTTGACGTAGAGAGCGCGTACACGGCCCGGGAGCTTGCCCGAGATGCGGACCGACGTGGCATCGGCCTGACCTTCGATTATTTCGGCCGGCTCGCGTAAGAAACAGAAACCGATTATGGCGAGCACCGCCACCACCACGATTACAAAAATCAGTGCTACGCTTATGGCGCGGTTTTCCTTTTTCTGCGCAGGGGTAAGCTCGGGATACACCGACGACTGCTGAGGAATATTGTTGTCAGTTGATGACATGGCTATATTATCATTTATGCGGTTTTACTTCAATATTGCAGGGTGCCGAGCACCTTTGACAGATATGTGTTGCAGAGCATCACGTCGATTTCGGCATCGATAAGCTCGCTGTTGGCTTTGAGCCACGCTGTCTGGGCTTCCATGACATTGTCGGGGGTCATCATGCCCTCGCGGAACGCCAGGCGCGCCTGACGCAGATTTTCGTCGGCCTTGGCCATATTGGTCTCAGTCATGAGGCGAGTCTTCAATGCCTCGCGCGTGCGGAAAGCCGACTGCTTCACCTGGAGGTCAATCATCTCGCGGGCATCTTCGAGCTGGAAACGCTTGGCCATGGTCTCGCTCTTGGCGGCGCGGTACTTGTTGTAGTTGCCGCCCCAGTGCCAGAGGGGTATGGTCACCATCGCGCCCACAGAAAAGGCTCCGTTGAAGCGCTTCTTGAAGCCGTCAAACATATTGGGGTTGGAGAAGCTGTAAGCACCCACTACGGCCACATTGGGGAGCATCGACGAAAGGGCCACTTTGCTCTGCTGCTCCGACGCCTTGACGGCATATTCGAGCGCACGGAGGTCATCGCGGCGGCTGTAAACGTCGGCCATATTGTAGTCGGTGGAGAGAGGGGTAATATCCTCGGCTTGAAGCTCGGGATTCTCGTCGGCCGGTTCAAGCGGGGTGTTGACAGGCAGGCCGCACACTTGGGCGAGCGCCATGCGCGACAGCACCACTCCGTTGTCAACCTTTGTAAGGTCGACATTAGCCGAATTGAGCTTTACCTCCACCGAAAGCACGTCGGCGCGCGTGCACATCCCCTGGTCGTAGAGACACTGCACGTCATGGCGCAACGAATCGAGCAGAGCCACATAGCTCACCGCGAGTTTCTGCTTGGCGCGGAGCGACACCACCTGCCAATAGGCAGCGTCGACAGCATATACCACGTCGCGGGCCTGATTATCGCGCAACGCCTTCTGCGCCTCCTCGGCATACTCCGTGAGTTTGTTCATCGCCACTATCTTGCCGCCCATATACACGGGCTGAGTGAGGGTCACGGCGCCGAAAAACACGTTGTGTATGTCGTAAGTCATGGCCTCCTTGGGCAGATAGGCCACTTCCGACGGTATAGGCTGGTTGCCCGGGCCGAGGACAGGCTCGCCCGTAATCGGGTTCTTGACTATGTTGAACTCATAGCCCTTTGTCTCGATGTTGAAGCTCTTGACCGGCAGATACTGGTCGGAGTCGAAGATTGCGATGTTTTTCTGATTATATAGGTAGCCTCCGGCAAAATCAATGGCGGGAAGGTAGGCAGCGAAAGCCTCCTTGTGCATATATCCCGCCGCGCGCACCTGCTCCGAGGCCATGCGCAACTTCTTGTTATTGGCCACGGCCATAGCGCGACACGAATCCAGACTGACGGTCATGGCCGGCATCCCGGCGGATGCACCGTCCGACACCGAATAGGCCGGTTGCTGCGAGTGAGCCGCCTGAGTTGCGACGGCTGAAATAATGGCTGCCGCTGACAGGCGGCATAAGAGAGTCGGCAGTTTCACTTTGGTTATGATGAGTTGATGTTGTGACGGCGGCAACGTGAGAAGCCCCCTTTGGTCAGTTGCAAATATAACGCCTTTGACCAATAGAAATGTTTACCCGCACATCGCATTTCGACACACGGGCTAACCTTTTCCGAAAAACTCCAAAAACTACCTCTCTATTTGGCTTTATTGAGGATATTTGCGACGAATCCGCACCTTTATGGCTCCGTCGGGAACTGTGTCGACCACCAGAGCGAGATAGCCGCCTCCGCCGGCGCCCACCATTTTCCACGCCAGGGCGTGAGGGGCCCAGCGCTGTATATGCTCCTCGACACCCGGCTGCATCATGGCCGGAAACATGGCAATCTGAGCCTCAAACGAATCGCGGAACGCGTCGGCAAACCGCGTCAAGTCACGGTCCATGATTGCGTCCCAGCACTTGGCGGCCGCGCCGGTGAGCGCAGCAACTTTGGCGGGAGTGACGTCGCGGCCTTTCACCACCGAGCATCCCGGCTCGCGGGGAAACATAGGCACCACACAGATATGACTTTCGAGCCATGCGAGAGTGGCTTCGTCGTGACACTGCTCTATGCGCGAGGGCCAGTAATGGCCGTCGTAATAGTGGCGCGTAAGCCCCGACATGCAGATGCCTATCGAGTCCTGAGCGCCCGATATATGCCCCTCGTTCTCAGGGTCATTCTCGAAGCAGAAGAGCAGTCGCGCAAGCATCTCCTCGTTGTAGGCGGGCAATTCGTAGGGCCATATCTTGCGGGCGGCGTTGCGCGTGGATGTCGACATGCCGCTCCGCTCCATGAACTCCTCCGTCGGCTCTATCGACACCGTGATAGCCCAGCCCGCGCCATGTTCCGACACATAAGGCTGGTCAATCCATGTGCCCGCGAGGTCGATGCGGTAAGGGATATGCGACTTCACACCGGTGCGGAGCGAGGTGGTGGAGCGCGCCACGAGGCCGTCGTCGGGAGTACGCTGCAACTCCACGTATTCGATGCCGCGCTCTGCACACAGACGCCGCTTCTCGTCGCTGCCGCCGTCGGTGTTGACTACAAACACATCGGGCTTCACTATGTCGAGCGTATCGAGGAAGTCAAGCATGCCGTGTCCGGGATTGATGTATGCATCGGTCACATAACGTATGGCCTTGACCATATATAAGCGCTCCTTCTCCGAATAGACGGTCTTGCGGTGTTTCAGCTCCATTATAGTGGCGTCGGAGCCTATGCCCACATAAAGGTCGCCGTAGGCCGACGCGGCCTTGAAAAACGCCACATGGCCCGAATGGAGCATGTCGTAGCACCCCGACACGAAAACGCGCTTGCGGGCGCCGGCATCATTTGTCGTCATATCTGCTGTCATGATGTTGATGCCGCAAAATTAAGACATTTTATCAACACCCCCAACACACCCGCTATATTTCAATGCAGTCTATGCCAAACTGATGACATATGCTCACCACAAGTAAACACCTCATATCCATCATTCAATCTATATTCAAACATCAATCGTCTGTAACGACATCCAGATACTCGTAAGTAAGGATAGGTATTTCCTTTCGTGGGATAAAAGGTCGAATTATCCTTGTGTCATCGGATAATCTGAAGACATATGGGGTTATCGCTCCATCAAAGTCTGATGGAAGGTGATCTACTGCATATACATCCATTGTCCCCCCTAATTCATTCCATTCTTCTTGATAAGTTGATACGCCAAAAGTATCACTAATCCGAGGGAGACTACAGGAAATAATATCTTTGCCGGCTTCATTGAAATTTAGCTAAGGGAATATATGCTACTGCCGGATTCTGTTCCATGTCCTGTGCATCGTTGAGACCGACAAGAACGGTGTCGCCGGCAATCTTCATAAACGATGCGGGAGTATAATGTCCGCCCGGTATATTCAGACGATATACAGCCGCTTCATTATTTCGCTCATCAATCCTTACGATATATCCGGCGCTGCCAAGAGAGCAATAAAAATAGACAGCTTTTCCCGATGCCTGTACATAGCGGGGATAAGTATAACTGCTATCTGCCGCTTCGCGAGTACGCTCTATACGGTTCAATAAATCGTTGTCGGCCTGAATATCTTGCGGTATGGAGTGTTCACCAAAATCTACGGCAAGCATTGGGGTAATCACCGTATCGCATACCGAAAATATCGTATCGCGAAAACCTTCCCAATAAAGCGCCCTATGGTTAGCATTGTCTATCGATATACCATCGTTTAACGAGCCACCGTCTTGACTTATGCGGCCCTCCACCGGAATCTGTGAGTCAAGTGTCGAAGGTATTCTCGAAAAGAGAGAGACTATGCCGGAGATTCCCATATACGTATTAAAGGAATAGAAACCGTTTCCGTCTGATGACGGAAACAACCTATTGGGTCGTGCATAATATTGCTCGGATTCTACATTCACATTGCTGTAGTCAATGAAATGACCGTCACGATCAAAGTATAAAATCTTCTGCAGACCATTATCAAATACCTTTACAATGCCATTGTCAATCCATAGGTTGGATGGGGACGAGAATTCACCCGGACCGCTTCCGCGACGCGACAGAGTAAACATATATCGACCGTTCTTATCGAAGCATTTGATTTTCCCCCTCGAATAGACGAATAACCGGTCTGTATCAACGACAACATCACCCAAAGAGTAGAGCAGAGAACTGTCGTTGGTTTCGAGGCACACTATGGAGCCTGAATCTACGTCAACATCAGTAGCCGATGACAAATCCACATTGATATTCCTGATATGGCTGACTTCGGAATTATGACAGGATGCAAAAATCATGATACCGGTGAGCAAAACCGATATCATTACTCCTAAACTTTTCATATTCTTTATTCCCTGATACAGATGCATCGTATGCCACAGCACGCATAATATCCCTCCTTACATGAAACACTGCAGTTATAGTCCACCCCTGCATCATTTGCAGAGGTACTTCTGACTCCAACCCCTGCTCCGATAGAACAAGAAGTAGATCCTGGACCTCCTGACAAGCACTCATGTTCATCGTTGCTAAGAGACTCAACATCCATTAGCATCAGGGCATTATTGTCAGAGTTACTGTCATTCTTGAATGCTCCGGCAGCAACCGCGATATTTGCCATTGCCAAAATCACGATAACTATCAACCAATTTTTCATAAGCTCTAGTTTTTTTACAAAGTTATAAATAAAACGCATCATATTACAAACGAAAATGCCTTTTAATGTTAATAGATGTTATTCTCTCTCATCACTCATATTAAGCTATCGAATTATTATGAACGGACACAATTTATTAAGTTATTCTGTGACGGCCACCGACAGCAGCCATAAGTCCTATTTTTTTTGTAATTTTGCAGGATTATGACCGACGAAAAGAGTTTTGGCGCACTGCGCGCCTACTATCATACATTCGGATGCAAGCTCAACTTCGCCGAGACCTCGACGATAAGCGAGATGCTTGCCTCACACGGCGTGGTGAGATGCGGACGCGGCGAGACACCCGACCTTGTGGTTGTCAACACCTGCTCGGTGACCGAGACAGCCGACCGCAAGTGCCGTCAGGCCATCCGCAGCTATGCCGCCAAATGGCCCGACGCCGCCATTGTCGTCACGGGCTGCTACGCGCAGCTCAAATCGGCCGAGGTGGCCGGGCTGCCCGGCGTGAAGATTGTGGCGGGCAACGACCGCAAGGGTGAGCTCGCCGCCTATATTGACGCTTTTGTCAAGGAGCGCCGCGCCACGGTGCAGGTAACACCTGAGAGCAACGATATGCGTAGCTTCACACCGAGCTGCTCGCGCGGCGACCGCACACGCTTTTTCCTCAAAGTGCAGGACGGTTGCGACTATTTCTGCACCTACTGCACCATTCCCCTCGCCCGCGGCCGCTCGCGTTCCGGCTCTATCGACAGTCTCGTGAAGCAGGCGGCCGAGGCCGCCGCGACGGGAGCCAAGGAAATCGTTCTTACCGGCGTCAACATAGGCGACTTCGGCAAGGGGCGGCCCGACAGCTTCATCGACCTCATCCGCGAACTCGACCGCGTAGACGGCATAGAGCGCTACCGCATATCGTCGATTGAGCCAAACCTGCTCACCGACGAGATAATAGCTTTCGTTACAGATTCGCGCGCGTTCATGCCCCACTTCCACATACCGCTGCAATGCGGGGCTGACGAAGTGTTGCGCCTGATGCACCGCCACTACGACACCACCCTCTTCGCCCGACGGATAGCTTCTATCCGCGAAGCCATGCCCGACGCCTTTATCGGCGTCGACCTCATCACCGGCGCGCGCGGCGAGACACCGGAGCTGTTTGCCGAGAGCCGCGAGTTCGTCGACTCGCTCGACATCTCGCGCCTGCATGTGTTCCCCTACTCGGAGCGCGCCGACACTCGCGCTCTGTCGATACCTTACGTGGTGGAGCCCGCCGAGCGTCACCGCCGCGCCAACGAAATGATTGCGTTGAGCGACCGCAAGCTTGCCGAGTTCACCTCGCGCTTCGAGGGCACGGTGCGCCCGGTGCTTCTCGAGCACACCCGCCACATCGACCCCGACACCGGCGAGGCAACAATGAGCGGATTTACCGACAACTACCTGAGAGTGGCGGTCCCCTACGATGCCGCGCTTGCCAACACCATAGCGCCCGTGACCATCACCCACAGCAATATATTACTATCGTGACGGCCAACGAATCACTGCACCGACATGCGAGCCGGCAGAGCCGCGCGTCGCGCATCCTGCACAAGCCTGCGGAGTGGTTGCTTTCGGGCATCGCCCGGCTACCGCTCAAAGTGCTGTATCCTATGGTGGCTACGCCGCTGTATCATCTCGCCTACAACATAGCGGGCTACCGCCGCAAGGTGGTGCGCCGCAATCTCGCCGAGAGTTTTCCCGACATGAGCGACGCCGAGCGCCTCGACATAGAGCGCCGCTTCTACCGCAACTTTGCCGACTACGTGGTAGAGACCGTCAAACTGCTGCATATCAGCGACAGCGAGATGCGCGAGCGCATGACGTTTGAGGGGATTGAGGAGATAGACCGCCTTTTCGAACAGGGGAAGAGCATCGTGGCCTACTTCTCCCACACCGGCAACTGGGAATGGGCGCCGAGCATAACCATGTGGACCCGCCTCCGCCCTGGCGAGGGCGCCGACTTCTGCCAGGTGTACCGTCCGCTCAAAGATGCTTGGGCCGACGAGTTTTTCCTCAGGCTCCGCAGCCGCTTCAAGCCGCTGTCGTTTCCCAAGGCGACAGTGTTCCGCGACCTGCTACGCTTCCGCCGCGACGGCCGGCTGTCAATAACCGGCTTCATGAGCGACCAGAAGCCGAGCCACGGCGACCCCACGCATGTGGTGAGATTCCTCAACCACCCCACGGCCATGATAACCGGCACGGAGACACTGGCCCGGCGCCTCGACATGGCCGTAGTGTACTGGGACATGACGAAGCCCTCGCGCGGCCACTACCATATAAAGATTGAGGTGATGAGCACCGGAGGGGAGCATCTTAAAGGCCTTCCCGACATGGCGCTTACAGCCGACTATGCCCGACGCCTGGAACAGAGCATAATGCGCGATCCGGCAATATGGCTGTGGACACACCGCCGCTGGAAGATACCCGTAACAATGCCCGACATCCCCCAACCCGACAAGACAACGAAATGACTGCCGTAGTTATTCTCAACTGGAACGGCCGCAAGCTACTCGAAGAGTTTTTGCCATCGATTGTAACCAACACCCCCGCACGACTGGGGCGCGTGATTGTGGCCGACAACGGCTCTACCGACTCGTCGCTCGAATTCCTGGCGCAGACCTACCGCGATGGCGAAATAGACGTAATGGCCTTTGACCGCAACTACGGCTTTGCCGAGGGCTACAACAAGGCGCTCGCGGAGCTGCAAGGCAAGTACGAGTACGCCGTGTTGCTCAATTCCGATATAGCAGCCTGCGAGGACTGGTTAACGCCCCTTGTCGACTTCATGGACTCGCACCCCGACGTCGCGGCGTGCGCCCCCAAGCTGCTGAGTTACCGCGAGCCACACAAGTTTGAGTACGCTGGCGCATCGGGCGGTTTTATCGACCGCCACGGCTACCCCTATTGCCGAGGACGCATATTCGACACCTGCGAGACCGACCGCGGCCAGTACGACGACATCATCGACGTCGACTGGGTGACCGGAGCTGCCCTCATGACACGTATCGACGACTATCTCGCCGCCGGCGGCCTCGACGCCTCGTTTTTCGCCCACATGGAGGAAATCGACCTCTGCTGGCGTATGCGCCGTCTCGGCAAGCGACTGTGTGTGGTGCCTGAATCGCGTCTATTCCACCTCGGCGGCGGTTCGCTGCCCCCTTCCGACCCCCGCAAGACATATCTCAATTACCGCAACAACCTCGTGATGCTCCACAAAAACCTCCCCCCGGAGACACGGCGCGCCATGCTGTTAAGTCGCCGCCTGCTCGACACCGTGGCATGGGGCATGAATGTGGTGACGCTGAAATGGGGCGCCGCCGCAGCCATACTGCGCGCCCACCGTGACTTCCGCAGCATGCGACGCGACTACGAGCCGCGACACGACAAGGCCACGGAAGCCGATATGGCTCCGCGGCCCGATATAATCGTCGATTACTTCATAAGGGGCAAGCGCACATTCGACGCGGTCAATGCGGCCTTACAGGCGTAGAGCCGGCTGGTGATGCATCGGTCGCAGTAATAGCCGCCGACTGACGGACTACGGGCGTGTGAAGCCCGGTCTCGATATGAATCTTGTTCATTTCAAGCGGGGTGAGCACCTTGCACCCTTCGAGGTCTATGTGCGGTATCTGTTTCATTGCATATCGAAATCGGTTGAGGTAACGGCGCCCGAGCGTCGCTTGATGAAAGTGGTTACGCGATTGATGCCAAGGAGCGCCATGCCGTAAGCGGCCACGAGCGGAACAATCCGTGCGTCGAGCGGCAACGCGTGATGCCAGGCTCCAGCCCAGAGATAGGCGCCAAACTGTAACCACAGAAGACACTGTGTGGTGACGCAGAGCGTGCACCATGCGTGGATGCGGTAACGCTGGTACCAGATGCTCCAAAACGTGAACGGCAGGCAACACGCGTTTATAAGCGCCAGGAGGCCTGTCATCTCGGGCCACAGTAGCAATACGAGTGTGGACACAGAGAAATAACTGATACCAACCTCGCTCCAGCTGAAAATGCCGAAAAACGATGATGCTTTCTGTTTTAGCACGGTGTCGCAACCATGCTCCTGGAGGATGCCGCAGATGCGCTCGGCTGAGCGCGACGACACGCTCAGCGATTTGAGCAGAAGCAACCACGTGACGCAGAGGCCGGCGAAGTCGACAAGGAGCAACGCCACGGTCGATAGCCGCGCATAGAGGTGCGACACTATCAGGGCCGCAAAGAGCATTATCAAGGCACAGGCTATCAGCACCCACTTCTTGGCTATGCCGATGAAGGCGTAGAAACGGTGTGTGCCGAGATGAGGCTCACACGCGCCGTCGCACGGATAGGCCAGCAACGTCAGGCCGGTCCACTTCTGCTCAAAGTCGGAGGCCGGCATCCTGTACTGCCCCTTGTGGGCGCAATTAAGACTCAGAGTGCCGTCGGGCGCTATATCCCTCACTATCACGAATCCCGTGGAGGTCTGGGCAAGAAACGGCACGGGTATCGACGTGAGGCGGCTTTTGTCGGGCCACTCCACCGCCACGGTGTCTACCCCATAGTCTTTCAGCTTGCGCGACAGACCGAAAAGCGACTTGAACGACATCGACGCGAACGTGCTGTCGGCATAAGCCGTGGTGTGAGGGACTTCGAGCGCTGTCAGAAAATCGGAAAAGAGCGAAGCCATAATCTGTCGGGCTGTGTGTTGACCTCCCTGTATCAGATATATTTTTGCAACTCTGCCGAAAGGGTCTCGCCGGGCATCTCGCCGCTGGCGCGCCATATCTCTTCACCGCCACGATAGATGATGAACGTGGGGAGGGAGTCGACGTCGAGTTTGTCGGCGAGGGTCTGGTTCTGGTCTATATCAAACTGATAGAACGCCACACTTCCGGCAAAGAGTGCGCGGAGGTCGTCGACCAACGGCATCATGCGGTGGCAGTGAGGGCACCATGTGGCAAAAAATTCAACGAGTACTGTGCCTTTTTCGTCGAGCAGACGTTGGAGCTGGCTGGTATCCATATTTACAATAATTGAAGAGTGTGAGATGAGTATGTGTGCGGTAACGGGTGTGTTTACTATTAAACCCTCACTTCCGCGACAAAGTTCATCGACAATTCACACGGCCTCACACCATCAATCACGATAATTATTCGTAACTTTGCAATCATAACCGCGAGGGATAATCATCATCACATTCACGACACAACGCTATGCAACGCTATATATTTCTCATCCTCACTTTCTTGTTGGCTGTATCGACCGCCAAGGCCGACATCTATGTGACACCCGCGCAGGGAGCGCGTCTGCTCGCCTCACCTCAGAACTCCGACGTGCCGCGCCCGCTCACGTCGATTGAGGCCGCCGACACGCTCGACATCGTCCCGTCGCGCTATTACCACACTTTCCGCCAGGGCTACATGATGCCGGTGATGTTTGACACCTATCATTTCAGCCGCCCGGTAACCGTTGCGCCCGACAGCCTTGACGACACGCCCGCCACCGATCTCGGCCCCGCGTCCGACTGGCTCACCGACCGGTTGCAGTCGATGAAGCGTCTGGCTTACGCGCGCCAGCAGTTTATCGTCTACGAGCCTCTGCTCGTGCGCTACAACATCTCCAACATGACGGCTCCCCCCGCCGACCTCCGCGTGTCGGTCCAGGGAGGCCAATCGCGCATTGTGATGAAAGAGCTGCCCGTGGAGGCCAACAAAGCCAAGGAAGACCTCACCCTCGACAAGGAGGACAAGCACTGGCTCCACACGTTCAACGCCTCGCTCCACTTCTCGCAAGCCTACATATCGCCCAACTGGTATCAGGGCGGCAACAACAACGTCAACGGCATCGCCCAGCTTTACTGGAACGTGAATCTCAACGAGAAGTATTACCCCAACACTCTCTTCCAGATGACGACGCAGTATAAACTCGGCGTCAACTCGGCCCCCGACGACTCGCTCAGAAACTACAACATATCCGACGACCTGTTCCAGTTCAACCTCAACTTCGGCTACAAGGCACGCAGCAACTGGTACTACTCGACCAACATCCAGTTCAAGACACAGCTACTCAACAACTACACCAAGAACTCCGACAATCTTCGCGCCGCTTTCATGTCGCCCGGCGAGTTGAATATCGGTGTCGGTATGACCTATTCGCGCAAGACCAAGCGACTGGACTTCGACGCGTCGCTCAACCCGTTCTCCTACAACCTCAAAACATGCTTCGACCACCGCATGGACGAAACATCATTCGGCATCAAGGAGGGGCATAACGCCGTGAGCCAGTACGGTAGCAACGCCGAGCTGAATTTCAAAGCACGGCTCACATGGAACATCACCTACCAGAGCCGACTGTTTCTCTTCACCAACTACGAATACCTGCAAGGCGACTGGCAGAACACTCTGGCGTTTACCATCAACCGCTTTCTGTCGACCCAGATTTTCTGGAATCTCCGCTACGACACCTCCACCCCCCGCACTCCCGACACCGACTGGCATCGTTTCCAGTTTAAGGAGATACTCAGCTTCGGCCTGACCTACAACTTCTCTACGATATGATGACCACGCGCGCCATCATAGCCTCGCTCGCCATAGTGTCGGCGGCCATTACGGCCACCGGGGCTGAGCAGGCGCGACCGGTGCGCACTCTCTCTGAGGTATGCCGCGACATAGCGGCCTCCGGCCCCGAAGCCATAGAAGGCGTGTGGCGTCTCACCGCCCCCGACGCCGAAGGCGCCCTCGTGGCCGTGGAGCGCGAAGGCACCGGCAGCTACGTAATCACCGTGATAGAATCGGCCGACAGATCACTCATTCCCGGTACGCTCGTAGGGCGCGCGACCCGCGGGTCGCGCCGCGGCGAGTACGACGCCTGGCTCTACACATCCACTCCGCTCGCGGGCCTCATCGGAGGCAAGCGCGCCGGCTTCACGCTCACCCTCGCCGACGACGGCAACCGTCTCACTTTCGACCCCCACCGCTCCCAGTGGGCGTTCAACCTATATATGTCAGTGCCCTATCTCTTCATGCGACCGAGCCTGCGCAACGAGCGCAACCGGAAGTCGACCTCGCAGGGTGCCGAACGGGTGTTTCCGGTTCCGTTGCCTCCGCTCGAACCGGTCTATCTCTGACCCTGCCGCCTCTTGCCGCCATCCCCTCCCCTTGATTATGAACCGACAGAATTATGAACCGCCTTTTTCTCCTCCTCGCTACACTTCTGATAATAGGCTGCGCCACAGCCTTAGGCCGAAAGCGGGTAACCACCCGACCTAAACTCAAACGCATAGAGGCCGTCGACTCCGCCGCCACGGCCGACACACTTGCAGCGGCGCTGCTCGACTCGATAATCATTTCGGGCTACGACAAGCCGATGAGGTCGATGCGCGAGAGCCTTTTCGTGCGCAACGCCACGGGACGCCGCCTTACATCCGTCACACTCTCGGTAGATTATCTCGACATGCAGGGGCGACAGCTTCACCACAACGACATAACCCTGCCGGTCGATATTCCCGCAGGGGCGACACGGCAGGTCAACTTCACATCGTGGGATCGCCAGATGACCTTTGTATATTATCGCTCCAAGCGATCGCTCAACTCCCGCGCCGTGGCATATCGCATTGCAGCTTCTGTCACCTCTGCCTTAGCCGAGCCTTGACCCGACGCGACGGCACATTTAAGGCATTCCCCGCATAAGTTGACGGCTAATTGGTCGAAATGGTTTGCAGATTGGCCAAAATGTCGTATCTTTGCGACATGAATAGCCGAGAGGGCTATCGTGCGAACCAAGTCAAGCAATCTTCAATTATCTCAGATGAAACTATTATTCGCTGCCGCCACGGCTATCCTTACTTTCCTCCCCGCCATGGCGGAGGGCTACCAAATCAATACACTCAGCGCCAAGCAAAACGGCATGGGCCACACCGGCACCGCCTTGAAGTTGGGCGCCGAGAGCATGTTTTTCAATCCCGCGGGCTTAGCTTTCAGCGACAAGACCCTCGACCTCACAGGCTCGGTGACCGCCCTTAAAGCCGATGCCTCCTGCATCCACGATGGCGTGACCTACAAGACCAACAACGGCGTGAGCACTCCTATGTCGTTTAACGCAGCCTTCCGCATCTACGACAATCTGCAAGCCGGCGTGAGCTTCTACACCCCCTACGGCAGCGGCATTGACTGGTCGAAGACCTGGCCCGGCTCGATACTCAACGAGCGCGTGAGCCTGAAAACATTTGTGGTGCAGCCAACTTTTGCCTGGCGCATCACCCCTAAGCTCGCCGTAGGCGCAGGCCTAACTATCGCATGGGGCAATGTAGATTTGGACAAGGCCCTGGTGAGCGGCACCTCGTTTGACGCCGTAATAGCTGCAATGGGCATACCCGGCGTACCGACGCTCGGCCACACCGCCGCCGCCTCAGTCAACCTCAAAGGCACAGCCGACGTAGCTCTCGGCGCCAATGTGGGCGTGATGTACGACATCAACGACCGCTGGACCGTTGGCGCCAACTTCCGCACACGCATGGGCATGAAAGTGCAGGCCGGCAAGGCTACGGTCGACTACGCCAACAACACCGTAGCGACTGTGTTGGAAAGCCGCCTCGGGCTGCTCAATCATTCCGATTTCGCCGCCTCTATGCCGATGCCCTGGGTACTCAGCGCCGGCGTGAGCTTCAAGCCCGTCGACAGGCTCATCCTCGCCGCCGACGCACAGCTCACAGGCTGGAACACCTACCGCTCGCTCAATATCAGCTTCCCTTCGCCCCTCGAAGCGTTTGACCAGCACATCGCCAAGAACTACTCCAACGCCTGGTGTTTCCACTTCGGCGCGCAGTACGCGCTGACTCACCGCTTCGACATACGCGCCGGCCTCATGGTCGACACCACCCCCGTCAACGACAATCACTACAACCCCGAGACACCCGGCATGACAAAGATTGAGCCGTCGGTGGGCCTGTCGTTTCGTCCCATAGAGCGCCTGTCAATCGACCTTTCGATGCTCTACGTCGCCGGACTCGGCGCCAACGGCGTGAAATGCAGCTACGACGACCTGCTGCTCCAAAAACAGATGGAGTTCAAGGCCGACTACCGCGTGCACGCTTTCGCCCCCGCCATAGGTGTCGCATACTCATTTTAATCTTCATTAAAACGGCTTAACGGGCTGCCATTTGCGCGGCCCGTTTTTTTTGTCTATCTTTGGGAAATATTGAACAATCTCTACCCCACTCTACCATGAACTGTATAAGCAAATTAGCCTTGACAGCGGCAGCCACGGCCGCAATCATGGCCTCCGCACCCGTCTCAGTGCTCGCCGACGTTGCCTCTGGACATGACATCATACCCCGCCCCACGAAGATAACCGAGGGCAAGGGCGTGTTTCACCCGGCCGCCGACATGTCCAACGTCAAGACCCGCATCACCGGCAAGGGCGATCCCGAATCCTATCTGCTCGACATCACGCCTAAGAAAGCGACTATCACGGCCGCCGACTCGGCCGGACTGTACTACGGCATCCAGACCCTGCTGGCCCTTAGCGAGGCGGGGGGCGCCGACGGCATTGCCTGCGCGACGATCGAGGACACGCCGCGCTTCCCCTACCGCGGTCTCCACTTCGACGTGAGCCGCCACTTCCGCCCCGTGGAGTTTCTGAAAAAGCAGATTGATGCCATGGCCGCTCTCAAGCTCAACACCATGCACCTCCACCTCACCGACGGCGCCGGCTGGCGCTTCGAGGTAAAGAAATATCCCCGCTTGCAGGAGTATGCCGCATGGCGCCCCGAACGCGAATGGCGCGAGTGGGCCAAGAACGGCGCCCGCTACTGCGAGACCGACACTCCCGGAGCCTACGGCGGCTATTACACCCACGAGGAGATGCGCGACCTCGTCGACTATGCCGCCCGACACCACATCACCGTTATCCCCGAGATAGAGATGCCAGGCCACAGCGATGAAGTAGTGGCCGCATATCCCGAGTTGTCATGCAACGGCAAGGGAGGCGACCTATGTCCCGGCAAGGAGGCCACGTTCAAGTTTCTGGAAGAGGTGCTCGATGAAACTATGGAGGTGTTTCCCTCGGAGCTCATCCACATAGGCGGCGACGAGGCGTCGAAACACGCGTGGAAGGACTGCCCCGACTGTAAGCACCGTATGCAGGAGGAGGGGCTGAAAGATGTCGACGAGCTCCAGAGCTATCTCATAAAGCGCATAGAGCGCTACGTCAACGCCAAGGGACGCCGCATCATAGGCTGGGACGAGATTCTTGAAGGCGGCGTGGCTCCAAACGCCGCCGTTATGTCGTGGCGCGGCACCGAAGCCGGCATCAAGTCGGTCAACAGCGGCCACGACGTGGTGATGACCCCCGGCAATTTCTGCTACTTCGACTTCACACAGGACGCACCGTTCCGCGAGCCCGCGTCGATAGGTAACTACACTCCGCTCGAAAAGGTCTACTCTTACGAGCCGGTTGAGGATGGTGTCGACCCCGACATGGCCGCCAAGCACCTCAAAGGCGTGCAAGGCAACCTGTGGACAGAATATGTCACTGACGACAGCCACGCCGAATACATGTATTATCCCCGTGCCTACGCCATTGCCGAGATAGGCTGGAGCACACCGGAAAAGGATTACGCCGACTTCCACCGCCGCTCACTCGCAAAGAACGAGCAGATGAAGACCAAGGGCTACAACGTGTTCGACCTTGCCGACGAGTTCGGCGAACGCCCCGAGAGCTTAAAGCCGGTCAACCACCTCGCCAAAGGCGCCAAAGTGATTTACAACACCCCGTGGTGGGACAAGTATGAAGCATCGGGCGACAAGACGCTCACCGACGGCATGTACGGCGGCTGGAGCCACGGTGACCCGCGCTGGCAGGGATTCCTCGGCAAGAACGTCGACATAATCGTCGACCTCGGCGAGGTGAAGCCAATACGCTATGCCGGCGGCTCATACATGCACTCAGCCGGTCCCGGCATACAGCTGCCTGAGTACGTCACCATATCTGTGAGCGACAATGGCGAGGACTTCACCGAGGTAGCCAAAATTTACTCCGACGTGGCCACCGACTATCCCACGATTCTCATGAAAGAGTTTGGCGCGCCGCTCGACACCCGCGCCCGCTTCGTGCGCTTCAACGCCAAGGGAAGCCGCGTGCCGTCGAGCTGCACGTTTGTCGACGAGCTTATCGTCAACTGACCCGCGAGCCGTCAGCGACGCTGACGCGACCCGTCGCCAAAAGGATTGGCCGACGCTTCCGGATGCCCGACAGGCGAAGGGAGCTCGGCCTTCTTTGTTTTGTCGGTCATGACGATGACATCGCCCGGGGCTGTGGCTATCTCGACAACGCCGCGGCCTGTAACGGTGTAGTCAAGGGACTTGCCGGAGGCGTCGGCGACACACAGGTCGGCCACCGGAATATCGGTGAGTACACGGCATGGGCCGCCCGCCTCGCTCATAATACGAATATACACCGTGTGGCCGGCGCGGCGCGTGGCGCTCACCACAAAAGCACCGGAGGCCCGGAGGCGGTCAAACGCGCCGTCGGCCCACTCGGCCGGCATGCCGTAGAACACTCTCAGGCAGTCGCCCCAGTCTTGAAGATAGAAATCATGTAGCGTCGACACTGCGGCCAGTGGAGTTTCAATCACGGGGCCGGTCTCGGCATAGAGCGTGTTGGGCTTGACAAACCGCTGCATGAACAGCCGCATCTGAGCGAGTGCGCCCTCACCGTCGCCGCGACTCAGCAGCATGGAGGCCTTGCCTGTGCGCGAGTAGCCCTGATTGCCGTTCCAACGGTCGAGGCTCAACGCCAGGCGTGCGCTGTCGGCCGGATTTTCCCAGTCAAGCAAATGGTAGGGATATAGCATGAACAGATGCGAATAATGCCTGTGAGTGGTATCGGTAAACTCCGTCGTGGCGCTCACCTTGAAGCCTGTCGTCGGCGAGAAGGGATAGTCGGCCAGACGGTCGCGGAAGTCAATCCAGCGGCCGAGCATCGGGTCACCGATATGGTAAGTGGTGTCGATGTCGATGAGCGTGTTGAGCCCCCAGCGCAGGTTGGCGAGGTCGTAGTTGGTATCGTGGCCCGGATTGCCGCTTGTGTATTCGGGCGACGCCGTGGGGGGCAGGTGCCACAGTCCGTCAGTACCCTCCCGACGGATACGGAAAAAGGTGTTGACGGCCGATTTGAGTAGCGGGAAGAGGCGCCCTGTCAGCCGGGCCGTGTCGTTGTAGGCGTCGCAGTGCTGACGGTAGTAGAACAGCGTCCAGGTGAGGTTGCCCACCTCATACTGATTGCTTTCGGCGAGCGACGGGTCGAGCGGCGCGTGAAAATCGTAGGTGGCTGTACGCGGCAGCACGGCGGCGGCGGTCCATGACTCCTGTCCTGGGATGTCGGTGACGTTGCGGCGCAGGTTGTCGCGGTTGTCGTAGAGAGCGTCCCACAGCGGCAGGCCCAGTTCGCCGAGGTTGGCTTTGACAAGCCACGAGTAAGTGAGCTGAATGTTGAGGTTGACCCATATTGCGGGCCAGGGCGTATCCCACGTAGGCCACACCCCTTGGAGGTCGACTACGGGGCAGTCGCGCCGCGCCGTCGACGCAAATTTGTAGTACTGCGCCCAGTAAAACGACTCAATCTGCGGGTCGGCAAAGGTCACGAACGCCGCGCGACGATAGAAGTCGTGCCACCATGAGCAGTGGGTGTCGGCAAGCTCCGTCGACGGCACCGACAGCGCCCCGTTGACCTCGTCGACAGCCTCTCTCACGGCGGCGGCGCGGTCGTCGGCCTGCGCTATTGTTGCGGCGATACGTCGGCGGTTGCCTTCGCCGGTCTCACGCCACCCCACCACATAGTAGCGGTTGATGCGGCTGAAAGTGGTGTCGGCCGCCAACGGCTGTATCAGCAGCTCCACGCCGTCGACATGCTCGCGCACGGGGTCGGGATTTGACTTTCCCTCGCAGTTGACATAACCGGCCGGCGCGTTGCGGTTGAGTACATGGCGGGGGCTTACCGCCTGCTGAGGCGTAAAGCCCCACACGAAGTCGGCCTCATCGCCCTGTGCCTCTGTCTCGAAAATGATGCAGTCGCGCGTGGCATGGACGTAGGTTGCGAAGTCTATCGCGCCCCGGTCGGTAGTCAGCCGCCCCGTTGTCGTGGCGTCGTAGAGCGACAGCCGCATCGATTCGTCGGCCACACGGCCCACCGTCGACAGCGTGAAATAGCCTATCGGGAGACGCGCCGAATTGAAGAGGCTATAAGGGCGGCGAGCCTCGGTGACATCGCTCCGCCCTGCATTGAGCCTGTAAACCCCATCAGATAGCTTATAGAGATTGGTGCCGAGGCGACCATTGCCCATTATCGCGCCCGCATAGTAGCCGCAACGCAACGGCGCATCGTAGGTCGGCTCCACAGGGTCGGCCGTAATCGTATCCCAGAGCATATCGTGACGCCCCATAAATAACGGCCAGTCAACCGTCTCCTCGGAGGCGGGGCTGTCAGCTCTGTTATTATCGACGTTGACGACGGCAGCAGAGATTGAAGTATGGGAAACGTTGACGTGGGCAGCCCCGGCAGCAGCTGAAACGGCTGTTGCCGCCATGACATTTCCGGCGACCGCACATATTGCTGACACACAGCTTAGAGCGATAATGATGACGAATCGGTTCATACGACAAATTTAACACTTTTCGTACACATTTCGGCCATGTCACGAAAAAAAATTGCAAATTCACATCAGAAACACGTCAAAAAATTTGGTAGAATAAAAAACTCGCCGTACCTTTGCATCGCAAAACGGAAGACAACCCTTCCGCAGCGCAATCAACCAATCGGGGTATTAGCTCATCTGGCTAGAGCGCGACACTGGCAGTGTCGAGGTGAGCGGTTCGAGTCCGCTATACTCCACCTTCAAGGCGAATCGATATGTCGATTCGCCTTTTTTATATGCCATTATAATTGCTACTCGGCAGAAACTGGCGCATGGTAATAAACATCAAGGGGGATATGGCATGCGGAGGAATCGCAAATTTATCCATTATATTAAACTTATTAGGCATTTTCAGGGCTGACACATGATAGTAATTTTGCGGCAGGTTAACCTCTGAGTACACAACAATAATACCAGAAAATTAAACAGTTTATCATGGATAGAATTCTTCTAACCGTAGGAATACTTATGGTGGCAGGTTTGACTTCGACTCCTGTACAGCTTTATGCCGGCGACAGTCCGCACAGTACAATCCAAGCTGTAGGATTCAGAGCCACAGGCACTGTGACCGATCAGGATGGCGAACCCCTGATAGGGGCGTTCGTACGCGAGAAAAACAATCCTGCCAATGTAGCAGTCACTGATATTGACGGCCGTTATTCGATTGATGTTGCCAAGGCCGGCGCAACGCTCGAGATTACTTATGTAGGATATGATGCAGTTCAGGTAAAAGCCGGGGATAGTGTCATGACAGTGTTAAATTCGGCCACTAATGCTCTTGATGAGGTAGTCGTAGTGGGCTTCGGGACTCAAAAAAAGGTTAACCTGACGGGGTCGGTCAGCGTGGCCGACAAAAAAGCCCTTGAGAGCCGACCGGTAACGACTGCAGCCCAGGCTTTGCAGGGTGTCGTTCCGGGCCTTAATATCTCTCAGTCACAAGGTGATCTTGAAACAAATCCAAGCATCAACATCCGAGGAACAGGTACTATCGGTCAGGGGTCGAGCGGCTCACCACTGATACTCATAGATGGTATGGAAGGAGATATCAATATCATCAATCCTCAGGATATCGAAAGCATATCAGTACTGAAAGACGCAGCCGCAAGCTCGATATATGGCAGCCGCGCACCGTTTGGCGTGATATTGGTCACGACAAAGAAAGGCTCAGAAGGAAAAGCCACAATTAATTATAACAACTCTTTCCGTCTAAGTAGCCTGATGAATCTGGCCAAGTCGATGGACTCATACACGTTTGCCACATATTTCAACGATGCAGCCTACAATTCACCGGGCACCGGCGCCCCTTTCAGCGCCGACCAGCTTCAGCGAATCAAGGACTTCCGCGACGGAAAGATTACAACTACCACCATTCCCAATGCTTCGGGCATGTGGGGCGACTATTATTACAGCAATGATAATGTCGACTGGGTTGATACCATGTTTAAAGACTCGAATTTCAGCCAGGAGCATAATCTGAGCATCAGCGGAGGAACCGAAAACATAAATTATTACATGTCGGGCAACTTCCTGAGCCAGCCTGGTATGGTTGACTGGGGCAAGGAAGGACTCAAAAGATATGCACTCACCGGCAAATTCAGCACACAATTGTTCTCATGGCTACGTGTAGGCTATTCAGGGCGATGGACTCGTATCAACCACGAGCGTCCGTCACTCTTGCGCAACAGCGACTTCTACGCCAACCTTCTGCGCCAGGGCTGGCCGACACTTCCCCTCTATGACCCTAACGGTTACCTCTTCTCGGCACCGTCGCCCGTACTCGGTATCGAGCAAGGCGGCCAGAGTAATAAAGAGAATGACAACTATTATCATCAGTTAAGCGCCATCATCACGCCTCTGCAAGGCTGGCAGATAAATCTGGAATTCAATTATCATACCCAGTCGCAGATGACCCACTGGGATATCCAGAAGACGTATAATCATGATATCGAAGGACGTCCTTACGAATACACCTCGTCTTCTCACGTCCATGAAGACTATTATAAGGAGAATTTCCTAAACTTCAACGCCTTCACGAGCTACGACCGGACTATTGCCGAGAAAAACATGTTTCATGTCATGGCCGGTTTCCAGACCGAGAACATGAAGCAGACCGCTTTCGGACTCCAACGCGACGGCATTATGGTGCCGAGTCTGCCCCAGATCGATCTTACCACCGGCAAGGGCCCCGATGGCAGCGACATCACCCCCAGTGTCAACGGTAGCCGAAACGAATGGGATAATGCCGGTTTCTTCGGCCGCATCAATTACAATTACGACGGAAGATATCTCGTCGAGGGAAATATACGATATGACGGAACATCACGTTTCCGACAGAACAGGCGATGGATCTGGCTGCCTTCGGCATCAATAGGCTGGAATATAGCGCGCGAGTCGTTCTGGTCAGATTACATCAATGCGTGCAATCAGCTAAAGCTCAGGGCATCGTATGGCATACTGGGCAATCAGAATACCACCAACTGGTATCAGACTTACAGGGTGCTCGGCATTGGCATCGGCAACGGCTCATGGCTTCAGAACGGAGCGATGACAAATACCGTGGGATTCCCCGGTCTTGTCAGTGAGGCTCTGACCTGGGAAAAGGTCTATTCATGGAACTTCGGTCTTGACTTCGGTCTGTTCAACAATCGTCTGACAGGTAGTCTTGAATATTTCATCAGAAACACCAAGGATATGGTTGGCCCCGCACATGAACTGCCTGCCACTCTTGGCAGTTCTGCGCCCGTGACCAACAACACGGAATTACGTTCCACCGGCTGGGATCTTGAGATAGCGTGGAATGACCGAACTTCGTTCGGACTCAATTACGGAATCCGTGCTGTAATGTCCGACTACAGACGCAAGATCACCAAATATACCAACAATCCTACCAATAGCCTTTCCAATTACATTACCGGAGAATATCTTGGCCAAATCTGGGGATATCAAACAATAGGCATAGCCAAGACTGACGAGGAGATGGACAATTATCTGGCTAATGTAGACCAGTCGGCTATCGGATCAAACTGGGCTGCCGGCGACATTATGTATCGTGATGTCAACGGCGACGGAAAGATTGACAGCGGTGCGTCCACCCTCGCTGACCACGGCGACCTTACTGTGATAGGCAACAATACACCCCGATATCAGTTCTCACTCGATCTCACCGGCGAATACAAGGGGTTTGACCTGCGACTCTATTTCCAGGGTGTGATGAAGCGCGATTACTGGCAGGGAAGCAACTATTTCTGGGGGGCCCACGGCGATCTGTGGCACTCGACCGGTCTTATTCAGCATCTCGATTATTTTCGTCCCAAGCCTTCAAATGATCTGGATGAGAATCTCGACTCTTACTATCCGCGTCCCATCTTCAACTCAGACAAAAACAAGCAGACTCAGACACGTTATCTTCAAGACGCTTCCTACATACGTCTCAAAAACCTCCAAGTGGGATACACTCTGCCGGCCAAGATCACACGCAAGGCATCTATCCAGAAGCTGCGTATGTATTTCTCGGGCGAGAATCTGTGGACCGGGACACACCTTTCCAAATTGTTTGATCCGGAGACAATCGGTTCAGGATGGGGAGGTCTCACATATCCTCTGCAACGTACCTACTCGTTCGGTTTCAGTATCACTCTCTAATCGGTTAAAAATGAAATATATTCACATAGCCGGAATAATCGGCATTATAATGGCTGCGGGAGGCATAATGTCATTGTCGTCGTGCAATGACTACCTCAACAAGGAGCCGCTCTCCAGCGTCACACCCGAGCAGTATTTCAATGATGAGGCTGCTCTTCAGAACTACGCTAACAACTTCTACAACGGTATGTTGCCATCGCATGGCAGCTACGGAGGGGCAGCCGGCGACATCCAGACCGACAATATGTCTGCGCTTGACTATGACAGCGGTTTTGTACCCGGCAAGCGCAAGACATCGCTCACCAATGGCAACTGGAGCTTCTCTACTATCAACTCGATAAACTATTTTTTCGAGCAGGTACAGCCCAAATATGACGCGGGAGCCATATCAGGCTCACAGACCAACATCGACCATTACATGGGTGAGATGCACCTCTTCCGCGCTCTCGCATACTATTCGAGACTCGTGCAGTTCGGCGACTTTCCGATCATTACGGAATGTCTGCCTGACGACTGGCAGACACTCACTGATGCCAGCCGCCGCTATCCCCGCAACGAAGTGGCACGCTTTATCATAGGCGAGCTTGACAAAGCTATCGAGTTAATGCAAGGGCATAGTGTGGCTACCACGCGTGTATCTGAAAATGTAGCCCTTTTATACAAGTCGCGCATAGCGCTCTTTGAGGGATCGTGGCTTAAGAATTTTTCCGGCACACCCTTTGTGCCCGGTGATCCACAGTGGCCCGGTTATAGTAAAGACTACAACAAAGATTTCTCCTTCCAGGGCGGAAGTATTGAAAGCGAATACAATTGGTTCTTTGATCAGGCTATGGACGCCGGCAAGAAGCTTGGCGACCAGATGATAGGTAACCTTACGCCCAACACCGGCATTGTGCCTCAGGAAGAGGGCATGTCGCTCGCCGAGATCGAGGCTGCCAACCCGTACCTGTACATGTTTGCCGCCTATGATCTATCGAAATACAAAGAAGTCATACTGTGGCGCGAATACAGCGATGCCCTGCAGATCTACAATGGTTCAAGCGTGTACGCCCAGTCTGGCAACTGCGGTTACGGCACTACACGCAGTATGGTCGAGTCATATCTCATGAGCAACGGTATGCCCATATATGCACCCGGCTCAGGATATGCCGGCGACAATACGATACATGATGTACGTGTCGGACGCGACCCACGTCTTGTAATCTTCCTGAAAGAGCCCGGACAGAAGAATATATTGATACCAGGCAACGGTTCGCACACCTATCCCATAGAAGAATATCCCCGTATCCTCGACGGTGCCTATACCGTCAATTATTCGACCGGTTATGCCCTGCGCAAATACAACAGCTTCGAGTCCAACCAAAACAATAATTTACGCTGCTGGCTGTCATACCCCTCGCTCAGAGGTGTCGAGGCAATGCTTAACTACATCGAGGCCTGTTATGAACGTACCGGAAACATCGACGGAACCGCCGACAGTTACTGGCGGGAGATTCGCAGCCGCAATGCCGGCATGGAGCCCGACTACCGTAAGACGATAGCCGCCACAGACATGGAGCGTGAAGCCAGGCTCGATTGGGCGGCATATACAGCCGGCAAGATAATTGATCCCGTCAGATTCAATATCAGGCGTGAACGCCGAAACGAATTCATCGCCGAAGGCTATCGCTGGAACGATATCATACGCTGGCGCTCCCTCGACCAGATGTGTGACAAGGGTTATCATATAGAGGGTATGCATCTGTGGGGCACTCCGATGGAGGAATGGTATGACCATGACTTATTGGTCAAAACAATATCACCTTCGTCACTGAGCGAATATATCCGACCTAATGAGGCCAAAGCCAACAGCGAAGTCATGGATGGACTGAAATGGACGATGGCCCATTACCTCAACTCTCTACCCATAAAGCAGTTCATGCTTACAGCTCCTGATGGCGCTACCATCACGGATTCTCCCCTTTATCAGAATCCATATTGGCCCACTGAAGTCAATGCTCCGGCAGAAAAATAATCGTAAAGACAATTCACGCTGACTACTTTTATAACTTTGGTTATTAGATAGATTTAAGTTAATGTTATGATTCAAGAGAGACGGGCTTACTTACACAAGTAGGCCCGTCTTAACATCAGGATTTATGCGCCGACGGAAGATACCGGCAGGAGACCGGCGCTAACCTTTGAGGCGTTTGCGGTATTCGGTAGGAGAGACGCCCATGACTGAGGTAAAGAGACGACTGAAATAGTACGGGTCGGAAATTCCGACCTTATGACATATCTGATTGACGTGCAGAGAGGTGAAGTCAAGCAACTGACATGCCTGACGTATGCGTAAGAGCCTCAGGTGATTGATCGGTGAATGGCCCGTATGAGCTGTGAACAGATGGCTGAGATAGGATGGTGTGACACCTGCGTAGCTGGCCATATCGGTCAAGCGCAAAGATGACTCTATATTTTCAGTCATCAACCGTATGACGGAGTCGACAATTCCTAATTTCTCACGGTCCGAACCGTTGTCAGGGGAGATGGCGGCCGCCCTGAAACTGTCAATCTGTCTCAATGTAGACAGGAAATAAATCATTGTTGCACACGTGTAAGTGAGAGACTCGCGCGAATATCCGCGTTCAAGTGTGGTCATGATTTCCTCGAACAGCGCAATTCGGTCAGCGATACGGCTGTTTGGCCCAGGCTTGACTGCGACAGGGCCTGTTGACGGCGGCATGAAAGTATGGGCGATGGCACCCCGGTAGTGTACCCAGTAGATGGTCCAGGGGTCTGACTTGTCCGCCCCATAAGAGTGAGGGCGTCCTGCCGGGAGTATGAAATAATGATTGGGGCCGACTTCATAGTGCCGGTCATCTATCTCATACCACCCTTTACCTGCCCGGCAATAGATTAAAACCCACTGCATTATAGGCTCTACCCTATGGCGACAATGGTTTCCGGCAGAGGGATAATAACCTATATCCGTAATGTGAAGCTGAGAGCCGATAGGATGGTTCTCCATCTCGGCGATGCAAGCCGGTGGAAGCACAAACGCCCGTTCTCCGATAAATCCATCTTTTTTGCGAATCATGATATTAAGATTATATATTAGGAATATAAACGACACTACAAAGATATACAAAAAAGCAATTTTATCCATCAAAATTGCAGATTTTCATATTGCGACTTAGTAAGATAACGAATAATTTTGCAGCAGAATATTTCCAACTTATCCATTTCCATGGTGCATAGCCTGACAATCCCGTGACACGGACTGACAGTGTGGCTCCGACCGTTTCAGGAGCCGCCGGCACAATCTTCATTGGGCCTCCGATTACGGCGGATGGGGCTGCATCATCGCCTATCAGGCAAAACAACCTTAAAACATCAAACCTCAGATACAAAAAATGAAGAGTATGAATTTATTCCGTCTGCCGGCAGCTGTCGTCGTGCTGCCATCAGGGAATGTGATGAATCAATACGACGTGGCATCGACCGGTGCCGCGATTTTCGATATAGAACAGACTCTGGCCCAGGCCAAGGCCTCCTTCAAGTAAATTCCAACACCATGAAAATAAAGCGACTTTGCATCATTCTGGCTGCGGCCTCGATTTCGGCGGCAGCATCGGCAATGGCATCAGACACCGACACTCTGGGTCTCGGCGGACTCTGGCGATTTCAGCTCGATCCGATGGGATTCGGCAAGACTCCCGGCTCGGAGCTGTATCTGACCCGTCTGCCGGAGACAATCATGCTCCCGGGCACCACCGACACAGGGGGCAAAGGAATCAAGAACACGGCAGCTTATGTGGACCGTCTGAGCCGAAAGTTTGAATACAATGGCCCCGCATGGTATCAGCGTGAAGTGACCATACCCTCCGGCTGGTCAGGCCGCGACATCGAGCTTGAGCTTGAGCGCTGCCATTGGCTCACTACCGTATATGTGGACGGACGGGAAGTGGCATCGGGCGAGCGCCTGAGCACCCCTGACCGCTGGAATCTGAGTCAGGTCATGACTCCCGGCACCCACATATTGACCATATGCGTTGACAATCGTGCTCCCTATCCTATGGATCAATGGAACCACGGAACAACTGAATATACCCAGACCAACTGGAACGGAATAGTGGGCGATATGAACCTCATTGCCCGTCCGGCCTCTCATCTCGGAAAAATTCAGCTGTATCCCGACGTCGCGTCGCGCTCGGTCGATGTAAGTGCCCGGGCGAAAGTCGCCGACAACAGCACTCTGACGGTTGCCGTCACCAACCCGGAAGGGAAACAGGTTGCGGTAAAGACAATGACCATGGCGCCGGGCGATTCGGTCGTCAAGGTCAACATTCCTCTCGGACGCGATGCCCGTCTCTGGGACGAGTTCGATCCGGCCCTTTATACCGTGACCACTACCCTCAACTCCGACTCGGGAAGCGACAGCCGCTCCGAACGCTTCGGCCTGCGCAGCGTAGAGCAGGGTCCACATCATATCAGAATCAACGGAGTGGACCGCCATCTGCGCGGCACGCTCGACTGCGCCGTATGGCCTCTGACGGGCTATCCTTCGACCGACAAACATGACTGGCTCCGGATCATGAAGACGATACAGGACTATGGCATGAACCATGTCCGTTTTCACAGCTGGTGTCCGCCCGAGGCCGCGTTTGAAGCCGCCGACGAACTCGGACTATATCTTCAGGTCGAGCTACCGATGTGGATCAAGGATGTCGGGCGGTATCCGGCCCGCCGCGACTGGTTCGAACGTGAGATGTACGCCCTTCTCGACGAATACGGTAACCATCCCTCATTTGTACTCTATTGCAACGGCAACGAGAACGAGGGCGACTTCGCCGTACTCGAGGACCTGATTGTGAAAGGCAAGGCCCATGACCCGCGCCATCTCTATTCGGCAAGTACGGCCCGTACCCACACGGCCTCCGATCAATTCTACGCCTCGCACGTCACCGACAAGGGTTGGATTACAGTGTACGAAGGCAAGCTGTCGACCGACTGGGACGTCAACGCCACCAGCGACATCGACGTTCCCGTCATAGCCCATGAGACCGGACAGCGGTGCATGTACCCCGACTTCAAGGAAATGGCCAAGTACACGGGTGTGCTCGAACCCCGTAACATGGGCGTGTTCCGCGACCGCCTGGCCCGCAACGGCATGCTTCATCAGGCCGAAGATTTCCTGATGGCTACCGGCGCGCATACCGTTCTTCAATACAAAGAGGTCAACGAAGCACTGCTCCGCAGCAGTCTCTCCGGCGGCTTCCAGCTGCTCGGCTTACAGGATTTCCCCGGACAGGGTAGCGCGTATGTAGGCATTCTTGACGCTTTCTGGGAAAGCAAGGGTCTCGTGACGTCCGAGAAATATCGCGAGTCGTGCGCTCCCCGCGTACTCCTGGCCAGGATGCCCAAGCGCGTCTACTCGTCATCTGAACCCTTAGAAGCTTCGCTCTTTCTCTATAATTTCGGTCCATCCGACGTCAGGAAAGGCAACACTCGCTGGTCGCTCGACGACATTAACAGAAATACTGTTGCCTCCGGTCACATCAGCCACGGCCGCGTGGCGCGCTCCTCGGTGGATTCGCTCGGCATGGTCTGCGCCGACCTTTCGTCAATAGCGGTTCCGGGCCGATACACACTCCACGCCCAAAACGATGGCATCCGCAACAGCTGGGCCATATGGGTATATCCTGCCGACGATGCGGTCGACAGCACGACTTACGTGACCGATCCCGACGACGCGCTCGCACGTCTGGCCAAGGGGGAGAGTGTGCTGCTCGTTCCGGCCGACGCTCCGGGACGCAAGACTCATTTCGCATCCCATTTCTGGAATCCAATTATGTTCAACTGGGATCCTATGATTGTCGGCACCCTGATTGACAATGAACACGGCGCCTTCGGATCGTTCCCTACCGACATGTATGCCGACTGGCAGTGGACCGATATCCTCGGCAATGCCCGGGCCATGGACCTTACCGACATTGCATCGCTGACTCCGGTGGTGCAGAGTATCGACACCTACGAGGTGAACCGTAAGCTCGGCATAGCATTCGAGGCAAGAGTGGGCAACGGACGGCTGTTTGTGCTGTGCGTCGACCCGGTAAAGAATATTGACAAGCGGCCGGCCACCCGTCGTCTTTTGCGCTCGGTCGCCGACTACGTGTCAGGCTCCGACTTCAACCCGGCAGTATCACTCGAGCCGCATCAGGTCAAAGCCCTGTTCACACCCCCGACTGTTACCGACAGCAACGGCACTTCTGACGCCGTACGCCAGCTCCTCAACCAATAATTGTCGTATATCATGAATATAACAGTGCATAATTACAATCGCGGCTTCGTTTATTTTATCTGTCTTGTTTCGGCCATGGGCGGACTGCTTTTCGGCTATGACTGGGTGGTGATAGGAGGTGCAAAACCTTTTTATGAAGCATATTTCGGTATAACCGAAAGTCCTGCGATGATTGGTCTGGCGATGAGTATCGCTCTTGTAGGATGTCTTGCCGGAGCCACCACAGCGGGCATCCTGGCCGATGCCATAGGCCGACGCGCGCTGCTTGCAGTATCGGCATCCGTGTTCTTGGTTTCGGCATGGGGCACAGGCGCGGCCGACACGTTTACTTTCTTTCTGATTGCACGTCTGCTTGGCGGCGTAGGCATAGGAATCGCGTCAGGCCTTTCGCCGATGTATATAGCCGAGGTAGCCCCGGCGTCGATCAGAGGCCGACTGGTGTCGCTCAATCAGCTGACGATAGTGCTTGGCATTCTTGCCGCCCAGATTGTCAACATGCTGATTGCGGAGCATGTAGAACCGGGCCTGAGTGCTGACCTACTCGCCATGACCTGGAACGGACAGACGGCCTGGCGCCATATGTTCTGGGGGGCTGCATATCCTGCTGCCGCATTTCTGCTGCTTGCCCTCGCAATACCCGAAAGCCCCCGCTGGCTGCTCATGAAAGGCAAATCCACCAAAGCACTGTCCATCCTCAGCCGCATAGGCGGCGAGTCTTACGCACACACCGAGTCGCGTGATGTAGAGGCGGCCCTCGAAGCCGAGAGGGGGCGCGGTGGCATGAAGATGCTTCTCGGCAAGCCGTTTCGACACGCCTTGACACTCGGCCTGGTGATAGCCGTGTTTCAGCAGTGGTGTGGCACCAACGTAATATTCAACTACGCCCAGGAAATATTCTCGGCCGCAGGCTATGAGCTCGGCGACCTGTTCTTCCAGATAGTAGTGACCGGCATAACCAACGTGATATTTACCTTTGTGGCCATATATACCGTTGACCGTCTTGGACGTCGCGCGCTGATGCTGCTCGGAGCAGCCGGCCTTGGCATTATATATCTGATTCTGGGATGTTGCTACAGTATGCACCTCACGGGCGTGATAATGATGCTCCTTGTGGTATTGGCCATAGCCTGCTATGCCATGACGCTCGGCCCTGTCACATGGGTGCTTCTGTCGGAGATTTTCCCTGACAAAGTGCGTGCCGCCGCTATGGCAGTCTGCACCTTCGCATTGTGGACAGGCAGTGCGACACTAACGTTCAGTTTCCCCTATCTTAACGCCGGACTGGGCGCCCACGTGACCTTCTGGGTTTATGCGGCTATCTGTCTCACCGCGTATATCTATCTATACCGTCGTTGTCCCGAAACCAAAGGCAAGACACTTGAAGAAATTCAAAAAACACTTAATTGACAACATACCAATGGTAAAAGCTTGGAGAGAAAATATATCTATCCCTACTTACGAGATTGCCTCACCCGAACTCGCTCCCATGTTTCTTGAGAAACGCGTTTATCAGGGTTCGTCAGGAGTCGTATATCCCTATCCCGTAATCGAGGGGGTGAGCGACGTAAAGACCGATCATGTGTATGAGGCTGTGTGGCTTGAAAACGAGTATATCAAGGTGATGATTCTACCTGAACTCGGCGGCCGCGTACAGCAGGCATACGACAAAGTGGCCAAACGTCATTTCGTGTACTGCAACAATGTAATAAAACCGGCTCTTGTAGGGCTTGCCGGCCCGTGGATATCCGGCGGCATCGAATTCAACTGGCCGCAGCATCACCGCCCGAGCACATTCATGCCCGTCGACAGCATGATCGAGGAGAATGAGGATGGTTCGGTCACGGTGTGGGTAAGCGAGCGCGAGCGCATGACTCACCAGAAAGGCATGGCCGGCCTTACACTACGCCCGGGAGCCGCCCGTCTGGAAATCAAAGGCCGACTGTTCAACCCCACGGATCTGCCGCAGACCTTCCTATGGTGGGCAAATCCGGCAGTAGCCGTCAATGATGCCTACCGCAGTGTGTTCCCGCCTGACATAAATGCTGTGTTTGACCACGGCAAGCGAGCTGTCTCCACATTCCCGATCGCGACCGGCACATACTACAAGATGGATTACTCGAGCGGAGTGGATATCTCGAACTACCGCAACATCAAGGTGCCCACATCATATATGGGTGTCAACTCCCGCTACGACTTCGAAGGCGGATATGAGGAGGACACCAACTGCGGCATGCTACATGTAGCCTCGCGCCATGTATCCCCGGGCAAAAAACAATGGACATGGGGCAATGGCGATTTCGGTCAAGCATGGGACCGCAATCTTACCGATAATGACGGACCTTATATTGAGCTTATGGCCGGCGTTTTCACCGAAAACCAACCCGACTTCTCATGGCTCATGCCATATGAAGAGAAGCGCTTCACTCAGTATTTCTTCCCCTATCGCGAACTCGGAGTAGTGAAGAACGCCAACCGTGACCTGGTAATGAACTTTGAAAAAGCAGGCGAAGGCAATGCATTGCTGCGCATATTCGCCGTGGTGAAAGCCACCGGCACCGCTGTGGTGAGGAGCGGCGACAGGGAGATAGCCCGCATCCCCTTCTCGGCCAAACCGACAGAGATAGTGGAGCTGACTGTTGATATAGACGGAGCAAACTGGTATGACCTCTCGGTAGAGCTTACGGCCGACGGCTGCGAATCGCTGCGCTGGCGTCCGGAGCCCGACGAGGCACGCCCCATACCCGATGCGGCCGAAGCGGCCAAGCGGCCGGAAGAAATAAAGAGCAACGACCGGCTGTATCTGACCGGACTGCATCTGGAGCAATATCGCCACGCCACCTTCAATCCGACCGACTATTACCTTGAAGCACTGCGTCGCGATCCTGCCGACACCCGCTGCAACAATGCCATGGGTGTGTGGCTGATGCGACGGGGATGCTTTGCGGAAGCCGAGCCATATCTCCGCCGGGCTGTCGGCGAATGGCGCCGTGCCAACCCTAATCCTTACGACGGCGAGCCTCTGTTCAATCTTGCCGTCACTCTCCGCTATCTCGGCCGGGAGGATGAGGCATATGACCTCTACGCCAAAGCGTGCTGGAACGCCGCATGGGCTTCGGCCGGCAATCTTGGCTGTGCCATGATTGACTGCGGAGCCTCACGCTATAACGAAGCTTTGCGGCGTGTCGATGATTCCATCATAGCCAATCCGCGCAATCATCGCGCTCTGGCCCTCAGAGCCGAGATATTGCTGCTGGCCGGGCAGACCGAAGAGGCCGCTCAGGCCGCACGCTATGCCCTGGATCTCGATGGCTTCAATTTCGCCGCCCGCTGGACTCTTTACAGGGCCACTGATGATGACAACGAATTAGGTATAATGGTAAAAATGATGCGTGACTGCTCCAATAACTACGACACCACGGCTCTTGATTTGGCCGAGGGCGGGAGTGCCGACGCGGCGGTCGGGCTGTGGAAGCTCGCAACCGAGCGTGGAGCCGTCACACCTATGACTTACTACTATTCGGCACTGACGTTATCACGTGCCGCCTTGCCGGGTGTTGACGAGGCGCTTGATAAGGCGGCGGCGACTTCGCCCGACTACTGCTTCCCGAAAGGACGGTTTGCGGCACTGGCGCTGAGAAGCGCCATCGCCGCCCGACCTCAGGACGGACTCGCGCATTATCTTCTCGGCTGTCTGCTGTATGACGCCAGGCGCCATGAAGAAGCAATAGGTCACTGGCGCACGGCATCAGCATATCTGCCCGACTATCCACTCGTGTGGCGCAATCTGGCGCTCGGACTGTTCAATAAGCTTGGCAGTGAGGCTGAGGCTCTCGCAATGATGGAGAAGGCCATGAGCCTTAATCCGGATGACGCCAGGATGCTCATGGAACTCGACCAGCTCCGCAAACGCCTTGGGCACAGCCATGACGACAGACTGGCCGCCCTGGATAGCCATGCCGGTCTGCTTCCGCGGCGCGATGACCTGATTCTGGAGAAGGCCACGCTGCTCAATCAGCTTGGCCGTTACCGCGAGGCGGCAGATCTGATAGGAAGCCGCCGGTTCCACCCCTGGGAAGGCGGAGAAGGCAAAGTGGCGTTCCAATATCAGACCGCACGGACCGAACTGGCCAAGCAGGCTCTCTCAACGGGCCGGCACGAAGAAGCACGCACACTCTTGAAAGAGTGTCTTGAATATCCCGACTATCTCGGCGAAGGCAAGCTCCACGGTGCACAGGAAAACGATTTCAACTACCTGCTTGGAGTAGCGGCCGAAATGGCGGGTGACGAAAAAGAGGCCCGCCGTCGCTTCGAGCTGGCAGTGGAAGGCCCTACCGAGCCGGCCCCCGCACTCTACTATAATGATGCTAAACCCGACAAGATATTTTATCAGGGCCTGGCTCTGCTCAGACTCGGTCGGGACGCCGAGGCCCGCGGACGTTTCAACCGTCTGGTAGCGTTTGGCGAGAAGCACCTTTTCGAGCCCGTTACAATAGATTATTTCGCAGTGTCGCTCCCCGACCTGCTGATTTGGGAAGACAACCTTGACCGCCGCAACCGTGTGCACTGCCGCTATATGATGGCTCTCGGATATTACGGTCTCGGCAAGGAAGAGCGCGCGCTCCGCGAGCTTGCCCGAGTGGAGGACCTTGACCACAATCATCAGGGAGCGGCTGCATTGCGCAGCATGATAAAACTTAACCTCCAATTGAGCCCATGTCACATTCACTGATTACAACAATAGCTCTGGGCGCCGCAGTCATGCTATGCGGCGCCCGGGAGCGCATCGACCTTGCCGGACAGTGGAAGGCCGACCTTAGAGATTATCCTGCGGCTATGATTTCTTTGCCCGGCACTACCGATGCAGCAGGATTGGGGCAGCCTGATACACTGCGACCTGACCTCAAAAAACCACAGCTTCTATATCTGACGCGCCGGCACAGCTATGTGGGTCCGGCGACATATTCCCGTACATTCGACATATCGCCTGAGATGGCAGGGAAAACCCTGGAGCTTACTCTCGGCAGGGTGCTGTGGCAGAGCACTGTGAGCGTTGACGGCCAACAGATCGACGGAACCGGAGAGAGCCTTTCTACACCACACCGCTTTATAATGCCGGCGCTGAGCGAAGGCCGACACACTATCAGTATCACTGTCGACAACAGTGAACAATATGCGGTAAGCAACGGAATGGCCCATTGCTATACCGACCACACACAAGTGAAATGGAACGGAATACTCGGCGAAATATCTCTTGCTGCCGTACCGGATGTCGACATTACATCGGCCAAGATATATCCCGACAAGGGGCTTGATGAGGCACGGATAATAATGACAATAGACAACAACACGTCATTAACGCAAAACATAAGCCTGAACTGGGACATCGCACAGCGCCAGGGCGCCGAAGACGGCAAAGGACTTCGCAGAGGACGGCGCAAGGCCAGACTGAAACCCGGTAAAAACGTAGTGGAGTGGTCGGTATCCATGAAGGGCGCGTCAACATGGTCGGAGTTTGATCCGGCTCTCTATTGCCTGACCGCATCGGCCGGAACCGACACCATACGCGAGACCTTCGGCATGAGGACACTCGAAAGCCGTGACAGGCAGCTGCTGGTCAACGGACGTCCCGCCTTCATGCGCGGCACGCTGGAATGTTGTATTTTCCCGCTTACGGGTACCCCTCCTATGGACACCACCGGATGGGAGAAGGAATTTGACACTCTGGCCAAATGGGGACTGAATCACTTCCGCTTCCATTCGTGGTGCCCGCCCGAAGCCGCTTTTGAAGTGGCCGACCGCAAGGGTGTCTATCTTCAAGTCGAGCTTCCTTTGTGGAATGATATTCCGCGCGGGGCCGAATCGCTGCCGACCAAGCAGTTCCTTCTTGAAGAATACAAGCGCATAGTCGAAGAATACGGCAACCATCCGTCGTTCATGCTCATGACGTGCGGTAATGAACTAAGCACCGACATCGACTGGCTCAACACCCTGGTCGACACGATGCGTATCACCGACCCGAGGCATCTCTATGCAGCTACGTCGTTCTGTTTCGACAAAGGTCATGGCGGACATCCCGAGCCCGGCGACCAGTTCACGGTCACACAGTGGACCGACGACGGCTGGGTGCGCGGCCAGGGAATGTTTGACCACGAACCCCCGACGTTTGACCGCGACTACTCTTCGGCCATGGCTCCCGCCACCGTACCGCTCATATCGCATGAAATCGGACAGTATGCCGTATATCCCGACCTGAAAGAGTCAGGACTGTATACCGGCACGCTCATTCCCCTCAATTTCAAGGCCGTAGCGGCCGATTTGCAGTCCAAGGGACGTATGCACCGTGCCGGCGACTATCTTCAGGCGTCGGGACGTCTGGCCGCACTGCTCTACAAAGAGGATATCGAGCGGGCCATGCGCACTCCCGGTTTCAGCGGCTATCAGCTACTCGGATTACAGGATTTTTCCGGTCAGGGCACTGCCCTTGTCGGCCTGGTCAACGCGTTTTGGGATTCCAAAGGCGTTGCCGATCCGTCATGGTTCCGACAATTTGCCGCGCCGGTGGTTCCTCTGGCACGGTTTGACCGTGCTGTCTATACCGACAATCAACCGTTTGTGGCACGTGTCCAGGTGGCTAATTACAGCCCCGACGATCCTACTGATGTCAAAGTGAATTGGACTATGTCAGACAGCAGAGGTAATGTCGTGACTTCGGGCACAATGAATCTTCCACGGATGGAAGCCGGTCTCAATGAGGCCGGAAGATTTGAAATAGCTCCCGGCACTCTTAACGGCCCCGACTGCCTGACACTGAAAGTATCAGTCGAAACAAGCGACAAGAACTATGCCAACAGCTGGCATGTATGGGTCTATCCCGACAGTCCCGACCTTGATGCCGCCGACATTGTGCTCACTCGCGACATCGACGAGGCTTTGGCCGCTCTCAATCAGGGTCGCAAAGTGTTGTTCTCGCCCTCGTCCGATTCTATCGTAGGAATAGACAGCCATTTTGTTCCTGTATTCTGGAGCCCTGTCCACTTCCCTAACCAGGCCGGAGGAATGGGCCTACTCGTCGATGATACTCACCCGGCGCTCGAACTGTTCCCCACCGATATCAATACCGACTGGCAGTGGTGGTATCCGCTCAAGCGCGGACGTGTGATGTTCACTGATTCCATTGTCGGAGCAAAGCCGATTGTGGAGGTTGTCGACAATTTTACAAACAATCGTGCTCTGGGTATGCTCTATGAAGCAAAAGTCGGTGACGGACGACTTATGATCTGCGCCTTTGACCTATTGGATCCTGAATTGGCCAAAACCGATGACATAGCCAGCCGCCAGCTGCTTGCAAGCATCATATCCTACATGCGGTCTGACCGGTTTGCACCCGACAATGCTCTTGCGTCATCAAGGATTAAATCAATCATACGAAAAAATGGCTGAATAAGCTGTATTCATGGATAATTATCATAGTGTTTTCACACGAAATCCGGAATAGCACAAACACATTAATTATCAACGTATTTCACCCCCCTCCCGAAAAAAAATCATCTCCTGCGTTTGGATAACAGGGTGACAATTGCTACCTTTGTGCAGTTTAGGTCCGCCCAATGGAGGTTCTTTGAACCTCCATTGTTATAACTACGGACTACTCTATTCATCTTCACAATCGCGTCATGAAAAACTTTCTACTGACTTCTATTATTGCCGCCTTGTTATTATCCATGTTCTCATGCAGCGGATCTGGCTCGGCAGACTATCAAGGAATCGACACCTTATCGCTGACCGGTGAACTCATTATACCATACGACCATATCAAGACCCCCGAAAATATCTATGCATCCGATGACAAGATATTCCTTGTTAACTCCCCCGGTGTGGATACCCTCATAGATGAGTTTACATCGAATGGTAAACCGGTAAGATCCTTTCTCAGCAAAGGACAAGGACCCGATGAGGCAGCCTTCATCTTCTCCAGCTATATTGAAGCCGGGAAAAAACGCCTCATGATGGTGACCACCCCCGGCGAACTGCGGTCGGTGAGCCTTGAAGCCGATGCCCAACCGCTTACAGAAAAGGTATTCGCATATAATCCCGACAAAGATACATTGAATTTCTCGGTCAAGACCTTCATGATGGCTGACAACCATGTGCTTTCTGCCATAAATTCCAATAAGGGTATTTTTGCTCTTTTCAATTCCGACGGAACATTTGACCGTATTTTAGCCGGTCATCTGCCTGAAAGTGATTTTGGCGAAGGGTTTCCGGAATATGCCAAGATAAACTTTCTTCAGCCGGCCGGCGCTGTAAGTCCCGACGGCAAGCATTTTGTATGCTATTTCGGAAGAGCCGACATGACCGGGTTCGCAAACATTGATGGTGATTCTATTGACTTCCGGATAAATTATGTTGCACCACCAAAAGGCATCAACGTAATTGTCGGAGACGGATATATCTCCTTTGACTTTGGTGATGACTACACCTATTATTTCACCGGTAATGTCACTGCATCCGACAGCCATGCCTATATGCCTTACTGCGGAATGCTCGCCCGGGATGCTGAAAAAAGAAACAAAGATATGGCCGCCGGAGAGATTGAGCCGTTCAGCCTCATAAGGGTGTATGATTTTGATGGAAATATCGTAAGAGTACTCCGTACTGATGTCAATGCAAGAGCTATTGCGGTGAGTCCTGACGACAAAAACCTTTATGTACTTACCGAAAATGATGACAAAGGATACTATATTGTAAAATACGCCCTCCCCGGTTATAATTAACCTCTCCAATTATAATTTAAAGGTATATATCACGGTTTGTGGAATTAGAGCAGCCCTGCTCTAATTCCACAAACCGTGACATATATACACCGTATTTAATAAAGATAGAATCAAGACCAAAATTACATTATGGTATGTCCGGTAATTATTGATTGTTAGAGCCTGTCTATTTCGTCTTGACGGGATGTTTTGCCTTTGTATTTCCCTTTTGCCGTATTCAATGTATAGCGGATGCTAAGTGAAATTGAACGAGAGGCACCTTTGATGTCAGAAGAATAGTCAACGGTGTTGGTGATTGTATCGAATCTTTGTCTCCATGTATTGAAGATGTCGTTCGCAGAAAGTGTAAATGTCCAATTTTTCCATGATTTGTTCAATGTTATCGAAGCCTGCCATGTTCCGCGACTATAAACGACATCCTGATTGCCTGTACCAAGCCTAAATATGTTGAGATAGGCATAAATCCCTCCCTGTATATCAAAGCGATTATTGAGTGACAGAGTATAAAGAGGCTTGTTGTATTTTCTTTTAGGAGCACCATACTCCAAATCTTGAACATAGAATACGCCTTGTAAGGTGGGATGCCAGAACCCGAAATCGAGTTGCTGGACAGCAACAAGTTGAAATGAATTATAATTTGGTAAGTTTATAGGGCGTACAATGTTTATACGGTCAGCATCATCGTTGCTATATACCGATGAGATATTTCGTCTGTTCATTGTAAATGAACTCTGCATGATGAACTTCCGATAATATATATTCAATCCTATTTTGTGATTGAGAGTTGATTTCAGTTCCGGATTACCCGTTTCCCAAAGTGTAGGAGTTACATAAATATATGTATTATCAAGAGACTGATACCCGGGACGTGATACTGATGCTCGGTAATAGAGGTTCATTCTGATTGACGAATTGAAGGATATACCAATATTAGGAAGCAAGTCTGTATATTTTTTTGAAAGATCATGTCGAATTGTACTGTTTTGCTGGAAATCAGTGTTTGTAGTCTCTAATCTCAAACCGCCATAGACATTCCATCTTTCACTGGGGATCCAGTCAAAACCTACAAATCCGGCATAGAGGTTTTGCTTTACATCATCAGTTTCCGGCGTAATAAAACCCTGATTATCCGTGGAGAAACCATAATAATCCTGTTTGTTGTGGGTATATGAGACATCTGCGCCTGCCTCCAATTCCACTTTGTTGAATTTTCTCAATAAAGCAAGCTTCCCTGACCATAAAGTGCCATTGCTACGATTGGAATTAATGACAAAATTTTCAGTGTCATTTTCATCGATGCTCGAATTTGACCCGTTTAATGATTTGACGTAGTCTGCGTCTATCCGTAACCCAATATTGGCAGGGAGACTGAAATTTCCGAATGTATTGACGTGGTGCATGGAGTTCTGCCTATTCAGGTCACTTACAGAAGCAATTATTTCTTCGTTATGCCGATAATCGGTTGTAGAATGGGCATTACCTGTGTAATTACTTTTTGGAGTACGCCGAAAGGTGTATTTCATACCGACTGAATTTTCCCCAAAGTCATAGTTTAAGCCGGCATCAGTCATAAGGGATTGACTTCTACTTTTTGCTTTGGCGTAAGTATCAGTCTTATACATCATGTCAGCATCGCTTTCAGTTGAAAAACTTTCTGAATAATGTCGTCTTTGCTTGAAGCCCGAAAAACCGTATGAGAAGTCTCCAAAAACGGTAAGTCCATTTTGGGTGTGGTAATTAAGTGTCACCTCCCCAGATTCTGACCATTCTTCACTGGCTGCTACGTTCCCCGATGCAACAGCATGGAAACCCTCATTAAGTTTCTTTGTGTGAATTAGAATGACGGATGTGACATCCGTTCCATATTTGGATGACGGATTTGTGATGATTTCCACATTAGATATATCCTCTGCTGAAAGAATGGACAATTCACTTGTTGAACGTACAAGCCTGTTGTTTATATAGATGACCGGAGAACCGTGACCAAGAACTGAAAGTCCACCACCGGAAGCGTCAATCATCGGTAGCTGCCTTATCGCATCCATCGCATTTCCAAGTTTGGCAACGGGATTTCCCTCCATTGAAATCTGTAATCCTCTTGAAGTGTTCCTGACATATTTCTTACTTGCTCGGACAACAATCTCACTCAATTCGTTGGAGTTTTCAAGCCAGATAACAGAATCACAGGGAAGAGCTACATCGACACTTTTGCAACCTACAGATGAGATTGCAAGATACATTCCCTTTTCTATCGGATTTACGAAACCGAACCGCCCGCTCTCATCGGTGAGAGTCGTGGCTATTATCACAGAGTCGGGACGCAGGAGTTTTACTGTTGCAAATTCCACCGGAATGGAATCCGAAACAGAAATGACACGAGCCGATGTTGAACGCGTCTGCGCTATGGCCGGCATACAAGCGACGAGCGCACATAAAATTAAATTAAATATTTTTTTCTTCATATTCGGATGGTTTTGAGTCTGTGGTTTTGACAATGCAAAATTAGAGACTCAATGCCTAATTCACCGAATATCAGGCAGGACAAAAGCGTGACACAACTCGGATGTCACGCTTTTGTCCCGAAAATCAGCTTATCGCTGGAAGAAAAACATGAATATCGACTCCGGTAGCTTTTGCTTGATTCTGCTCTTACGCCGTCTTAATGCTTCTTCCGACGACCCCATTGCAGCAGAGATTACCTCTTTGCTGCACCCCACAAAATTCATAGTGCAGAAAACGCAGTCATCATTTGTAAGTCCCGGGAAAGTCTGACGGGTATCTGAACAACACCCCGAGAATCTTCCGACAATGGCATCATACAAAGACTTGATTTCAGCCTTGTTCTCATTACTCATTTCCCTGATAAGATTCAACTTTCTCAGTGATTCAAATTGAGGCAGACTTTTGAACACCTCAAGCGACAGCTCATATTTCTGCTCTATAAGCCGCGATATGGAGGCTATAGCTTTTTCAGCGGGTTCTGTCTCCTTGTCATTTTCATCCGACTTGGGCATAAGCCCGGCTATTCGTGCATTAAGAGCCGATATTCTATCATTCAGTTCAACCTGACGCTTCTTCAGCCGTAAGGTTTTCAATGCGAAAAACAGGATAACAAGAATTACAGCCACTGTCAAAACCAAAGACCATACCAGCAACTGAAATTTACGATTCTTTTCAGCGATAGAGGCATGATATGATTTCTCAATATCTTCTACACGCTTAGATCCGTCAAGTTGTCTTATAGAGTCGGTGTAGATAAATATGCTGTCTTTATAGGCAAGCGCAGTTTTGTAATCACCCTGCTGAACAAGTATATCATATATGGCATTAGTTCTTTGCAAACGACCATAGACATTCAATGAATCCTGATTTAAAGATTCATAGCCTTGCAAAGCTGCATCATATTTCCCTTCAGCAAGCCATAATCTACATTGAGTTGTGGCTATTTCAGCTTGCAGTATATTATTGTTATTGCATAGCTCATTGGCATTATCCAGAAACTGTTGGGCCTTGCTAAAATCACCGATAAATATGTATGTCTGCGCCAATTTTTCAAGAGCGGATGATTGCTGTGAAGCAAAACCAGCCTTCTCTGCAAATGCTGCTGCTTGCGAGAAATTAGAAATCGCCTCCTCCTTGGTCGTAGCACATAGACCGAGATTATGCAGATTTATTATAATCAATGATGTATCGTTTAGCTCCGTGGCGTAGTTCAAGGCTTGTTGGAGATTGTTCTTTGCCTTATCTCGGATATTCTGTTGATAGAATATTAAGCCATAGAGCCGCGTCAACGATTCCCGGTTCTTTAAGGAAGCGTTATCTGTAAGCAACTCCTCCGACTCTAATGCCTTTATTTGCGCTTCATCGTATCTTCCTTCATAGGCCAAAGTGAACGCCTCTTTGAGAATAACAGCAGAGTCCTGATTATGCGAACAAGAAGATGATAAAGACACAAAAAGTAGTGCTGACAAAAAAATCAGCACAAAGGCTACAATATCTATTTTACGGTATATCCTACGTACATACATAACTCGTGGGTTGAACCAAATTCTTAAACAATAAATAAAACTGCGCAAAACACAGATTGGCTGCAAATTAGCAACAGCGACACCGTTGACTGACATTAATCTGATTATGCGCAACTTCATAGCAAATTTCGTCAGAATCCTCGGAATCTGCAAGTATTTTACAGGAAACCACGTAAATAAATGATCAAGGGGCCGGCAGCATGGCTGTCGGCCCCTTGACTGTTATGGGTCGGCGACTCGCTTTTAGGCGACTCTAACGCATCGGCCGCATTGCCGCGCGGCCTAAGGGTCAGCGAAGCGGGGTAAGGAGGAGAGTCATGGTCATCGCCTCGTAGGGGACGCGGTGGTAGGTCAGGGGGATTGCGCCCCATGAGTCGATGCCGCCGAGGCCTGTGTGGCGGGCGTCAATGCGCACTATGTTGAAGTCGACCGGCGCAACCTCCTGCGAGTGGCGCTGGTGCTTGTGGTCGCCGTCGTCAAGCGAGGCGATAGTGTAGTTGGAAGCAGAGGCATAGAAAAGATCGGGCGAGGTCACCTTGATGCCTTTACCGCCAATAGTTGTCTGGTCAAACCAGCGCATGTCGCTCTTGGTGCCGTTTTCCTGCGGACGGATATAGGGATAGAACTGTTCGGCCGAGGTCTGAGTGTAGCGGCCCACGAAAGCCGAGTTCTTACGGTCGATGTAGTTCTCTATGGGGCCGCGGCCGTAGTAGGTGGAGCGGTCCATGCTCTCCACAAGCGGCATCTCGATGCCGAAACGCATCATTTCGGGAGCCTCCGAGCCGGCGCGGGGTGTCATGGCCTGGGTGAGCAGTATCTCGCCCTCGTTATTGACGGTGTAGGTCATGATTAAGTCGGCGCCGATTTCGGGCATGTCAAACGATGCGGTGACGCGTGCAAGGCCGTCGGGGGTCATCTCACTCTCGAGGCTGGTGAGTTTGAGCTCCGGGTTACGCCACACCTTGCGTTTGAGGGGCAGATTCGCGCCGTAGTCGTTGTCGGTACCGGCGCGCCAGAAGTTGGGGGTTATCTCCATGCCCGGCTCTATCATCTCCAGGTTGGCAACGGTCCACTTGGATATCATGCCGGTGTTACGGTTCCATTCGATACCGAAGTCGGGGCCGGTGACGATGAGGCGCTCACTGTTGCGGGCATCGATACGCGGCAGAGCCAGGGGCAGATTGTTGGTCTTGACATTGGCTATGCCGGCAAACGCGTGCTTGCCCTCCTGAACGGGGAGCTGCTGACGTGCGGCCACATGCCCGGCGGCAACGGGGCCTTCGGCGGCCTTGGTTATGTATTCGACGTTAAGGAACACTTCGGCATTGGGGTCGATACCGGCGAGAGTATAGGGCACCGCGATGCTTGCTGTGGCCTGCGGAGCAACGTCGATAGTCTCAATCACGCCGCTTTCGCATGGCTGACCGTCGGCCACCACTGTCCAGCGCATACGATAGTTGTCGAGGCCCTTGAAGAAGTTTTCGTTCTTGACGCTAACTTTCTTTGAGGCGGCATCGTCGAGGGAGGTCCAGATGTTCTGATAGTAGTAGGCGGTCTCGTCCATGTGGGGATTGAGTACGCGGTCGGGCGAGATGAGGCCATTGTCGCAGAAGTTGTTGTCGGTGGCGTCGTAGGGGTTCCAGTCGCCGCCGTAGCCGTAAATCATCACGCCGTCGCGGCCCTTCTTGCGGAGGCTCTGGTCGACGAAGTCCCAGATAAATCCGCCCTGAAGCTTGGGATAGGCGCGGATAGTGTCCCAGTACTCCTTGAAGCCGCCGCCCGAGTTGCCCATGGCGTGGGCATACTCACACTGTATCATCGGCTTGGTGTTCTTGGGATTCTTGGCATAGTTGGCCATGGAAGCCTGCGAGACGTACATCGGGCAGTAGATGTCGGTGTCGCCTTCGTAGCCGGCACGCTCATACTGCACGGGGCGTGAGGGATCCATTTTCTTCACCATGTCATATGCTTTCTCGAAGTTCACGCCGTAGCCGGCCTCGTTGCCGAGGCTCCAGAAGATAATCGAGGGGTGGTTGAAGTTGCGGGCGACGTTGCGTTCGTTGCGTTCGAGGTGCTGGAGCTCAAACTCGGGGAACTTGGCGAGCGACTTCTCGCCGTAGCCCATGCCGTGGCTTTCGAGGTTGGCCTCGGCCACTACATAGAGTCCGTATTTGTCAGCGAGGTCGTAGAGATAGGGGTCGTCGGGATAGTGGCAGGTGCGGATAGCGTTGATATTGTTTTCCTTCATGATGCGGATGTCCTGCTCCATGCGCTCGGGCGACACCACATAGCCGCCGTCGGGGTCGAGCTCATGACGGTCCACGCCCTTGAAGAGTACCGGCTGTCCGTTGATAAGCACCTGTGCGTCCTTTATCTCGATTTTGCGGAAGCCCACATTGACGGTAGTGGCCTCTATCTCCTTGCCGCCCTTCTTGACCGAAGCCACAAGACGATAGAGATTTGGGGTCTCGGCGGTCCATTTCAGGGGATTGGCAACGTCGAGCGTTACCTCGCGGCTGCCGTTGCCGGTCACCTTGGCCGAAGCCACCTCGCGTCCGTCGGGAGCGAGAAGAGCGAGGTCGACGGTGGGATTACCCGTGAGCTGGAGGGCCACTTTGAGCGAGCCGTCCTTGTAGGCGGCATCGAGGTCGGGGGTCACGCGGATGTCGCGCAGGCCGGCGCTCTTGTCGCGGGCAAAGAGATAGCTGTCGCGCGCTATGCCACAGAGGCGGAAGAAGTCCTGATCCTCGAAATATGTGCCGTCGCACCAGCGGAACACCTGCATTGCTATCTCGTTGTCGCCCGGTTTGAGATAGGGGGTGATGTCAAATTCAGGTTCGAGCTTGGAATCCTCGCTGTAACCCACAAACTTGCCGTTGACCCAGAGATAAACGTTGGATGTCACTGAGCCGAGGTGAGCTATCACCTGCTTGCCTTTCCACTCGGCGGGGATGTTGATGGTGCGTCGGTAGGAGCCTACATGGTTTTTCTCCACGGGCACCTGCGGGGGGCGGTTCTCGAAGTCGTTGCGCCAGGCGTAGCCGATGTTGACATACAGCGGGTCGCCGTAGCCGTTGAGCTCCCAGATGCCGGGCACGGGTATCGAGTCCCATGCCGCGTCGTTGTAGCCGGCACGATAGAAGTCGGTGGGACGCTGGTCGGCGTTCGGCACCCAGTTGAAGCGCCACATGCCGTTGAGGGTCATATAATTCGGCTGCTCCTTCATGTCGCCTTTAAGGGCGGCTTCCGTCGAAGGATAGGCGAAATGGCTGGTGCGCATTGGCAGGCGGTTGACCTGGTTGACATGCTGGTCCTGCCACTCGCGGAAAGTCTGTGCATTGCCTGCCGAAGCGCCTGCGGCGGCCGCCAGGGCAATTACTGCGAGTTGTCTAATCATGGATTGAATATAGATTGTGACTGATTGAGTTTCCGGTAATAGAGAAGCGTGGTTGTCGGTAATTGACAAGCGTACTTGTCGATAAGTATGCGCGAAGTTAGCAATAATCCTGCTGATAAAAAAATGATTGCGCAGCCGATTTTTCGCCTGCTCAAATTTAATAGTTCCGGGCCGACGCTGCAATGGACAATAGGCCCGCGATGATGGATTTTTTTGTCAGACGCGCCAAAAAACATCTCCGTCGCGCCTCAACGTTGCCTGTATCGCCCTCCCGGTCAAAACGGCTTGCGATATTTGCCTGCGTCGCACGTCTCTTCGAGTATCGAGAGATACGACGCATAGCGGCTCTGTGCTATGCGTGCGTCGTCGACCGCCTCTCTCACGGCGCAACCCGGCTCGTGTGTGTGCGAGCAGTCGCCATAGCGGCAGTTCTTGCTCTCGGCAAATATCTCGGGGAAGAAGTGGCCCACCTCGGCCGGCTCGAAATCAATGGTGCCGAAGCCCTTCACGCCCGGGGTGTCGATTATGGCGCCCCCGCCGGGGAGAGCAAACATCTCGGAAAAGGTGGTGGTGTGCATGCCGGTGTGATGTATGGCCGACACAGCGCCCGTACGCAGGTCAAGCCCGGGGATGAGCCGATTGATGAGCGTGGTCTTGCCTACGCCCGAGTTGCCGCTGAGCAGCGTGGTCTTGCCGGCGAGCACAGCACGGAGGTCGTCGAGCCCGAGTCCGGTCTCAGCCGAGCAGACAATCACGGGATAGCCTATTGAGCGGTAGAGATAGGCCACGGCATCAAGCAGCTCGCCGCCGTCGGGCTCGGCGAGAATCAGATCGGCCTTATTGATGACGAGAGTGGCGGGAATACGGTAAGCCTCGGCGGTGGCAAGGAAGCGGTCGATAAATGTGGTCGATGTGGCCGGTTCGGCGAGAGATGCTATGAGGCACACGCCGTCGAGATTCGAGGCTATGATGTGCGACTCTTTGGAGAGATTGCTCGCGCGGCGTATCATGTAGTTGCGTCGCGGACTGATGGCGGTAATGAAGGCGGTGCCGTCGGGGCCGGGAGGCGACAGAGTCACATGGTCGCCCACAGCCACGGGGTTGGTGGTGCGAATGCCCTTGATGCGGAAATTGCCCTTGATGCGGGCCGCCACAGCCTGCGACACCTCGGCGGCCGAAGGGGCCACGAGATAAGCGCTGCCGGTGTTTTTGATTACGATGCCTTCTGTCAACATACGCTGCGCGTGGAGATGAGATATTAAATAGGGTGGGAGCAAACGCGCGGCCCGCGAGAGCCTTGAAAGGCGGTGTCGCAGGCCGCGCCTGTATGGTGGTGGTGATGATGACGTGGAGGTGACTTACTGCTGTACGAGAGATATCAGCATCTCCTTGTCGTCGCCGCTCTCTTCAAAGGCGATTTTGCCTTCGCGGGCGAGCCAGCCGAGGCCATAAGCCAGTTCCTTCTCTTTCAGTTTGGTGATTTTCTTAAGCTGTTTGGTACCGAGGACGTCAGCTTCGTTGAGGGCGTTCCAAATCTGGCCGGCCCAGCAACCGATGATTTCTGCGTTCATTGTTGTGTTAGAATAGTTTTAAGTTAGACAATGATTTTGTTACCTGAATTTCGGCGGCCCCTCGTCGGGCCTGAGTCGCAAAATTATAAAAAATAACTGACATATCACTCATTGCCGTACCGTTATCGATCGAAAAACCGCGGGGTTCGCCGTTCCACGGCACTCTATGGTGGTGATGCGGTTATCGTTGCTACAATTATGAAACAATCGGTGAACCAAAAAGTTTCACGCACCCTACCCCGGCTTTCCCGGCTGCTCCTCGCGCGCTTTGGCGGCGAGCGTCGGGGCGTGAGGCACGCGCCCGGCCACAAATTCGGGTATGTTGAACGACATCAGCAGGTCGTCATAATGGTCGGGCGAAGCCTGCGGCAGCACAAACGGCGGCGCGAAGCGGCCCGTGGCGCTGTCGAAGCGCGCAATGTAGGGGCGTGCAAACAGGCCGTCGATGCGCTTGGAGCTGAACACCATCCACCGGCCATCGCTCGACCAGGAGTGGTAGCTGTCGACTGCGCCGGGAGCGTTGATTTCGTCGGCCCGGCGCACGGTCAGGCTGTCGGAGGCGAGGTCGATGAGGCATAGGTCGGCCGCGGTGTGCCATATCATGAAGTTGCCGTAGTCGGAGCGGGTGAAGAGCAGCCACCGGCCGTCGGGGCTTATTCGCGGCACGGTCACGCTCTTGCCCTCTTTCGATGCCTCGTAGACCGGCTCCGGCGCTCCGGTGAAGCGGCCCGTGGCGGGGTCAAACGGACGGCGCACAAGGTCGTAGCGGGCGCTGTCGATGCCGGCGGGGGTGTAGAGCGGCTGCGCGCGGCAGTAATAGAGCATCCGGCCGTCGGGACTCCATGTCGGAAACGTCTCCACATACTCCGGTCCGGCCATAAGACTGTCGGTAAAGCCCGTGCGGCTGTCGGTGTCATACACCATGATGTCACCGGCCATGTTCACTACCTCTATGGCCTTGCGCCCAGAGGTGTGGAAAAACTGCTTTATGTCGTCGGCGGCATAGGCTATATAGCGGCCGGAGGGGTGCCACGCCGGATATGCCGCGCCATGGGGCGTGCCCGAAGCGGTGGGGGTGAGCTTGGCCGGCTCCTTGTCGGGTTGCAGAATTATGGTGCCTCCGTTGGTGCCGCGCACATGCAGCATCATGGTTTCCGGCCGCGCCGAGGCGAAGCTGTGGCAGTTCATGCACTGCTTGTCTACCGGATCGTTCTCAAGCAGCGCCTCCTGCTCGTAATTGGCGGGGCAGCGCTGATATATGCCCATGCGGTTCCAAAGCTCGTAACCGGGATAGATGAGACGGTACACGAGCCAGTCGTTGAGGGCGGCGGTGTCGACATCAAACGTCATCTCGGGGTAGCCCACCCAGTCGCCCGACGGGCCGCGCGTGGCCATGGCCACAGCGATGCCGCGTCCTGCGGCACGGTCGAGCAGGTCGGCCCACTCCCCCTCCGGTATCTTTATCGCTCCGTCGGTGGAGTTGACTATTATCTGCGGCTCCTCGCCGGTGATACCGATTGCGGCCTGGTAGCGGTCGGCGTCGAGGTCGATGCGGAATCTCAGCGGTGCGATGTTGCGCGGGAGCGTTGGAGTGCCGGAATAGTCGGGCATCATAGGGGGCAGGGCGCCGGCGATCGAGTCGGGCGTCACCGCACCGGGGCCCGAGCAGGCTCCGAGCAGAGCGGCGGCGGCCGCGAGCAGAGCTGTTATGTAGCGGTTCATGATTATAACGTGTGGGGGGGTGAGTGTCAGCGTGCCTTGCGCCCGTGGGGGCTCACATAGGTCACATAGTACCAGTAAGAATTTAAAAATTCGCTCCGGAGAGCTATGTCGTTGCCTGTCTCCGATAGCTTGACAAATCGGTGAAAGCGGGCGCGGGTATCATTGCTCACGCGCGGGTCGGGGTCGCGCTTTATATCGTCGCGGAGTTCGTTGAGCAGCAGCGCCTCCTGATACAGCCTCGGCAGCGGACCGGCAGGAGCGTAGGCCGGCAGCAGTTCCGCGAATCGGCTCACGTTGTTGCCGAGCAGCAGTCCGCAGAGCAGATATTGCTGCGCTATGGTATTGGTGGAGTCTACGGCACACACACATTCGAGGTCGTGGACTATATTGGTCACATTTGACCACTCGGCGGGTGCCGGGTCATAGTCGCGCAGCGAGTAGCGCAGACCTGTGGCGGCGGGGTCGTTGACCTCGCGCGCGAGCATCCGTGCTTCCTCCTCGTGAAACGGCACGCGCTCGAGCAGGCGTATATAGCGTCGTGCGGCGTCGGGGCGCCCCATGGCTATGTTGTAGCGGGCGAGCGACGTCAGGTGACGCGGAGTGGGTCCCCACACCACCAGCGCCTCGTTTTCCCAATGCAGCGCCTCGTTGATGTGGCCCGTAGCCTCGTAAGGCAATGCCCCGTACTCGCAGCCGAGCGAGTTGGTATTCCACGGAAAGGCGAGGCCGCCGAGGCCGAAGTGCATAGGATAGTCGAGCAGCCCGTCGGCAAGCCGTCCGCGGTGTGCGAGTACATAGTTGCGGAAGAGGCTCATGAGCCTGTTGGAGTGACCCGAGCCAAGATAGCGGTCGGTGCGTTCAATCACCTCATTGTAGTTGCCTTCGCGTAGCGCCTTTTCGGTGAGCACCATGGCGCGCTCGCTAAGGTCGATAGAACTGAATATGCGGTAGTAGCCCACGCCGCTCCATATCAGGGCCGCCACGAGCCATATCAGGCCGTCGTGCCCGCGAAGAAAGCGTATCGGCTTCACAGGGCCGCGGTGTAAAAACGCGTTGACCGCCATTACAGCAAGCAGCACAACGGCGAGGCACAACGGCACGAGCCACGCCGCCGTGGGGCTGCTCTGGGTGCGTGTCACTGAGGCGGTGAACGTGGCTATCGACGCCGCGACGGAGAGCGCGGCGATGTCGGGGCGGCGCGAGATACGGCGAATTATGCCGTCGGTCAGATAATAGACCGACGCACACAGGAGCGCCACGATAGTGACGCCGACTGATGGACGCGCGAGCATGGCCGTGAGCCAGTTGTCGATGTATGCCGTGAGGCCGTTGAGATGCACACACTCGTCAAAGTAGGCTTTGCCGTAGCGGAAAGTCGAATGCCCGGCGTAGAAATATATTACATACGACAGCCACTGTGTGCAGCACAGATAGTAAGCCACAGCAAGGAGGAGGCCGTAAAAGTATCTTATCAGACGCATAGAGTGATGGATAGAATCAGCAGCGCGAGCAGGCGCCGCCAAGTGCAAATTTAAGACTTTTTTTCGTCACCGCGAAGAAAAGCGACTGAAAAGCAAAGCCCGGAGGCGCGGAGGACGCGTGCGGGGGAGCGGGATATTGGGCGACCTTCACGGCGCGCAAAGCACCTTCAAGCCGGCTCGTCCGGAAGGTTGTAGCCGTTATATGCCATACCACTATGCTGCAACAGCTTGTCAAGCTCTTCGCGGAACGAGAAACGGCGATGGTGCTCCTCCTGATTATCTATATATCTGATGATCTGCGCAATGTCGTTCACGGAATAGCTAAAACGAGCATTACCGTCCTGCCATGCAAAACGACCGACTGTGAGCCTATGCTCGTTAATCCACCGAGACGAGTCGGATTTCAATTTACGGATGATCTCTGCTTCGGCCACAAGACCCTGTGTGGTGAACAGCACATGCACATGGTCGGCAATGCCCCCGATACGCACAGCCACAGTGCCGTCGATGTTATTGAGGGTATTACCCATCACCGAATATAGTTGGAGTTTCCAGACACGGTCAATAAGTCCGAGCCGGAATTTCACCCCGAAGACAGCCATGATATAGATTTGTGAGAACGAGCGCATAATTAGTGTGATTTAAGGTGATACGCAAAGATAATCACAAATTTTATATCCACATAATCATTAGGCTGAAAATTGCAAAAATGCGGGCGATTGCGGACGCGAGACCCCGGTCAGGGGTCGGGCAATAATAGGCGTGGGTCGAGGCCACAAAGCCGAGACCCGCGTATCACGGGCATTACCCAACGTTCAAGACCCTGCATACAGGGTCGCACAATGCCACGCGCTAACGGAGGCGACCTTGCGGACGATGACGTTGATATTGGGCGACCGCCCTAACGGGGGTCTTAAACCATTTTTGATGCCTCCTTCCGCGGGTCTCGCTACGCTCGACCCACGGCTATTGTTGCACGACCGCATCCGCGGTCTTTCGGTGTACACGGTCCCCGGGCGTTGGATAGGATTTCGGGCGATTGCAGACGCGAGACCCCGGTCAGGGGTCAGGCAATAATAGGCGTGGGGCGAGGCCACAAAGCCGAGACTCGCGTATCACGGGCATTACCCAACATTCAAGACCCCGCATACAGGGTCGCACAATGCCACGCGCTAACGGAGGCGACCTTGCGGACGATGACGTTGATATTGGGCGACCGCCCTAACGGGGGTCTTAAACCATTTTTGATGCCTCCTTCCGCGGGTCTCGCTACGCTCGACCCACGGCTATTGTTGCACGACCGCATCCGCGGTCTTTCGGTGTACACGGTCCCCGGGCGTGGGATAGGATTTCGCGCGATTGCAGACGCGAGACCCCGGTCAGGGGTCGGGCAATAATAGGCGTGGGTCGAGGCCACAAAGCCGAGACCCGCGTATCACGGGCATTACCCAACATTCAAGACCCTGCATACAGGGTCGCCCAATGCCACGCGACCACGCGGAATGCAAAGCCCGGAGGCTACCGTAAACACTACGGCGAGCCTCCGGGCCTGCGGACGTCGGTATTACCTAAACAATCAATTATATCCGGGATTCTGTGTCAGATTCTTATTGAGGTCCAACTGATTCTGAGGAATCGGGAAGAGATAGTTGTGAGCACTGTAGCGAATAATCTGGTCGGTGATAGCCGGCTGTTCACCGTCGGCTACATAGATGTCACATACCATACCATTATCCACAGGATAGGCATTGGCCGGATCGCTGTAGACCTTGTACTTGTAGGGGTAGCGGTCGGCGTTGAGCACATCGGTGGCGATGTTCCAGCGTCGGGCATCCCACTGGCGGTGGTCACCCTCGAAGCCGAATTCCACGCGCCACTCGTTGCGGATGCGCTGACGCAGGGCGTCCTGGCTGCCGCAATATGTGGGAAGCGAGGCATCGGTCTTCTGCAGAGCGGGCATACCTACGCGGGCACGCACACGGTTGACGGCATCGAAGGCTTCCTGCGGACGGTCGCTCATTTCGTTCATGGCCTCGGCATACATCAGCAGCACTTCAGTGAAACGCATGCAAGCGGGAGATGCATTGTGATTCCATCCACCTGCCTCAGGATTTACAGCGGGATTGAGCCACTTCTTGGCTTGGTAGCCTGTAAGAGTGGCGTCGCCGCACGATTCCTGAGTCAAGCCATAGAGACCACGGACATCAGAAGATGGAAGAGGCTTGGTACGAACAACTATACCCTGCGTTGTAATTTTTTCCTTTTCTGAACCTCCGGGAACATAATTAGGATTCTTAACTGTAAACTGGAAGTCGGGGTACATCAGATCACCATCAAAAATCACATTGACGTTGAGGCGCGGGTCGCGGTTTACATTGGGTTTCAAGGGATCATAAACTTTAGACTCAGCGATGGGAGCGCCCTCGCAGTCCTCGAAGCAGTCGACATAACTCTGAGTGGGATTAAGACCGCCCCAACCGACTTTCGGGAAACATTCGAAGCCGATAAAGTTAGTACCGGTGCCGAGCGCTGAGTTACTAACGGTGACAATCAGAGCTTCGGGCGAAGTAACGCCATTCATATCCCAGAACATCTCGGCATATTTGCCGGTATAGTTCTTGGCATCGCCGCTGTAACCTTCATCGTAGAGGCTATAATGGCCGGAATCGATGACAGCCTTGGCGTTCTGAGCGGCTACCTGATAGCCCTCGGCCACGCTGTGGGGGCACTCGGGATTGGCGAAGTAAAGAGCGATTTTGGCCTTGTAGGCACGGGCTATCTGTTTGTTCACACGTCCCTCGGCAGGTGTGGTATACTCGGGAAGAAGTGCGATTGCCTGATCGTAATCGGCCATCACATGGTTGTAGACCTCTTTCCAGTCGGTACGGACAATACCCTCCTGATCCTCAAGGTTCAATGGAACCTCGGTATAAGGCACGTCGCCGAACTGACGGATAAGGTCAGCATAAATAAAGGCGCGGAAGAAGTGTGCCTGACCAAGGATGTTGTTGCGGTCAGCCTCAGAGATACCTTCCACCTGATCGATATTGGCGAACACGAGGTTGGCATAACGGATGTATTTGTATTCCGTACTCCAGCCGAAATCGGTAGCCTGCCACACACCGTGGGCTCGCTGTCCTACAGCCCACTTGATGCCGTGAACAGCATTGTCGGTGTAGACATCGTTATCGTTCTCCCACATGGCATTGGGCAGATATTCGTACAATATGGAAACTCCCTGCTCGGCATCCTCAGGCGTCTTCCACATAGTGGCGTCCGACTTCTGGTCGAGCGGCGCGGTGTCGAGATCGACACAGGAACTTGCGCCGACGGCGAGAGCCATCGAGGCAATTATGGTAAAGAATTTGTTTTTCATTATATTTAAGCGAAGAGATGGTTAGAGGGTAATTTTAAGACCGAGAGAGAGCTTGCGCACATTGGCGTAGTAAGCGCCACGGCCTTGGGGAGCCTCAGGGTCGATACCCTTGTCGTAGATGTCGGAGAAGGTGAGGAGGTTCTCGCCGTTGAAATAAATACGGAGTTTCTCTACACCGAAACGCTGGGTGAGAGCGGTCGGCACGGTATAACCGAAAGTGAGGTTTTTCAGACGAACATAGCTGGCATCCTGACACCAGAACGAGTTGGTAACAGACACATCAGGCGATGAAGCCGAGTTTGTATAGAGGCGGGGATAGGTGCCGTTAGGATTCTCGGGAGTCCAACGCTGCTCCATCATCCAGTTGTTGATGGTACCACCGTTGTAGAACGCCTGTGCTGCCTCACCGGTCATATAGCGCTCGTAGTCGAATGCGCCCTGCCAGAGCATCGAGAAGTCGAAGTCGCGGAAGTTGACGCCGACATTGATACCACCCATCCATGAGGGATTCATCTTACCCATAACGGCACGGTCAGCAGCATCAATCTTGCCGTCAGCACCGGGCACAACGACAAGCTTGCCATCGGCATCCCTCTCATAGTGTGCGAAATCCTTGAAGCGGAGGTTACCGGGCTTCTCGTTACCTGTGCGTAGCGGACCGGCCTTCACCTCTTCTTCGTTCTTGAAGATACCGTCGGCTATGTAACCGTAGTATGAACCGATGGCTTCGCCCTCAAGATACCACACCAACTTATTATCGGGATTTTCACCCTGTGTACCGGCAAGATTGGTTATCTCGTTGTGGTTATATCCTACATTGATAGTAGCGTTCCAGCTCCAGTCCTTGTTGAGACGATGGTTGTAGGTAAGCGAGAGGTCTACACCCTTGTTCTCTACCGAGCCTGCGTTCTGTGCGGGTGCACTTACACCAAGAACTGTCTGAATCGGGAGGTTAAGCAACATGTCGTTGGTCTTGCGCTTATAGACAGAACCCTCGAATACAAACATATTGTTTAGGAACGAAGCTTCGAGACCGAGTTCCCAGTTGGTCACATTGGCCCACTTGAGATTCCGGTTCACATAACGTCCCTCGTAGAGTGCGCTGTAAAGACTGCTACCAATCATCACATCGCTGTAGGCATAAGTAGCAACTGCAGGATAGTAGTCATCGCCAAGCTCCTCATTACCGGTGCGACCCCAGCCGAGACGGAGCTTAAGGTTGTTGAGCCAGTCACGGGTTCCTTCCATGAAGCTCTCCTGAGAGATTCGCCAAGCAGCTGACACAGCGGGGAAATAGCCCCAGCGGTTGTCCTTGGGGAAACGTGAGGATGCGTCGGCACGGAGATTAGCCTCGAAGAGATAACGGCTGTCGAAATCATAGGTAATGCGACCAAACCATGAACGACGGTTGAGATCAAGGCCGCCGTCTTCGTTTGCCATGCCTACAGTTGAAAGAGCTCCAAGTGTTTCCCAAAGGGCGTTGTCACCGCCGCCAGTACGTGAAGCTTTGGTATAACGGTACATATAACGCACGGCCTCATAACCGGCGAGAAGGCCGATGGTGTGCTTCTCGGCGATGGTCTTGTTGTAGTTGATGGTGCCCTGATAGGTCATCCAGTCCCAGTTGGTATAGTTGTGGTCACCGCGACGTGTACCGTTGTCACCTCCGTTGTAGGAACCGCCGTAAAGGAGAACCTTACGGAATCTATAGTAATCACGCGAGTCGTGACGCCAGGAGAAGAGGGGCTTGATTACAAGACCATCTATCGGCGTGATGTTAAGATACATGTTGGTAAACAGCTGGTCGTCTTTCTGACGGAAATAACCTGTAGCATTGTCACGCTCGGCGAGAGGGTTCTGCATAGCGCCGGGAGCAACATACTCACCGTTATCATCATAGGGCGAAAGAGTGGCGTTGAGTCGGTTGACGTGCTGTACGATGCCGGCCACGCTGTTGTAACCGTCCTTCTGGATTCCGCGATAGAACGAAGTCTGTATACCGAAAGCAAGCCAAGGCTTAAGTTGGGTATTCAGATTCACACGGGCATTGTAACGGTTGTAGTCGTTCTGGTCGAGCATACCTCCCTGATAGAGGTAGCCGAGAGATGCCATGTAGGTGGTGTTGGCCGAACCGCCGTTGATCTGAACGGTATGTGCGGTCTCGGTTGACCATTTCTTGAATGTCTCACCCCACCAGTCGGTGCCTCGGCCGTCAAGCAGACCGTTTTCATACATAGCCAGACGATCGTCAAAGCTCGACACATCGGCATTGGGGTTGACGTTGAGCTGAGCCTCACGCATCAGCATAGTATAGTCGTGTGCGTTAACAGGATCGAGCTTTGTGGTGGGCTGAGCCCATGTTACGGTACCCGAATAGGAAATCTTGGGAGCTGAGTTTAGCTTACCTGTCTTGGTAGTGATAAGGATAACGCCGTTGGCGGCCTGCACACCGTAGATAGCAGCCGATGCAGCATCCTTAAGCACGGATATCGAAGCGATGTCCTGAGGGTCGATGTTGTTCATCGAACCGGGAACGCCGTCGACGATGACGAGGGGCGAGGCCGAGTTGATGGAGTTGTTACCGCGGATGGTGATGGAGCCTGTCTGGCCACCGGGGGCGCCCGATGACTGCACAACAACCACACCGGGCATCTCGCCGGCCATGGCAGCCGAAACCGATGCTACAGCACGGTCTTCGATAGCCGCTGCGCTCATCGACGATACTGAGCCGGTGACGTTGGCTTTCTTCTGTACGCCGTAACCCACTACGACTACTTCGTCGAGGGCGTTGGCCGACTCTTTGAGGGTGATATTGAGCGGAGTACCTTTCCAGGTTACTTCCATTGGCTCGAAGCCTATGCAGCTTATCTGAAGCACTGCGCCGGGCTCCACACCTGCGATAGAGAACTTGCCGTCGATATTGGTGCTGGCGGCCTTGTTGGTGCCTTTGACCTTGATGGTAGCTCCAATAACTTCTTCCCCGGTGTCTGACACTATCGTGCCGACACACGCGCCTGCCGTCTGGGCGACGGCCACAGCCTGAAAGGCATCTAAGTACCCCCCCCCACAGAGGGTTAGGGCACCAAGCATGCCGGCTGCGATGAAACGTTTAGGCATATAACTTAAGGTTTGGTAAATAAATAGATAAATATGATAATGATTAAAACGTGAGATAGCGACAGGTGCGCTCTCTGCATCATCGGGTACAAAGTTACGATTTTTTTCAGTATTAAAACTATTTTAACATAAAATTATCACCCAATAGTCGGAACAAAATGGCGAAAGCGGCCCCTCGTAGACCGAGGAGCCGCTCACATATCGTCAGAGCGGTAATAATTACCGCATCATATCTTTTTCAGGCATACATCGCCTCGATTTCGCGGGCGTAGCGCTGCGCTATGACGGGGCGTTTGATTTTAAGCGTGTTGGTAAGCTCTCCGGCCTCCATGGTAAAAGCCTTGGGGAGGAGGGTAAACTTCTTGATGCGCTCGAAGCCTGCGAAGCCTTTTTGCAGACGCTCGATGCGGTCGGCAATCATGGCGCGTATCTCGCTGTTCTTAACAAGGTCTTCGAGATTCTGATAGCTTATCTTGTTGGCACCGGCATACTCTTTGAGGGCTTCGTAGGCGGGGATGATTATGGCGGTCACATATTTGCGCTGATCGCCTATCACGGCCACCTGGTCGATAAACTTGTCCTCGCCCAGACGGCTCTCTATGGCCTGCGGTGCGATATACTTGCCGTTGGAGGTCTTGAACAGGTCCTTGATGCGCTCGGTGAGGATGAGGGCTCCGGTGTCGTCGATGCGGCCGGCGTCGCCGGTGCGGAACCAGCCGTCGGCGGTAAAGGCTTCGGCAGTGGCTTCGGGCTTGCCATAGTAGCCGCTCATCACGGTGGGGCCTTTGACGAGTATCTCGCCGTCGTCGGCGATGCGCACGCGGATGCCGGGGAGCGGGGTACCCACGGTGCCTATCTCATAGCCCACGTTGGGGAAGCAGGTCACGGTGGCGGTGGTCTCGGAGAGGCCGTAGCCTATCACGATGTTAATGCCACACGAGTGGAGAAACTCCACGATAGTGGTCGAGAGGGGGGCGCCGGCGGTTGGGAAGATGTTGCCGTGGGGGATGCCTATGGCGCGGCGCACGTTGTCAAACACCATTTTGTCGTAGAACTCCCACTGCTTGCGGAGCAGCCACGGGGCCTTGCGGCCGCGGCGCACATAGTCGAGGTTGTAGCGGCGCCCTATGTCGAGGGCACGGCCCACCATGACGCGCTTTATGGAGCTCATGCGACCTATCTGCTCCTGCACGGCTGTGTAGACCTTTTCCCAGAAGCGGGGCACTGAACACATGCAGGTGGGCTTGACTGCGCCCACGCATTCCTGTATGCGCTTGGGATCGGGGTTGATTGTCACTTTCATGCCCGAGTAGAGGCAGAAGTAGGTCCAGGCGCGCTCGAAGATATGGCTCAGCGGCAGGAAGCACACTGAGGTGTCGGCGTCGGAGAGCATGGTGAGTCGCTCGAAATGGAGCGGGAGCTGGGCGTTGAAGCAGCTGTGGGGCAGCACGGCGCCTTTGGGCTCGCCCGTGGTACCCGATGTATATATTATGGTGGCAATATCCTCGGGGGTGGCGGCGGCGGAGCGGGCCTCCACTTCGGCGTGGCAGGCGTCGCCGGCGCTAAGGCCGAGAGCTATGAGGTCGGCGAAAGTCATAGTGCCGGGAGCGACGGGCGCCTCAACCGGCTCGCAAGTGATGATGTGGCTTAGCGAGGGGCAGTTGCTGCGTATGGAGCACACCATGTCGTACTGCTTGCGGTCGCCCGTAATGATGAGCTTGGCCTCGCAGTCGCGCACTATATACTCGACCTGCTCGGGGGAAGAAGTGGCATAAATAGCCACCGGCACGGCGCGATTGGCGTAGGCGGCGAAATCGGCGAGCAGGCACTCGGCGCGGTTGGCCGAAAATATGGCTATGCGGTCGGTCTCTTCGATGTCAAGAATCTCGAAAGCGGCGGCGACGGCGCGGGTGATCCGGGCCATCTCGCTCCACGTGGTGGGGCGGGAAGTGCGCGTGTCGGCGTCAAACACTTCATAGGCCGTACGGTCGGCAGGATACCTGGACGCCTGTCCGGCGATAAGAGAGGTGAGTATATTGGGCATGTAGTAATTTCAGATGATATTTTGGCAAAGATAACGCCAATCTCTCCATTATCTAACGCCCGATGCCGCGAAATGTAGGAGCACTTAACATATCTTGGGCGCAACGGCAGTCAAATTAACATCCGTTAACGTTAATTTCACTGTTATTTCAGACGTGCGCGAAGCAGCCCGGCAGGCTCTGAACCGCCCCACGCGAGCGAACCCTCGATGATGTCGCCCACCTTGACGGCCACGGCATCGACGGAGGTAAAGGGGGCTATGATGTCGCCGTTGCGAATTGTAAGATAGCGAGCTACGACTGCAACGGCGCTGTCGATAGCGGCCTCGTCGGGGGTGAGGGTGACGGTGAGGCCTGCGAAACACACGGTGACGGGAGCGGCGGGATCGGAGGGCAGTGCGCTCCACTCCCCCAGCTGTATGCAGCCGTCGAAGGCCGAGGCCAAGCCTCCGGGCCACGACTCGGCGGGGAGCGGCGACAGGCGCATGAGTAGCGTCACGGCGTCGTAATAGCGTGGGGCGAAGCGGGCCGACACCCCTTTGCCGAGACGGCTCACACGCACGCCGAGCATGAATCGGGCCTCCCACTCCGAGGCGAAGTCGGGCACGAACAGCGGCTTGCCGGGGAGGGTTACGGCCGAGTCGGGGATTACCGACACTACCGGAAAATCGTCGACGGCGTCGGAGGCGCGGCGCGCCAGGGCTATCATCTTCATAACAAAGTCACTGTTTGCAGGGCGATGGGGTCACGGAAGCGAGGCGGTTGTACATCACGGCGAGGTGTGAGTAGATAGAGGTGTTCTGCACTATAATATCCTCGCGGGTGCGTATGCGGAAAGGGGTGAAATTCCAGAGCGCGCGTATGCCGGCGGCTACGGCATGGTCGGCGGCGTTCTGCGCCTTGTCGACCGGCACGGCTATCACGGCAATCTCGGCGCCAAGGCGCGGACGCATCTCTTCAAGGCTCGACATAGGGTAGATGCCTACGCCGTCGACCTCGCGGCCGGCGAGGGCCGGGTCGGTGTCGAAGCCGGCCACGATGCGGAGGCCGAAACGCTGGAGGCCGCTGTCGGCAATGAGGGCACGTCCCAGGGAGCCGCAGCCTATCATCACGGCGAGGTGCTGACGGCGGAAGCCGAGAAACTGCGTGAGTTTCTGTTCGAGCTCGGACACGGAGTAGCCCACGCGGGTGCGCCCCTTGATTTTGAGAAATGACAAATCCTTGGCCGTCTGCGACGGGTCGACGTTGAGCTCGCGGGCTATCGCGGTCGACGACACATAGTCGACGTCCGAGGCCCTGAGCATTGACACATAGGCCAGATACCAGGGCAGGCGTCCGAGGGTCGGTTCGGGAATGTATTGGGTCATGTCGATGTTTTTCAGTGTGTATCAGAGCCGTGTGCCCGACGACTGCTGGCGGCGGTCATTGCCGCCGAAAGGATTGGTGTAGCTGTTGGCGCCTCCGGCTCCCGAGCCGGTGACGGGGCGTCCGAACTGGTCGTAGCCCTGCTCCTCTTCCTCATCCTCGTCCTCGGCTACCTCGCCGGGCTTGGGCTTGGGCTTGTTTTTCTTAATGTCTTTATGTTTCTGCATGTCGAGGGGCAGCTCGTAGACGTTCCACGTCTGTTCGAGGTCCCAGTTCTTTTTCAATGGTATGCGTGAGGGGAAATATGCCGTTTCCTCGGGCTGTATGGAATCGAGGAGCGAGCCGGTGTCGTAGACTCCGTTGCCATTGTCGTCGAAATATAGGCGCGCATAGTAGTCGGAGGGGTCGAGATAGTCAAACACGGCGCGGCCGTCGGGGCCTACGGCGACCTGTCGCAGCGGCTTGTCGCTCTTGTCGAGCAGCTCTACCACGGCGGGGCGGCCTCCGGTGCCGCTGATGTTGAATATTATCGAGGAGTACTCGTCGCGGCTGCGGGCCTTGAAGTCGGCGCTGAAATTGTCGAGCGGCTCACCGTAGACGCTCACCGTGGCGTTGGAGTCGACTGTGAGCTTGTAGGAGGCTCCCGACTTCCACTCCACGGGCGAGCCGACCAGTTCGAGGAGGCGTCCCGAGGGTGAACGCATGAGCGTGAAGCCCTTGACGCGTGTCCACACCGTGTCGCCCTCAGGCTGCTCCATAAGCGTTACGGTGGTGGAGTCGAACCGCGCGAGTGGCTTGTCGACGGTGAAACGCAACGGCTGGTTGAGCTGCTGCGTGGAGCCGCTCGCGAGAGAGAGCTTAATCTTCGCAATCTCAGGCTCGGGCTCGGCGATGCTGTCGGCGTCGACGTCGAGCGTGTCGCCTGCGGGCGCGCGCTTTTTCTTGCCACCGGGAGCCTTGTCGCTGTCTGACTTCTTCGACGACTTGCTGCGACGGTGAAACACTTTCAGGGTGTCGGTCTGCCACACGAGCATGTCGGCGGTGTCGGTCATCTGATAGCGGGCCGAGATGAAGAGCGAGTCGGTGTGTATGACAGCGGTGTCGGTTATCCAGATGTCGAGGGTGTCGCGTCCGGGGTTGGCGTCAATCAAAAGCCACTCCTCCATGGGGCGGCCGGCAAGGCGTGCAAGTGGACCGCTGTCGGCAACCACACCGAGCTGAGGCATGGAGTCTTGCGGAGCGTTGAACAGCAGTCGTATGCGGTTGGTGTCGGTGCGCTCATACTTGCTCAGATAGGAGGCATTGTAGCCCTCGTTGAACCAGGTAAGCAGCACGTCGTTGGGGAGATAGCGCGTCGATGGCACAGTAACTACCGAGTCGGTACCGTCCGACGCCTTTATGGTGTCCTGCACCATGATTGACTCGGCCGTGGGCACCACGAGCGAGTCGAGGAAAGCGACATCTTCGGAGCGGTCCCAGAAGTAGTCGCTATTGTTGTCTTTGAGGGCGTAGACGCGGTAGGCGCCGGGGGCGAGGTTGCGGAGCGTGAACTGGCCGAGCTGGTTGGTGCGGGTCACGCGTTCAAGGGGCAACTTGGCGATAGCCGAGTCGGGCGCAGTGGAGGGATAGGCGCCCACAAGCATGCCCTGTGCCGGTTCGAGGGTACGTGCTTCGAGCACCATACCCGAAAACGACAGCGTGTCAATCACCGGGCCGGTGGAAAAGGCGTAGGCAAAGCCGTCGAGCTGGTTGCCCTCGTTGAGGTCGGCTATGGCGTCGCCGAAGTCGATAGTGTAGGTGGTGGAGTCGCGCATGGTGTCGCGCAGCTCTATCCTCACGTTGCGGCCGTTGGCCGAGATGAGCGGCATGCGCTTTTGCGCCGGACTCACAATGACGGTCTGCTGGACGTTTTTCAGGTCGACGTTCTCGTTGAAGCGGAGCGTAAACTTGTTCTGCCTGACATTGAGGGCGCCGTCGGCGGGGTCGGCGCCGACAAACACCGGCGGGTCGACGTCGCGCGGACCACCCTCTGGACGTCCCATCGAGGCGCAGCCGGCGGCGGCAAGTGCGAGCAGAGCCGCGATGGCCGGCAGTAGCGCCATGGGGCGGCGGCGTGTATATCGCTTGATAAATCCAATAATCTTCATTACCCTGCAAAATTACAGATTTTTTGACGCCGCGGAGCTATATAAGGAATATTTTCCTTATTTAACAGACAAAATAGCAGGTCGAGCGGAGAGCCGGGCGTTCAGTCGCGGGGCGCGGCGACAAGCAGCGCCGAAGCCTGCGCTGCTATCCCCTCGCCTCGGCCGGTGAAGCCGAGCCTCTCGGTGGTGGTGGCCTTGACGGATACGCAGTCGATGTCGAGGCCGAGGTCGGCGGCGATATTGGCGCGCATGCGCTCAATGTGGGGCGCCATTTTCGGAGCCTGGGCCATGATTGTCACGTCGACGTTGACGGGTATGTAGCCCTTGGCGCCGACAGCCTCGACCACGCGGCGGAGCAGCACGCGCGAGTCGGCTCCCTCGTAGGCGGGGTCGGTGTCAGGGAATAGGTGGCCTATGTCGCCGAGGGCGGCGGCACCGAGCAGGGCGTCGGCCAGAGCGTGGAGGGCTACGTCGGCGTCGCTGTGGCCGAGCAGCCCGAGGTGATAGGGTATGTCGACTCCGCAGATGATGCAGCGCCGCCCCTCGGTGAGGCGGTGCACGTCGAAGCCGTTGCCGATTCTGTACATAGCGGGATAATTGTTACGGGTGAATTGAGGATATGTCAGCGACGGCGGCCGTCTCCGGTGCCGAAGATGTCGCGCAGGCCGTCCATGTCAAACGTCAGGGTGAAGCGGAGGGTCTGGTCGAGCGGCGAGGTCTGAGCCGTGGCGAGCATATACGAGGCGTCGAGGCGCAGCACGTTGAGGGCGAAGCCGGCGCCGATACCGAAATACTGGCGGTTGCCTTTCATGGCGTGCTCGTAGAAGTAGCCGGCACGAAGAAAAAACTGGCTGTTGTAGCTATACTCGGTACCGAGGCTCCACATTATCTCTTTCAGCTCCTCGGAGGCGCCGCCGGGGGCGTCGCCAAACGATTTGAAGATGCCGGTTATCGGCGACATGTTTTCCCACTCTTCCAGGGCGTCGAGATACGCCTTCTGCCCCTCGGGGGTCGACATATCGTAGCGGCTTTCGAGCGGACGAGCAGGCACGAGCAACTTGTTGGCGTCGAGGGCGAAGGTGAGATTGTGGTAGTCGGCGAGCGGGAAGGTGAAAGCGGCGCCGAGGCGGAGGTTTGTGGGGAGGAAGGCTGGATTTTCGCCGTGGTTGTACGCCACTTTGGTGCCTATGTTGGATATGTCCCAGCCCCACGAGAACTGGCACTCGTTGCGCCCTATGATTGGATAGGTAGTGTAGTAGCCTGAGATGTCGGCCGAGAACGCCGAGGCGCCTGTGTTCTGGTCGCCGGCATAAGAATCGGAAAATCCGAGGTCGGAGTAGATGTAGCGGAACACCACGCCCATCGAGAACTTCTCCGAGAGCTTGCGCGAGTAGCCTATGTCGAAGCTCATCTCGTAGGGGTTGAGTGTCTGGCCCTCGGCGGAGCCCCAGGTAGTCACTTCGCCGAGGGAAAAGTAGCGCAGCGTGGCCGAGAGGGCCTGGTTATCGTCGTTGCCCGGCTTCCAGTAGCCCGATAGGTTGGCAAGAAAAATGTCGTTGACGAGGCTTCGCAGCCACGGTGTGTAGCTGAGCGACAGCGCGCCCTTGCTGTAAGCGAAAGCATACTTCGACGGATTCCAGTACTGCGAGTTGGCGTCGGGCTCGGTGGCCGCGCCCAGGTCGCCCATTGACGCGCCTCGGGCGTCGGGGGCGATATTGAGCGAGTTGACACCCGTCTGAATGGGGTTGAAGTCGTTTTTGTCCTGCGCGACGGCGGCCGCGGAGGGCAGCAGCGACACCGCTACGAGCAGCAGGATTATAAATGGATTGTTGGGGCGTGATTTCATTGCCGGTAGAGAGCGGGGCGCCCGTAGTGGGAGCCTGTTCAGTAATAACTCCCCCTCGCCTGATTTATTGTGTGGGGAGGGCGGCAAGGAGCAACTAACACGCGTCGCGAAGATGTATAAATGCGTAAAGCGACACAACAGCCGCTCCGCAAGGCGAAGCGGTTGCTGTATCGCATATCTTTGGTCGGTTATCGGTCGGCGATTATTCTTCTACGGCGCGGAGCTTCTGCACGTAGACAGCCTTCATCATCTTCTTGCGGTTGACAACCGAGGGCTTCTGAAATGCCTGACGGCTACGGAGCTCTTTCACGATGCCGGTCTTCTCAAATTTACGCTTGAATTTCTTCAATGCGCGCTCAATGTTCTCGCCTTCTTTAACTTGTACGATAATCATTTGGGTGGGTAAAGGGAAATATTTGTTGTTTTTATATTATTTTGCTTGCAACGGCAACCGCCCGCAGGCGGCCTGCGGGTTAAATTGCGCGGCAAAATTAGCAAATTCCACTCAAATCCACAAAACATTCCACACTATTTTTTTCGCAACGGCTAATTTTCATGACTCTTTCATACCCACGCTGTCAGCCGCAGCGGCATCTCTTACGATATTCGCATCGGTCTGCCGATTTATCAGTCTACGGGCAATATTTCAATTTTGCGCTTTTTCGTTGAAATAAATTTACATTTTTACACATTTGTTGCGTCATTTTGCTTATATTTGCCGCACCTTATATTCTACACCTGAAAGTGACACGATTTTTAAGAGCTCATCGTCAGGTCACAGTCAATCTACATTTTAATTCTTAGCCATGCAAAGATTGATCTACTATACATACTACACTATATTGTCGGCCACTGCATTCCTTTGGCTGCAATCATGTGTGCCGGATAAAGAGAGCGACACACAACGCATTGTGATTCCCTAATACATAGACAATACCTGCTGCAACACCCGCCAATAGCGTGAAATGAGGTAATACCACCGGCGTCAAGGCAATTGGAGCAATTGGAGCAACAATACCAACAATAATTAAATCCTAAATATCATGACTTTCCGAGATGTAATAATAAGCGCATCTCTTCTTACATCCCTGTCGCTCTTCTCCTGCGGGAAGAGCGGCAGCGGCCCGAAAGAGGTTCGTGGGGATGAGCGTGACAATATTGTAGAAGTGACACTGACCGGTATCGACGACATGTTGCCGATACTTCACAACGGTAGCAGCCTGTCAATGTTTGGCGACACAATGATAATTCTTGACCGCAAATCGACCGACAGGATGCTGGTGGCTTACGATATAAACCGCGACACTACCATAGCACGATTCGGCGGCTTCGGTGCAGGACCCGGCGAGATATCAAATCCCGGCAACGCGGCCATCGACCGCAAAGGGCGACGGATAATACTTATGGACTACAACCAGTGGCGGCTGCGGAGCTTCGACATCGACAGCGCGATTGCCGATGCCGGCTATGCACCTGCCACAATTGTGCGCCTCGACTCCACACGGATCAGCAATGGATTTCCCGACAGATACACCTATCTCTGCGACACCGCGATAATAGGACGGCAGATAATGTTCGGGCAAACCGGAAAATATGATCAGGGAATAGGAATACTGAATCCGCGCACCGGAATGATGCGGCGATTCGGAGATGCAGAGAATCTAAAAGGATTTCTGTCGGAAATAGCTGTATCACTGCCCGACGGAACAGTAGCCGAGACAGGCAGCCGACACGACATGATAAGGATATATGATCTTGACGGCACACTCAGGCGCACTATCTACGGCCCCGACTTCGAGGAGAAACCCAGAGGCCGCATGTCGTACTTCACAAACCCCGTGATAGCCAACGGACGGCTCTACGCTGTATATTCAGCCACTGAGAACTACTTCGGCACCGACATCATAGAGATGGACATTGACGGAAACTATCTTCGCACTCTGCGCATAGGGATGCCCGTGGTGAGCATAGCTTACAACGAGGCACACAACCGCCTCTATGTCGTAACTCAGGATACCCCCCAGTTCGGATATATCGACCTCGGCAACCCCTCATCACCCAGGCCCGCCAAAAGCGAAAAATCAACCGGTAAAGAGGAGCCTATGGCCGACAGAAACAGAATTGACAAAGTGTTCAAGGGCGATAATGTATTGCCAGGGCGACCGGTGGAATTGGTCGATACACCTAAGGTATTCCCGGAACTGAACGGCAAGAATGCCTGGTGGCAGGAACCGGATGGCAAATACACATACGCATTTCATTTCACGAATGTTTCTGACCGTACTGTAACAATCGAGCGGGTAGAATTCGAAACCGAACCGTCGGACACACCCATTATACGATTTGTAAAAAAACCGTTACGACCGACAACTTTTACACTCGCCGTAATCAAGATATCCAAGCCATGGAAACCGGGCTTGCGCCATATCACATTCTATCTCAAGGGACAGGAAACTCCGGAAGTCCATACTATGGAAATCCTCGATAAGATTCCATACAACTGACAGAATTGAAACTGACTGCTACCACTACCGCCATTATCCTTGTAGCCGGGCTCACGGAAAGCCTGCTCGGCATACTACAGGTCGCAGGAATAGCCGAAAGCGGCCATTCGCTGTATGCGGCAACCGGGACTTTTTTCAATCCCGGCCCTTACGGTGCATTTCTCGGTGTTGTAGTGCCGGTAGCGTTGTGGTGCATACTCACATGCGGCAACCGCTATATGAGTTGGCGGCAAAAAGGGGCACAGGCCGATAATATGGCGGAGGGATAGCGACGCCGAGGCAGTGACATGTCGGTGACATAAGCGTTACACGCTTGGAGGAATTCATCTCTATACCTATCTTTGTAATTCCAATTAGGGGCAACCGGTGCGGCAACCCCCATGCGGCACCTCTCTCTCCATTCATTCACATTACTCATCATCTATCTCACAACCCCTTTGCTGCCGACCTGCCGGTCGAACCATACCCTGCTGTAAACCCATCCCCATGTCACTGCTCCGCAACTTCGTCAACACCTTCCAGCCGTCAACAACCCGCCGACCCATAGAGCGCTGCCGGGGCGTAGCCGAGAAGGAAGCATTCTCCCAGTGGATTGTAGAATCTTTTTTCAGAAATGGCTCGGCCAACCTTGAATCAGCGCTCGAACGCCAGGCCGACCTGCGGCTGTGCTCGCTCGTGGCCAGGCATCTGGCAAGCGAGATTTTCGGCCCGACGGGAAGCGACATCTATAACCAGATAAAGTCGATAAGCGAGGCCGTGGGCTATGAGCTGGAAATACAGAAATCGGGGCGCCTGTCCGACACCGGCACTACCGCCAACGTAATCACCCCCGCCAAATACCGCGGCTTCGGCGCCACCCTCGACCGCCCCGACGCACGCGGCCACATCTATCAGATCAATATGCTGAGCTTCCCCTGGCCCAACCCCATCATAGGCATAGCCGAGTACACGGGAGGCGACACTATCTACCCCACGAAAGGGATGCGTGAGGTGGGCCGGCGCAACATCTACCGCCTCTTTGAGCTCGACCCGTCGCTCAGCGACGACATGACGGCGCTCCTCATCAAGCCCGACAAGGGTGAGACAAGGATTGAATTTGGTTTTCTCCGTTCGATTGACGACACGGAGCTGAACATAATCTACCGCCATTCAAGCACCAAGACACAGATATGACACAGACTCTCCGACATATAGCGCTCGCCGACGGCGATGCACACGACACCCTCCTCCCTCTCACTTTCACACGCCCGGTGAGCGAGTTGCGAATAGGCATACTCACCATGGCCGAACGTCGCGCCGCCCTCGAGCCGGCGGTCTACTCCCCTCTCACCGTCGACTATCTGACCGAGAAATGGCCCGCCGACCCCGAAGCGACCGAGACCGCCGACGCCGCCGAGATTGCAGGCACAGACGACGGCACAGGTCGCCCGCTACGCATCACACGTCCGCACGACATCTTCACACACTGCGGGGCAGCTCTCGACGTCGACTTCCCCCTCGTGACACATGGCCGTGAATCGCAGCCGCTCAGCCCCACCAACACCGTCATAGGCCCGCCCGAACGCATATTTATCGAAGCTGGCGCTCGCGTGGAAGGAGCCATACTCTCCACCACGGGAGGCCCCATCTACATAGGCGCCGACGCGCAGATAGGAGAGGGAAGCTGCCTGCGGGGCCCCATATCAGTCGGGGCCAAGACTATTGTCAACATGGGCACCCGCATCTACGGCCCCACGGCGATAGGCCCGCAATGCCGTATAGGAGGCGAGCTCAACAATGTGGTGATTCAAGGCTACACCAACAAGGCCCACGACGGTTTTCTCGGCAACGCCGTGCTCGGCGAGTGGTGCAACCTCGGCGCCGGGTGCAACGCCTCCAACCTCAAAAACGACTACACCGAAGTCAAGCAGTGGAGCTATCCGCAGCGACGTTTTGCCAAGACAGGGCTGCTGCACTGCGGCCTCGTAATGGGCGACCACTCCAAAGCGGGCATCAACACTATGCTCAACACAGCCACCGTGACAGGCGTAGGCGTGAATATCCACGGCACCGGCTTCCCCCGCAACTTCGTGGCCTCATTCTCCGAAGGCTCCGCTTCGGGCTTCGAGACGGTGCCCTTCCGCAAGTTTATCGACACGGCACGCCGCGTCATGGCGCGCCGCGATGTGGAGCTCACCGAAGCCGACGAGCACATGCTCACCACCGTCTACGCCCTTACGGAGACCTACCGCTGAGTCGTCACTCGCCTCATCTTTTACCCTTATCGCCGCCACAGTAGCCGCCGGCGCACCAATATTAACGCGCCGGCCTTTGCCGTGTCGGTCAAAATGTCTACCTTTGCCCTCGTGGAAAAATTTGCTTGATTGCGACCACGCTAAAAAATGCTAAAACAACAATGAATTACCTCTTTACATCCGAATCAGTATCTGAGGGGCATCCCGATAAGGTTGCCGACCAGATTTCCGACGCAATCCTCGATGCGTTCCTCGCCCACGACCCCGACTCGAAAGTAGCTTGCGAGACACTCGTCACCACCGGTCAGGTGGTCGTAGCCGGCGAAGTAAAATCCAAAGCTTACATCGACATTCCCAAGGTCGTGCGACAGGTCATCAGCGAGATAGGCTACGACCGAAGCGAACTCCAATTCGACGCGGCTTCCTGTGGCATCTTCTCGGCTATTCACGAGCAGAGCGACGACATCAACCGCGGCGTCGAACGCTCCGATCCCGCCGCTCAGGGCGCGGGCGACCAGGGCATGATGTTTGGCTATGCCACCGACGAGACCGACACTTTCATGCCGCTCCCCCTCTATCTCAGCCACCTCATCATGCATGAGCTCGCCGACATTCGTCGCGAGGGCCGCGAGATGACATGGGTCGACCCTCATGGCAACACCCGCACATACCTGCGCCCCGACTCCAAGAGCCAGGTGACGGTAGAATACGACGACAACAACCGTCCGGTAGCCGTGCGCACGATAGTAGTGTCGACACAGCACGACGAATTTATCACCCCCTCGGGCAATCTCACACAAGAGGAGGCCGACGCCGACATGCAGCGCGAGATAGCCGACGACGTGCGCAACATCCTCATACCCCGTGTCAAAAGCCGCCTCAAGCCCGAAGTGGCCGCGCTGATACCCGACGACGTGGAGCTGCTTGTCAACCCCACCGGCAAATTTGTTATCGGCGGCCCCCACGGCGACACCGGCCTCACCGGCCGCAAAATAATTGTCGACACTTACGGCGGACGCGGCGCACATGGCGGCGGCGCGTTCTCGGGCAAAGACCCGTCGAAAGTCGACCGCTCGGCAGCCTACGCCGCCCGTCATATCGCCAAGAACATAGTAGCCGCCGGCCTGGCCCGCGAAGCCCTCGTGCAGATAGCCTACGCCATAGGCCGCGCCGAGCCCGTAAGCTTCTATGTCGACACCAAAGGCACATGCAGCGTGCCCGGCCTCACCGACGGCGAGATTTCCGAGCGCCTGCTCCCCCTCTTCGACCTCCGTCCGGCCGCCATAGTGGAGCGTTTCAATCTCCGTACCCCTATCTACCGCGAGACAGCCGCCTACGGCCACATGGGCCGCGAGCCCCGACGCATCACCAAGCATTTCACCTCGCGCTACGAGGGCCCGAAAGACCCCGAAGTAGAACTCTTCTCATGGGAACGCCTCGACCGCGTCGACGACATACGCCGCGCCTTCGGTCTCTGACACTCCCCTCACCTATCATATCACGCCTTCGGGCGGGAAACAGACAGCAGCTGTCTGCCTCCCGCCCGAAGGCGTTTTTTCATGCGCCGCGCCGACGTCGTAAGCGTTCAGATTATTTAAGGCTTTTTATCCTGAGAGGTTAAGCCTAAGAGGCGTGCCGGGTGTTTCACTAACAGAAAATGAAACGAGATTATCATAAACGATAGAAAATAAGCAAGAGTTGAAATCATGGCATAAGAGAGACTATTTTTCCCCTACTCCGGTGTTTGGCCGTGACGGTTAGGGCCGGGGCTCATAAATAAATAGTTGAAACGTGAGAGGAGGAGACGCCGCAACGGTGGTGTCTCCTCCTTTCATGATTAATTACGGGCGTGGGGCTGTCAGGGCTGCCCGGTGGCGGGGCGCGAGAGAATCTCGAATGTGTCGACAAGAATCTCCGTAACGGTGCGCTTTATAGCATTGCGGTCCTCCCAGGTGCGGGTGCGGAGCCGCCCCTCGATATATAGCTTTGTGCCGCGACGCACATATTTTTCGGCGGTCTCGGCATTGCGGCCGCGCATCACTATGTTGTGCCACTCCGTGCGCTCCGGTATTTCCAGCCCCTCGGCGTTGCGGTAGGCGCGCTCGGTGGTGGCAAGCGAGAACTCAGCCAGTGCCACGGTCTGCACATAGCGTATCCGCGGGTCCTGCCCCACATTGCCAAGCAATATTACTTTGTTTACACTCATATTGTGATGATAAGATTATCAGGGTTTGACTTCGACCACCGTGCCGGCGGAGCGGGCCGTTATCTCGGGAGCGTACTGTGAGGACGCCGTGGCTATGCCCGACGCAAAGGAGCCGGCGTTGTTGACATACACGTCGTAGGTCAATATATAGGTGCCTTTGGGCATCGTGGTGATGAAAATGTCGGTCTGCGAATCGCGCGGCTCTATGTAGAAGCACACACCCTCGCTCCACTGCATTGACGGAAGCTGGTCGACAGGCTCGAAGCATGCGGCGCGGGCGTCGGTAATAGCTACATAATTGAGGTTGCGCCCTACCTTGACCGTAAGACGCACGGTGACTTTGCCGCCTGTGGCGAGCGAGTCGGCGATTATCTCCTTGCTAATGGAGAGGTCGGCCGAGCCCGACGCCTCGACGCTGCGGAGCGGTTGAACAGCCCGACGCATCACCGCGCCCCAGGCGGGCGTGTCGCCGGGCTTGCTTATGTCGATGGTTACAGCCTTGCCGGCGTTGACATCGAGCGGCATACGGAAGTAGCCGAGACGGCGGTCTGTGGCGGTCACTGCCAGACTCTTGCCGTCGGCCTTGACCTGCGCACCACCGGCCGGTACGAGCCACGACTGCGACGATGCGAGAATAGCCGCCACAACATCGGTTGCCGCGGCGGAGCGGCCCCAGTCGGTAGCCTGTTTCTGCACCACGAGCCAATGACGCAGACCGTCGATCTCGGCGCACCCCGGCTCAACCGTGGCGAAAGCACGGAGGGCGTCGGCGGTGTAGGTCAAGTAGCCGACGGCGCTGTTTTGGAGCGAGGGGAAGTATGTACCCTTGTCGGGCGTCGTCACCATGAACTCACGCATCGAGGCGAGTATGTCGGCTGCCACGGCCTTGCTGCCGCGCCTCCACAGCATCATCGCGGCCTCGGGTTTGGCGGCGAGAGCGTAGCTCTTCCATTCCTTGATTACCGACTGCGTGGCGCGCCCCATGATAGCCTCCACCTGAGCCGACGCCTTGATGTCGGGGAAACATGAGCGGAGAGCTGTAAAAGCGACCATGACCGCCTTGGGGTCGCGCTTCGCGGCCTTGACGGCCTCGGCGTCAATGAAGCCTACGGCACGGCGAGTCATCTCGGCTACCCGCTCGTCACCGGGGACGAAGCCGTAGTCCGACAGCGTGGCAAGCGTCGACAGCACGCGGTAAGTAACCCATTCCGACGGCTCATCGGTCTGCGCTATCCACTTCCAGCCGCCCGAAGCTGCTTCGAGCTTGACGAGGGTGGCGACAGATCCGTTGATAGCGGCGCGTACGCGCTCTTTGTCAAAGAGCAGGGCGAGACGCTGCATGCGCTCCGTCTCGCTGCGTGCATCCATGACCCACGGCGTAGCACTGAGCAACATCGTTTTTAGGTCGGCATTGCGTTCCAGCATCGAGGTGAGGGCTTCCGACGAAGCTCCGCGCGATGTCCACTCGCTTAGCGCGTCGGCAATAGCGGGATAACGCTTTACGAGCCCATCGGCTACTGCCGCCGAGAAAAGGGCGTCGGCGGCCTGCGTGGCCGTGACGGCATCAGTGACAGCAAGCCCCGGGAGAGCCGTAACAACATACCACACCGGATTTTCGCAAAATTCAAGCGTAGTGACGACATCGGTGGCATCAGGGGCGCCCGGCATCACAATCTCGGACTCATGGGTGTCAGGACCCATATAGAACGGCTCGGAGTCGACCACGGGGGTCGAGGCCGGGAGTATCGGTATAATCAGCTGTTCGCCGTCGCTGTAAAGGTCGGTGTATGCTCTTGCCCTGAGGCCGAGCATGGTGAGGCCGGCTTTCGCTTCGGCCTCGACAGGCACAATGGCCGTGGACCGTGGCCCGAGAGAGAGATGCTTGCCCGCCTTGCCCACGGTGACGCCGGTAGAGGGCTCGAAAAGCTCTATCTCGGCACTTAGATCAATCACAGAGTCGGTGGAGTTCATCACCGACGTTAGAATCACCGCGTGGTCACCCTCGCGAAGGAAGCGCGGAGCGTTGGGATTGACCATTACCGGCTTCTGCGACAGAATGGAGGCATCAATCGAGGCGTTGCGCATATCCTCCGTGAAAGCCAGAGCTTGAAACGCCCATGTGGCGTTGGCATCAGGAGCTGTGAATGCGACTTCGAGAGAGCCGTCGGGTGCGGTTACGAGCATCGGACGGAAAAGCGCGAGCGGGGTCTCGGCGTCACGCCACGCCACTTCGGGAGTCGCGGCCTCCCCTGCTCCGTTGCCGCCGTCGAGCTCTGAAGCCCCCGCGGCGGCAGTGGCATTGTCGGCGCTTTCCTCCATCACCGCCTCGTCGCTCTCAACCATGGCCTCGTCGACCACATCCGCCGATTTCATCATCGGAGCCGCAGTAAGCTTCATAGACATCGAAGAGACGCGCTGCATACGTACATTGGCAACTCCGGCGGTACGGAATGACTGCGGCGCAAAGGTCTGACCGTAAAGCTGGAAGCACGGCAGAGACACGACTGTCTCTTTGAGCATGCGAAGAGACGCGGAGAGATATACACTGTTGTCACCGCCGGTACCGGGGCTGACAATGCGATAGTACATACGCGAGGGGGAGCGCAGACCGAAGTCCCACCCGCCAGGGGTGAGAGCATCGAGCGCCTTGTTGTATATGTCAAGCATCACGGCGCTCCGCACAGGCTTGCCCCACGCGTCGACAACGCTGAATCTGATACGCTCGGTTGAACCGGGAGTAATACGGTCGCGCAACGCCTCGACATGTAGCTTGAGCCCGCGCGGGTCAACGGCCGGAACTACGGTCACTTCGCGTTCCATGGAGCTGTAATCGCCGGCGGCCATGAAAGACACCGTGAGCCGGTCGCTCCCGTCGGGGAGCGCCGGGGCGGCTATGCGGTGCAGCCCGGCCGGAAGCTCCAGCCACTCGCGGCTTATGATTCTGTCGCGGTCATATACGGTTTGGAGCACCCACATAGCGGGGCGCGAGGTACCGAGAAGTATGTCGGCGCCGGCATTGACGCGTGTCGCCGGAATCCAAATGAGTTCGGCCGACGGCGAACGGTCAATTGCTGGGTTGTAGAGCGCAACGGAGCGACACACTGCGGTATCGCCGTCGATAACAAACCGCACGGCGTACATGCCGGGCTCTACGGCCCGCCAGTCTACCTCCGGGTTGTCGCTCATAAAGTTGCCGGAAGCGATAGCCACGCCCTCGGTACTGTCGTGGTGGAGCAACGCCCAGTCGACTCTGACACCGCTTTGCTGCTCGCCGGCAGTGTTGACCACGCGCACCGGAAGCGTCACGGCTTCGGCTACATTATAACTCGACGCAAGCGCGGCTTCTATCCTCACGGCCGGCCCGAGCGTGAACACTATCGACGCGGCCTGGCTCTCGCCCGCCGCAGAGGCGACAGTGACCTGCGCGCGGAACCACGCGCTTCGCGGCGCCTTGGCCAGACCGGAGGCTGGAATCTCGACGCTGAAATCACCTTGTACGTCGGTCGTGCCGATAAGCGTGAGCGGCTCGAAGTCGCCCCTGTAAGGCATCCACGGGCGCCACATCATCTCCGCGTTAACCTTGACAGTGACTTCGGCACCGGCCACGGGCATCCCGGAATATGTGACGGCGCTGCCGCGGAGTGTCACCGCACCCTTGACGGGAGTATCGGTGGCGGCATCGGTTACTTTTACCTCGAATGTGGGCAGTTTGTAGTCCGACACCATGAAGTCTGTCGAAGCGTTGAGGCTGCCGCGTCCAGGGTTGAGGTCGGCGACATAAATGCTATAATAGCCGTTGAGACGCCCGTCATCGGGCAGCGCGAACGAACCGGAGATGCGTCCGAAGTCGTCGGTCACGAGCTTCATCGTATCGACTACCTGGCCGTTGGCGTCGCGAAGGGTGGCACGCAGCGTGCGCCCGCTCTCGGCGCGATAGTCGATCCCTGCGAGCGAATAGGCCACGGCGGCAAACTGCACGGTGTCGCCGGGATGAAAGAGCGCCAAATCGGTATATACCTGCGCATAACGGCTGCGCAAAGTGTCGGGAGTCTGGCGGCTGCGCCACAGATAGCGCGCCGGTGCGTAGCGGTCGGCGCCCTTTACGGCATAGACGTTCATGCTGTTGCCGTTGGAGTCAAGCGCAAGGAAGCCGTCGGCATCGGTCGTGCCGAGCTTGCGCTGCGTGTTCCTGTCGCCAAGACTGAAGAGCGACACGCCGTCCGCAGGCCTGCCGGTAAGCGGACTCACGACCACGGCGGTCATATCTCCTCCGAAAGCAAGGGCGCCTACGGCGAGATCAGTGGCACGGGTCACGGGATAATTGCCTACGCTTCGCAGGCCCGGAGCTTCGGTCACTGCGATATAGACGCCCGGCTCGGCAATGGCGAAGCTGTCGGCTACTTCGGCGCGGAAAGGCGGGGTGCCCGCATGACGCAACGTCGTTGAGGCGATGCGTCGGGCCGTGGCGGGAATACCGCTCTTAGGCACGTTGTAATAGCTGTCGTAGCGGTCGATATCCGCGTTGTCGGGAAGGCGGTAGAGTGTCACCGTAAGTTCCGACAGGTTGTATATCTCGGCGCTGAAACGCATACGGTCGCCCGGAGTAACAATCTCCGGCACGCTTACCGAAGCCCTCGGCTCGACGAGGCGAGCCGATATGTTTTTGAGCGAGTTGATGCGCACATAGTTCGGGAAACGGGCGATATAGCTGTCGACAAGACCTTTGAGCTGACTCGCGCGCGAGATGTCGTTGTAGTCGATAAGCGCACCAAGTGTTATCAGCGCCTCGCCGCTGTAAGGCGACTCTGCATGGCTCTTGTAGAGATCGACAAGGCGCAGAAACGTGCTGTCGAGATTGGGCGAGCCTGCGGTGATGTCGCTTATCGCAAGCAGCATATATGGCGCGGGGCGGTTGGCGTCGAGGCGCAGCATCGTGGCGCGGTAGTCGGCGGTAAGAGCAGTGGCCTGAGGATTGCGGAAATCGCCAAGCAGCTCTATCGCCGTGCCGCCGACAAAATCGAGCAGCGATGGATAGAACGTGTAGGTCACCGGAGCCTCAGCCGACGTCACGGCAAGTATAGGGTCGTAGTCGCGGAGAGGTGTGCCATAGAGTGCGTCGGGATTGGACATTGCCGCATTGAGCAACTCTGCCACGCGAGCCATGAACTGGCCGGAGCTCCACTCGGTGTAGTCATCGGGAATCGGAGTGCCTGCCACCGGCTCCGGGCGGCTGTCGATGCTCCACTGCATCGAGCCGTAGTAAGCCGCATATATCTCGGCACGTATCAGACTGACGACGGCACGCGGAGCCGGGCGCGTCATAAGCCTCTCTATCGAGTCGAGGCGCGCCAGCGACTCGGGCATACGGTCAGAGTCAATGGCGTTTTGGGCGAGTGTGAGATTGAGCGCGGCGCGTATGGCGGCTACATCGTCGCCGCTTTTCAGCGCCTTGTCAAGCCGAGCTGCCGCATCCTTGCTCACCGTCTCGGGAAAAGCGAAGTCGGGACGTCGTGGTGCGGCGGCATCAAGCGACATAAATGAAGTCATGAATAGTGTTATAAGGATTAGAATCAATCGCGGTGTGGTCATAGTCGAAGCGTGAGGTTTAAGTGATAAAAAAACACTCGGAGGCTTTCGACAAACGTAAGGATGTCGGAAGCCTCCGGTTATATATATAGGTGGAGCCGATTCTCGTAAAAACCGACTGCTACTTGGCTGCTTTGCGGTTGGCTCCCTTCTGGCGGTCGTCGCGCTTGTCGCGGGTGGCCTTGCCACGAGTAACCTGCATGAGCTTGCGGTCAAACTTGCGCTCTGCCGAATCGAGTTTGAAAAGCTGCTTCTTGGAGAGTATGTGGCCGAACTTCTTGTAGTAGCTATGGATTATCTGAGCTTCACGGGTGCGAAATTCGAGATAGGCTTTTGTGGCGCGTTCGTAGTCAGCGTCAGTGGCGGCGTCGCCTTTGGCCCTAACCTCCTGTTCCTGCTTGCGGACGTCTTTCGACGCCTCAAACACCTCACTGCGCATCTTATTATAGACAGGGAGGAAGTCGGCCTTCTGCTTGTCGGTAAGCAAGAGCTCTTTGGCTATGAAATCGTTCTGATGTTGTTGCATCTCCTGCATCCATTTGGCGCGGTCGGCGTCAGATGTGTTCTTGTCGGGATAAGTTCCCCACACATTGGTAGCGCCGCCCACCAGGGCCACAAGCATGAGAGCGAGAGTAATGATGTGTCGCATCGCTTAATGATGACTGTAATGGTTGGTTTCTTGATTAATAAGTCAGGCTCATGGGATCGAAGCCCGAAGCGTAAAGGTCATCGTATAGGTCGGCGCGGTCGAAGTTGTCCACCGCATAATCATCGTAGACCGATGCGCCGTCCTGAACGAGCGCGGCGATAGTGGGGCCGCTGTCGGGTGAAGCGACGGGCAGATCGCCGCCGGTGCCGACGAGTGTCGACACGTTGAGCATAAGCCAAATGCCGGCAAACATTGCCGCCATATATACATAGGGCCTAACCTTTTGCCAGAGCGAGCGCGACGGCATTACATGGGTCTCGTCGTTGTCGGCCGATACCTTTTCCCACGGCTGTTCGGGCAGCGACTCTTTCATGCGGGCCGCGAACTGCTCGAAATAGCCCTCGGGAACGGTCATGCCGTCGTCGTGGCCTGCCCGGTCGAGTATTGAGGGAGTTTTATTGCTGTCGGTCATATTCAGATGGGAATTTCAGTGTTATGTATGTTTGACATCATGGCGTTCAAAAGGTTTAAGCGAGGTCAGTGAAATATTTCTCGATTTTTTTCACAGCGTGGTGATAGGATGCTTTGAGCGCGCCCTCGGAGGTTCCGAGAATCTCCGACATCTTTTCATAGGGCATCTCGTCGTAGTAACGCATATTGAACACGAGGCGCTGCTTCTCGGGGAGCGACGCTATTGCCTTGCGGAGCTCCTGTTTGAGCTCGTCGCCGTCGATGTCAGTGTCGGCCTCGATTGTCGATATGATACGCGCTTCCTCGTCGTCGAGCGACAGATTGAGGCGCTTGCGTTCGCGCTCCAGAAAAGTAAGGCACTCGTTTATGGCTATTTTGTGGAGCCATGTCGACAGGCGGGCTTCGCCGCGAAACATATCAATCGAGTTCCATGCCTTGATGAAGGTGTTTTGGAGCAGGTCGTTGGCATCATCATGGCTGTTGACCATTCGGCGTATCTGCCAGTAGAGAGGCTGGCTGTATCGCTCAATCACCTCGCCGAAGGCTCTTCGTGTCGTATTGGGGTCGCGCAAGAGCTTGTTGAGCTGCTCATCGTCGGTTGTTCTGGTCTTGGCCATTTCCGTTATCGGGTGGATATATGGTGATTATCGTTTTATTTCTGTATCGAGGGCCCGGTGAAGAGTATCACGGAATCGCGCCGGAGTGCCGGAGCCGCAATCTCTTCGGGGATAAAGCGCCAGTTGCGGGTCACTGTCGGCTCGATAGTGCCTTTTTCCTCGATAGCTTTCATGAGATAGTAGCGCAGATCCTTGTCAGTCGACTCTATGATGCGCCCGGTAAGCTCGTCGTGAGGTATGCCGGCGCCCTTGGTGAGCAGGTCGCCGCCGCCGTTGCCGCGGTAGGAGTTGATAGCCACGCGATAGGTGGCGTCGGGGTCAAACGGGCGGCCGTCGGTCATGCCGGTTATAGTGATTTTCTCACCCTTGGGCTTCGTTACGTCGACGGTGTAGTCGATGCCAGCGGCGGAGTCGAAGTTGTAGGAGGGATATTTGAGGCGGTTGTCGCCGGGAGCGGGGTTAGTCGAGCCGAAACGTATCACATGCTCGCCGGGGCCGGCAACCTGATTGGTCCACAGGTCATACGACTCTTCGAGATAGTTCTTTATCTCGCGCCCCGTGAGAGCCATGGTGTAGAGCATGTTCTCGTACTTGTAGAGGCTGAACATATCCGACATGGTGACGATGCCGGTGTCAATGGCGGCGTCAAATGACAGCGGAGCGGCCATCGACACGTCGGCGCGCGCTATTTCGAGTTGAAGACGGTGTATCAGGTCCATGAAAGCCGACGGGCCGAAAAAGGCGTCGCGCGACTGAAACTCGCCGGTGGCGCGGCCTATCGGACGGCTGACAAAGCTCTCCACGGCAGCAAGCTGCGGGGCAAAACGCTCCATGTAGGCGGCCGAGGGGGCGAGGGAGCTGACGTCGACAATCGAGCCGTCGACCTGCTTGCCGGTCACCTTGCCGTCGGAGCCGACTGTAAAGGTGAAGTCGATACGGCCCACGTTGACAGCGTTGTTGGCGGGGTTGAGCACTATTACCGTGTCGCCGGCGGCATTGGCCTCGCGCAGATTCCACACACGGTGGTCATGTCCCATGAGCACGGCATCAAAGCCGGGCACGCGTCGCGCTACCTCCACCGATGCGTTTTCCATGAAGCCGGCGGTGCGGGTGTCGGAGTTGCCGCCGGAGTGGAAGAGTCCGATTATGGCATCGGGGTGTTCGTGTTCCTGAATCTCGGCCACCCACTTGCCGGCGGTCTCCACCATGTTGTCGAAGTGGAGACCGCTCCACAGATTCTCGGGGAGCCAAGCGGGTATGGCCTCGGTTATCATGCCGAGCACAGCTATGCGCACACCGTCGCGCTCAATAATGGTGTAAGGCTTCACGTAAGGCCTGCCGGTGGCGGTATCGGTGATGTTGGCACCGAGCACGGGAGCCGACGAGCCTGCGACGAAACGGTCGTAGACAGCGTGGCCGGTCTCTATGTCATGGTTGCCGAGAGTGGCAGCGTCGTAGCGCATGAAGCGCATTATGTCGTTGACGATATGCGTCGAGGCAGTGTCGATGAAGTTGTAGTAATATACGGTGGGCTGGCCTTGGAGTATGTCGCCGTTGTCGAGCAGAATCACGGCCTCGTCGCCACGGTCGGCGCGGAGCGCGTCGACATAGGTTGCCACACGGGCCAGGCTTCCGGGCCAGTCGGTGCGGGTGATAAAGTTGTAGGGGAAGAAGTTGCCGTGGACGTCGGTCGTCTCAATTACGGTCAGCTTCACTTCGCGGGGATTGCCGTCGGCCATTGCTTTGTCGGCAGAGAGTAGTGAGCTCAATACTATAAAGATAGATAGGAGGCGTTTCATCGCTCGTGGTTGATATTGCTTTGGAGATATTACGTGACTTGTCAGCGTTCGAGCAGACACATGATTTTGCCTATTTTCAGCTTGCCTTCGAGTTTGACCGGGATATGCGGCGCATCGGTTTTCAGCCAGGTGTCGATGTCGTCCGACGACTGTTTCGACCCCTCGGTCGTGAAGCGGAATTTCACATGATAGGTGTTGTAGTCGTCGCTGTCGATGCTCACCTGCTCCTCACCCACAAAGGTTATCGTAAGGCGCTCCTTGCGCTTGGCCGAGAGGATGTTGATAATGCGCTGTTGGCCCGGCTGCATGCGCGCGAAAGGCATGGAGCGTATATAGTAGAACGCGCTGAGCATATCCACCGTCGCGCCCTCGGCTTGGAGGGTGTTGTCGGCCTGTTTAAGAGCGGCGCCCGGCTTGGAGCGGCGATAGCGCTTGGTGGTGGCGTTAACCTTATTACCGGCGTGGGCGAATTTAATGATGTCGCGCGCATATTTGCCATCCTCGTTGGCCACACGCTCGTAATAGACCGGTGTCATCGACGATGTGCGTATCGTGGAGTAGAGGGTGTCGCGGAGGGCGTAGAGGCGGTCGGCCCACGGCTCCGAAGCGGCATAGAGCACGGCCTCGGAGGTCACGGCGCCGGGGGTGTATTCAAGTCGCGCCCAGCCGGCCTTCTTGTTTATGAGGCCCCACTTGAACATCACCTTGTAGCTCAGGGTCTCGGCGGGGATATTGACTTTGGCCGTCGCCTGGACCGCAGAAAGGGTTATAAAGAGGGCTGCGGCGAGCCCGGCGAAAAATCGCAGAATCTTGGTCATGAGTAAGGATTAGAAGTTGCTGCTCCGTTAGCTTCCGTGACTGAACTCATCGAAAGGAAGCGACATGCGGGCCTGCTGCTCGATGCGGCGGTTGCGCCAACACTTGCGGCACACCGCAATATAGCGCTCGTCGCCTCCGATCTCCACCTGCGCGCCCTCGGTGACGATGTCACCGTTGGCGTCGATGCGTGCATTGACTATGGTCTTGCGGCCGCAGGTGCATGTCGACTTTATCTCGTCAATAGTGTCGGCAATCTCGAAGAGGCGACGCGATCCCTCGAAGAGACGGCTTTGGAAGTCGGTGCGCAGGCCGTAGCATATCACGTTGCTGCCGAAGTCGTCGACGATGCGCGCCAGCTGGTCAACCTGGGTCGCGGTGAGAAACTGCGCTTCGTCGACCAGAATCCAGTCAATCACGGCCATGCTCTCCTCAAAGAGCGCCTGTGCCATGGCGTAGATGTCGGTATCTGGGTGAATCCACCGGCACGAGCGTTCTATACCTATACGCGAGCGTATGACGCTCCGGGCACCCTCGCGGGTGTCTATAAACGGCTTCAAGCACACGTAGCGCATCTTGCGCTCCTCAAAATTGTAAGCCTGAGTGAGCAGCAGGGCGGTTTTGGCCGAACCCATAGTGCCGTAGCGGAAATATAGTTTGCCTTTGCGGTTCATGGAAGGAAGGGGCAAGGAAAGAACGAGCGTATATAAGTAATTGTTCAGAGAGCTATTGCCGCCATAATCACCACAGTGGCGAAGCCTACGGCGGCGGCTATGTCGGCAACGGGGAGGGCCAGGCCGCCCGCCGGCACGAGGGTGCCAAACGAGGGGAGCAGCCTCACCGGGCCCGGGTTGCTTTTAAGCGACTCCCCGGAGGAGCTGAGGCGCGGAAGGGGCATCCCTACCAGACGACGCACGGCGATAGCGGTGACGCCGCCGGCCACGCTGCCCACAATGGCGCCGACAAAAAGGTCGCCGGGATAGTGGACGCCGAGATATAGGCGGCTGTAACTATTGACTATCGCCCACACAAGGAGGAAGCCGGCGAGCCTGCGGCGAGGCACCACAAGCATCATGAAGGCGATGAGAGAGAACGAATTGGCGGCGTGGCACGACGGAAACCCGTAACTGCCTCCGCGGTAGCCGTTGACCACGGTGACGAAAGCCGACAGGGGGTTCTCGGGGTTGCTCGGACGCAGACGGCCCACTATGGGGCGTATCAGTGTGGCGCAGGTCTGGTCGGCGAGCGTGATAGCCACGCCCACGCCCAGAAGCACTATCAACGCTTTTTTTGGCGAGAAGTGGCGCAGGATGATGAAGGCGAGAGCCATATACATCGGAATCCAGATAAATCGGCCCGAGAACATCATCATGAACTGGTCGGCCCATTCGGTGTGACAGCTGTTGGCAAGCAAAAGCAGCTGCGAGTCAATAAATTCTATCAAGCAGAAGTTCATTGTTGCGAGGAAGCGGATGACAAATCCGGTGATGCAAGATTAGACAGATATATATACAGCGTCTGCAATGTGGCGGCGAGGCGGCGCGAGGCGCTGTCGGCCGGAGCCGCGGTGTCGCCGGTGAGGTCGAGACGCGTCATGGTGCCGTCGGCTCCCACGCCCACGGCAAAGTCAGGTTCGGAGAAAATTGAGAGTGCCGGCGAGGGAGTGGCGAGCAGGTCGCGGCTGAAAGGGAAGTCGGCCGCAGGGAGACAGAGCGCCGCAAGCAGCGTGGCGGCGATGTCGCTCTGTGCGCCGGGGGTGGCCACGATACCACGCTGAGCCAGGGCGCCGCCGGTCATGACAAGCGGCACATGATGGCGGCCCGCCTCGTCGAGGTCGCGCGGATAGCAGCCGTAATGGTCGGGCACCATGACCACGAGGGTGCGGTTCCAGCGCGGAGAGAGTGCGAGCGAATCTACAAAGGCTCCGAGACAGCTGTCGGCATACGCGAAAGCATTGGCCGCGGGGTCGGAGTGACGGGTGAAGTCGCCGACGTCAAACGGCTCGTGGCTGCTCGATGTCTGAACCACGGTAAAGCGCGGAGCGCGGTCGTCGCGGCGCTCCTCGTCGGCGAGGATACGCTCGTAGAGCGGGCCGTCGGCCACGCCCCACTTGCTCACGCGCCGGTTTATGGGGAAATCAACGTCGCTGACTATGGTGTCGATGCCGGCGCTGAGAAGATAGGCGCGCTGGTTGGTGAAGTTGATGTCGCCCCCGTAATAGTAGGCCGTGCGGTAGCCGGCGCGGCGCAGGGCGGCGGGGAGGCCGGGCAGACGCTCGGCGATGGCCGTATGCTTCATAAGGGGCTCATTGGGGGGAGCCACTATGCCCGAAAGGATAGCGGGTATGGCGCGGTCGGTGCGGAAGCTCGACGCGTAGACTGAGCTGAACAGCAGGCCGCTGCGAGCTATGCTGTCGAGCTTCACGGCGATAGCCTCGCCACCCTGCGACGGCAGGAGGTGCGACGAGAAGCTTTCGAGGATTACAAGCAGTATGTCGGGCCGGTCGACGGTGAGCAGGCTGTCGGCGGCGGTAGACTGATAGGCCGCCGGGGCGAGAACGGGAGCGGCGAGGGAGGCCGCCACGCTGTCGGAGTCAAAAAAGCGCATCCCTGAGGCGAAGCCGTCGGAATGTGAGGCCGAATAGAGGAGGCTGAACACCGGATTGACCGCCGCGTGGTTGAGCCGTTGGTCGGTAGAGAAATATGCGCTCGACAGGTTCATCGTCGACACCGTGACGCCGCCGCGGATAGGGATAAACAGCAGAGCGGTGAGCAGGAGGACGACGCCGGCGGTGCGTCCGCGGCGTAGCAGGCGCTCGCGCACCGGCGGCTCGGTAAGCCTCACGAGAAGGCGAAACCACAGCCATATCAGGGCCGACACCGCAAGCCAGCCGGCCACGCCGGCCACAATCTGCCACACCGGAACGCTCGCGATCGCGAGCGAGGGCGACGACGCGAAGTAGAAGAGCGGGGTGGTGTCGAGCTTCATACCCCAGTAGGAGTAGAGTATGGTGTCGATTGTGGCCGCCCCGGCCACGAGCAGGGCCGCAAGCAGATAGTAAACCGACAGAATACGCTTCACGGGCTGCGGCAGAAGCCACACCGACAGCACCGTCACAAGGCCGGGAAAGATGGTGAGATAGCCCGCCATGGAGCAGTCCATGCGCAAGCCCGCGCCCATGGCCGACATATAGTCGCCGAAGCCATATCCACCGTAAATATCAGGCAGACACAGCATAAACAGAAGCTTGCCGAGAGCCATGACTGCCACGGCGCCGACAAAGAGCACTATAATGCGCAAGATGCGTGAACCCACTTTTTCCTCGATTTGACCGGTTAATTTGTACAAAAGTAGTGATTTTTAGCCGTCGACTCCCAAAAGTGAATGTTAAATATTGTGGGAGCATAAGCAGAGTTGCCGCAGCGCCAAAACAATCGGCGGCTGCGGCAACCCGTTGTGATATGTCGCTGACCCGACTATCAGATGCCGAGGTCGGCCTTCACGGCCTCAATCTTGGCTTCTGCATCGGCATTGGCGCGGTCGTAGTCGGCGGCGCTTTCGAGGCTACCCTTGACTTCGATGTAGAACTTGATTTTGGGCTCCGTGCCCGACGGACGGATCGACACCTTGGTGCCGTCGGCGGTGAAGTATTGGAGCACGTTGGAGGTCACGGGCATGTCGAGCTTGCTCTTGGTGCCGGCGGCGACGTCGGTGAGCTCGAGGCTGCCGTAGTCCTTCACGATGGTCACGGCGCTGCCACCGAGGCTCTTGGGCGGGTTGGCGCGGAAGTTGACCATCATAGCCTGAATCTCCTCGGCGCCCGACTTGCCGGGACGTGTCACGGAGATGCCGCACTCCTTCGAGAATCCATACTTCATGTAGATGTCCTGGAGCATGGCGAGGAAGTCCATATCCTTGTCCTTGGCCCATGCTGCTATCTCGGCCATGAGCGAGATGGCGCTCACGGAGTCCTTGTCGCGGCAGAAGTCCTCGGCGAGGAAGCCGTAGCTCTCTTCGCCGCCGCCGAGGTAGCGCTCCACGCCTTCGAGGTCGCGGATTACGGCGGCAATCCACTTGAAGCCGGTGTAGACGTCAAACATCTTCACGTCGTTCTTGTCGGCGATGCTCTTGATGGTCTCGGTCGTCACGATGGTCTTCACGATAAACTCATTGCCTTTCAGGCGGCCGAGCTCCTTGTTGCGGGTGATGATGTAGTTGAGGAGAATCATCACAATCTGGTTGCCGTTGATGAGCACATACTCGCCCTTGGCGTCGCGTATCACGGCACCGATGCGGTCGGCGTCGGGGTCGGAAGCCACCACGAGATCGGCACCGGTCTCCTTGGCCTTGGCGATAGCCATGGCCATTGCCGACGCATTCTCGGGGTTGGGACTGTCGACGGTGGGGAAGTTGCCGTCGGGAATATCCTGCTCGGGCACGTGGATTATGTTGGTGAAGCCGTAGTTGCGGAGGCTCTCGGGGATGAGCTTCACGCCGGTGCCGTGGATGGGGGTGTAGACGATTTTGAGGTCCTTGTGGCGCTCGATGCACTCGGGGCTGAGCGAAAGACCCTTGATGGCGGCGAGATACTTGTCGTCAATCTCCTTGCCGATGATGGTAATCAGCTCCTTGTTGCCCTCAAACTTCACGTCGCTGATGTCGGTGATAGCCTCTACGCAGCGGATGATGTTGACGTCGTGGGGAGCGATAATCTGCGCGCCGTCTTCCCAGTAGGCCTTGTAGCCGTTATACTCCTTGGGGTTGTGGCTGGCAGTGATGTTGACACCGCTCTGGCAGCCGAGCTCGCGGATGGCATACGACAGCTCGGGAGTGGGACGGAACGAATCGAAGAGATAAACCTTGATACCGTTGGCCGAAAACACGTTTGCCACCACCTCGGCGAAGAGGCGCGAATTGTTGCGCACGTCATGGCCCACCGCTACCGAAATCTGAGGCAGATCCTTGAAGTTTTCTTTGAGATAGTTGGCGAGGCCCTGTGTAGCCGCGCCCACGGTGTAGATGTTCATGCGGTTGGAGCCGGCGCCCATGATGCCGCGCAGACCGCCTGTGCCAAATTCGAGGTCGCGGTAAAACGCCTCGATAAGGGGAGTTTTGTCATCAGCGTCGAGCATGCGGCGCACTTCGGCACGGGTTTCGTCATCATAAGCGTCGCCGAGCCATACCTTGGCCTTGGCTACAACGCTGTCGAGCAGTTGCTGATTGTTTTCGCTCATATCAGGTTATCAGATTTTTGGAATTTGAATCGTATTGAGGTGAACGGCCGCAGACAGAAAGGCAGGCCATTGCCACAAAGGTATGTTTTTTTCGGGAAAATAACAAAAAATATTGTACCTGCGGAGCAAAATCCCCGGCGGTTAACAATAACTTAACGCCGCTTTAACATCCCATCAAGCCGCCCGCAGAGTCCGAAGGACGCCGTCAGGCGGCCCGTCCGAAGAGTCCGAGCTGTCCGAAGGACGCCGTCAGGCGGCCTGTCCGAAGAGTCCGAGTTGTCCGAAGGACGCCGCCAGGCGGCCCGTCCGAAGAGTCCGCAGAGTCCGAGCTGTCCGAGGGACGCCGTCA
>CAMWXJ010000003.1 GCA_947178215.1 uncultured Porphyromonadaceae bacterium
GCGGAGTGACCGAGATTCGAACTCGGGATACCCTTTTGGGGTATACACGCTTTCCAGGCGTGCCTCTTCAGCCACTCGAGCATCACTCCATTGCTGTCTAAAAAGTTGCGTGGCCGCTTTTACGGCTGCAAAGGTAGTCATTATTTTTGAATCGGCAATGATTAGCCTCCGTTTTTTCGCAACATTATTCATTAATGTGCAAAAAAGCGGAGGCTGTAATGCTTGGGGGCGGCCTGTTTTCACTCGGGCCTATGTCGGGCAACTCACGTAAGAGCTATTCTCCCCGATATATTCTGGCGGCCTGAATAGTTGTTGTCACGCATCTTGGCATAGGCTCGCAAGAACTTGCGTATGCCCGACACCATTTCTTGTGTCTCTTGGAGCAGGTTGAGGTACACGTACAGTACAGTCATAGCGTCGGGGTCACCCTCGCGCAAATGCTCATAGAGCTTGTGATATTTGTCGGAGATGCAGTCCTTGATTTCGTCGCAATGGCGGCGCAGGAGATTCACAGTCGACACGTCCGACATATTCATCATGTCGAGCATATCATTGTAGAGCACGCCCACGGCTGTGCGGACCTCCTCATAGTCGGCAAGATATTCTTTCGGCAGCGGACGGAAATTATTTTCCACATGCTCTTTGCATATTTCGTTGATGCGACGGAGATTATAGAGAATCGACATGCAGCAGTTGTTGCCGAGATAAAACCACGTGCTCTTTTCGAGAGCCGTCTCGTGGCTCAGACGTCGCAGGCACAGCGTAGCGCGCCTGCGGTTGCTTTTGAGCATATCTTTCCATTTTGAAAGCAGCCTGTCGCTCCTACCGAGCGTGCGCACATCATCCTTGACAAAGGCTTCCGTTACAGCGCGATATGCGTCGCCGGCCACCGTTAAGAACTTAATCTGAGAGCCGTTGAGATAGGTAAGGAAAAGCGGCCATGCCTGGGCTGTGTCGTTGGTCGAGAGAATGGTCTGGAACAGAGTATCACCTTCCTCCTCCACCTTTTTCATGCGGAAACGACGGTTGCTCCTTATAATCAGCACCACAGTCAGCACCGCGGCGAGCATCATCACCCATTGTCCGCCGTAGTGCATGCCGAGCACTATTATGCCGGCACCGATAAATGCGACACCCGCGGTGAGAAACCATCCGCCGATAACCGAAATGACGCCGGTGATACGGAACACAGCACTCTCGCGCCCCCAGGCGCGGTCGGCCAGCGAAGTACCCATAGCCACCATAAATGTCACAAAAGTGGTAGAGAGCGGCAATTTGAGCGAAGTGCCCACAGCTATCAGCGCGCCGGCGAGAACGAGGTTGACCGAACCGCGGATAAGGTCGAAAGCCGCACCCTGATCCATTATGGTCTCATCGGTGTTGAATCGTCTGTTGAACCAGCGGCGCACGCGCGGAGGTGTGACACTGCGTACCCATGCCACGAACGCTAGCGACCAGCGCACCAGGCGGCGTGCTATACGCGACGAGCCAAACATCTCGTCTCCGCCCGACTGGCTGCCGAGGCCGATTTCGGTCTGCGACACTCGGCGCGCCTTTTTCGACGTTACGAGCGCCACCACCATGATGATTCCTGCACCCACGAGGAAAAACAGCGGGGTGTTCGACGGACCGTTGAGCGAGCCCATAAGGAAGCCCTTGGCGTCGCCGGCGCCGTTGGCAGCGTAGTCCTGGAACGAGGCGAGGCCGGTAAGCGGCACGCCGATAAAGTTTACGAGGTCGTTGCCGGCAAAAGCCATGGCGAGAGCAAATGTACCCAAAAGCACAATCACCTTCAACACATTTACTTTCAGCACGTGGAGCAATTGCATAAGCAGGGTGAAGAATGCAAAGCACGCACCTATTATAAGCCATGTGTTGTCCTTAATCCACGCCTTGACATCGGGCGTCATGAAAGCGAGGTCCTTGGCACCCTTGATAAGCAGGAAGTAGATGATTGCGGTAGAGCATATGCCACCGAATATGCCTATCTTCCATTTCAGCCGGCTGCGATAGTTGAAAGAGAACACTATGCGCGACAGGAACTGCACAACTGTGCCGAACACAAAGGCTATCGCCACCGACAAGAATATGCCTATGATGACCGACAGGGCCTTGCCGGTGTTGAGCAGGTCGCCCAATCCGAGGCCGGTGTCATCGGCCGCGAGTTTGAGAAGCGCTACCACAAAGGAGGCACCGAGCAACTCAAACACCATAGACACGGTGGTCGACGTAGGCATGCCGAGCGTGTTGAACACGTCAAGAAGGATGATGTCGGTCACCATCACAGCCATGAAGATGCAGGTCAGGTCATAATACGAAAAATGCTCGGGCCTGAAAATGCCGTGTCGGGCTATGTCCATCATGCCGTTGCTCATTGCGGCGCCTATGAACACACCTATCGACGCAACAATCATGATGCGCTTGAAGGAGGCCGCCTTAGAGCCTATCGCGGAATTGAGAAAGTTGACAGCGTCGTTGCTCACCCCCACCGACAGGTCGAAGATTGCGAGCAGGAACAGGAATATCACGACGCAAAGAAACAAAATGTCCATTAATTCTTAGTTACCTTAGTTCTTATACTATAACAAAGGTAAGGCAAGAATATGTCATAAATGTTTCAAAATTTTTAAGCTTGTGTTAAGCCTTGATGCCGGGAGAGAAAAAATAAATTCCAGCCCGCCGGTGCAGAGATTGGTGGCCGTGATGCTGCCGCCGTGCCACAGCACAGCGTTCTTGACTATCGCCAGGCCCAGGCCCGTACCACCCACCTGACGCGACCGCCCTTTGTCGACACGGTAAAAACGCTCGAATATACGCTCGATATGCTCCGGTGCGACACCGGAGCCGTTATCGGCCACGCTAAACTCTATCATGCCGCCCGACACCGGATGCGCGCCAAGAGTCACGATACTGCCCCCGGAATATTTAATGGCATTGTCGATGAGATTGCGAAACACCGAAGTAAGCAGCGAGGCGTTTCCGTCGACCATGCATTCCGATGGGATGTTGTCGATGATAGAGATACCCTTGTCGGCAGCCATATGACTGAACTCCTCGCATACCTCGGCCACGAGCCTACCTGCGTCGACCGGCTCACGCGCAATATTGTCGCCTCCGTCCTCAATACGCGTTATCACCGACACGTCGGCAAGCAGTCGGCTGAGGCGTGAGTTGGCCTGATAGCAGCGTTCGAGAAACTCTTTCCGCTTGTCGACATTCATGTCGGGGTGGTCGATGAGCGTTTCGAGGCATACTTGCATGGCAGCCACGGGAGTTTTCAGCTCATGGTTGATGTTGTTTGTCAGCTCGCGCTTTATACGTATCTTCTCACGCTCCTGCCAGAGGGCTATCTTGTGCTGTCGGTCGCGGTCGGCCACGGCCTGCTGCAACTTCGCATACATCCTCACGATATGATTAGATATGTCGCCAAGCTCGTCGTGCGGAAACGGCTGCGCGTCGTAGATGCGGTCGCCGCGTTCGGCCTTTTTGGCAAAGTCGCGCAACCGCTCCACATATCGCCCTATGCGTCTTGTGGCAAAAAAGCCGGCGAGGCTCATCATTATAGTAACCACAAGCATGAACCATAGAAACGCATAGTCGGCCGACAGCAACTGATGCAGCGACACGGAATATGGAATCGCCGTACGCACGATAAACCTTTCACCACTCTTGGCCGCATAAAAATACGTGTTGCCGGTGCTCTTGCTATGGCGGCGCAACGCATATCCCTCCCCTTTGTGTATGGCAGCAGCAATCTCTTCGCGGTCAAGATGATTGGTGCCCGGCAGCGAGTCGAGCGAGTTGTCGTATACCACATTGCCGGCGTGGTCTATCACGCTGACACGTATATCGGAGGGAAGCGGTATCGTAGGGAGCGACACATCTCCGGAGCGCTCCATATTCTCCAGTATAGCGTCATTGACGGTTTGGAGCCTGACGTTAAGCTCCTCGGCCTTGAATTGCTTCTCACGGTTGTACTGAAACAGGGCGAAGCAGCCGAGCAGCAGCCATGAATAGGCGAACAGACCGAGAAACAGTCGGCGGTGATAAGTCAGCTTAAACACTGAAACCATAGCCGTAAGCTGGTTTTGTGACGATAAACCTGCCATAAGCCCCGAGTTTTGAGCGCAAACGCGTGATGTTGACATCGACGACGCGGTCCACGACTATCACCTCCTCGGGCCACACGGCTTTCAGTATCTCTTCGCGAGTAAACACCCTGCCGGGGTTACGCATAAGCAGCGAGAGTATCTCGAACTCCTTGCGCGGCATCCGCACCTCCTCGCCGTCGACACGGCATATCTTACGCTCCGGCGAGAGTGACAAGCCGTCGAAAGTGATGAAGCCTTCTTCGTTATGCTCCCGTCCTACTGCACCGGCCGGTGCCTGCCCCGCCGTGCGGCGAAGCACAGTCTTCACCCTCGCAAGCACATTGCGTATTGAATAGGGCTTGGTGATATAGTCGTCGGCACCGAGTTCAAGGCCGGCAATCATATCGTCCTCGGCATCCTTGGCGGTGCAGAAAATCACCGGTATCGACGCCGTGGCCTGGCGCTTTTTGAGAATAGAAGCGAGCTGTGTGCCGCTTATATCGCCCATCATTATGTCAAGCAATATAAGCGACACACCGCTAAGGTCGAGCGCAAGCACCTCCTCGGCGCTATGGGCCGTCACCACGTCATAGCCTGCTTCCACGAGGTTAAAACGCAGTGCCTCACATAAGGTCTCTTCGTCGTCTACGACAAGTATCTTCGGTTTGTTTTGTGCCATATCTCTGCAAACGGGGGCGGAAGTTCGAGTGTTCCCGGCTACAAAGATATAGCTTAAAACATTAGTTTGGATTTTGTCACCGGTATCTTTAACAAAAACTTAACGGCAACGCGTCATTTCGGCAACAGAATCGAGGTCACGCTCTGCGCCGGCGCCATAAACAGGCGGGCACGTATCTGGCAGCCCTGCGGGGCGCTGAACGGCCCGGTGTAGAGCGTGGAGGCCGATGTCGGTTCGGTGCCGTCGAGTGTGTAGCGTATCTCGCCCATGCCGTCGGGATAGGCCGTGTTCATCGTCACCGTGCCATCGGAAATCATGATTCCAGGCTGGCGGAGATAGAAGTCATGGCCGTCGGCGGCCCAGCGGGGCATCTCGGCGGTGACAAGACCGAAGTAGTCGGCGTCGGCTATCGTTGCCGACGCATTGTGGGCGCGCTCGGCCAGACCGAGTATGCGCGGCAGCAGGTAGCGCTCCACCATGGCGCGCGAGCGTACCGTCTCGGCAAAGAGCGTGGCCGAAATACCCTCGGCGGCGGGAGCTCCGGGAGCTACCTCCTCGCGTGTGGCGTGGAGCGGCTTGAACTCATCCACGATGCCGCCCCAGGTCAGGCCCGGCTCTTCGGGATGACCGGTATATTTCATATCGAAATACAGATAGTCGACATTAGAGAGCACCACAGGATAGCCCTTGTGCGACGTCTGATAGTCGCGCTTGCCGGAATAGGTCCAGCGGTTGACATAAAATGTCACGGGGCGCACCACGGCGTCGTATTCCAGCGAGTGGTCGAGAGCTATCTCTTCCCAGCCGGCAATCTTTATCCCTCGCTCAGCGGCCAGACGTGCCACACGCTCGTTGAAGTAGGCGTGCACGCCGCGCTGGTCGGCGATGCCGTTGGCGGATTTCAGAGCGGCCACGGCGGGCGAGCCGTCCCACGCGTAGTCGGCTACCTCGTCGCCTCCGATATGTATGGCGGGCAGCTTTATGTCGGCCTTGGCGTAAATATCCTTTATGCCATCCATTACCGCGCCAAGAAATCTGTATGTTCCCTCTATGGCCGGGTTTATGATGTTGTCGGTGTAGTCCTGTGCAGTGACATACCTCGAGGTGTCGCCCTGCTCCGCAAGAGTCATGGACGCGTCGCCGGCGTGGCGCCTACGGTAGTTCATCGCCATGATTGCAGCGCGGCTATGGCCCGGAGTATCGAGCTCGGGAAGAATCGTCACGCCCTTGCTGTCGGCATATTTGAGCAGTTCAACAAAATCGTCAACGGAATAATAGCCGCTTGCCGGCGCTCCCGAGTCGGGATTGCCGTCGCCGCTGTAACTCCCTTTGAGATAGGGCACGTCGTCGGTCTCGGTATATCCGCGGCGGGCGCCCACGGAAGTTAACTCGGGCAATCCGGGTATCTCAATGCGCCAGCCCTCGTCGTCGCCGAGATGAAAGTGAAGAGTATTGAGGCCGTAACGCGCCAACAGGTCGATTATCTGCTTGACATCCTCCTTACCGATAAAGTTGCGCGACACGTCGAGCATGAAACCGCGATAACGATAGTCGGCCCAATCCTCGATTGTGGCCTCCGGAACATTGCCTTCTCCGTCGGCGCTCTCTGCGATACGTCGCTCCAACATGGCGACAATTGCGTCGGGATGCTCGCTGTTGGTCATCACCATTACAGTGTCGGCGCCTATTTCCGCGCGGTAATAGTCCGTGCGGCCATCATCGACCCGGACCACTTTTACAGGACCGGGCTTAACGTTGCCCTTGCCGAGAGTTACCGACTTGGGCGTAGGAATCTGCATGTACGCACCGGCGTGGAAAGCGGAGCGCAGACTATCGTTCACTGCATACGCTTCGTCACCGTACACCATTGAGTCGTGGCCGTCGACTGTGCGCCACTGCTCGGGACGCATCGTGATAGGCTTGCGCTCCACAGTGGCAGCAACAGGCTTGCCTGCCGCTACGAGGTGCATGCCGTCGGGGCGGAAGCTCTGTGTGGTGAGTGCGCCGGCAGTCGCTATGTCGACTATTATGGTGTCGCCGGCCACCGCTTCGGCGAAGCGCGGAGAGCCCACCGCCACATAACCCGGCAATATCTCTATCACAGTGTCGGCGCGGTCGACGGGCGTCATGGCCGACTTGAACATCTTGAAGGCGAGACGGTCAAACGGACCGTCGGCAACGATTGTAAACCTTTGTGTCCAGCTCTTGTTGCCTTGCTCATCTATACTGTTGCCAAGAGTTTCCCAAATTATCTGCGGTTGCGCAGCTTCTTTGGCGGGAGTACACATTGACAGCGATGTAGCTATCGCCACCGCCGCACCTGTCTTTATCACGGTATCTTTAATCATGTTGTTTTTTTGGGGATGATTGGCTTGCGCCCCTGTCGGGGGCTTCGGTACAAAGATAGTCTCTTTTTACGAATAAATCGCACCGGCACACAATAAACCGGCACCACTTTTCGTTGCAGTAGCGACGCTACTGCGTATGCCGCGCAGGCAACTCATCCGCAGTAACGTTTCAGTCAACCATTTAGAATCTTCACGTATTTTAATTTCCGACAATGGAAGGAAACTTCAAGGAAGTAAACGAAAGCTACACGGTGGCCGAAGCTATCGCCGAAGCCAAACGCTGCCTTCACTGCAAGGTGCCTTCATGCAAGAAGGGTTGCCCGATAAGCAACGACATCCCCGACTGGATAGGCGAGCTTGCCAAAGGCAACTTCGGCAACGCCGTAGCTATTATCAACCGTCGCAGCAACCTCCCGGCCGTATGCGGCCGTGTGTGTGCCCATGAGCAACAGTGCGAAGGCAACTGTGTCCTCAACAAGAAAGGGGCGCATATCAACATCGGCAAGCTCGAACGCTTTGTCGCCGACTTCGACTCAAACGTACACCTCAACCACGAAGCTATCCCCGAGAAGAGCCGAGGCCGAGTGGCCGTAGTTGGCAGCGGACCGGCCGGACTGACTATCGCCGGCGATCTATCGCGCCGAGGCTTCGCCGTAGAGATATTCGAGATGGAGGGTGAGGCCGGAGGCGTACTTATGTTCGGCATCCCGGAATACCGCCTGCCCAAAGAGGTGGTGCGCCGCGAAATCAAGAAAATCGAAAACCTCGGCGTGGTGTTTCATCTTCAGACCACTATCGGCGTAGAGATTACAATCGACGACCTTTTCGCCCACGGCTTCGACGCCATTTTCATCGGCACCGGTACCGGTGTGCCCAAACGCCTCACCGTCCCCGGCAACCGTCATCCCGCAGTACGCCAGGCCATACGCTATCTGCGCCGCGTGAGCCTCTACGAGAACGGCTACATACCCCAGGCCGATGTCATAGTAGGCAAGAACGACCGCGTGTTTATCGTAGGGTGCGGCAACACAGCCATGGATGCCGCCCGTACCGCTCTGCGCATGGGCGCAGCCGAAGTCACTGTCATCTACCACCGCACCATAAACGAGATGACGGCTCTCCGCGCTGAGTACGACGACGCCGTTAAAGAGGGCGTCAAGTTTTTGTGGAAGTCATCGATAACCGAAATCAAAGGGCGCCCCGAAAGCCCGAAGCTCGATAGCATAATCATCGATATCGACGGCGAAACAACCGAATTGCCGGCCGACCATGTCGTAATGGCGATAGGCAGCGCGCCGGCGGCACGCATCGTGTCGAGCACCAAAGGCATCAAAATCGACAACAAGGGCTATGTAATCACCACCGACACTCCCTACGGCATGAGCACCCGAAAGGGCGTGTTTGCCGGAGGCGACGTGACAAACCGTCCCGCCACTGTGGTCCACGCCATGCAGGACGCCAAGCTTGTGGCCGACGGCATCGCACGTTACGTCGACGCTATAAAGCTGCTCGACATCATCGACAACCACAAAGAGTGATCCCACCCCGGTAAGGACGCACCACAACGACATCATAAGCCGGACTCACCGCACACCTACGTGCAGGTCAGTCCGGCTTATGATATATCCCTGTTAGGATAAGAACGATTATCGGAGTTCGCGTTCGAGTATCGACTTCCAGCGGGCGTATGCTTCGAGATAGGGAGCGCGGTCGGCTGCCGGAGCTATCTCGGCTATCGTGGCGAGCGACGCGAACGCCTCTTTATTATCCTTGTAGTAACCTATGCCTATGCCGGCGCCCTTGGCTGCGCCCGCAGCTCCGTCGGTATCTACCAGACGGATTACGGCGCCCGACACACCTGCAAGTGTCTCTCGGAACACGGGGCTTAGGAACATGTTGGCGTTGCCGGCATGAATAGTGTCAATCTGCATGCCTATGCTCTTCATTATCTCCATGCCGTACATAAACGAGAACACGATGCCCTCCTGAGACGCGCGGAGTATGTGGCGTCGGTCATGGAGATTGAAGTTTATACCGTGCATCGAGCAGCCCACGGTACGGTTTTCGAGCACACGCTCCGCGCCGTTGCCAAATGGCAAGACTGTGACACCGGCGCTTCCGACAGGCACCTCGGCGGCAAGCCCGTTCATGGCCTGATACGACAGGTCCGGGGCTATGTTGCGTCGAATCCACGAATTGAGTATGCCGGTGCCGTTGATACAGGTCATGACGCCTATGCGCGTGTGGCCGGGACTATGGTTGACGTGGGCGAAGTTGTTGACACGCGACCGCGGGTCGTAGTCAACCGTGCCGTTGATGCCGTAGACCACTCCCGACGTTCCGGCGGTGGACGCCACTTCGCCAGGCTCGAAGACGTTAAGCGATAACGCGTTGTTGGGCTGGTCGCCGGCACGGTAGGTTATCGGCGTACCCTCGGCCAGGCCGAAAATCGACGCCGCCTCGGCCGTGAGCCGTCCCTGGATGCCAAACGAGGGGGTTACGTCGGGGAATATGTCGGCGGGGAAGCCGAAATAGTCCATGAGGAAGCGCGCCGGGGTGTCGATGCTGAAATCCCACAGCATATACTCTGAAAGCCCCTCCGGATTGGTCGTGATACAGCCCGTGAGGCGATAAGCTATGTAATCGGCGGGAAGCATCACCTTGTAGATTCTCTCAAACAGCTGCGGCTCGTTTTCCTTGACCCACGCGAGCTTGGTAGCCGTGAAGTTGCCGGGCAGATTGAGTATATGTTTCAGACACTCCTCGTGGCCGAGCGCGTCGGCCGCCTGCTCGCCATAGGGCACTCCGCGCGAATCACACCATATTATTGAGTCGCGGAGCACGCGGCCCTCCCTGTCGATGGCGACAAGGCCGTGCATCTGGTATGAAAATCCTATCGCCTTGATGTCGGCGGGGTCTATGTCGGTCTTGGCGAGAGCTCCGCGTGTTGCCTCGACAAGATATTCCATCCAGTCGTCGGGGTTCTGCTCAGCCCAGCCGGCTTTAAGCGACTTTATCGGTGCCTCGTTCCTGGGATAGAAGTCGGAGGCCACACAACTGCCGGTGGCGCCGTCGACGATAGCCACTTTCACCGACGAGGTGCCTATATCATATCCTAACAAATACATATTCCGGTATGGTCATTAAGGTTATTTTCTGCAAATTTAGCCACAAAAATGGTATTCCCTCCCCTCCGGCCCCCACTTTTTATGAAAAGGTCCCGGGCCAACCTTCACAGGCACGTCCGGGACCGACAATTTCTTTGACCGCGATTGCTTGCTGCGGCCGGCGTTTGTCTAACTGATAATTATGAAAAGTCTGTCATTAACAATGTTATGAAAGAAAAGAGGTTGAGAGGGAAATAGTTGTCGGAGAGAGGCGGCGATTCAGTCGTCTTCGTTGCGGATTGTGATGCTTAGCATCCAGTCGCCGTGCTTTTTATTTGACGTCTGGCCGGCGATGGGTCCCGTTGCGGATTTGAGGAGCGAGTAGGTGGATACCTTGCCGTCATCCTCAAACTTAACTGTAACGACCCCTGTGACTTTTGTAAAACGTACCGACTCGGCGGCGTCGGCTTCCAGAGCGCGGAGCAGCTTGTTGTACTCATCCTGATCACTCATGGATATTACTTGGGTCACACGTTCCAGCTTATGGGTTTTAGGGGTGCGGTACTCGCTGTAAGTGATGCGGGCATCGGGATATTTCTTCGTCAGAGCCGCCAGAGCGGCTTCAATGTTCTTTTGGGCCGAAGCCGATACTGCCGTCATCAGCATGATGACGAGCATGGTTGCGATATGTCGGAATTTAAGCATAGCTGTGAATGTGATTATTAACGGTCTTCAAGGAGATTGATTATTAATTGGGCTGCATAGGGATTTGTCGGGTAGGCGTTGCGCACGGCTTCGGCTACAAGCCGGTCGGGGTCATCATAGTCGCTGCCTATCGACGCAAGGCTTTCGGCGATAGCCTCGGCGCGAAGTATCTCGTCGCGTATCAGCTCCGGGTCGGTGATTTTCTTGCCGTCGCGTATCACGTAGCTGCCGGCGTAGAGAGTGGCGAAGCTGTCGTCGCTCTCCTTGTGGCCGAGCGAGAGCGCCGTGACGCCAATCCCGATAAGCACTGCGGCCGACGCCGCCGCTCCAAGCAGCCCTGAGCGCATCTTGCGGAGGCGCGAGGGGCGTGCCGCTGACTCCGTCTTAGCCGGCTCGCCCACGCATCCACCCTCATACCACGCCATGAGTCCACGCATAGGTTCGAGGTCGGCCGGCAGGGCGGCGCGACGGAAATATGCATATAGGTCCCGCTCCTCGTCGACCGAGGTAAGCCCCTCGTCGAAGCGCTCCAACAGGCGACGTGCATCGTCGTCGGCAAGCGGTCGTAATATATGTGTATTGTCAGTTTTCATATTGCTTCGTTGGTGGAGTTGAGATACAGTTCTCTGAGCCGCGCGCGGCCACGGGAAAGGAGTGTACGAACATTGCCTTCGCTCATGCCTGTCATCGCCGCTATCTCGTCGAATTCGAGCCCGTCGGCGTGGCGCATCTTCACGACAAGCGCCTGGCGATCGGGAAGACGGCCCAGAAGCAGCGACGCGAGCTGTTCGGCGAGCGACGTGTCGAGCATATCATCGGCTGCGGGAGCGTCGTCGAGAGCCGACAGCCCCTCTTCCAGAGCCTGCGACGGGCGCGCTCCGATGCGACGTATGGCGTCAAGAGCCACGTGTCGTGCCGTGACCATGACCACGGCGTCGGGAGAGCGGTAACCGTCAAGACGGTCGCGCAGGGTCCACAGCCTGAGAAGCGTGTCCTGCACTATATCGTCGGGAGCGTCACAGCCCCGCGGTGCATCGGCAAGCCATCGGGCAGCAGCGGCCCTGATTGCGGGACGCATTCGTGCGGCAAGAGAGTTGAAGACATCAAGGTCCATACACCCTTATGACGGATGTGCCGCACCCTTTGTTACACTCCTCATCAACTTTTTTTCATCTCCTCGTAAAAAAATTTCCACAGCGGGGCTGCCATGAGCGCCTGCTTCATGGTGTCGGTGCTGATGAGGTCAAACACCTCGTCGCGCGACATAAGCCTCACGGCAACATCTTCGGTGTCGTCGAGATGTCGGCGTCCCGACGGCTTCACGCCGCGGGCGATAAAGCTGTAACTAAGATTGTTCTGGCTGCCGGGATTGGCCGACAATACGGTATTGAGCGTCCACTCACCTCCGGTGTAGCCGGTCTCCTCTTCAAGCTCCCGGCGCGCGGCCTGCTCCGGGGTCTCCCCTTCTTCGGCTACTCCCGCCACGAGTTCGGTAAAAATGTCGTCGAGGCCGTGGCGATACTGCTCCACCATGACGAAGCGCCCCTCGGTGTCAATGGCGATGACATTGACCCAGGTGGGGTATTCGAGCACATAATACTCGGGGTGGATATGCCCGTTGGGCATCATCAGCTTGTCGCGGCGCGCCGTAAGCCACGGACGCCGTATCAGATATTCGCTTTCAAGCGTGGTCCATTTCTCCATGTCGTCAATAAATAAATGCGAAATAAATGCGGATAGGGATATGTCGGTATCGGTTCGGTCACGACACACCTTATTTACAAAGTTAGGTATTTTTTGACAATGACACCGCCCCGACATGAGTAAAAAAGCAAGCCGGAGGGGATACATAAACAAGCCTGCATAAAATAAGCAAGCCGGAGCGGACGATTTCACATCGACGCTCCGGCTTATTGCTTATATCAATCTATCAATCAATCTATCACTTTAACTTATCACTATCTGAATAACGTGTCACCGGGGTTGGCCCGGAGAGTGAAAGTGCTCGACTGTCTCATCGACCTTTCACGCTGCAAAATTACATCACAATTAACTGACTAAACACTAAGACAAATTAATGATTGTTAAAATTATTGCCCGGTTGTTACACCCTCAGCTCTCTACGGAGTGCCAATGTACGGAATCGTACATTTTCGCCTTCATAACATATTGATTATCAAACACAGTTGACTCGACACAGAAAATATCATAGTTTTGCAACATGGACAGACAGATTTCTCTTAAAGAGCAAAGACTCGCCACGCTGCGCAAAGCCGCCCCCTACATAATCGGAGCCGCGGTAGTGATTGTGGGCGTAGTGATAGCCATGACGTCGATAAGCCCGTCGGTAAACATAAGCGACCTGCGCTTCTCCGAGGTGCAGACGGGCAATCTCACCGTAGCCATTCCGGCCACAGGCAGGGTGGTGCCGCTCAGCGAGCAGATACTCACCTCGCCTGTGTCGTCGCGCATAGTAAAGGTCTACCGTCAGCCGGGCGACAGCGTCACCGCCGGCGAACCCCTCATCGAGCTCGACCTCGAAAGCGTGCGCACCGAATACGAAAAGATGCTCAATGACCAACAGATCAAGCGCGAGTCGCTGCGGCAGCTGGAACTCAACAGCAGCACCGGCCTCAACGAGCTCGAACTCCAGATTCAAGTCAAGGAAATGGAGCTCAAGCAGCTTGCAATAGAGGTGGACAACGAACGGCGCCTCGACAGTCTCGGTTCAGGCACAGGCGACCGCGTGCGCCAGGCCGAGTCGGCTCGCCTCACCGCTTCGCTCGAACTGAACCATATGCGTCAGCGCCTCGCCAACGAACGACTCCGCACCGAGGCAGCACATCGCATCGAGACTCTCGGCGTGGAAAGCTTCGACAAGGATATACGCCTGATGGAGCGCACGCTCACCGAAGGACGCATACCCGCCCCCTACTCCGGTATCCTAACATATATCAACACCGAGATAGGCCGCAACGTGAGCGCCGGAGAAAAGCTTGCCGTGGTGGCCGACCTCACCCGCTACCGTATCGAGGGAGAGATCGCTGAGCTGTCGGCTTCACGCATCAATGCTGGCTCCGACGTGAGCATACGCATCGGAAGCACCGAACTCGAAGGCACCCTAACCAACATCAACCCTCAGGCACAGGGCGGATCCATATCCATAGTGGTGATGCCATCCAACCCCTCCGACCCACATCTCCGCTCGGGACGCCGAGTTGACCTCGACATCAACGAGGGCTTCAAAGACGGCGCCCTGATGATGGCCAACGGTGTCTATTATAAAGGTGCCGGCGAATACGAGCTGTTTGTACTCGAAGACGACAACTCTCTCAAAAAGCGTAAGGTACGCCTCGGCGACAGCAACCGCCGAATGGTTGAGGTCCTTTCAGGCCTCGCTCCGGGCGACAAAATAGTAGTGAGCGACATGTCTAACTACGACGACCGCAACACACTCACAATCCGTGAAAACTGAAATCCGTAATTCTTCATACACCGCATCATGCCTATAATCAAAATCAGCAGCGTAGGCAAAGTCTACCGCACGAAAGAAATCGAGACCACAGCGCTCGAAAATGTCAACCTCACCGTAGAACAGGGCGAGTTCGTGAGCATCATGGGCCCCTCGGGCTGCGGCAAGTCCACGCTTCTCAACATCATCGGCCTCCTCGACAAACCCACATCGGGCAAGGTAGAACTAATGGACACCGATTGCAGTAGCCTCGGCGACACTGCAATAGCAGCATTCCGCAACGCCAATCTCGGCTTTGTGTTCCAGAGCTTCCATCTTATCCCTACCCTAAACGTGTATGCCAACGTAGAAATGCCCCTCACCTACCGCAGCATGGGACACTCCGAACGCTCCCGCCGCGTACACGAGACACTCGAACACCTCGGAATGAGCCACCGCATACGTCACTATCCGACACAACTCTCAGGCGGCCAGTGCCAGCGAGTGGCCATAGCCCGCGCCATTGTTGGGCGACCCTCGATAATCCTCGCCGACGAGCCCACCGGCAACCTTGACTCCACCATGGGCGAAGAGGTTATGAACCTCCTCCACAAGCTCAACAAAGAGGACGGACACACAATAGTAATGGTGACACACAATGAGGCTCAGGCGCGCAAGACCGACCGAATAATCCGCTTCTTCGACGGCCGTATCATCTCTTAACCCGTTCTCCCGACAATGAAAACCAAGATAATCCAGATTTACCGCGACCTGCGGAGCCAGCCGGTGATAGCGTGGGTCACTTTGCTTGGCACCACTCTCTCGATGTTCCTGTTCATGACAGTGCTGATGGGAGAGCAGATAAAATATGTGCCGTTTCCGCCCGAGGGCAACCGCGGACGCCTTGTCTACGGCATGAACTACGAACTCAACGCGCCCGACTATTCAATGTCAAGTTATCTCGGCTTCGAACAGGCACGGCTGTTTTACGACAATCTCCAAGGCGTAGAGAAGCAGGCATGGCTCGAACAGAACACCTCGCCCGGCTTTGCCGGCTCCGACCGCACATCCGCAATTGACGCCGAAAGCCGCCGCGTCGACAGCAACTACTGGAAGCTGTTCAATCACACACTTGTCGACGGACGCCTGTTTAACGAAAACGAGACACAGTCGGCGAGCAATTCGGTGGTACTCACCGAGAGCCTCGCCCGGAAGCTGTTTGGCACCGCCAAGGCCGCCGGTATGACATTTACCTACAACCTCGAACCGCAGACGGTGGTAGGCGTAGTGAAAGACGTGTCGCCGCTCGCATCGATATGCTATGCGGAAGTGTATCTGCCGCTCAACCACGCCGACACCCTGCTGAGCAAAAACTGCGGAATCATGGTGGCGATGTTGCCCGAGCAGGGCACCGGCATCGAAGCACTGCGCGCTCAGGTCGAAGGCCGCTATGCCACTGAAAACACCCGCCTCCTCCCCGACAGCACCCGATACGTGTACCACGGCCAACCTTACGATCACGAGCAATATAGCTCCGATACTATTTGGTCCAACACCACTCCCGACACCAGAGAAGCCCGTCGCAAGCAGCTCCTGACCTACATCATACTGCTGCTTGTACCTGCTATCAACCTCAGCAGCATGCTCAACAGCCGTCTGCGTCAGCGTGTGGGCGAGTTCGGCATCCGCCGCGCCTACGGCTGCACACGAGGCCGCATCATCACCGACGTGCTGTGGGAAAACTTGTTAGTGACCCTTGCGGGAGGCATCATCGGCATTATCCTCGCCATAATGGTGGCAGTGCTCAACCCCGACATCGTACTGTCGAGCAAAGGCATTTTCTCGCCCGTATATTCCGAATACCACATCTCGGCAGGAATGCTTCTCAACTGGCGCATGATAGGGATGGCTTTCCTCGCTTGCCTAATACTCAACATCATTAGCGCGTCGGTGCCCGCATGGAGGGCTTCGCGCGTATCACCAATCGACGCCATCTCGGCATGTAACGCCTGATCAATATGAAACGACACTTATTCTCACAAATGGCCACGGAGTGGCGCAGCAACCTGTGGCTCTGCATCCAGCTCATCATTGTCGGGCTCGTGCTATGGTTCTTTTCATGGCAGCTTGTCGATATCCGTGACACATACTCATCCGACAACGCTTTCGACTACCACAACGTATATTACGGAAGCATCAAGTACATCAACGAATCGTCGTCGGCCTTTGTGCAGCAACCCGAAGGACATACGGATGCCGACGACCTCAATCTTATAATCTCGACATTGCGCGCCAACCCGTATGTCGAGGAAGCCGGCTATGGCATCAACGCCCTTCCCTACAATTTTACTTACTATGGAGGCGCCTGCATGCTACCAGGCGATACCGTGACGCCATATTATTCCTTCAACGCGCGCTGGATGACTCCCGAAATGCTTAGAGTGCTTAGAATCGAAGGTGTCGACGGCGAGTCGACCGAAGATCTCGTCAGGCTGCTCCAAAACCACAAAGTCATCATATCACGCAACGAAAAGATCAAAGACATAAGCGAAAGCTACCGCGGCAAGGACGCGATACATACGGCCGACAGCTCGAATGTCTTGTCGATAGGCGCCATCATCAAGCCTTTCCGCCGCAACGATTTCGAGCCTCAGAGAGCAGGCAACGTCATCATGCTGCTCGATTATCCCGCCAACGGATTCCCCTCGAACATCGCCATGCGGGTCAAGGAGGGGGTCAGCCCTCAGCAGTTCCTTGAATCGCTCAAACCGTCGGACCTGCATGTCGGAAACGTGCTTGTCTACGACATCACATCGCTCGAAGCGACCCGCCGCTCGGCCCAGCATAGTTACTGGGACAAAGTACGCACAGCCGTTAGCGGCAGCGTCTTCCTCCTGGTGATTGTGTTTCTCGGATTCATCGGCACGTTCTGGTTCCGTACCCGTCAGCGCCGCTCGGAGATAGCTATACGCAAAGTCAACGGCGCTACCGACGGCAACATATACCGCCGCCTCTTCTCCGAAGGTCTGACAATACTGCTTGTTGCGGCCATCATAGACCTGCCGCTGGCCTATCTCGCTATCGGCAAGCTGAACATCGGACAGGAATTGAACCGACAGATGTGCTGGCCGTCGTTTGCCTTGTCGGTGCTGCTCATGGCTGTGATGATACTGGTAGGCGTGTGGTTCCCGGCGCGCAACGCCATGAAAATTCAGCCGTCCGACGCGCTCCACGATGAGTGACCTTTGCCACGGCACACTTGCTTCTGACCGTCAAAACACTTAACTTTGCACCACTATGATACTGATTATCGACGACGACCAGGCAGTAAGGATGAGCCTGTCGCTCCTCTTCAAGCAGGCCGGATTCGACAGCGAGGCGGTGGGCAACGCCGCCGACGCCATAGAGGTGGTGCGCAACCGCGAGCCTCAGCTCGTGATGCTCGACATGAACCTGTCGCTCTCCACCACGGGGCGCGACGGCATAGAGCTGCTGCGCAAAATCAAGGTGTTCTGCCCCGACACGCCGGTGATACTCATCTCGGCCTGGGGCACAATAGCTCTCGCCGTGGAGGGTATGGCTCATGGAGCCGCCGATTTCGTCACCAAGCCGTGGAGCAACCGCGACCTCATGGCAAAAGTCCGCAAGGTCATAGGAAGCAAAAACACGCCGGCTGCCCCACCCACCCTCGAAGAAATGGAGCGGCAGGCCATAATCGACGCTCTGCGGCGCAACAACTACAACCAGTCGCTCGCGGCCGACGAGCTGGGCATCACCCGCCAGTCGCTCTACCGCCGCATTAGCAAATACGGTATTCCTGTATGATGCTCTACCGCTTCTCGCTGACCGCGCTCGCCGTGGCCCTCGCCGCAATCCTTGCCCTCGCCCTGCTCGACGGGCCAAAGATATGGATTGCCGTGGCGGGCGCGGCCGGCGCGGTGGCGTTCATCGTCACGGTGTGGGCCGTGGTAAAGCCGCTCAACGCCGTGCAAAACGGCATCTACCTGCTGCAATCGCAGGACTACAGCAGCCGCCTGCGTGCAGTGGGGCAGCCCGACGCCGACCGCATAGCCCGGTTTTTCAACCGGCTCATGCAGGCCCTCCACGACGAGCGTCTCAAAAATGAGGAGCGCAACAAATTCTTGCAGCAGCTCATCGACGCGTCGCCCATGGGCATAGCGATATGCGACTTCGACGGAGTGCCACAAAGCTCCAACACCGCCTACCGCTCGTTCAGCTCCCCCGAACTCGATGCTGCGATAGCCGCATTGGCCGAGGAGGAGTCGGCCACGCTGCGCCTCGGCTCGTCGAGCGTGTTCCGCATCTCACGCCTGTGGTTTATGGACTGCGGATTCCGCCGACCGTTCATACTCGTGGAGCAACTCACCGACGAGATACGCCAGGCCGAGCGCGAACTTTACAGCCGCATCGTGCGCACCATAGGCCACGAAACCAACAACACTCTGTCGAGCGTAATGTCGGTAATGGAGACGATAGGCATGATGCACGCCGACGACCGCGACATCACCGCCACACTCGCGAGCTGTCACGGCAGCTGCTCGGCGCTATCGCAGTTCGTGAGCCGCTACGCCGAGATTGTCAAGCTCCCCGCCCCCGAAAAGGAACCTGTCGACCTCAACGCCTTTGTCGAGGAGATGATGCCCATGCTCTCTCGCATGGCATCGGAAAAGATTGCCTTCACCGCCTCGCTCGACCCCGATGCCGGCGTCATCGCCGCCGACAGGGCCATGTTGGAGCGCGTCATGGTCAACATAGTGCGCAACGCCATAGAGAGCATAGCAGGCCACGGCACCGTGGCCGTCGCCACCGCTCCGGGAAGCATCGCCGTGACCGACAGCGGAGCCGGCATCGACCCGGCGGCGGCAGGGCGACTCTTCACTCCGTTTTTCTCCACAAAGCCCTCCGGCCACGGCCTCGGACTTATGCTCGTGTCTGAAATACTCCACTCCCACAACGCCACTTTCAGCCTCCGCACCGACGACACCACCTCACTCACCACATTCACTATCAATTTTTAATTTGGCATTGTCGCAAAAAAGCATTACCTTTGCACCCGGAAATAACAATCCACTATATAATAATCATCATTAACAATCACTTCCGAAAGAATGTATCTTAATTCTGAAGAAAAGACCGGAATCTTTGAGAAATACGGTAAGGGCAAGACTGATACTGGCTCACCCGAAGCTCAGATAGCATTATTCTCAGTCCGTATTGCTCATTTGACTCAGCACCTGAAGTCAAATCACAAAGATTATACCACCGCTCGCGCTCTTAAAGCACTCGTAGGTAAGCGTCGTCGCCTCCTTGACTATCTCATGAGGAAAGACATCAACCGCTACCGCGCTCTCATCGCTAAGAAAGAGCTTGGTATCCGCAAGTAAAGAGCTCGCAGAGCTCCGCGCTTAACGATTACATCGACCCTCTACCGATGGCGCCCGGCATCCCTGCCGGACGCCATTGCTATATTACCACGCCAACTCAAAAAACACACCGGTTTTGGCGCCAGCTAAAACGCGAGCCACCCCCACGCCTTAGCCTGAGGATTGCTCGCCGCAGTCAGTCAGTCAGTCAGTCAGTCAGTCAGTCAGTCAGTCAGTCAGTCAGAATCATCCGAGCCGTCCGCAAAAAAATAAGAGGCCGTACCCCCCAAGGGCACGGCCTCCCGCTAATGTTACCTATTTATTAATAACAATAACTAAGCATGATTAAGAAGAGGAATTACATAACATTAGGACCATCACCCCACTGAGGAGCACCTTCATCCTGCCATACACGCTCACGGTTGAGAGTAGCTCCGTCAACAGCGCCGGCTGTGAAGCCCTGAGTGCTGTAAGAAGCCTGGAGCTGATCCTTCATGAGGTCGGTGGGGCTGATTACGCCGAGCGACGAACGACGTCCGAACGCCGAAGCGGGGAAGTTGTTGGCCGAGTAATCGACGCGGGGGAGCAGAGTGGAGTTGAACGAGGGCACACCCGAGCGACGACCGGTCACGAAGAGATCCTTGGGGAAGTAGGAGAAGTTGATTTCCTGCTGGAGGAACACCTTCTCGAGGTCCTCGGCCTTGTTGCCGGTCAACTGATAGGCGGGGTGAGCAAGCATAGCCTCGATTTCGCCGTCCTTGAGAGCGATGGTAGCCTCATGCGGGTCGTAACCGTAAGTCTCACTGTAATAAGGAATCTGATTCTTTTCGGCGAGATTGTCGTAAGCCTCGACAGAGAGGCGGATACCGCGCTGGAAGTAGGTGTTGGCGTCGCCGCTTACGGCACCGTAGAGGGCAAACTCGGCGAGATAGAGGTTGACCTCAGCCGAAGTCATGTACAGGCCGTACCAGGGACGGGGTTCGGTGCGGGTAACCACTACGTCGGATTCAGGCGCGGTGGGGAGAGTAAACGAGTAGCGGCCTTGGAGCATGTATTCGCTGTAACGCGACACGCCGCCGTAGCTCTTGTTGCCGGGGATTTCGCGCTGATAGTCGCCAAGATGGAAATACTGGCGGTAGTAGTCGGTCTGATCGCTGGGAGCGTTGTATTCGGTGGGGATACCGTAGTAGCGCACCCAAGGTTCGCCCTTGCCCTTCCAGGCCTTGAAAGTCTCTTTGCCGTCTACGATCTGGGTCTCTACATTGTCGAGCACATACCAGGGGAGGTCAGATTTACGATTGTTCTCGATAAACCAGCGCACAACCTCGGAGTTGAAGCTGTTCTTGGTGTAGAAGAAGCGCACGCGGGGGTCTTCATTCTCCAGCAGGAACTCCACGAGCTGCTTGGTGGGAGCCATGCCGCTGTAAGCCACGGTGGTGTTTGTGGTATTGTAGGCAATATCGCCGCGGTCGAGCTTTGAGCCGCTGCCGGTGGTGATAGTCTCGGTAGCCTTGTTGAACATCACGTCGTCGCTGAGCGAGTTCATGTAGCCGCAGGGAGCGGCCACCACCTGTTGGGCGATAGTCTTCGCACGATTGAAGTCGCGGTGGATAAGTCGGGCGGCAATTTTGAGCTTGAGCGAGTTGGCCCACTTGGCCCACTTCGACCAGTCGCTGCCAAACACGAGGTCGTTCTTGCTAAGACCTGTCTGGTTGGTGTTGTTCTGGAAACCGGCTATGGCGTTGTCGAGCCATTCGATCCAGAGAGTGTAGAGGTCCTCCACGCGGTCATACTTCGGAGTGAGAGTGCCGCCGAAGCGGGCCTGGGCGGCTTCGGTGAAGGGTATGTCGCCGGAGTCGTCGGAGTCGAAGATGCCGAGATACACAATCAGCACGTCGAGCGCAGCCTGAATGTTCTTATACTTGGAGGCTTCATCCTCGCCCATGGCAGCAAGCTCGTTTTCGAGAGCGTACTTGTAGCCGAGAACGTTGATTACCTGGAAGCCCTGGCGGGGAGCGGTGGCTTCGAGCAGGTCCTGCGTAACACCGCCGGTAGTGATGGACAGGCCGGTCTGCACGGCGGCGCGGTGTGCAAACGAGAACCATATGCCGTAGCTGCAAGGCTGCCACTCATAGATGGCCTGGGTGAAGAGCTGTTGGGGAGAAGCTACGGAAATCGACGAGGGGTCCTGATTTATCTCGGTGAACTCGTCGCGACAGCTTGTCGCGGAGAATACGAGTCCGCCGGCCATAGCCGCTGCCAGATATTTATAGAGTTTCATGATGGATATGCGACTTAAAGATTAGAAGGTAGCATTGATAGTGAAAGTGTAGCTCGAAGTCACACCGTCGTAGTTACGGATACGGAACTCGTGACCTACGGTAGAGCGCACCGACTCGGGGTTCTCGTTGTTGGGGAGCGAGTTGAGGAGATAGCCGAGGTTGTGGCCGGTAGCCGACACGCGGAGAGCACGGGCGCCGATTTTGCTTGCCCAGTTGGAGGGAAGCGAGTACGACACCGAAATCTCGCGGAGGGCGATATAGTTGAGCTTGTGTAAGGTCTCGGGAGTGATGACACCCCAGTTGGTGCTTGTGTTGATCCACTGGTTGTTGCGGTAGTGCCATACGTTGGCGTGGGTGGGGTCGATGACGCCCTTCTCCATGAGCTCCTTATATGTCTCACCCGACGAATACTGGCCTGAACCAACTACGTAGTACGAGCCGTCGGTCTGCATGATGTTGGTGCCTGCGGGGAAGATACCGTCGGGCACTACACCGTCGTGATAGGTCTTGTTGTCCCAGCGCGATACATAGGTCACGCCGCCGTGGGCTTCGTCACGATAGGCCATAGAAGTACCGGAGAAACCGTAGGCAGTACCGTAACGGCCGTTGTAAGATGCTACATAGCCACCGAAGCGACCGTCGAGCGACACATTGAGAGAGAGGTCTTTCCAGCGGAGACCGGTGCTGAACGAGCCCATGAATTTGGGGTTGATGTCGCCCACTTCCTGCATCTTGCCGGAGCGGAGCATGGCTGCACCCTTGTGGCCGTCGTTCCAGCGGAGGCATACGAGACCCGACTCTTCGTCAACTTCGGGCATCGAGTCGGAGAGGAGAAGACCGTAGGCGCCACCCACCTGTGCTACCGAGCCGATACGGAAGTTACCGTAGTCGGGGTCGCCGGAGAGCTTGATGTAGTCGGCCACATTCTCGTGGAGCGAGATAATCTTCGAGCGGTTACGGGTGTAGGTGAAGCCCAGAGTCCACTGCCAGTCACGGTTCTCAAACGGAGTGGCGTTGATTGCGAGTTCGACACCCTGGTTCTGGATGTTACCGGCGTTTACATACTGGCTGGTGATACCCGAAACGGAAGGAACGGAAATCTGCATAATCTGGTCCTTGGTGTTCTCCTTATAGTATGTGAAGTCGATGCCGATGCGGTTGTTGATAAAGCGCCAGTCGAGACCTACCTCCCACGAGTTCTTGCGTTCGGGTTTGAGGGCGTTGTCGTAAACGGTGTTGGAGAGCTCGGCGCCTGCCACACGGTCGGAGCCCACAAGACCCGAGTTGAGGATGTAGGCGGTGTTGACCTTGTAGGGGTCGGTGTCGTTACCTACCTGTGCCCACGAAGCGCGCACCTTACCGAAGGTAATCCATTCGGGGAGGTTGCGGAATGTGTTGGTGATGAGCCACGAACCCGAAATCGAGGGATAGAAGTAGGAGTAAGTGCCGTGACCGTCGGCGTATACGAGCGACGACGACCAGTCGTTACGGCCGGTGACATCAAGGAATATCTGGTCCTTCCAGCTTGCGCCCACCATGCCGGCTACCGAAGCCATGCGCTTCTTGCCGCTGATGTAGCCGCTGTAAGTCGGAGTGTTGACAGAGTTGTTGATGAAGAACTTGTTGTAGGCGATGAGGCCGCCGTTGGTGTTCATGCCCATGTACTGCATGTAGGAGTTGAAGTACTCGTAGCGGAGCATGCCGTGCACTTCCCAGTCCTCGAAGTTCTTGTTGGCGTTGAGGTTGACGTTGAGGTTGGTCTGCTCCTTGGTGGTCTGGTTGAGACCATAGTAGCCGCCCTCGCCTGCGTAACCCGAACCGGGCTGTTTTGTTTCAGAGCGCACGTAGTAGTAGTTGAAGCTGCCCTCGGCGATGAATTTGAGCCAGTCGAGAATGTCGACGGTGAGTTTCACATTCGGGCGCACCACTGTTTCTTTCTGGTCGGTGGTGTTCTTGTTGAGCTGCCAGAAGATACCCATGCCGGGCACATTGCCGTACTCGTCACCGTAGCTGGTGCTTACCACACCGCCGTGAGCCGCCTGATACTTGTCCTTGAAGAAGTTCACGTCGTAGTTGCGGGCGAATGTGCCGTCGGAGAAGAGCTCGCCGTAGTTGCCGGCAGCGTTGCGGGGGTTGGAGTTGGAGAAGTTGACGCCACCCTCGATGAGCACGCGTTTGCTGAGCTGATGCGATGCTTTGAGGAGTACGTTGAAACGCGTGAAATCGTTGCGTGTCACAAGACCTTCGGCATACTTGTAGCCCATGGAGAGGTAGAAGTTGGTCTTGTCGTTACCGCCCTGGATAGACGCATTGGTAGTGGAGTTGAAGCCGGTGCGATAGAAGTCGTAGTAGTTGTTGTTGAGAGCTACGTAGGGACGATAGCTGCCGTCGACATACTCTACCATGCTGCCGTCGAATTTAGGACCCCAGCCGAAGTAGGCGCCTTCCATAAGCTCCTTGACGGAGTTATTGCCTTCGGAGTTGACGATGAAGGCGGTGTTGTCGTAGATACTTTCGGCCCACGAGCAATAGCCAGAAAGGTAACCGGGGCCGTATTCATTCTGGAACGAGGGGGCGTTGGTCATCTTGTCGAAACCGAAGGTCTGCGATACGGTCACGCCGTAGCCCTTCATGCCCTTGCCGCTCTTGGTGGTGATGACCACGGCACCGTTAAGACCGCGCGAACCGTAGAGGGCTGTGGCGGCGGCGCCTTTCAGCACCGAGATGCTCTCGAAGTCGGCGGGGTTGAGGTTTTTGAGCTCGTTACCGTAGTCGTTGCTGTCGCTGTTCCAGTCGGCCGAGCTTGAATGCACGCTATTGTCGAGGATGATACCGTCGACCACATAGATAGGCTGGTTGTTGGAACCGAGGGTGGAAGCACCGCGAATCTGAATCTTTGATGTGCCGAAGAGACCGCCGTCCGACTGGTTGATTTCGACACCTGCCACCTTACCTTGGAGGGCGTTGGTGGGGTTGATGATGTTGGCGTTGAGGTCCTCGCCCTTGACTTCTGTCACGGCATAACCGAGAGCCTTTTTGTCGCGCTTCATACCGAGAGCGGTCACGACCACCTCGTTGAGCACTTGCGAATCGTCTTGAAGAGTTACGGTTATAGGCTTGCCGTCCCACACCACGTCGACTGGCTTGCAGCCTATGCTGGCGATTCGGATTTTTGCGCCGGGCTTAACGTTGCGCAGAGAGAAGTTGCCGTCTATGTCGGTTGCGGCGCCATTGTTTGAGCCTACAACCATGACCGATGCACCGATGATAGGCTCACCGGTGGAGTCTACGACAGTACCCGTACAGGCCTCATTCGCCTGTATCGTGTTGGTAGTCTGAGCATTTACCCCCCCCAATACAGGAATTGTGCCGAGGCAGGAAGCCAGAACCAATTTGACTAATTGTTGTGACATATGATAGGTATAAATAGATATGTAAGGTGCAAATGTGAAATGTGTAATGAAGTGGCAATCCGAAGTGTATTGACCTAAACCGATTTATCGACCGAGCGCGATTTTTCAATCTAAGGACTACACCGTGGAGTTGTTTTCATGGGTATGGTAGTCGGTTACTTTCGGGGAAAGTAGGCGCAAAGATAGGAATTTTTTCTATAACAAATGCAAAATTTTGTGTGAATTGTTTATTTTTGCGTATTCCCCGGTCACGGTCGCACCCCCCTGTGCACCCCACAGGCAAGAATCTGCATTTTTTTTGGGCCAATCGGAGGATTATGTATATCTTTGCACCTTAAAACATAAATCATCAACGCCGATAACACAGTTTCTATAAGGTGATCCGCATACCATTTACCAAAATGCACGGTGCCGGCAACGATTATCTATACATCGACTGCACCGCAACCCCCGCGCCCGACAATCTTCCCGAGCTCGCCCGCGAGATGAGCGACCGACACTTCGGTGCGGGAGGCGACGGCATTATCCTCATACTCCTCTCCGACAAAGCCGATTTCAGAATGAGAATGTTCAACGCCGACGGCTCCGAGGCGCAGATGTGCGGCAACGGCATCCGTTGCGTCGGAAAATATGTTTACGACAGCGGCTACACCGGCGGACGCACCGTTTTTTCCGTCGAGACACTCGGTGGCATCAAGATACTCGACATCCACCCCGGCGCCAACGGCGAAGCCGAGACCGTGACTGTGGATATGGGCGAGCCCCGCACGCTGTGCGCCGAGATTCCTGTCGTGCCTCAGGGCGACGACGACACCTTTATTAATAAGGCCGTGGCAACATCGCGCGGCCCGGTAGAGGTGACAGCAGTGTCGATGGGCAACCCCCACGGCGTGGTGTTTACCGACGGCGAGCTTACCGACGACCTCATCCACGTCCTCGGCCGCGAGATGGAGACGCTCCCCTGCTGGCCGGAGCGAGCCAACATGGAGTTTGCGCGCGTCACCGGCCCCGAGGACATAGAGATGCGCGTGTGGGAGCGCGGCTCGGGCGAGACCCTCGCCTGCGGCACCGGCGCCTGCGCCACTCTTGTGGCAGCGGCCCTCACCGGACGCACCGGGCGCCACGCACGTCTGCACCTGCTTGGCGGCACGCTCGACATAGAATGGCGCGAGAGCGACGGCCACGTGATGATGACCGGCCCCGCCGCCACAGTGGCCTCCGGCGTCTACTTCCGCCGCTGACACACATATCCCCTACGACAATACAATACCCCTCCTTCACTCATACAATAACTACAGTGGTTCAGGTCAACGATAATTTCCTTAAGCTACCCGCGTCGTATCTTTTCAGCGAGATAGCGCGCAAGGTAGAGCAATTCAGAAAAGAAAATCCCGACGCCCCGGTAATCCGCATGGGCATCGGCGACGTGACGCGCCCCGTGTGCCAGGCTGCTATTCAGGGACTACACCGCGGTGTCGACGACGAAGCCCGCGAATCGACATTCCACGGCTACGGCCCCGAGCAAGGCTACGACTTCCTGCGCAAGGCTATCGCCGACACCGACTACCGCGGCCGCGGCATAGACATCGATGACGACGAGATATTCATCTCCGACGGCGCCAAGAGCGACACCGGCAACATAGGCGACATCTTCGCACGCTCGTGCAAAGTGGCGGTCACCGACCCGGTATACCCCGTATACGTCGACACAAACGTAATGGCCGGCCGCGCCGGCGAACATCTGCCCGACGGCCATTGGAGCAACATCGAATATCTCCCCTGCACCGCCGACAACGGATTCGTGCCCGCCCTTCCCACAGGCGACCCCGACCTCATCTACCTCTGCTACCCCAACAATCCCACAGGCACCAGCCTCAACCGCGAGCAGCTCAAAGAGTGGGTTGACTACGCCCGCAGCCACGGCGCAATCATACTCTTCGACTCAGCCTACGAGGCCTACATCTGCCAGCCCGACGTCCCCCACTCAATCTACGAAATCGAGGGCGCCAAGGAGTGCGCGATTGAGTTCCGCTCGTTCTCCAAGACAGCAGGCTTCACCGGCCTGCGTCTCGGCTACACCATAGTGCCCAAGGCCCTCAAAGGCGCGGCACCCGACGGAACCCCCGTCGACATCAACCGCCTGTGGCTCCGCCGCCAGACCACCAAGTTCAACGGCGCGAGCTACGTGGTGCAGCGCGGCGCCGAAGGTCTCTATACCACCGAAGGCCGTCGCCAGATAGAGAAGACCGTAGCCTATTACATGCGCAACGCCGACATGCTACGTCGCGGCCTCACCGAAGCCGGCCTCGAAGTCTACGGCGGCATCAACGCCCCCTATATCTGGATCAAGACCCCGGGCGGCATGAGCTCATGGGAGTTCTTTGACAAGCTCCTCCACGAGTGCAACATCGTAGGCACCCCGGGCGTGGGATTCGGCCCCTCGGGCGAGGGCTACTTCCGCCTCACCGCCTTCGGGCGCTACGAAGACACCCTCGAAGCCGTCGACCGCCTGAAGCGGCTCGACCTCGCGTCGTCGACCAGCGCCAACTGACACTGACCCATTCCCCGGCGGGGGCGTGGCGCCCCCGGCGCCTCGCCCCCGCCAACGTTTTACCACCCCTCTCCCCACCCCACGCGACAAACAATAAGTATCCAGAATAATCAACTATCATCAATATACCAAATCATCGGTTTATGCCATCATTGAGATTCAAAGTGGTCGATGAAGCCTTCAACCGCAAGGCCGACCCAGTAGAGATTCCGTCGGAGAGCCCCGAAAAATATTTCGGCAAGCTGGTGTTCAACCGTCAGCGCATGTTTGAATACCTTCCCGCAGCCACGTTCGAGGCACTCACCTCTGCCATCGACAACAAGCAGCTACTCCCCCGCGAAGTCGCCGATTCCGTGGCCGAAGGCTTGAAGAAATGGGCCATCGACAACGGCGCCCGCCACTACACACACTGGTTCCAGCCGCTTACCGAAAGCACCGCCGAAAAGCACGACTCGTTTATCGAGCACGACGGCAAAGGCGGAGTGGTGGAGAAATTCAATGGCAAACTGCTCGTACAGCAGGAACCCGACGCATCGTCGTTTCCCAACGGCGGCATACGCAACACTTTCGAGGCGCGCGGCTACTCGGCATGGGATATATCATCGCCGGCGTTCATACTCGGAGGCACACTTTGCATACCAACGGTGTTCATCTCCTATACCGGCGAGAGCCTCGACTACAAGACCCCGCTTCTCCGCGCCCTCAACAGCGTAGACCGCGCCGCCACCGCCGTGGCACGCTACTTCAATCCCGAAGTCAACCATGTGCGCTCATATCTCGGATGGGAGCAGGAATACTTCCTCGTCGACGAAAGCCTCTACTCGGCACGTCCCGACCTGATGCTCACCGGCCGCACCCTCATGGGCCACGAGAGCGCCAAGAACCAGCAGCTCGAAGACCACTACTTCGGCTCGATACCATCGCGCGTAGAGGCATTCATGCTCGACCTCGAAATCGAGTGCCACAAACTCGGCATTCCCGCCAAGACCCGCCACAACGAGGTGGCGCCAAACCAGTTTGAGCTCGCACCCATATTCGAGGAAACAAACCTTGCCAACGACCACAACCTGCTGCTCATGTCGCTGATGACCGAAGTGGCGCGCCGACACCACTTCCGCGTCCTGCTCCACGAAAAACCGTTTGCCGGCATCAACGGCTCGGGCAAACACAACAACTGGAGCCTCGGCACCGACACCGGCACACTGCTCTTCGCCCCCGGCAAGACACCGAAAGAGAATCTCCAGTTCATCACCTTTACCGTCAACGTGATGAACGCCGTACACCGTCACAACGCGCTGCTCAAAGCCTCGATTGCCAGCGCTACCAACGCCCACCGTCTCGGCGCCAACGAGGCTCCGCCCGCAATCATCTCCATCTTCACCGGCACTGAGCTTGCGAAGATTCTCGACCATATCGCCAACAGCACTGACGACGAGCTCGAAAACCTGTCGCAGAAAGAAGAAATCAACGTGGGCGTGAGCCAGATTCCGGAAATCATACTCGACGCCACCGACCGCAACCGCACATCGCCATTCGCCTTCACAGGCAACCGCTTCGAGTTCCGTGCCGTAGGTTCGAGCGCCAACTGCGCCTCGGCCATGATTGCCCTCAACGCCGCCGTAGCACAGCAGCTCGACGAGTTCCATGCCAAGGTCGAGAGCCGCATCGCCGCCGGCGAGACCCTCCGCCACGCTCTGCTCCAGGAGATACGGGCCCTCATACGCGAATCGGCCCCTATCCACTTCGACGGCAACGGCTACTCCGACGAGTGGAAAGCCGAAGCCGAGCGCCGAGGCCTCGACTGCGAGACATCGGTGCCCCTCATCTTCGACGCCTACCTCCGCCCCGACACAATCGAGATGTTCAAGTCGACAGGAGTGTTCAACGAGGTTGAGCTCCAAGCCCGCAACGAGGTTAAGTGGGAGATGTATACCAAGAAGATACAGATTGAAGCCCGCGTGCTCGGCGACCTCGCCATCAACCACATCGTGCCGGTAGCCACACGCTACCAGTCGATGCTGCTCGACAAGGTGGCCAAGATTCGCGACATATTCCCCACCGAAAAAGCAGCCGACCTCTCGGCCGCCGATATCGAGGCCATCGAGGGCATCGCCGCTCACATCAAGGCAATACAGACCGAGACCGCCGAGATGATCGAGGCGCGCCGCGTAGCCAACCGTATCGACAGCGAGCGCGAGAAAGCGATAGCCTACCACGACACCGTGGTACCCCGCATGGAGTCAATCCGCGACAACATCGACAAGCTCGAGCTAATGGTCGACAACGAGATATGGCCGCTGCCAAAATACCGCGAGCTGCTCTTCATACGCTGATATTGATATTAGGTCGTTCTCCCCTTTCCTCACCTCTCTCCACACATTAACACCATTTTATGGAACCTCTTAAACATGAATGTGGCGTAGCGATGCTGCGCCTAAGAAAGCCTCTCGAATACTACCGGGAGAAATACGGGTCGTATGCCTACGGCCTGTCGAAGCTCTATCTCATGATGGAGAAGCAGCACAACCGCGGACAGGAAGGCGCCGGCGTGGGTGTCGTAAAGCTCACGGCACCTCCCGGCTCGGAATACATCTACCGTGAACGCGCCCTCGGCACAGGAGCGATACGCGAGATTTTCGACGCCATAATGCCCAAGATCGAAGCATGTCGCCTCGACGAGATGACACCTCAGGAGGCCGACATGTACGCGCCGTTCATCGGTCAGCTCTACATGGGTCATCTGCGCTACTCCACCACCGGCAAGAGCGGCATAAGCTACGTGCATCCTTTCCTTCGCCGCAACAACTGGCCGTCGCGCACGCTCATGCTCTGCGGCAACTTCAACATGACGAATGTCGACGAGATATTCAACCGCATCGTGGAGCGCGGCCAGCATCCGCGCATCTACTCCGACACCATAATGATTCTCGAACAGCTCGGCTCGGCTCTCGACGACGAGAATCAGCGTCTGTACCGCCAGTTCCGCTACGCCCTGCCGGAGCCGGCCCTGACCCACACCATAGAGAAGCGGCTCGACATGAGCCGCGTGCTCCGCGAATGCTCTCCGGTGTGGGACGGCGGCTTCGTCATCTGCGGCAACACCGGCTCGGGCGACATGTTCGCCCTACGCGACTCGCGCGGCATACGCCCGGCGTTTTATTACGCCGACGACGAGATTATCGCCCTCGCCTCGGAGCGCCCGGTGATACAGACAGTATTCAACGTACCACTCTCGGCAGTAAAGGAGCTTGAACCCGGCGCCGCCCTCATCGTGGAGCCCGACGCCACCTACCGCATAGAGCAGATATTGGAACCGAAGGCCAACAGCCGCTGCTCGTTTGAGCGCATCTATTTCTCGCGCGGCTCCGACGCCGACATCTACCGCGAGCGCAAGGAGCTGGGACGCCTGCTCATCCCAAAGATTCTCGACGCCGTGGACCACGACCTCGACCACTCCGTATTCTCGTTCATCCCTAACACTGCCGAAGTGGCTTTTATAGGCATGTGCGAGGGGCTGGAAAAGCAGCTCGCCGACGAGAAGTGCGGACTGATAGCTCAGGCGTCGGCCGACGGCACCCTCACCCCCGACCGGCTACACACCATAATGGATCGTCGCCTGCGCATCGAGAAAATAGCCATAAAGGATATTAAGCTCCGCACTTTCATATCCGAGGGTTCCACGCGCGACGACCTCGCCGCCCATGTCTACGACGTGACCTACGGCTGTGTGGCCAATGATGTCGACGCCCTCGTCGTTATCGACGACTCGATAGTGCGCGGCACCACCCTGCGTAACTCCATACTCCGCATCCTCGACCGCCTGCATCCGCGCAAGATAGTAGTGGTGTCGTCGGCGCCGCAGGTGCGCTACCCTGACTGCTACGGCATCGACATGTCGCGCATGGGCGAGTTTATCGCTTTCCGTGCCGCCGTGGAGCTGCTTAAAGAGCGCGGTATGCAGAGCGTGCTCGACGAGACCTATCACCGCTGCCTCGAATCCCTCGCCCCCGGAGGCAACGCCTCGGAGGTCAATCATGTCAAGGCGGTCTACAAGCCGTTCACTCCCGAGGAAATATCGGCCAAGATTGCCGACATGCTCACGCCAGCCGAAGTCAAAGCCGACGTAGAGATTATCTACCAGAGCCTCGAAGGGCTTCACGAGGCGGTGCCCACCTGCCCCGGCGACTGGTATTTCTCCGGCGACTATCCCACGCCCGGAGGCATGCGTCTTGTCAACCGCGCCTTCGTCAACTTCTACGAGGGCAATCTCGACAAGCGGTGAGCCGCTTCTGAATTTCGACACGTCACGCCTTCTGCACCGGCACGGATGACAAAAACCGTTTGCGGGAGAGGGGAAAATGCGCTAACTTTGCAGTTGGGAGCGGCATTTCCCCCTCTCCCGTTTTCTATTAAACCGACATGACACCCGCCCAACGTGTGGCCGAGCTCCGCCGCGAGCTCGACCGACATACCCGCCTATATTACATCGAGAACGCTCCCGAGATTTCCGACCGCGATTTCGACATGATGATGCACGAGCTCGAAGAGCTCGAAAAAGCACATCCGGAGCTTGACGACCCGCTGTCGCCCACCCATCGCGTGGGCAGCGACCTCGCCGCAAAAGGATTTTTGCAGGCCGAACACATCAACCCCATGCTGTCGCTCGCCAATACCTACTCCGTTGGCGAGGTCGACGACTTCGTAGGGCGTTGCCGCGATGGCCTCATGGGTGAGGACTTCGAGATTGTTGGCGAGCTGAAATACGACGGCACGTCAATATCGCTCATCTACGAGCACGGGCGCCTGGTAAGGGCCGTAACGCGCGGCGACGGCACCCGAGGCGACATTGTGACCGACAACGTGCTCACTATCCGCTCTATTCCGGCGGTAGTAGAGGGGCCCGGCATACCCGACTCTTTCGAGATACGCGGCGAGATTCTGCTCCCATGGGCAGCATTTGACCGCCTCAACGCCGAGCGTGAGGCCAACGGCGACTCTCTCTTCGCCAACCCGCGCAACGCGGCAGCCGGCACGCTGAAAACCCTCAACTCGGCCGAAGTGGCACGCCGAGGCCTCGACGCTGTGTTCTATTACCTCATCGGCGACAATCTCCCCTCTGACAACCACTACGACAATCTAATGGCGGCGCGCAGCTGGGGATTCAAGGTGGCGCCGCACATGCAGCTGCTCCGCTCAATCGAGGAGGTCGACACATTCATCAACCGCTGGGACACCGAACGCCGCACCCTCCCGGTAGCCACCGACGGCCTTGTGTTCAAGATAAATTCGCTTCGCCAGCAGCTCAATCTCGGCTACACCGCCAAGAGCCCGCGCTGGGCCATAGCCTACAAATTTCCCGCCGAGAGAGCGCTCACTAAGCTGCGCTTTGTATCGTTTGAAGTTGGGCGCATGGGCGTAATAACCCCCGTGGCCAACCTCGACCCGGTGCTGTTGTCGGGCACCATAGTGAAACGTGCGTCACTCCACAACGCTGATATCGTGGCTACACTCGACATCCACCATGGCGATATGCTCTATGTGGAAAAGGGGGGTGAGATAATTCCCAAGATTACCGGTGTCGACACTGACGCGCGCGTCCCCGAGGCCGCTCCGGTGGAATTTGTCACCCACTGTCCGGCGTGCGGCACACCGCTTATCCGCGTCGAGGGTGAGGCGTCGTGGGTGTGCCCCAACAAATACGGCTGCCCGCCACAGATAGTGGGCCGCATAGAACATTTCGTTGGGCGTCACATGATGGACATCGACGGCATAGGCGAGGAAGTGGCGCAGAAGCTCTACGACCTGGGCTATGTGTGCGACATCGCCGACCTTTACAGCCTCACCGAAGAGAAGCTGCTCAACGTCGAGGGCTTCAAGGAACGCTCGGCCCAGCGTGTACTCGACGGGCTCAAAGCCTCGCTGCAAGTGCCGTTCGAGCGGTCGCTATATGCGCTGTCAATACCCTTTGTGGGCGAGACCGGCAGCAAGAAGCTCGCCCGCGCGGTAGGCTCGATTGACCGCCTCATGGCTATGAGCGAGGAGGAGCTTACCGTCGTGCCCGACATAGGCCCCCGCACCGCCCGCGCAATCCGCGAGTTCTTTGCCGAGCCGGTCAACATATCCATCGTGAACCGACTCAAAGAAGCAGGGGTACGTATGGAGGTCGACAGCTCGGCGCAAGCCACCACCGACAGGCTCCAAGGCAAGACGTTCGTCATCTCGGGCGTGTTCGCAAAGCACTCGCGCGAGCAGTACAAGGATATGATAGAAGCCAACGGTGGACGCAACTCCGGCTCTATCTCCAAGAAGACCGACTATGTGCTCGCCGGCGACAACATGGGTCCCTCCAAGCTCGAAAAGGCATCCCGACTCGGCATACCGGTAATCGACGAGGACACTTTCCTCGCCATGATTCAGGACGAAGACTGAAACCGTCCCTTCTCCCCACCACGCAAACCAATCATCACAAAGCATATCGTTATGAGACAATTTATGATAGTCGCGGCAGCCGCAGCCGCTCTCGGAGCGTCGGCGCAGACTCCCGACACCCTGCGTGTTGAACGCATGGATATGAGCAACCCGCTCCCCCTTGTCGCACCGCTCATGATTGACACGGTCGACGTCAACGGCAAGAAATTTGACACGGCGACACTCATCGAGACCAACCGTCACGCGTCGCTCGGCTACGCCGGCCCCGTGGCGCGCGGTGAAGCGCTCCCCTCCGTGACCATGCCCTCGCTCCAACGCCTCACTTTCCGCGCCGACGTAAAGCGCTTCACAAAAGACGTAAGTGTTGTGGCCCCCGACGGTGCCAAGGTCTACATCAACGGCGCTCCCACCGACGCGAAGATGAATCTCAAACCCGGCTCCTACAAGGTGGAGGTCGACATGGTCAACACCCCGTCGGCAACCGCCAAAGCCGACGTGGCCCTCGCCGTTCCAGCCGGGAGAGCCGCCAACATCAGCATACGCCCTTACTCCGACGCCGGCAAACGCATGCCCTCGCTCAACGATTTCAGCGACGGCACCCACGCTTCGGGCCTCAGCCTCTCACCCGACGGCCGATACCTTAGAGTCAACTACTCGACCGTAGCTCCCGGCGGCAGGAAGCACGACTATTTCAGCCGCACGTTCACAACCGCCGACGGCAAGCCCGCCGACGCGCTCACCCGCGACAACATGCGTTGGATGCCCGTTTCCAATCTGCTCTGGGCCACCCGCACGGCCGACGACGGCACCCTGACGCTCTACACCGTCAATCCCGATACCAACACCGAGACCATTCTTGCCACCGGGCTCCCCGAGGGTAACATAACCATATCTCCGACCGAGAATTTCGCCATTCTCACCACTTACACCGAGGGCCCGGCCGAGGGCGACGTCTACCAGATAATCGAGCCCGAGGACCGTCAGCCAGGCTGGCGCAACCGTGCCCGCCTGTGGCGCGTCGACTTCGCCACCGGAGCGGTGACGCCCGTCACCTACGGCTATCGTCAGCTCTATCTCAACAATATTTCCAACGACGGCACAAAAATTCTCGTCACCACCCAGCACAACCGCTACGAGAAGCGCCCCACCACCCTGCGCGACATCCTCTCTATCGACCTCGCCACTCTCAGCGCCGACACTATCGTTGCCGGCGACGGCTTCGTCGGAATGGCGCTTTTCTCGCCCGATGCAAGCAAGGTTCTTGTTAGCGGCACTCCCGAGTCGCTCGGCGGAATAGGCCTCGACCTCCCCGAAGGACGCACAGCATCGATGACAGAAAACGAACTCTTCATTATCGACGCAGCCGACAAGTCGGTCGACCCTATAACCAAGCATTTCAATCCGTCGGTGGAGAGCGCATCATGGAACGCCGCCGACGGCCGCATCTACTTCACCGCCGAGGATTACGACCGCAAGCCGCTCTTTGTCTACGACCCCGCCAAGCACACGTTCACCGACCTTACCTCCGACCGCGAGGATATGGTACAGAGCTATGCCCTCCCCGTCAAAGGCAACCTCGTGGCATGGCGCGGCGCGTCGGCCTCCAATTCCGAGCGCGTCTATGTGACCGACACCCGCAAAGGCTCGACACGGATGATTGACTATCCGTCGGCCGACCGCCTCGCCGACGTCGCCCTCGGCGAAGTCAAGCCTTTTGAATATGTCACCTCACGCGGCGACACCATATACGCCCGCTACTACCTCCCCGCCAACTTCGACCCCACCCGGAAATATCCGGTCATAGTCAATTACTACGGCGGCTGCTCCCCCACCGGACGCAACTTCGAGAGTCGCTATCCTCACCACCTCTATGCCGCACAGGGCTACGCCGTGCTCGTCATCAACCCGAGCGGCTGCACAGGCCGCGGCCAGGAATGGGCCTCACGACACGTCAACACCGCAGGCGAGGGTGTGGCGCAGGACATCATTGAGGGCACGCAGCAGTTCTGCCGCGCCAACGAATGGGCCGACTCCACCGCTCTCGGCTGCATAGGTGCCAGCTACGGCGGCTTCATGACGCAATATCTCCAGACCCAAACCCCGATGTTTGCCGCCGCGATAAGCCACGCAGGCATCAGCGACCACACTTCCTACTGGGGCGAAGGTTACTGGGGATACAGTTACAGCGAGGTTTCCATGGCCAACAGCTACCCCTGGACTCGCAAGGATATTTACGTTGACCGCAGCCCGCTCTACCTTGCCGATAAAATCAACACCCCGCTTCTCTTCCTCCACGGCGACAGCGACAACAATGTGCCGGTAGGCGAGAGCATACAGATGTTCACCGCCCTCAAAATCTTAGGCCGTCCGACCGCTTTCGTGGCCGTAGCCGACCAGGACCACCATATCCTTGACTACGACAAGCGCATCAAGTGGCAGGACACTATCTTCGCATGGTTTGAAAAATATCTCAAACACGATTCCACGTGGTGGGACACTCTCTATCCCCCCAAATCACTCTGATTCCACGCCTTATGCATGATATGACAGAAGCAGTGTCGCTGACCGACCGCCAGTTTCACGACGCGCTCGACAGTTGCCGCGCCATATTTGCCGCCAAGCTCGCCGACTACGGGGCGAGCTGGCGCATCATGCGCCCCGCCTCAATCACTGACCAGATTTTCATCAAGGCCAAGCGCATACGTTCGCTCGAAACAAAGGGGTGCGCCATGATTGACGACGACGCCCTCAGCGAGTTCCGCGCTATCGTAAACTATGGCATCACCGGCCTGATACAGCTCGAACTCGGAGCCGCCGACAACACAGACATCACTGCCGACAAGGCGCTCGAACTCTACGACAGCAACGCCGCCGGCGCCTACGAGCTTATGGTGCGCAAGAACCACGACTACGACGAGGCATGGCGCGGTATGAGAGTCAACTCCTACACCGACTTCATCCTCACAAAGCTCCAGCGCATAAAAGAGATTGAGGACCATGCAGGAGTGACACGCGTGAGCGAGGGCATCGACTCCAATTATCTAGACATCATCAACTATGCCACATTCGGCATAATCAAACTCACCGAAAACCAATGACACCCGACACCCGGAAGAAGCTCGTGAAGTGGGGCGTAGCCGCCGCACGTGTCGTCATCGGAGCCGTGTTCATCATATCGGGCCTGAGCAAAGGCATCGATCTGTGGGGCACCGTGTTCAAGATTGAGGACTACCTCCACGTGTGGGGGATGCACCAGCCCCGCACCATAGTGTTTATGGGCGCGTTGCTCCTCAGTGGCACCGAGTTTCTGCTCGGCGCGCTGCTACTTCTCGGCTGCTGCCGACGCTGGACGCCTATCTTTCTCACCGCAGTCATGGCGGTGATGCTGCCGCTGTCGCTCTACATCTATATCGCCAATCCGGTGAGCGACTGCGGCTGCTTCGGCGACTTCTGGGTAATAAGCAATGCCGCAACATTCTGGAAAAACGTCGTCATCACCGCCGGCGTCATCTTCCTGGTGTGCTTCAACCGGCGCCTCGCGCCCTGGTTCACCCCCTACGTGCAGTGGCTTGTCATCGCTCTTCTCACCGCCTATCTGCTCATAATCGGCCTTTACGGCTACAACATTCAGCCCATGGTCGACTTCCGCTCCTTCCCGGTCGGGGCGTCGCTACTCCCGTCCGACAATGACGAAGCGGCCGACAGCGACGACTCCGCCGCCATAACGTTTGTCTACGAAAAGAACGGCGAGCGGCGCGAATTTACAATCGACAGCCTCCCCGATTCGACATGGACCTTTGTCGACAGCAACGTCAATACGTCGGGCATCGACACCGCCACCGAGCTCGTGGTCTACGACCGCGACGGCAACGAGGCCACCGACATCGCCATAAGCGACGAAGGCGAAGAGATGATTCTCGTCATCCCGCAACTCAACCGCGCAGAAGTGGCGTGGACCTACTTCCTCAACGAGCTGAGCGACTACATGGCCAGCCGCGGCGGCATGATGGTGGCCCTTGTGGCGGGCGACGACGCCTCCGTAGACGCCTGGGATGACCTCTCGATGGCCTCCTATCCTATCTACACCGCTGAGTCGACTACACTCAAAGAGCTGGCGCGCGGCAACATGAGCCTCGTCTATGCCCGTGACGGCCGCGTGGTGTGGAAACGCAACATGGCGCTCATCGACACCTCCATGACCGACTCAATCAGCTTTGACAACGACGACCCGGCCACATTCGCCAACCATGGACGCGAATGGTTCCGCAACCTCACCGTACTGCTCCTCGCCGCCCTCGCGCTCCTGTATGCGCTCGACTCTACGGGGCGCCTCGTAAAATGGCGCATCAACCGCCGCAAGGCCGCTGCCCGCAGCCGCACCGACAAAGGCGCTGACAAGGACGACGACAAGCCGGAAAGCCAACCCTGACGACCCGCTCCGTTATTTGGCTCCGCATTGCAGATATGTCACTATTTTTGACTAATTTTGCAGCGGATGTAAACCCCGACAACGAAAACAACAATACTTCAATATAACAAAACTGAAATGAGAAAGCATATTGTAGCAGGCAACTGGAAGATGAACACCACGCTGCCTGAAGGCGTAGCTCTCGCCAAAGAAGTAAACGCAGCTCTCGCTGCCAAGGATGCAAACTGCGACGTAATCATCTGCGTACCCTTCACACATCTCGCCACTATCGCCGGCGTGATTGACCAGAACAAGCTTGGCCTCGGTGCCGAGAACTGCGCCGACCACAAGAGCGGCGCCTACACCGGCGAAGTTTCCGCTCCTATGGTTGCCTCGACAGGTGCCACCTACGTTATCCTCGGCCACTCGGAGCGTCGCCAGTACTACGGCGAGACCTCCGAGACTCTCCGCGAAAAGGTAGCCCTCGCCCTCGAAAACGGCCTCACCCCCATTTTCTGCATCGGTGAGGTTCTCGCCGAGCGTGAAGCCGGCCAGCACTTCGAGGTTGTCAAGAAGCAGATTGAAGAGGGTCTCTTCAACCTCTCCGCCGAGGACTTCGGCAAAATCATCCTCGCCTACGAGCCCGTATGGGCTATCGGCACCGGCAAGACCGCTACCGACGACCAGGCCGAAGAGATTCACGCCTACATCCGCAGCGTCATTGCCGACAAGTACGGCAAGGAAGTGGCCGAAGAGACCTCTATCCTCTACGGCGGCAGCTGCAAGCCCTCCAACGCCAAGGCCCTCTTCGCCAAACCCAATGTTGACGGCGGCCTCATCGGCGGCGCTTCGCTCAAATGCGCCGACTTCATGGGCATCGTAGAAGCCTGGGACTAATCCCCGGATAGCTTTTTCACCTGATTTTGCAGGCTGCATTGACGCAAATTGCGTATCTTTGCAGCCTGCAATTATTATATTCCCACATGAGCCACTACCGCCACCACATACTCTCGCTCGCCGCTGCCATGCTGCTCGGCATAGCATCCGCCATGGCCGACGTCAACACTATCGTCGACAATATCACTGCCGGCGGCCGCAACACAGTGGAGCAGCCTGAGGCCCTGACCCTGCTGCTCGTGCGCCGCGAGCTACCCGCCGAGCCGGAGACACCCGGACTGTCGGGCGAGGCCGCCACGCGCCAGCGCACAGGCGGATACCGCGTACAGGTGTTCCTCGACAACAACCCCTCTACCGCGAAGTCAACCGCCCGAAGCCGCGCCAACGCGATCAGCAGCCGATTCCCGGAGTTGCGCACTTACGTGACCTACAACTCCCCCTACTGGCGCCTGCGCGTAGGCGATTTCCGCACACAGGCCGAAGCTGCCGCCGCCGCCGAAGAGCTGCGTCAGGCTTTCCCCCGCTCGGCCAAGGAAATACGTGTAGTGCGCGACAACATCAACAGTGTCAACTGATACATTTCCCGACCCTATCATATCTATCCGACAAATGAAACCGGCAAAACCAACAGCTCCCAACGGCGACTTCCCCGAAGCCGACGATGCCACCTCTGCCGCGACTATAAAAGAGATTGCCTCGCACGTTGAGGCCATCATAAACCTCCTCGGCGAAGACTGCACGCGCGAGGGCCTTGTCAAGACCCCGATGCGCGCGGCCCGCGCCCTCCACTTCCTCACCCGAGGCTACCGCCAGAACATTGATGAAGTGATCAACGGAGCCGTGTTCGCCACCGAAAGCAACGGCATGGTGAGCGTCGACGATATCGAGTTCTACTCCATGTGCGAGCACCACATCCTCCCCTTCTTCGGCACCATCTCGATAGGTTACATGCCTTCGGGCCACGTCCTCGGCATCAGTAAGCTCGGTCGCATAGTCGACTACCACGCCCGCAGGCTCCAGCTGCAAGAGCGCCTCACACGAAGCGTTGCCCAGGAAGTGGCGCGCGAAGCCGGCACCACTGATGTCATAGTCATGTGTCGCGCCGCCCACATGTGCATGCGCATGCGTGGAGTACAGAAAGAGCGCTCCGAGACCGTTACTGTCGAGACCCTGGGCCGCTTCGCTACCGACCCGTCTCTCCGGATGCAGTTTTTCGCCACAGCGCGCGGCGCCAATCTGCTCGGGTAGTCACCCACACCACCCCACTTTCACCTCTACCGTCATGACAGCCACAGCCACACCCACCCCCGAGAACACACACAGCCGCCGCAGGCCGCCGCTACTTCTGCTTATAGCAATCGCAATCGCCGCCGGCATAGGCGCAGGCTACTGTTTCCCGGTGTGGCTCGCGCGCGTCTTCGTAACTGTCAATTCTCTGTTCAGCCAGTTTCTCGGCTTTATAATCCCGCTGCTGATCCTCGGTCTCGTGGCTCCCGCTATCGTCGAGATAGGCAACCGAGCAGGCAAGATGCTCGTATTTACCGTCCTGCTTGCCTACGGCGCCACTATCCTCGCCGGACTGTTCAGCTACTTCACCGGCTCGACGTTCTTTCCGTCACTTATCCCAGTCGACCGCTACATAGAGGCGGAGACTAACTCCGTTGATCTCAGCCCATACTTCACAATCGAGATGACACCGCTCATGAGCGTCACATCGGCACTGGTGCTTGCTTTCACCCTCGGCCTGTGTGTGGCCCGCTTCGCTCCCCACCAGTCAGCACTGTGTGAGGTACTCACCGACTTCCGCACCGTCATAATCATGGTGATACGCAGCGTAATAGTGCCACTGCTACCGCTCTACATCTTCGGCATCTTCCTCACCATGACCCTCTCCGGCGAAGTAGGCGGCATGCTCGTAACCTTTATCAAAGTGATAGGGATAATATTCGTGATGCACGTGGTACTTCTCGTGGCGCAATATCTCATCGGCGCTGCTATCGACCGCAAGAATCCGTTCAAGTGCCTTGCCACCATGATGCCGGCCTACTTCACCGCCCTCGGCACTGCATCGTCGGCGGCCACCATTCCGGTGACGCTGCGCCAGGCCAAGGTCATGGGCATAGACCCCGCCGTGGCCGACTTCACCGTGCCTCTCTGCGCCACGATACACATGTCGGGCTCTACAATGAAAATCACGGCCTGCGCCCTCGCGCTGATGATAGCCCACTCCATGCCCTACGACTTCCCTATGTTTGCCGGCTTCATCGCCATGCTCGGCATCACCATAGTGGCGGCTCCCGGCGTACCCGGCGGCGCTATCATGGCCTCGCTCGGTCTCTTGTCGTCGATGCTCGGATTCAGCGAGGCCGACAACGCCCTCATGATAGCCCTATATGTGGCCATGGACAGCTTCGGCACTGCATGCAATGTGACCGGCGACGGCGCCCTCGCCCTCATCGTCGACCGCTTCTTCGGCGGCCGCACGGCTCCGACAGAGAGCCGTTAACCCCACACCTAATTTTTTCCGTCAACAGCCGTAACCGTACGCCCGGGGTGTACGGAATCGTAAAAGCGTCCGTTTTCGTACATCCGCCTGAATTGCTAATCCGATGATTACCAACGATTGGCACGATTGGCACGACATTTGCAATTATTATTTGTGCGACACCATGCGTGTGCCATGCATCTCCACTCCCTTAAAAAAACATCATCACTATACCATTATATGGACAGAGAAATATCCAAGACTTTTCTACTCCGGCAGAAACGCAAGCGCATCATAAGAGCCGTAGCGATCTGCGTGGCGGCGGTTATCGTCATAGTCCTCGCCATAACACTCATGCGCACCGGCGTGAAGGCCTCCGACCTCCGACTCAGCACCGCCGAAAGGGGCACTATCGAGACTTCGGTCAGCGCGACAGGCCGTGTGGCTCCGGCTTTCGAGGAAATAATCAACTCGCCTATCACCACCAAGATTGTCGAAGTTTACAGCAAAGCCGGCGACAGTGTAGCCGAGGGTACTCCCCTGCTGCGCCTCGACCTCCAATCGGCCGAGACCGAAGTCAACAAGATGAACGACGAAGGCCGCATGAAGCGTCTCGACTACGAGAAGCTCAAACTCAACAACAGTACCTACCTGACCAACCTCGAAATGCAGATACGTGTCAAAGAGATGTCGGTCAACCGTCTCGCCACCGAAGTGCTCAACGAGCAGCGCCTCGACAGCCTCGGCTCAGGCACCGGCGACAAGGTGCGTGAAGCGCGACTGGCCTACGAGACAAGCCGCCTGGAACTCGAACAGCTACGCAAGCAGTTTGTCAACGAACGCAGCGTGCGTCAGGCCGACGAGAAAATGAAAGAGCTCGAACTGTCAATCTTCGACCGCAATCTCGCCGAGACGATGCGCACGTTTGAGGACGCGAAGATTAAGTCTCCCCGCCGTGCCACACTAACATATATCAACGACCACATAGGCCACCAGATTAACCAGGGCGAGCGCGTGGCGGTGATAGCCGACCTCAGCCACTTTAAAATCAACGGCGAGATAGCCGACACCTACGGCGAGCGTGTAGCCATCGGCGCACCTGCCGTGGTACGCATAGGAAAGGAATCGCTACGCGGCACTATCAGCAATGTCACCCCGCTCTCCAACAACGGCGTAATAGCCTTTACCATAGAGCTTGAACAAGACGACTATCCAAGGTTACGCTCCGGCTTGAAGACCGACGTCTACGTGATGTGCGACGTCCACGACGACGTGATACGAATCGCCAACGGTCCCTACTACCGCGGCCCGGGCATCTACGACCTGTTCGTCCGCACCTCTGACAGCGATGTCGAGAAACGCAAGGTAAAGCTCGGCGACAGCAACTACGAGTTTGTAGAAGTGCTCGAAGGAGTCAAACCTGGCGAAGAGGTAGTCACCGCCGACATGAGCGAATACCGCGACAAAAATCGCCTCAAACTCCGCTGAATTTCCATATCTCACTATCATAACATCACTCCCACTCCGCTTAAAACCCCACCATCATGGCAATAATCAACATAAAAGACCTGACCAAGATTTATCGCACCAACGAGATTGAGACCGTAGCTCTCGAAAATGTCAATATAAGCATCGAGAAAGGCGAATTTGTAAGCATCATGGGCCCGTCGGGTTGCGGCAAGTCGACGTTGCTCAACATAATCGGCCTGCTCGACGCCCCCACCGAAGGCTCGGTAGAAATCGACGGACGCACCACCAACGGCATGAGCGACTCCGCTCTTGCCGAGTTCCGCAACCGCTACCTCGGATTCGTATTCCAGAGCTTCCACCTCATACCGTCGCTCAACGTAATCGACAACGTGGAGATACCGCTCATCTACCGCAAAGGCGTGAGCGACAAGGAGCGCACCGCCCGCGCCCGCGAGGTGCTCGAGCGCATGGAGCTGCCCCACCGCATGCGCCACATGCCCTCGCAGCTCTCGGGCGGACAGTGCCAGCGCGTGGCCATAGCACGTGCCATTGTGGGCAAGCCCGAAATAATCCTTGCCGACGAACCCACCGGCAACCTTGACTCGAAGATGGGCGCCGAAGTGATGGACATACTCCACCGACTCAACAAGGAGGACGGCTGCACCATCGTCATGGTAACCCACAACGAGCCCCAGGCCAAGCAGACCGACCGCATAATCCGCTTCCTCGACGGCCGCCAGGTCCAGTAATGAATCTCCCAATCTTCCTACAACTCCCATCACTCCCATAAAGCCATAATGAAACTCACTACCATATTCCGCTCCACGTGGTTTCAGATGCGCCATCAGCCGGTGCTGAGCATCGTCACCATAGCGGGCACAGCCCTATCCATCTTCCTCATCATGATCGTGGTGATGATGCAGGAGGTGACCACCGCCCCCTTCGCCCCTGAAAGCAACCGCTACCGCTTACTTTACTACTCCTTCCTCTCTTCCTCCTATGAGGACGGAGACGGCGAATGCAACGGCCCCATGGCCTATACCACGGCGCGACAGATGCTTCTCTCGCTCCAGACACCCGAAGCGGCAACCGCCTATCAGGGAATCGTCACATCGGCTGCCCTGTCTATTCCCAAAAGCCCGAATGTAAAGGTGGATATGCGCCCCGTCGACAACAACTACTGGAAGGTGTTTGACTTCACCTTCATCGACGGCGCTCCATTCACACAGGCCGACTTCGACGCCGGACTCCCCAAGATAGTCATCACCGAGAGTATCGCACGCAAGGTGTTCGGCACTACCGAAGTCGCCGGCCGCGAGATTCTCGTCAACCTCGCTCCGTTCACGGTGTCGGGCGTGGTGAAAGATGTGTCTACTCTCGCCGCCAAAGCCTACGCCCAGGCATGGACCAACCTCTCGGCCACCAACACCTTTGAACAGAGCTGGAACACGATACATGGAATGTTGAGCGTTGCGATTCTGGCCAATAGCCGCGACGACTTCGACAAGATACGCGAAGAATACGAGAAAGCGCATGACAAATACGAGGACGAGATAAAGTCGACCGGCAGGAAAATCAAGTCACTCAGCCGTCCGTATGACCAAGAGACCGAAGCGATAGCATTTGCCTCCAACATCGAGCCCGACCTTCCCGGCGAACGCCGCAGCCGACTGATAGTGTATCTGATACTCCTCATCGTGCCCGCCATCAACCTCAGCGCCATGACGCAGAGCCGCCTGAAGCAGCGCACGGCCGAGATAGGTGTCCGCCGCTCGTTCGGCTGCACCCGCAGCCGCATTATCCTCGACATCATCACCGAAAACCTTGCCATCACCGTCATAGCCGGCATCATCGGACTCATACTGAGTGTGATATTCGGCTATCTCTGCAACAACCTGCTGTTCGCGCAGCCCTTCTCGCAGACCATGAACGCTCCAGCAGTCGACAGTTCGATTCTGCTCCACTGGTCGACATTCGGCTGGGCCATGATCTTCTGCTTCATTCTCAACATTCTCAGCAGCGGCCTGCCTGCTATCAACGCATCACGCACCGGTCTGGTCAACGCTCTCAACGGCCGTGCCAACTGACCGGATGCATGACCGCCACTCAAGTCACACTTCCCGCACTCACCAAAGATGAATAAAAAACTCTTCACCCAGATAAAGAACGAATGGCGCACCAACCTGTGGCTCATCATCGAGCTGCTGGTGGTAAGCGTGGTGCTCTGGTATATCGTCGACTTCTTCTATACCAAAATCTCTGTCCGCACCCTGCCGCGCGGATTCAACACCGAGCACTGCTACCGCATCGACTTCAACTATGTCAACATCAAGAGCCCCGAATTCAATCCCGACATCAACGACTCGATCAATGCCGTACACATGCGCGAGCTCCTCGACCGCATCAGTCGCCGACCCGAGGTAGAAGCTGCAAGCTTGTCACAGAATTCCTATCCCTACAATGGCTCAAACAGCGGCATTTGGGTTTACTATGCCGATGACCGCGACACACTCCAGAACGATGGCTACGTCGTACGCCGCTGGGTGACACCCGACTTCGTAAGGGTGTTCCGTTACACCGGCGCGGCCGGCGAGACCTCCGAGCAACTGGCTGAGATGCTCAAGGAGAACAAGATTCTTATAAACAACGACCTGTTCATGTACAGAGGCGTAGAGCTGAAGGACTATGCCGGCAAGAAATTCGCGCTTGATGACACGACCATGATACATACACTCGGCGCCGCCATCACGACTCCCCGCTACAGCGACTATCAGACATGGGGCAGCACCGTCCTGATAAATGTACTCAATGACCGGCAGGTTGGATGGTGCGGAGAACTGTGTATCCGCGTAAAGCCCGACATGGACCACGATGTGATCGAGAACATAATGAAAGACGCTCCATCGCAATACCGCATAGGCAACCTTATGGTGACCGACGTGGTGTCGTTTGACGACATCCGCGACAACTTCCAGCGCCTGTGGTCAAACCAGGAGCGCAACTATTACGCCGGCATGGGCTTCCTGCTCTTCAACATCTTCCTCGGGCTGCTCGGCACCTTCTGGTTCCGCACCCAGCAGCGCGTGAGCGAGATTGCCATACGCAAGGCCAACGGCGCCACATCCACCGACATATTCAGGCGCCTAATCTCCGAGGGTCTGCTGCTTCTGGTGGTCGCCACCATCCCTGCCACACTTATCGACATCGGCCTGTCATGGTATGGTTACAACCAGTGGTTTGATGACGGATACATGGGCTGGGTACGCACTCCCGCAACCATTCTCATCTCTTTCGCGCTCATGGCCCTGATGATTGTGCTCGGCATACTCATCCCTGCACGCCGAGCCATGAAAATAAAACCCGCCGTAGCACTCAAAGACGAATAATCATGATGAAGTGTTCAAGAGTGATTGTCACCGTCGCCGCACTCGCCGCGACGCTTGCCGCCGGCGCCGAGACCATAACCATAACGCTCGACGACGCCATAGCCCGCGCACGCGTGCAGAGCGTCAACGCCGCCGTGGCGCTCAACGAGCTGCGCACCGCCTATTGGGAGTTCCGCACCTACAAGGCCGAGCTGCTCCCCGAAATCAATTTTAATTCCAAAATTCCCGGCTACTACAAGCGCTACTCCACTTATCAGGAATCCGATGGCTCTTACAGCTTCGTGCGCAACAACTATCTGCAGATGACAGGCGAGCTTTCGGTCGACCAGAAGATATGGGCTACGGGCGGCACACTGTCGCTCAACACCTCGCTTGACTTCATGCGCCAGCTCGACGGCGTAAAGCAGAACCGTTTCATGTCGATACCGGTGGCCCTGACGCTCAGTCAGCCTATCTTCGGCGTCAACACCGTGAAGTGGGACCGCCGTATCGAGCCGGTGAGATATGCCGAGTCGAAAGCCGCGTTCCTCACCGCCACCGAGGAGGTGGCGATGACGGCTGTGCAGCATTTTTTCAACCTCCTCATGGCACGCGAGAGCCTTGATATAGCCCGCCAGAACCTCGACAACGCCACCCGGCTCTATGAGGTTGCCAAGGTGAAGCGCGAAATGGGCCAGATAAGCCAGAACGACCTGCTGCAAATGGAGCTCAACCTGCTCAACGCCACAGCCGAATACACCGACTGCGAGAGCTCGCTCAAAAGCAATATGTATCAGCTCCGCTCGTTTCTCAACTACGACGAGACGGTCGACCTGCAACCGGTGGTGCCCTCCACGGTGCCGGTAATAGACGTGGTATACGCCGACGCGCTCGAACGCGCCCTCGCCAATAACATGTTCGCCAAAAACATACGCCGCCGTCAGCTTGAAGCCGACTACGAAGTAGCCAAGGCCAAGGGCAACATGCGCGAGATATCGCTCTACGCCCAGGTGGGCTACACAGGCACCGACCGCATATTCGGACATGCCTACGACGACCTGCGGAGCAATCAGGTGGTGGAGGTAGGCGTTAAGATACCGCTCCTCGACTGGGGTAAGCGCCGCGGCGCCGTAAAGGTGGCCGAGAGCAACCGCGAGGTGGTGGAGAGCCGTCTGCGACAAGAGACGCTCAACTTCAACCAGGACCTCTTTATCCTCGTGGAGCGTTTCAACAATCAGCGCAGGCAGCTCAACATAGCCAACAAGGCCGACGAGATTGCGCAGCGCCGCTACAACACCAACGTCGAGACTTTTCTCATAGGCAAAATCTCGACTCTCGACCTCAACGACTCGCAGACCAAGAAAGACGAATCCCGCAAGCAGTATGTCAGCGAACTCTTCTACTACTGGTACTACTTCTATCAGCTCAGGAGCGTGACACTCTGGGACTACGAGCGCGCCACCGGCATCGATGCCGACATAGAGCGCATGGTGCGTGACTGACACCGCCGCTCCCCGGTCTGAAAAAATTTCGCTATATTTGCTTCATGATACTAATTGTTGACGATGATAAGGTGATACGCCTCTCGCTGAGCATGCTGCTCAAACGAGCGGGGTATGAGACTCTCACCGCTTCCGACGCCGCCGAGGCGCTCGAAGCGGTGAGGCGTCATCCGTTCAGGCTCATTGTTATGGATATGAATTACTCGCGCAACACTTCGGGCGAGGAGGGGCTTGAACTTTTGCGAAAGGTGAAGATTTTTCAGCCCGAAGTGCCTGTGATACTCATCACCGCCTGGGGCAGCATACCTCTTGCCGTGGAGGGAATGAAAGCGGGCGCGTTTGATTTCATCACCAAGCCGTGGAACAATTATTTCCTGCTTCAACGCATAGAGACTGCGCTTAAACTGTCGGAAGCGCCTCTTCCAAGCGACGAACGCGATGCCGACGACTTCGACCGCGCCGGCATCATAGGTGAGAGCGAGGGGCTTATGAGGGTGCTCGACACAGTGAAGCGCGTGGCCAAGACCGACGCGCCGATACTCGTTACCGGCGAGACCGGCACCGGCAAGGAGCTGATAGCCCGCGCCGTCCACGTCAACAGCCGTCGCTGCGGCGGCCCGCTCGTCACGGTCAATCTCGGAGGCATATCGCAGTCGTTGTTTGAAAGCGAGATGTTTGGCCACGCCAAGGGCGCTTTCACAGGCGCCACAGGCAGCCGCAAAGGCCGCTTCGAGCTTGCCGACACCGGCACGATATTCCTCGACGAGATAGGCGACCTCGACATGAGCTGTCAGGTGAAGCTGCTGCGCGTGCTCCAGCAGCACACGTTCGAGGCGCTAGGCGACAGCACTCCCCGCAAGACCGACATACGCGTGGTGTGCGCCACCAACGCCGACCTCCCCGCCATGGTGTCACAACGGCGTTTCCGCGAGGACCTGCTCTACCGCATCAACCTCATCACCCTCCACCTGCCCCCGCTGCGCGAACGCCGTGAGGATATTCCGCTGCTCGTACGCCATTTCGCATCCATGTCGGGGCGCCGCGACGCAGAATTCTCAAGCGACGCCATGACGCTGCTCACCCGCCTCCCCTATTACGGCAACATACGCGAGCTCAAAAACATAGTGGAGCGCACGATACTGGTGTCGGCAAGCGACATCATCACCGCCGCCGACGTGGAGCGCAACCTGCCGCAAATCACAGTGCCCGACACCGTGCAGACCACACCGATGACGGGAATGACCCTCGAAGACATGGAGCGGGCCGCCATACAGCAAGCCCTCGTCGCCACGGGAGGCAACCTTACGCAGATGGCATCCAAACTCGGCATAACGCGCCAGTCGCTCTATCGCCGCATGGAAAAATACGGAATCAAGCCATGAAGTTCAAGATAGTGTTCTACATACTCGCCGGGGTGCTCATAGCAATGTTGCTGTTCACACTTGTGATGCGGCCTCCGGTAATGTGGGCGTATGTCACGGGCGAACTGCTTGCGCTCGTCATCACCTTAGTGATGTATTTCGCGCTCGTGCGCCCGGTAAGTTCGATACTGCTCGGAATGGATCTCATAAAGGGGCACGACTTCGGCAGCCGTCTCGCCAAGGTAGGACAGCTCGACGCCGAAAAGCTCATCGACCTCTTCAACACCATGATGACCAACATAAAGAACGAGCGCGTGTACCGCCAGGAGCAGAATTACTTCATGGAACAGCTAATCGACGCCTCACCTATCGGCATCATAATGCTCGACCTCGAAGGCAAAGTGTCGCAGACCAACCAGGCCGCGGTGAAGATGCTCGGCCTTGGCTCATACGACGAGATGAAATACCGCGCACCCGAAGCTATCGACTCGCCCCTCGCCCGGAGCCTGTCGCAGCTCGCCGACGGCGAATCGCGCACTGTGCGTCTTGCCGACACCATTATATACCGCTGTTCAAGCCTGTCGTTTATCGACACGGGACTCCCCCGCCGCTTCTATCTCATCGAGAGCCTTACCGACGAGGTAATGGAGGCCGAGAAGCAGGCCTACGAGAAGGTGATACGCATGATAGCCCACGAGGTCAACAACACGGTGACGGGAGTCAGCTCGCTGCTCGAAGCCGCCGCGGCGGTGTTCGAAGCCACCGACGAAGAGCTGTTTGAGGCACTGTCGAGCTGCCGCGAACGCATCGAGGGGCTGAGCGCATTCATCACATCGTATGCCAACCTCGTCAAGATTCCGCCGCTCCAGCTCGAAGCGGTCGACATCAACGAGCAACTTATGCTCAATATGCCTTTTCTCGAAAGTATCGGCGCGCCGCGCGGCGTGAAGCTCACGGCACACCTCAGCGACAAACCGGTGCCCGCGGCAATCGACCGCGTGCTCATGGAACAAGTGATTGTCAACGTGGTGAAGAACGCCGTGGAGAGCATAGGACACGACGGCGAGGTGATTATTTCCACTACCCCCACGGCCCTTACCGTCACCGACAACGGCGCGGGCATCTCGCCCGAGGTTGCAAGCCATATCTTCTCGCCGTTCTACTCCACCAAGCCCGACGGCCAAGGCCTTGGACTGATGTTTGTCAACGAGGTACTCCGCCGCCACGGCTTCCGCTTCTCCCTCGCCACCGACCCCGCCGACGGCCTCACACGCTTCACCATACGGTTCTGACCCTCGCCGACCGGGAAACAATAGGGGCCTGCGGCTTGTTACTATCGGTAGATTACGCAAAAACGCCTGTATCACCTTTATAGTATATGAACAACACCGCCCCAAATCCCGAGAGCCGCAGCTATGAAAAGGAGCTGTCAAAGCTGAGCCCTTTTGAGGTCAAAAGCATTCTTATCAGTCTTGCCGAAAAAGACACGCAACGCTCCACCGCCACATTTCTTCTTAACGCCGGACGAGGCAACCCCAACTGGTTGCTGTCACGCCCGCGAAGCGCGTTTTTCCTGCTGGGTATGTTTGCAGTGAGCGAAGCAGCCCGCAAGACCTACGACGCCGGACTCGGCATTCTCGCCTCACCCGCTCAGGCCGGCGTAGCCGAGCGCTATCTGGCCTTTATCGACGCCCACAAGGACAACGAGGGTGCCGCGGTGCTCCGACACTACTACGATTATATGGTGGAGACACACAGGGTGGACCCCGACGACTTCGTGTTTGAAATGGTCGACGGCATACTCGGCGACCACTACCCCACGCCTCCGCGCGCACTCAAATATACCGAAATCATAACCCGCGATTACCTGCGCTGGGCCATGGGAGGAGGCGACGACACCACCGTCTACGACCTGTTCCCCACCGAAGGCTCCACCGCCGGCATGTGTTACACGTTCAATAGCCTCCGACAGAATTTTTTGCTCAACGAGGGCGACAAACTCGCTCTCTTCACCCCCTGCTTCACCCCGTATATCGAGATTCCGCACCTGCAACAGTTTGGCTACGACGTGGTTGAGATATCGGCCAACAAGGTCGAGAAAAACGGCTATCACCAGTGGCAGTACCCCGACGAGGAGCTCGACAAGCTGCGCGACCCGGCCATAAAGGCTGTATGTATCACCAACCCCTCCAATCCGCCAAGCGTATGTCTTGACAGCAAAGTGCTCGACCGCCTTGTCGACATCGTAAAGAACGACAATCCCGGGCTGATGATTATCACCGACGACGTTTACGGCACTTTCATCGAGGGATTCAGGTCGCTGATGTATGTGTTGCCCTACAACACCCTCTGCCTCTATTCCTACTCCAAATATTTCGGCGCAACCGGCTGGCGCGTGGCCGCAATGGCGCTACGCAGCGACAAAAACGTGTTCGACGACCGCATCGCTGCTCTCCCGGCCGACAAGAAGAAGGCCCTCCACGACCGCTACGAATCGCTCACCCTCGAACCCGAGAAGCTCAAATTCATCGACCGCCTCGTCGCCGACTCACGACTCGTGGGCCTTAACCACACCGCCGGCCTGTCGTGCCCGCAACAGATTCAGATGGCGCTCTTCTCGGCTGTCGGCTATCTTCACTACAAAGAGCTGCAACCAAAGCTTATAAGCATGATTCAGAAGCGTCTCAACGACCTGTGGAGCACCACCGGCTTCACCCTGCTCCCCGACCCCGACCGCGCCGGCTATTACAGCGAAATCGACCTCATGGTGTGGGCGCGCAAGTTCTATGGCGACGACTTCGTGGAATATCTCAAAGCCAACTACGAGCCTATCGATCCGGTGATACGCCTCGCCAACAACACCGCCATAGTGCTGCTCAACGGCGACGGCTTCGACGCCCCGGAATGGTCGGTGCGCGTGTCGCTCGCCAACCTCAACGACGACGCATACCTCAAAATCGGCACCGCCATACGCGAGATTCTCGACCAATATCACGACGCTTACCTCGCTTCCAAGAAGTGACGTAAACACCTATAAACCACGCCCGCGAGCCCGCTGGGCGGAATAACACACGGAGCCGCGACCCTCCAAGGCCGCGGCTCCGCTTTTGTTGTCCCCGCTGGCCATTGACACATAGCGACAGTCGCGCTGCCGCGCAACAGCCAGATTGTGTGAAAATTTGCAAACGTGGAATATTTAACCTACCTTTGCGGCGATTTAAGGACCTCGCAAGCGAGCGGGTCCAGATTATTTAGGGGTGCGCCCGCGAATTTGTTCCGGGAGCTGAGATTATACCCTCCGAACCTGATCCGGGTAATACCGGCGTAGAGAAAAATAAACCAATGAAGACAACGCTTCTCAAAGCGGCCGCCGCAGTGTGCATAGCCACACCCGCCGCCGCTATGGCTGCCGCCGCGCAGCCTGCCGATTCGACCGACGTAATCAGCCTCAAAGGGGTGGAGATTACCGCCAACCGAGCCGGCCGAAAGACCCCGGTGGCCTACACCAACGTGACACGTGCCGACCTCGCAAAGGTCAACAACGGCAAAGACCTCCCCTATCTCATCCAGGCTACCCCCTCGGTGGTGGTGACCGGCGACGCCGGCGGAGGAATAGGATATTCCGGCATACGCATACGCGGCACGGAGGGCACACGCATCAACGTCACCGCCAACGGTATTCCTATCAATGACTCGGAGAGCCACAGAGTGTATTGGGTCAATATGCCCGACCTCACGTCGTCGCTGCGCGACGTGCAGATACAGCGCGGTGCGGGCACGTCGACCAACGGCGCCGGAGCGTTCGGCGCGAGCATCAACATGATTACCGACGCGCCGTCGAGCGTTCCCTACGGCGAAGTGTCAACCTCCTACGGCTCCTATAACTCCAACAAGCAGACCGTGCGTGCCGGCACAGGCCGCATCGGCGACCATTGGAGCGTCGACGCCCGCATAAGTCACATAGGTTCCGACGGATACATCGACCGCGCCACATCGCAACTCTGGAGCTACTTCGGGCAGCTCGGATATGTGTCGACCGACGGCCGCTCGCTCGTGAGGCTTATCGCCTTCGGCGGCAAGGAGCGCACATACATGGCGTGGGACTACGCAAGCAAGGAGGAAATGGAGAAATATGGCCGGCGCTATAACCCGTGTGGCAAATATACTGCCGACGACGGCACCACCGCCTTTTACCGAGACCAGTGCGACAACTTCACACAGCATCACCTGCAACTGCTCTTCAACCACACCGTCAGTCAGGCGTGGCGCATACAGGCCGCCGCACACTATACCAAAGGCGACGGCTACTACGAGCAGTACAAGACAGGCCGCACGCTGACAGAATACGGCCTCAAACCCTACGTCAACTCCGACGGCGAAAAGGTGAAGAAAAGCGACCTGGTGCGCCTCAAATTCAACGACTGTGACTTCGGCGGCGCCACATTCTCAGCCAACTATACCCGCGGCCGTGTCAACGCCGTGGCCGGCGCAGCCATCAACTGGTTCCGCGGACTGCACTTCGGCCGCGTACAGTGGGTGCGCAATTATATAGGCCCTATCAATCCGCTCCAAGAGTACTACAACAACACGGGCCGAAAGAGCGACGCCAACGTGTATCTCCGCGCCGACATATCGGTGAGCCGCGACTTCTCGGTGTATGCCGACGCCCAGTACCGCAACATACACTACACCATACGCGGCGCAGGCGACAACTGGGACTACGAGACCGATGCACCGGTCGACTACGACATCACACGCAACTACAATTTCTTCAACCCAAAGGCGGGCGTGGTCTATAACAGTGGCAATCACCGCGCTTTTGCTTCATGGAGCGTGGCCCACAAAGAGCCGGTACGCGACAACTTCACCGATGGCGACCGCAACCACATGCCGTCGGCCGAACGCCTCTTTGACTACGAGCTCGGCTACACCTTCACCAACAGCAATGTAAGCGCCGGAGCCAACATCTACTACATGGACTACAAAGACCAGCTTGTGCTGACGGGACAGCTCTCTGACACAGGCAACCCGCTCAGCGTCAACGTGCCAAAAAGCTACCGTCTGGGCATAGAGCTGCAAGCCGCCGTAAAGGCCACCGACTGGTTCACCTGGCAGGCCAACGCCACGCTGTCGCGCAACCGCATCAAGAACTTCACGGAGTATGTGTATGAGGACGAGTGGACCAACCCAATAACAATCGACTGCGGCAACACCCCGATAGCATTCTCGCCCGACTTCACCGCCAACAACATTTTCGCCTTCAACTTCCGAGGCGCCGAAGCTGCGGTAGTGAGCCGCTACGTGTCGTCGCAATACATGAACAATGCCCGCTCGCGCGAGGCCAAGCTCGACGCCTATTTCGTGACCGACCTCAACCTCGGCTACACCTTCCGCAACCTCCACGGCATAAAGACGCTGCGCCTCGCCCTCGACATCTACAACATCTTCAACGAGAAATATTTCAACAACGGATATACCGGCGCCGGCTACACTATCGGCGCCGACGGCAAGCCCGAAATATACCGCTATGCCGGCTTCGCCGCCCAGGCTACTACCAACCTTATGGGCAGCGTCACCCTCACATTCTGACACACCGCGACTCATATATGACATTTGACATTGACTTCCTGCTACAAATCGCCGGACTGGCGTTGGGCCTGCTCTACCTCTGGTGGGAATATCACGCCAACTCCCGCATGTGGATTGTGGGCGCCGTGATGCCTATGGTGTCGATGTGGCTTTACTTCCGCAAAGGACTGTATGCCGACTTCGCCATCAACATCTACTATCTCATCATGGCACTCTACGGCTACATTGCCTGGACTTTCGGTTTTGCCCGCAAGAACAAGCCGCCGCTGCCCGTGCGTCACGCCCGCCCGGCTGTCGCCATAGCAAGCATCGGCGCGCTGCTCGCGGTGTGGGCGCTGCTCTACGCCTGGCTCGAATATCTCACCGACTCCAATGTGCCCGTGGCCGACGCTTTCACCACCGCAGGCAGCATTGTGGGTACATGGATGCTCGCCCGCAAGTATATCGAGCAGTGGTTCTACTGGATAGCCGTCGACATAGTGTGTGTGGGTCTTTACGTCTACAAGCAGATTCCGTTCTATGCCGCACTCTACGCCGTCTACGTCGTAGTGGCCGTGTTCGGCTACTTTAAGTGGATAAAGCTCGCCCGCGAAAACCGCCCCGCCTGACCACATCCCAAACAACATAATAATTACAGACGAGACCGAACCTGCTTCTCGGTTAGGCCTCGTTTGTGTTCAGATATTTCGAATCAGGACTCGGTCATCATTCATTTGGCGACTTTCGGTCTGAGAGAATCAAAGATCCCCTTTATAAGCTCACGACGCTCTTCGATTGTAAGAATCGAGCTGTTGGTCTCAAATCCCCCTTCGACGGAATAAATCTCGTCACCGATCTTTTTCATGAATATGAGCATATACCATGGTGCTTCTATCCATCGGCTGTCTTTTATCTGCCGCTCAGTGTAGGAAACGGAACCTGTAAGTGTCGAATCAGAAGTCTGCAACCATCTAATCTTGGAATTGCCCTGTGACCGATGATCTATCATCTCGTCATAGAGACGCCTTGCCTGCGACATGTTAATCGAGGCATTTCCCTCCAGTCTAAACTGAAGAATCTCTATGTGTGCGGAGGACATGTACTCATAAGCAACAGCCTTTTCGTCTATGATATATTCAAGCTTGCCATCCTTATAGAACGGTTGGCGTAGTGCGACACCAAAATGACCCAACGGTACGCGACACTCGTCAGGCAGCCGAAATGTTGCAAACTCACACTCATGGTCGACCCACTTACTGAGCGGAGACAGCGCCATGACGCTTTCTGCAACGAAAATCATCAGTAGAGTGCTGAATACACATCTCATTGAGACTACGATTTGATTCATAGATTTACACGATAGATACAATTGTCATAACCGTCACCGGTAAAGTAAACGGCATTTGATTCGTCGTCGACAGTGACGGCACCGATAGGACCGGGTACATTGTAGGCTTTCATCAGATTGCCGTTCCAATCGATAGCAGCTATCACATAACCGTCATCCATGCCTTTCTCCACATCATGGTACACAAGATATATCCCTTGTTCATTGGCATCGCAACTCGTAATATAATTGCCCTTTAGAACAGGAGCATAAGGCATCGTCAATGTCGTGATATTCCTGCCTTCTCTATCAAATATACTGACTGAAGGATATACACGTGTACATATTGCGAAACGCGACCTGTCGGGCAACGGTACCGCATAAGCCGTGCGTGACATCATCCTTGCACGTTCATCATTACCGGCGGCCGTTTTGATGTCATCAGGCATCGGGATGTCGAGAGTCGTGACCACATTTCCTGTCCCATCTACAATAATCCAGTCAAGAGGAAGCGTGAATTGCTGCGCCAATACTGTATCGCCGCAAAGCAACATCATGTTTTGTTCGCCAACCCAACCATCTGGCATTTCATGACGTCTATTGTCGGTGATTCTGAATCCCGGTACCCGCATCACAGCAACTTGTGAGGGAAGTCCACTCGAAAAGGTCAGTTGGCCGGATTGAAATCCTCGGTTAAGCGACAGAGGCAGTGCTGCAATCACCTCATCGGGTCCTGATCCCTTGATGATGCCCGAGCCTGAATATACCACATCAGGAAGAGTAAACAGATCGAAAATGGTATCGCGCTTCATGTTCTGCACAACAAGATTACCACCGGTAGCTTTCATTCCCGACGGCCACATCAGCACATCAAGCTGAAAAGTATCCGGATCAGCTGTAAGTGCATCTGCGAAGTCAATCTCTTCATAGTTTGACTTAGCAGTAGAACAACCTGCAACAATGGCAGCAATCGCCATCATTGCAATAAAAAGGCGGATTGTCATGAAGTTAGAAAATTCTATGACAGGTACTTCCACCGTATGCACTGGTCACAAGGTAGAACAAACCACATGGGTTGCAGCTATAGATGAAGATCGTCGTTTCATGGAACGGCTGGTCTGACTCATTGAAGTACTTAAAACATGTAATTTGCGTACCCGTCTCATTTTCAGCAAGTACTTCTATATTATTAAGCACGAGGTCATTTATCATTTCATGAATCGCAGAAAATTGATGTTTTTTTCGTTGGTCTCATAAAAATACATCTTATAAACCTCTGATTATTAACATCATTTGCTTTACTAATTCGCTGAATAGTTACTCAGTATCGCCCTTACGGAACTCTTCAAGCGTCATCTTGCCGTCAAGATAGGCATGATAGCGCTCGCTAAGCTTAGCGAAGTCAAGGAGCTCTATGTTTTCTTTGCCTATCTCGGCCTCCACTTTGTCAAGGTAGCTGTTGCTTTCCTCGAAACTACGGAGCAACTCGCGGTAGCCCTCCCTGGAAGCACCGGCGGCTATTGCGCCCTGCTCGTCTATGTCGAGCTTGATACGGTCATTCTCATCGTAGCCCATATTGTCGATAAGCAGCCAATAGGCACGGACACATTCTATCTGTGTCTCGGTTCTGGTCTCATATTCCTCAGGGGTGAGTGTGAGAATACGGGCATCCTCGGCGACAGCCGCAGGGTCGGTCTTCTTGCCGGTATTCGCTACAAATGAACCATTTGCACAAGACACAAAACAGCAGATTGTACAAATTGCGAGCATCAATATTGTGAAACGCATAGTTAAAATGTTAATAATGTCATTCTATTCCCACAGCACTCCAATTACATATTCCTCCATGTAAATCGCTTGTTGCAAAGCAAACCCCGACAATAACGCATGTCGCGACTGGCGCAACATCAACTTGAGTCAGCATACCAATACCTCCAAGTACTGACTTTACAGTCCAGTTACCTAAGGAGAAAGTCTTACATACGTATATAGGAGTGGGAGCAACACGAGACCAACAAGTGAATCTAATGTGTGAGAACTTCATTGGTAAATCACAAAAATCCTCTCCAAATTCTTGACTCATTGTCTCTATATGACCTGAAGAACGAAAGCTTCCATTACCACTTCTTGACTCAATTAATTCAGAATTTATCAATTCTTCTACCTCAGTTGAGAAACCATCTTTTCTTAATTTATTCGCAACTTCCTTATAATCTGCATATTCAATTATTGCTTCTTGATTCGACAGATCAGACAAAACCTCATTTGTCTTTTTTAGTTCATCATTATAATAATTAAATGTTTGCTCTCGTATGCCCTCATTAACAGCTTCTGTGGCAGTCATATTTAAATAATAAAAAGACCCCTCTCTTTCAGTTCTCGAATACAATAGTATAATTTCTTCTAAAGAATACGGATAATCTTCCGCACGAGAGACGTTGGGTTGATAGCCTGCATGTGGAGTTGATGTCTCCAAATTTGGTTCATCTACATACTCCATCTGATTGCACCCCATAAGGCAACCTACAAGAATTATTGCCAAAATGTGAATAATTTGATTAGACTTCATATCGATTAGTACTTTAATTTTGATGCAAAATTAAAGTATAATTTCATTGTATGTATATTTTTTTGTTAAATAAACTTAATAAAAATTTTTCACTTTAAAAGAAGATTTTTCGCATTATCTTCAATACCAAAACTGCGAAAAGAGGGCCGGCACCTGCAACGGATGTCGGCCCCTCTTTTCCAATTATCAAGTGTTTCGCGGGTATATCGTCACGACGGCGTGATGCCGCGCATACGGTCGTCGACGGCCGACAGAGCGGCTTTCGCGCCTTCGCCCATAGCAATGATAATCTGCTTATAGGGGATATCGGTGACATCGCCGGCGGCATAGAGCCCGGCAACACCGGTACGTCCGGTGGAATCGGTCACTATCTCGCCACGCTTGTTTATCTCCACCTCACCGGCAAAGGGTGCGCTGTTGGGTGTAAGTCCTATCTGGACAAAGACGCCCTCCACGTCATACTCCTTTTCTTCGCCGGAAACGCGGTCCTTGACGCGCAGGCCGGTCACCTTAGTGCCGTTGCCGACAACTTCGGTGACGGCCGACGACAGGTGTACGTCGACGTTATCGAGCGACGCGAGGCGGTCGCGGAGCACTTCGTCGGCTTTAAGCTCGTCGAGAAATTCAAACACATCGACATGCGGGCAGAGCGCGGCCAGGTCGAGCGCGGCCTCGATGCCGGAGTTGCCTCCGCCTATCACGGCCACACGCTTGCCGGCGTAGAACGGGCCGTCGCAATGGGTGCAAAAAGCTACACCGCGGCCTATGTAGTTGTCCTCGCCCGGCACACCGAGGCGTCGCCATGACGCGCCGGTGGCGATTATCACAATCGGGGCCTCGAATGTCTCGCCTCCCTCGACCTCAACGCTCTTGGGGAAGCCTGAGAGGCGCGTGGCCGACACCTTGCGGTTGTCGAATAGCGCGATGTCGTATTTTTCAAGATGAGTGCGGATGTCGACAGCGAGTTTTGGGCCGGTGGTAAGGGGCACCGACACAAGATTCTCAATCTCCATGGTGTCTTTCACCTGACCGCCTACACGGCCGGCTACCACAGCGGTTTTCAGACCCTTACGGGCCATGTAGATTGCAGCGGCGGCTCCCGACGGTCCGGCGCCGATAACCACGGCGTCGTAATTGTAGGTGCGCGGCGCGGAGGTCACGGCCTCGCTGCCGAATTTCTCGTCAAGCTTGGCCACAAGCTCGCCGAGGTCGGAGCGGCCCACGCTGAGGAGCTGACCGTTGGCATAGACCGTGGGCACCGACTGCACATTGTAGTCGGCCACCATCTGCTGAGCCACGGCACCGTCGACGGTGGTGTGAGTGATGCCGGGGTTAAGCAGCGCCACAACGTTGAGCGCCTGCGCCACATCGGGACAATTGGTGCATGTGAGCGACACGAAAGTGTATATGTCGACAGGGCCTTTGATGCGGGCGATACGTTCGCGCAGCGAATCGTCGGGCAGATTCTTGCCCTTGCCGTCGGCGTTGAGCACGGCAAGGATGAGCGAGGTGAACTCGTGGCCGTTGGGGATGCCGCAGAACGCCACGCCTGTATCTTCGCCCTCACGCATCAGTTTCATCACCGGCGCCTTCTCGATAGTCTCGCCGTCGATAAACTTCACGTTCAGTGCTTCTGACGCCGAAGCGAAATCCTCGGCAAATTCCAGCATCTGACGGGTATCATCGCGTCCGGCGACGCCTGTCACAGCCAGAGTGACCGGTGCCGCCGGATTTGCGAAGATGCCCTTTAACTGCTCAATGATATTCTTGTCAAGCATAGGCATCGAATTGTTGTCTAAGGGTTATGTTCAGATTTTACCTACGAGGTCGATGCTCGGCTTGAGGGTAGCGGCGCCCTCTTTCCACTTGGCGGGGCACACCTCGCCTGGGTGGGCGGCTACGAACTGAGCGGCCTCCACCTTGCGGAGAAGCTCGTCGGCGTTACGGCCAACGCTGTTGTCCTGAATCTCCACGAGCTTGATAAGGCCCTCGGGATCGCTGACAAAGGTGCCGCGGTAAGCCATGCCCGAAGCCTCGTCCATTACGCCGAAAGCGCGCGACAGCAGGCCGGTAGGATCGGCGAGCATAGGATAGTTGATCTTACGGATGCTCTCCGAGGCGTCGTGCCATGCCTTATGGACGAAGTGGGAGTCGGTGCTCACCGAGTATACCTCCACGCCAAGCGATTTGAGCTTGTCGTACTTCTCCGCGAGATCCACCAGCTCGGTGGGGCACACGAAGGTAAAGTCGGCGGGGTAGAAGAAGAACACGGCCCACTTGCCGAGCACATCCTTGTCGGTCACGGTCTGAAACTGACCGTTGTGGTAGGCCTGGACGCTAAACTCGGGGATGTGAGTGTTGATGATTGTTTCCATGATGGTTGTTGTTATATTGGTTTTTTATTTTTGTTCCAAAGTAACAACAACTGCGGCATACCCGAGGTTCACGCCGCCGCCGGAGTCAGAGCCGGTCGGCTATGGCCGAGGCGAGCTCGCGCACAGCCGCCAGAGCATCCTGCGACGGAGCCTGCTTGAAGCTCACGCTGCCCGACACTATCTCCATACCGGTGTCCTGCAACAGCGCGTCCATTACCTTTACGGCCTGCGGCGCCCATGTGTGGCCCCCGATAAGTCCCGTCACGCGGTCTTTCATGCCGCGTGTCACCAGAGCGTCGACTACGCTTTTTATCGGCGGGAAAAGGGTCTCGGAATATGTGGGCGATGCTATTATAAGCCCCTTGTGGGTGAATATGTCGGCGAGGATATAGCTCAGGTCGCTTATCGCGGCGTTGTGTACCGCTATGTCTTTCACACCGCGCGCCGCGAGGGTGGCGGCGGCCTCCTCGACCATAAGCTCGGTATTGCCGTACATGGAGCCGTAGACGATGGTCACGCCGTTGTCAAACGGCTCGTAGCGGCTCATGCGATCGTAATATGCACCCACCTCGCGCATCCTTTCGCGCCACACCGGGCCGTGGGTCGAGGCGAGAGTGGATATTTCAAGGCTTTTAAGCTTGGTGAGGGCGCGCTGCACAAAGCGGCCATACTTGCCCACGATGGCGCTGTAATAGCGTATCATCTCGGGGAAATAGCGCGTGGCGTCCATGTCGGTGTCTACCACGGCGCCGTTGAGCGCGCCGAAGCAGCCGAAGCCGTCGCCCGAGAAGAGCACGCCGTCGCAGGCGAGGAAAGTCATCATCGTCTCGGGCCAGTGCACCATGGGAGTGAAATGAAACGACAACGCGACGTCGCCGCCAAGCGGCAGAGTGTCGCCATCCTTGACCGTCATGGTCGGGGCTTCGATGCCGTAGTAGCCGGCCACCATGTTGACAGTCTGGGTGTTGCCCACAATCACCATGTCGGGATAAGCGTTGAGCAGCAGAGAGATAGCCCCCGAGTGGTCGGGCTCCATATGATTGATTACCAGATAGTCGGGTGCGCGTCCGTCGGTGAGGCGGTTGATATGCTCTATCTGCTTCAAGGCATGTCCGGCCTCCACTCCGTCAATCACGGCAATCTTGTCGCCGCCTGTCACGAGATAGGAGTTGTAGCTGACGCCAAGCGGCAGCGGCCACAGCGATTCAAAGCGATGAAGGGTGCGGTCGTTGACACCGATATAATGTACATGTCGTGAAATCTGCGCTACATTCATTGTGTATGGTAGTATGTGTTTTGGTAGTATGTGTTTATTGTACCTGTTAAAACTGACTCAGCTCAGCCACTGCGGCGGCACAAGCTTCAGGGATGCCGACGTGTCGTTTCACATTACACTTTTATAATGACTGTAAGACCGAGTAGTTTGTTATGCACCGCAAAATTACACAAAAATTCTTTTCATCCCTTACTTTTCGTGATTTAGCCTGCCGCCCGCGCCCCGCCGGCAGGAATCGAAAGCGGCCCGGACCTCGAAATCGAGGCTCGGGCCGCTTGTATAGAGCGTATCCGCAGAGGATATCAGCGGACGAGAATCTTCTTCACATCGTTGCCTTGACGACGGATGTAGATGCCGGGGGCGAGGGCGTCGCCGCTTACGCGCACACCGTTGAGGTTGTAGAACTCTACGGGAGCATTGGCCGAGTCAATCTCAATGCCGTTGATTGCTGCCGCGCCCTGGCCGTTGAATGTGCACTTGATAGGCATACCCATCCATACCACGTCAATCACGAAGCTGGCCGCACCCTTTCCGTCAACGGTGCCGTTGAGCGTTACATCGGCTTCTAACTCGCCGTCCAAGAGGCTGAGCGCGGGGTCGTGGCAGGTGTAGGTGTCGACACCGTCGGTGGTGGTGCGGGTAACGCCGTCGAGCTTAATGTCGCCCACGCTGCCGATGTCGCCGAGAGTGAGGTCAGGCAGGAGGAAAGTGAAAGTGCCGTCGGTATTCTCGGTAATAAAGATAGAGGTGTTGACAGGCTCGTCGGTTAACGAATCACCGTCCATCTCTACTTCAAGCTGGCCATTGTATTCCTCGCCCGTATTCTCTGTGTCGCCGTACACGCAGTAAACGTTGTCGATGGTAAGGCTATTGCCGGCCTCGATGTCGGCTGCATCGCCGAAGTAGTCGTTGGCGGCGAAGATGACGTTGATATGCTCGGGAGTAGCGTCAGAGAGATATTCTATCGTAACCTTGCCCTGCTTCCATTCGCTTGTCACATCTTCAATCTTGACGATAGCTTTACCTATCAGCTCGGCATCGTCGGACTCGGTTACTTCGCCACCCACTTCTGTAGCCATATCAAGGATTGCACGATCACGATCAATCATATCAACTACTGTCGGAGCACCTGAAATATTTCCGGGTACATCCTTCTGGGTATAGGTACCTTTCCAGAGATAGACCACGACGGTTGCGGGCTGAGTGTTGCCCTCTTCGCCGAGTTCGCGCTTATACATAAAGGTGATTTCGGTGGGACGACCTGTGAAGTCAATACCGCCGAATGTGCCGCCATCGTTGCCACCGGTCACTTCTGATGTAGACCATGTTGTGCCGAGAGTAACATAACCCGGCACAATCTGTTCCTTCATAATTGAATTGGGTGAGTTATAAACCTTTACAGCACCTTCAGAATCATAACCTTCAGCTTTGTCACCAACTTTAGTTGCACCCAAATTCTTGCCCATTAGATTCATACCAATGACATTGCTTATGGTCCAATTTTCAGGTGTTATGCCACAGGCAGACTTATTGTCGGTAGAAGTCCAGGGTATGCAGTCAACGAAGGGCTCTTCGAACCCGCTGTTGGGGAGCTGGGGGTCCTGGGCTATAGCAGGGAGCAGTGCGAGGCTGCACCCGAGTGTGAGGTAGAATTTTCTCATACAGTGAAACGTGATTTGTGAGAGGATTAAGTTTATTTTATGACATTGTTGCTGTCGGGGCGCTCCCCGGCGCTATCAGTCGATAGCGCCGAGAAGTGCGTCGAATGCTGCTGAAATGGCGTCGCCGTCCTTGCCACCGGCCTGAGCGAAGCCGGGCTGACCGCCGCCGCCGCCTTTAATGAGCTTGGCTGCCGTGCGTACTATTGTGGCGGCGTTGAGGCCGTGAGCGGTAAGGTCGTCGGTCACCATGACGGTGAGGAGCGGCTTGCCGCTGATGTCGGTTGTTGCTGCAACGAAGGCTGTGTTTTCGGGCGACTTGGCGCGCACGGCAAAGGCCACAGCCTTAACAGCGTCGGGCACATGCTTGCCGTTGAGGGCCACGAGTTTCACACCCGATGCTGTCTGGCGAGCCTTGGCGATGAGGCCGTCGGCCATATGGGCGACACGCTCCTTGAAGTAGTCCTCCACCTGACCGCGGAGCTCCGAGTTCTCGTCGAGGGCGCGGTGTACGGCTGCCGTGATGTCATTGCTGCCGCCGAGCATGGTGCCTATTTCGTGCATGGTATCGCTCATCTTGTCGAGGGCGTCCTCCACGGCACGACCTGTAATGGCCTCGATGCGACGGATGCCTGCGGCGATAGAGCTCTCTGACACGATGCGTATCATGCCAATGTTGCCGGTGTTGGCCACGTGGGTACCGCCGCAAAGCTCTACCGACTCGCCGTAGCGGATTACGCGGACCTCCTCGCCGTATTTCTCGCCAAAGAGAGCCATGGCGCCCATGGCGCGGGCCTCGGCGATAGGCAGATTGCGGTGCTCGTCGCGGGCAATGGCGCGGCGCACGTTGCGGTTGGCGATATGCTCTACCTCGCGCAGCTGCTCGGGGGTCACTTTCTGGAAGTGCGAGAAGTCGAAGCGGAGCAGGTCGGGGCTTACAAACGAGCCTTTCTGCTCAACGTGGGTGCCGAGCACCTGACGTAGCGCATGGTGGAGCAGGTGGGTGGCTGTATGGTTGGCCGAGGTGGCCTCGCGGGCTTCCTCGTCGATAGTGGCGGTAAAGGTGGCGCCGGGGTCGGAGGGGAGAGTGAGTGTCAGGCACACTGGCAGACCGTTCTCACGCTTGGTGTCGTAGACCTCGATTGTCTCGCCGTCGCCGTTGGAGAGGGTGCCGCGGTCGCCTACCTGGCCGCCCATCTCGGCATAGAACGGGCTTACTGACAGCACGAGCTGATAATATTCCTGCTTCTTCTGCTTCACCTTGCGGTAGCGGAGGATATGGGTGGGTGTGGAGGTGACGTCGTAGCCCACAAACTCCGGCTCGCCCTCGCGAATGGTGACCCAGTCGGTAGCCTCGGTGGCGGCGGCATTGCGTGCGCGGGCTTTCTGTGCAGCCATCTCGGCATCAAATCCGGCCTGGTCGAGCGTCATGCCATTCTCTTTGAGGATAAGCTCGGTGAGGTCGAGGGGGAAGCCGTAGGTGTCGTAGAGAGTGAAAGCCTCCTTGCCGGTGATTTCGGTGCGGCCCTCGCGGCGTGCCTCGGCGATAGAGCCGTCGAGCAGACGGATGCCGTTGTCGAGGGTGCGGAGGAAAGCGTCTTCCTCCTCCTTGATGACCTTGATGATAAGGTCGCGCTGTGCGGGGAGCTCGGGATAGGCCTCGCCCATGGAGTCGATGAGTGTGTCGACGAGGCGGTACATGAACGCCTGCTTCTGGTCGAGGAAAGTGTAGGCGTAGCGCACTGCGCGGCGCAGGATGCGACGGATCACATAGCCGGCCTTGGCATTGGAGGGGAGCTGCGAGTCGGCGATAGAGAATGCGATGGTGCGCACGTGGTCGGCAATAACACGCATGGCGATGTCGACTTTCGGGTCGTCGCCGTAACGCTTTCCCGAGAAGTTGCCGATGGTGGTTATCATCGGGGTGAACACGTCGGTGTCGTAGTTGGATGTCTTGCCTTGGAGTGCCATGCAGAGGCGCTCGAATCCCATGCCGGTGTCGATTACCTTAGCGGGGAGCGGTTCGAGGGAGCCGTCGGCCTTGCGGTTGTACTGCATGAACACAAGGTTCCATATCTCGATCACCTGCGGGTGGTCGTGGTTGACGAGCTCGGCACCCGGCTTGGCGGCGCGCTCCTCCTCGCTGCGGAGGTCGATATGTATCTCGGAGCAGGGACCGCAGGGGCCGGTGTCGCCCATTTCCCAGAAGTTGTCGTGCTTGTTGCCGTTGATGATGTGGCTGGCGGGGAGATGCTTCTCCCAGTAGCCGGCGGCTTCGTCGTCGCGGCCGAGGCCCTCGTCGGGAGCGCCCTCGAATACCGTGGCATAGAGGCGGTCGGGGTTGAGGCCGAGCACGTCGACGAGATATTCCCAGGCCCAGTCGATAGCCTCGGCCTTGAAGTAGTCGCCGAAGCTCCAGTTGCCGAGCATCTCGAACATGGTGTGGTGGTAGGTGTCCATACCCACTTCTTCGAGGTCGTTGTGCTTGCCGCTTACGCGCAGACACTTCTGCGAGTCGGCTACGCGGGTGTGGCGGGCGGGAGCATTGCCGAGAATGATATCCTTGAACTGGTTCATGCCGGCGTTGGTAAACATCAGTGTGGGGTCATCCTTGATGACCATGGGTGCCGAGGGCACGATAGTGTGGCCTTTCTGCGCGAAAAAGTCTTTGAACGATTCGCGTATCTGCTTGGCTGTAAGCATATTTACTTTGTTGTTTGTTTGCTGGTCGTGTAATTGGCGGGAACAATGCCCCCAAATAAGCTGCAAAATTAACTTTTTTTCTTTACTTTTGCAACGCAAAAAAGCCTGCCGATGGAACGCCTTGAAAAGAACTATTACCGTATACGAGAGGTAGCTGAACTGCTTGACCTGCCGGAATCGACCCTGCGTTTCTGGGAGAGCCGCTTCACGCTGATAAAGCCCCGGCGCACCTCGTCGGGTCACCGGCTCTACACCCCCGCCGACATAGCCAAAATCGAGATGATAAAGTTTCTTGTCGACGACCGCGGCATGCGCCTCGAAGCCGCCGAAGAGCAGTTGCGCTCCAATCCCAAGGGGGTGGAGCGTCAGTCAGATGCAATCAACAGACTCCGTGTGGTGCGCGCCGAATTGCAGGCTATAATCGACTCTATTCCTGTTCGCTGAACCGGCTGAGAGTGTAGCGGTGTGTCACACACGGCGGCAGCTCGTCGGGATTATGCGTGACAAAAACGAGCGACGATCTGTCGCGGCGACACAGCGTGTCGACCACAGCTATCGCGGCCGCCTTGCGCGCGCTGTCGAGCCCGTGAAGCGGCTCATCGAGGATGAGCAACCGCGGATTCTTGATGAGCGTGCGGGCAAGCAGGGCAAGACGCTGCTCGCCTGCCGAGAGGGTGTTGAGCCGCCTTTCGGCCAGGGCTTCGAGGCCAAAAAGACGTAGCCACCGCATTGCAAGCTCAGTCTGTTCGGGGCTTATGCGCCTGAACATGCCGGTAGTGTCGTTGAGACCCTGCGCCACCACGTCGACCACGCGGTTGTGTGCGCCGTTGAAGTAGAGATGCATCTCCGGCGAGATATAGCCGATAAGGCGCTTTATGTCCCAGATTGACTCGCCGGTGCCGCGACGGGAGCCAAATATGCTCACCGGGCGCGCGTAAGCCTGCGGATTGTCGGCGTGGATAAGACTCAGCAGCGTGGACTTGCCGCATCCGTTGGGGCCGGAGAGAGCCCAGCACTCCCCCTGCCTCACGCTCCACGTCACCGACGGGATGAGCAGGCGTCCGGCCGATGTGACGGGGCAAGCGTCGAAACTGAACACCTCCCCCTCCCCTTCGTGTCGCCGCTCCCCTGCCGGCGCGGGCACCGCCGACGTGTCGACACTATAATCAAACAGCGGGGCAGGATCGGTTCCCGGGGGCAGTATGCGGCACCGGTCCATGACTATCACGCTGTCGGCCCACTCGGGTATGTCGGCGGGGTCGGGAATAAGCAGCATAAGGCTCGTGACACCCTCGGCAGCGACCGATTGGAGCGCCGTGTCGACGGCCCGGCGTCCCGACGGGTCGAGGCCGATATAAGGATTGTCGAGCACGAGCATTGTCGGCGAGTCGAGCAACGCATTGGCCAGAAGAAGCTTGCGCAGCTCCCCCGACGACAGGTAGTTGACTCTCTTGGCCGGTAGCGACTCAATGCCGAAAAGGGCCGAAAGGACGTGCCAGCGGTCGAGCGACAGCCGGTCGCCGAGCAACTCGGCCACAGTGGGCACCTCGTCGTTCATCGTGGCCTCGTAGCGCTGTTGATAATACTCGGCCTTGAAGCCCGACAGCGAATGAATGTCGCTGAACTCCATGATTGTCACCACCGGCGAGGAGACATGGGCCGTTATGCGGTTGGTCATAAAGTTGCGCCCGCTGCGTATGATGCGCGCGAGACTCGACTTGCCCGCTCCGTTGGGTCCGACAACGACTGTGACACCCCTTAAAATATCAATCGCCTCGCCCTCGGGCAAAGCGATTTCAACGCCCGTGTAGCGCACAACGGGCGGCAATATCGTAAACAGCTTATCCATTTACTTGACTTTGAAGTAATAGCCAAGCGTCACCATTACCGAGGTGCCGCGCGACGACGAGAATGTGTCGCTCTTGTGCGACGGGAATATCGAGCCAAGTCCGAAATAGTAGCGGCCCTCTATAAACACCGAGTGGCGTCCGAAAAACATCTCGCAGCCGGCGCCGGCCTGGATTCCGTAGTCAAATTTGTTGTGCACGTCGAGCGACAGCTGCTCAGTGCGTCGGTAGCGCGACGGAAATCCATTTACATCGTCGGGGTTCATGTAATCGAAGTCGGCCTTGATTTTGTCGCCGAGGAGATATGACACCGACGGGCCGAGATTGACAAAGCATTTCACCTTGCGTGAGCCGAAATAGATATGCGTCAAAATCGGCATCTCGATATAGGTGAGAGTGCGGTCGTAGTGGAACTGGTCACGGTAGTCGTCGCCGAAGTCCTCGCGCCAGCCGCGTTGAGTCACGACAATCTCGCCGATGAGGCCGAAGAGCTTCTCTTCGGTGTAACGCAACGATATGCCGGCGGTCTTGCCGGGAAGCATCGACTGCTTCACCGACGGCGCGAACTCCATGCGGCTCATGGTGACGCCCGCACGGCCGCCTATCCAGAAATGAGGATCGTAGGAACGCTGGGCTACGGCGCCAACGGCGACGCACAGCATCAGCGACATTATGATGACAATACGTTTCACAGGCTTATACGGTCGGTGAGTCCGCTCGGGCGGAAGTTGACGAAATAGAGGTCATCGTTGACGTGTCCCTTTACACCGGCGGGGCTGACGAAGCGGAAAGCGTTCTGCACGCCGTGATATACGGGAGCATTGGCCAGAGTGTCACCGCCTGAAAGCACTTTTACAAGAAACATGCCGGTGTCAAATCCGAGCAGGCCCTGACGCGGCACGGCGGCGGCCATAGGCTCGCCATACCACCGCTCGTAAGCCTCCTCAACGCGCTTGGCCCACGGGTCGTCGGGGCTCGTGAAGAAGCGCGAATAAACATAGGTGTTGAGCGCGTGCATGTTGGAAAGAGTCTCGCCACGGAATGTGGTCCACTCGGGGTAGCCGTAGAGTCTTACCGGGTCGTAGCTCGTCATCTGTGTCTTGAGTTCGATGAGCGACGGGAGGATGCGGTTGAGGTCGGCCTGACGCGAGCTCACGGGGATGAACGCGTAGCGGCCGGTACGGTCGAGCGCGGCGAGGTCGGAAGCCGTGAGGCTTCCATTGTAGCCGATTGTCAGATACTCTATGCCGACGTTGCGCAGACGGGAGGTCAGCGCGCTCACAAACTCTTTCTTGTCGCCATCAGCGCCTTCGGGCGACACTATCACGGGCGTGATGCCGTCGCGGAAATGGGTCAGCATGGCTTCGATTGCCTGATGGTACATGTCGTCGTGCGGGATGGTGGCCTGATAGAGCGACGGCGTGTCGGTATAAGTCCTGTCGGCTACAACAAACAGGTTCATGACGTCGATTCCACGCGGAGCGGCCCAAGTGGCGAGTGCGTCGAGCTGACGGGCATTGTCGGGCGCGATGATGACTGAGGCTTCGGCAAGACGCGGGTCGGAGAGAATGTTGTCGAGCGAACTGTCAGCACCGCGCGAGTCAAAGGCGGTGATATGTATCGGACGCTCCGACGCGCGCATTGAATCGACAGCGATAAGGAAGCCTTTGTACCACTCTGTCATAAGTTCGGCGCGGCGTCCGCGCTGCTCTTCGCCGAGCATGAATGGAAGCACCACGGCTATATTGACATCCTTGGATGCCGGCGCGGGAGCCGTGACGGCCTCAGGGGTCGATGGCACGATAGAGTCGACCCTGACCGGGTCGGGCAACACCACGGGTTGAGGCGAGGGGTCGGGACGCTTCACCTCAATCGGCGCAGGGAGCGACGGATGGTCGGCTGTAGTAGTGCTTGCGGGTATGCGGAGCTTCATTCCCTCGCGCAACAGCGCTACATCGGGATTGGCCTCTTCGAGCGCGGCGACGCTCACTCCGTGGGTGTGCGCTATCGAGTAAAATGTCTCCTTGTCCTTCACCACATATTCGGTGTAGCCCGGCGTGGCAGCCGGCGTATCGCCCGCAGGTTCGGAAGCGCCCGCAGACTCGGAGGCGGCGGGCGCATCCGAGACGACAATACGGTCGCCTTCGCGCACGCCGCGCTCACGCAGACCGGGATTCCACTGTTCGAGCTTCGAGGGGGTCACGCCATAGGCGCGGGCTATCGAGTAGATAGTCTCGCGGCTGGCGGCCACATGTATTTTACGGTCAGCGGCCGACGAAGCTGCGGTAGCGGCGACAGGCTCGCCGTTGACCGGAAAGAGGAGTCGCTGAAACGCTTTCAGCCCCTCTTCGGCCACACTCGGATTGCTCGCCACGAGCTGCTCCTTGGTGATGCCAAGCGCGCGGCATATCGAATATACGGTCTGCTTTGGGGCCACGTCGTAATAGTGGTAGGAGCGGCCGTTGACAGTAGTGACCGGAAGGTCGTCGATGCCGGCCATGGCCGAAACGGGGGTCATGGCGAGCATCAGCGAAAATATGGAGTTTAACAGATAGCGTCGTTTCATATCAAGAGTATAACGTTTCCGCATCAATGCTTAAAACACACACGCGTCAGCGCTCGCCCCAGCGGTGACGTAGTGGGAACTTGGTGGAGTGGAGAAGCATGCGGAGCGATGTTGAGTAGGTGAAGTAAGCCCATACCCAGTTGATGAGCACGGTGAGTTTGTTGCGCATGCCGAGGAGCGAGATGAGGTGTACAAACATCCACGCAAACCAGGCGAAAGTGCCTTTGAGGTGTACGCCGTTGTTGAGGTCGGCCACGGCGAGGTTGCGGCCTACGGTGGCCATGGAGCCTTTGTCCTTGTATACAAAAGGCTTGTCCCAGGTGTCGGTATTGAGGGCATGGGCGAGGTGGCGCGCCTGCTGTATGGCTGGCTGTGCGAGCTGCGGATGTCCTTTGGGATATTTGTCGGTAATCATGCAGGCGATGTCGCCTACGGCGAATATGTCGGTGAGGCCTTTGACGCGGTTCTGCTCGTCGACCTCGAAACGGTTGCCACGGCCGGGGCGGTAGTCGGTGCCCTCGAAGAGGAATGTCTCGCCGGTGACGCCGGCGGTCCATAGTACCATTTCGGCGTAGATGGTGGAGCCGTCTTTGAGCGTGATAACGTTGTCGCGGTAGGTTTCGAGGAGCTTGCCGAGGCGCACGTCGACCATAAGGTCTTTGAGATATTTGAGTGCTTCTTCCGACGCCTGCGGGCTCATGGGGCCGAGTACACGGTCGGTGCCTTCGAGGAGTATGATCTGGAGGTCTTCGCTGTTGATGCCGGGATATTCGCGTTGCAGGATATAGCGTTTCAGCTCGCCTATCGCGCCGGCGATTTCCACACCGGTAGGTCCGCCGCCCACCACTACGAAGCTGAGGAGCCGGCGGCGGCGCTGCGGGTCGTCGGGGCAGAGGCTGGCGCGTTCCAGGCGGTCGAGGATTTCGTTGCGGCAGCGGGTAGCTTCGGCCGCGCTCTTCATCGTAAACACGTTTTTGATGAGCTCGGGATTGCCAAAAAAGTTGTTGGTGGTGCCGGCGCAGATTACGAGCTTGTCGTACTCTATGGTCTCGAACTGGGTGCGCACCTCCTTGCGGAGCACGTCGATGGTGTGAACGTCGCCCATGTGATATGACAGTCCCTCGGTGCCGAGCTTGCGGAGCTCGCGGCGGAACGGGAACGAGATGTTGCCCGGGTCGAGGCCGCCCGACGCAATCTGATAGAAGAGCGGCGGGAAACTATGGAAGTTGTTGCGGTCGACGAGTGTGATTTCAAAGCGGTCCTTGTCGAGATACTTTGTGAGGTTGAGACCGGCGAAGCCTCCGCCTACTATCACTATGCGTTCCTTTGCTGTCATAGGTCTAACGGGTGTGTTGTTTAGAGTATTTGGGCGAATGAATTGTTTCAAAAATCAAGAAGCCGGTAACGGCGGCGCGCCTCGGCGCGTGAGCGTAGATTGAAGTGCCACCACTCCGACCGCAGCGGCATAAAGCCGGCCTCTTTCATAACGCGGCGCAGCAGCAGGCGGTTGTCGCGCTCGGCGGCAGTGATTGTGCCACGCGCCACGAGCTCGTCCTCGCGGTCGATGTTGGCCTCGGGGCCAAGGTGGTCGATTGGTGTGCCCATGGGTAACTCGCGCCCGAGGGCATCGACAATGGTTATGTCGACGGCGAGTCCATAGTTGTGGAGGCCGCCGCCGTTGACGGGGTTACTGACGTAGGGCGCCATAGGAGTACCGCGCACCGTGCGATACATCTTGCGCTGCACCGACATAGGACGTGCCGCGTCGGCTATGAGCAGGCGCAGGCCGGGATGCGAGGCGGTAAGCGCCTCCTGGGCTCGGGCGAGAGCTGCGGCAGCCTCGGGATGGAGATAGGCTGTGGCGAAGCCCTCGGGATACATAGCCGCTCCGGTGAAATTGTCGTCGCGGCCATACATCAGGCTCACCTTGATTGCAGGGTCGGAAGCTGCCGCGTCGACCATTCCCGCCGTTTCCATGCGGGCGCAGAGTGAGTCGGCGGGCGTAGCTGTGCCGGCTCGTAAGAGCTCGGTGGCGGCGACCGCGGCGACAGTAATCATTAATCGCAGGGCAATCATTTCGCAAAATTAATCTTTTTTATTGTGATAGAGGACGCATAATTGGTATTTTCAAGTTATTTTTGCGGAAATATTTCTGTAATCGAAAAAAGTGAATACCATAAGGCGCTATATCACCGTTGCGGCAGCCGTCATCACAGGCATAGCCGCCGCGGTTGCACAAATCAATGTCGACCAGGTCATCAGAGTGGGGCGCAATGCGCTCTACTTCGAGGACTATGTACTGTCAATCCAATATTTCAACAAAGCCATTACCGCGAAGCCATATCTGGCCCAGCCCTATTTCTATCGCGCCATGGCAAAATACAGCCTCGACGACATGAGCGGCGCCGAGGCCGACGCCACCCTCGCCATTGACCGCAATCCGTTCATCACCGACGCCTACGAGCTGCGAGGAGTGGCGCGCCACAACACCGGCGACCTGAAAGGCGCCATTGCCGACTACAACAAAGTGCTGAGCATGATGCCGGTCAACAAGGGCGTGCTCTATAACCTCGCAATGGCCCAGCAGGAGATACACCAGCCCGACAGTGCGGAGGCAACTTTCCGCCGGCTGTTTGAGCTCGCGCCGGGCTACGAGCGCGCCTATCTCGGCTACGCCCGATTCCTGCTCGAAAAAGGCGACACCGCCACGGCCCGCGAAAACGTAGACCTCGCACTGAAAACCAACAAGTTTAACATCGGCGCCCTGCTGCTCCACGCCAATCTTGCGATGAAAGACGGCAAAGAGGGCTACACCACCGCCCTCGCCGACATGGACGAGGCTATACGCCTCGAGCCACGCCAGAGCGGACTCTTTGTCAACCGCGCTTTTCTGCGCCACGAGCTCGACGACTATTACGGCGCCATGAGCGACTATGACTACGCATTGCAACTTGACCCTAACAACACCGGCGCATACTTCAACCGCGCCATGCTCCGCGCCGAGGTTGGCGACAACGACCGCGCCGTGGCCGACCTCGACCGAGTGGTGGCCCTGACAGGCTCGCGCGACTACCGCGCCCTGTTCAACCGCGCAATGATAAACAAGAACCGCGGCCGCATGGACGACGCCATGGCCGACGCCGACGCCATAATCGCCGCGTTTCCCGACATGGCCGCCGCATGGTTCCTGCGTTCCGACATATTGCAGGCCATGGGCCGTCGAAAAGACGCCGACAACGACTATCAGCACTCCCTCGCACTTGCACGCAAGCTCAAAAGCGACAGCCAAAAGAGCGACGGTGAGGGCACAGCGGCACCGATAGCCGGGTCGGGCGACAACGACGACCCGTTCATGAACTTCGACCCTGAGCAGACCGACGCCGTGGCCGGACGCTTCATGTCGCTTATCACGGTGGAAACGGAGAGCGAGCGTGAAAGCGCCGGAGCCTTCGGCGCCACAGGCTCGAACCGACAGGGCGTAATACGAGGCCGTGTGCAGGACGCCGACCCTACCGTAGAACTTGAACCGCTCTTTGTAGCCACATATTACACCTCGCCCACCGAGCTCAAACCGTCGGGCGACTACATGAAAGAGGCCGAGGATGTCAACGCAACGCGTCAGCTCCGCTACCTGCTGCAAATCACCAACCACGAGTCGCCGCTCACCGACACGGAAGATATACAGCGCCACTTCGAGAGCGTAGACTACTACACTTCATACATATCCACCCACGCCCCGAGAGCTATCGACTATTTCGGACGCGGTATGGACTTCATGACCGTACGCGACTACACCCGCGCCATAGCCGATTTCACTCAGGCGGCCTCGCTGTCGAACGACTTCACCCTTGCCTACTTCATGCGAGCCATAGCTCGTTTGCGCGAAGCTGAATCGGCAGCCGGCACGGAGACAATGACCGGCGGCAACGGCATGGCGGCCACCGACGTCAAGCCCGACAAGCACCGCATGGCCGCACGTCAGGCCATAGCCGACCTCGACACAGTAATCGCCCTATCCCCCCGCCTCGCCATAGCCCACTACAACAAGGGCGTGGTGTATGCGGCCGCCGGAGACTTCACCTCGGCTCTCTCGGCTTTCAACGAGGCGATAACGCTGAAGCCCGACATGGGCGAGGCCTACTACAACCGCGGCTACGTCTACTTCCGCCTCGGCAACGCCGCCGAGGGCTCTGCCGACCTCTCACACGCCGGCCAGCTCGGCATAGTGCCGAGTTATTCGCTGTTGAAGCGGATGCACAACTGATCTCCACAGCCAATCATGCGACGGCTATGGCATAAGGTTATCTCACTGTTGCGACGCCTCATACGACGCGACAGTCCGGAACCTGTGCCGGCGCCGGCACAACGCGGCTACCGCTCGGTCACCGGAGGCTCGGCCGCCACACTCGCAGCCATGCTCGCAGCCGAGGCCGCCGAAGCCATGGAACAGCCGGGGCGCGTTCTTGTAGTCACATCCACCGAACGCGAGGCCGCCGCCATAATGACTTCGACCGGAGCCTTCAATGCTTCCAGGCATCTTGTTGTGTCGCCACGCGGCCTGTGCTGCTCGCTTATTGCGGCCGACCGTCTGAGCCTCGACGAAGATATAGCCGGCGAGGCCCTCAACGCGCTCGACGCTTCGGGTGTAGGCAACATCTACGGCACCGTGATCGTGAGCGAGGCACAGAACCTCTCCCCTGCTCTGATTGAGATTATCGACCGCCTTACCGATCGCGCCCACCACTCCACAACCTACTTTTTCGCTCCCCGACGCGCCATATTTGCTTTTGCCGGCGCTTCTGTCCCGACGCTTGCTCTGCTGAGGGCAAGAACAGGCCGACGCACCGTCACGGTGTCACGCCGAGAGCCGGCAGCCGTGACACTCAAACCGCTCACGGCTCCCGACACCGAAAGCGCCGTAACCCTGGCGGTGGATGTCGCGACAGAGCGCAACGCAAAAGGTAGCAGTGTGATGATACTTACGCGGACCAATGCCGAAGGGCGCCTCGCCTCAGAGCTACTTGCCCGCCGAGGCGTCGCCCACCGACTGCTTACCGCGCGGATTGTAGCTGACAGCAATCAGGCGACAGATGTGGAGCCGTGGCGCCGCTACGCAATGCGCGAGGCCGACCTCGCGCCCGACGAGCCGTTGATGGTATCGACGGTGCATACCGCTCGCGACCGCTCGCCGGCTCATGCCGTTGTGCTCGACACAGCACGGCGACGCCCCGTCGACAATCCCGCCGATGAAAACAACCGACTGTCGACCGCCTGCTCCTTAGCCACCTCAACAGCCACAATAATAAAGCAGAAGTAAGCCCGCGAGGCTACTTCTGCTCTTATTCGGTTGATGGCGCGCAACGACGCTCAGCGTTTGCGCGACTTCGACGACTTCGCTTTCGGGGCAGGGATGGTGATGGTCTGGCCCGCTTTAAGAGCCACCGAGTTGCCCATGCCGTTTGCGTCCTGAATCTGCTTGACGGTGACACCGAAGCGACGCGCGAGCTTCGACAGATTGTCGCCCGAACGCACTTTATACTTGGTGGGGCCCGCCGGCTTGGCGGCGGCTTTCTTGGCTGGGGCGGTTGTTTCGGCCTTAGGCTTGACAACCTCCTTGGGCTTCTCCGCAACGGTCTTGGTCACGGTAGCGGTAGTGTCGGGCTTGACCGTCTGGGGTGCGGCCGAGGCGGTAGCGGTGGTGTCGGCAGCCTCCGACGCGCGCTGCATTACCTGGATGTTGAGCACCTGCCCTGCCTTGACCTTGCCGCGGCTGAGCTTGTTCCACTGCTTGATGTCGGTGGCGCTCACGCCGTATCGGCGTGCTATGTCGCGGAGATTCTCGCCGCGCTTCACGGTGTGGGTGATGTTGACAAGATGAGGCGCATTGTCGGCGAGAGCCGACGAGTCGCGGGGCACTCCCGGCTCTACATAAGTGCGGCGCACATACTGGTCAGCGTCGGTAGTAAGTATGGCCTCGCGGCTGATAATATAACTGAGGCACTGCTGCGAAGGGAGCACGAGTGCGTATGGGTGGTTGTTGCCGGGAATGATGTCTTTGCGAAACTGCGGATTGAGCATTCTTATCTCCTCAACCGGTATGTTGAGCACCTGCGCTATCTGGTTGAAGTGCACTCGATCCGACACCTGCACGGTATCGGTCACAAGCTGATGCTTCACTATGGTGGGCTTTAATCCGAAATGGTCGAAATAATTCATCACGAAGTTGGCCGCGATGAAAGCTGGCACATAGCCGCGTGTTTCAGTAGGGAGATAATTGTAGATTTCCCAGAAGTCCTTTTTGCCTCCTCCGGCACGGCGCAACGCCTTGTTGACATTGCCGGGGCCACAGTTGTAGGCGGCGATAGCGAGCGACCAGTCACCATAGATGTCGTGAAGCTGACGGAGATAGCGAGCTGCTGCTCGGCTCGACTTGCGCGGGTCGCGGCGCTGGTCTACCAGCGAGTTGATTTCGAGATCGAGGCCTCGCGCTGTTGCCGGCATGAACTGCCACAAGCCAACCGCTCCGGCGCGGCTCACGGCATTGGGGCGGAGCGCGCTCTCAATCACCGGCAGATATTGGAGTTCGAGCGGCATATTCTCCTTAGTGAGTTCCTCAACGAAAATGTTGCCGTAATAGTTGTGGAGTGCTATCATGTCGGCCACAAGAGTGCGGCGGCGGGTGAGATACATGTCGATGAAGCGCCCAACAATCTCATTGTAAGGCATCTCAATCTCGGTTGGCAAACGCGACAGCAATTCCGAGTACTGCTCCGGCGTGCCTCCGCCGCTCACCGTCGTATCGACCATTTCGACACGCTCGGTGTAGTTACGCAGATAAAAACTCTCTTCAAGCTCTTTGGTAAGAGTCTCGAAGCTCTCGGGGGGCACAACATTGGGGTCGGTAATGGAATGTTTGATGTCAAGAATCGACATGGCCGCCGATGCGGAGAGGGCGGCGAAAGAGAGGCATATTGTGGAGAATACTCGTGAAAGCATTTTGTGGGGCTTTAACGGATTGATGTATTAGAAGGTCAGCGCCCATTGCAGCCCTATTCCGGGTATTCGTGAGCGCGTTTCGGGGATTATGGCGGGCGACCATTCGAGCGAAAGGTCGGGAGATATGTCGAAATGTGCGAGCGAGGCGTCGACGTAGGCATCGACCATAGCAACGAGATATACGCCCACCATGGCGATGATGCAAAGGTCGCGGTTGCGGCGGCAATAGTCCTTGCGCGCCTTGAAAGTATTTTCAAGCCATGTGTGGTCGAGATCGCTTTCGTTGATTGTCGACGGGAAGAAGTCCATGTAGCTCTTCGTAGTCGGGTCGGAGTCAGTGAGGTCGTTGTAAGCCCTTGTATAGTCGCCGAGCATCATGTTGTTCCACGACGTGCCGTAGCCGAGAGCCATATATGCACCTATCACAATAGGAAGCTTCCAGAAACGACGGTTGTAAATCTGGCCCAGGCCGGGACACAACGCCGAGAGCCACACGGCGCGCGTAGGGTCGGGATTGAACGACTTGAAGCCTTTGGACTCATCGATTATCGCCTGCGACGGAGCCAGAATAGGCACTGTGTCGACGGGGGCTATCGTCACCGAGTCGCCGGCGGTGGTGAGCAGATCCTCGACCACATCCGCACCGGGGTCGTCGATTATCTGACCGTAGGGAATGGAGTCGGGAAGCTCCACGGGGTCGACAGGATCGTCGGTCACCCTCGACGCATAGACTGAAAAAATGTTAAAACAACATATCACACAGCAGATAAGCATGGCCAACGCGCGCTTGTGGGGCGCATGCGGCATGGTGGAGCAAGTTGAGTGATGATTATGTTGCATCAAGTTAAGTCGGTGAGGATTAACGTTATGACCACACAAAAGCGGAGCCTCGCACAGAGTCTCGCTATTTCAGTCCGTCAAAGATAGCAATTAATCTTTCAAGTTGGGCCTCGTCGGCGAAGCTGAATGTGATTTTGCCACGCCCGGAGCGGTCACACGACAACTTAACCGGCGTGCCGAAACGCCCTGAAAGATGATGGTTGAGGGCGTCGAAATCGTGGGCCGAGAACGGCTCCTGAGGCTCGTCTTCTTTCACGCCCGTCCGACGTCGTTCCTCCATCTCTTTGGCGAGCTGCTCTACGCGACGCACCGAAAGCCCCTCCTTGACGATGCGGTGAAACAGCTCCAGCTGGTCGGCGGGATCGGTAATGGTGAGCAGGGCGCGGGCGTGACCCATGTCGAGTCGCTTGTCGCGCAGTCCGAGCTGCACTTCGGCAGGCAGACGGAGCAGACGCAGGAAGTTGGCTATCGTGGCGCGCTTCTTGCCTATGCGCTCGCTAAGTCGCTCCTGGGTGAGCTGGTACTGGTCGATGAGCTTGCGGAACGTAAGCGCTATCTCTATGGCGTTGAGGTCTTCGCGCTGTATGTTCTCGATGAGGGCCATTTCGGTGAGCTCGCTGTCATTGGCCGAGCGTATATAGGCGGGCACGGTGGCCAGTCCGGCGATGCGTGCCGCGCGGTAACGTCGCTCTCCGGCTATAATCTGGTAAGTGTCGGGGCCCGTCTTGCGCAGACTGAGCGGCTGCACAATGCCGAGTTCGCGTATCGAGGTGGCGAGCTCTTCGAGGCTATCGTTATCGAATGTCTTTCGCGGCTGGTCAGGATTGGGCGTAATGGCGTCGAGCGGAATCTCGTTGATGGCCGATGTGCCGCGAGCGGGCGCATCGTCCATAGCGATAAGCGAGTCAAGGCCGCGACCGAGGGGTGAGCGTTTAAGTGCCATGGCGTAAGAGGTGTTTAGTTGCGGTTTTTGGCTATTATCTCGCGGGCGAGTGCTATGTGTGACGTGGCACCGCGGCTCTCGGGGTCGTAGAGCAGCGCGGGGAGGCCGTGGCTGGGCGCCTCCGACAGGCGGATGTTGCGCGGGATTACTGTGTCAAACACCATATCGCCGAAGTGGCCTTTCAGCTCCTCGTAGATTTTATTGGCGAGGCGCAGACGGGCGTCGTACATCGTGAGGAGAAATCCCTCAATCTCCAACGCCGGATTAAGCTTCGGCTTAATGATGCGGATTGTGTTGATAAGCTTCGTGATGCCTTCGAGGGCGAAGTACTCGGCCTGCACCGGGATGATGACCGAGTGGGCGGCCGTGAGGGCGTTGACGGTGATGAGGCCCAGCGAGGGGGAGCAGTCGATGAGCACATAGTCGTAATCGGCTGCTACGGGAGCGAGGAGACGCGACAGAACTCTCTCGCGTTGCGGACGCGAGATTAGCTCTATTTCGGCGCCCGCGAGGTCGATGCGCGACCCAATAAGGTCGAGTCCTTCTACACAAGTGGACACCTGAGCGCCATTCATGGGGTAGTCGTCGGCAAGACATTCGTAGATGGAGGAGGTCATCTGCTGCGGCTCGATGCCGAGGCCGCTCGTGGAGTTGGCCTGCGGGTCGGCGTCGATGATGAGAGTCTTCTTACCTTCGGCCGCAAGCGACGCGCCAAGGTTGATTGTGGTGGTAGTCTTGCCTACGCCCCCCTTCTGGTTGGCGATTGCTATGATTTTACCCATAGAGTCAGATAAAGATGAGAAAAATATGCGACAAAGTTAGCCGGCGTCGTCCGACGCGCGTGCATACGCGCACCATAATAAATGTGTTTTGTCGATAAGTCAGTTACATTGTTGATAACCGCATGTCGCATTTTGCCTCAGTGCGCAACAGTTTTAGCCGCTAAATCGTTACCTTTGTACACCCACAACCATTTCAAGTATATATGAAACGCATCTATGCCTCCATAGCACTCCTCGTCGCGGTTGCGGCCGGTATGCTATCATCATGTTCGTCACGCTCCGAGCATCATCTGCTCGACGCCATACCGTCCGACGCCACCGCCGTGGCGTTTGTCAATCTCGACCGCGCCTCGCACGACGGCGTCGTTATCTCTGAGCTGGGCGGCTTTGCCGGCATAGCCTCAACTGGCACCGTCGCTGCCGTGACCCTCGCCGACGGCACCACACTGACACTGACCGACGCCCCGGCGCCCGATTCGCTCGCAGCACATGGCTATCAGGCCGCCGGTGAACCACAGGGCGAACTCACCACATACACCGATGCCGACGGCATGACCGCAGTAGTAAACGCTAAGAGCGATATAGCCTACTTCATGCCTTGCTCTGCCACGAGAGCCCTCGAACGCGTCGCAACAATAGCCGAAGCCGCCTCGAAACTCAGCTTTGCCTCCAACAAGGGCCTCGCCGACATCTTTGAGCAGAAGAGTCGCGAGGCTGTGGTCTACGGCGCCCTGTCGCGTAATCTGATTGCCGTCAATTCCCGCTCGTCGGCCCCTGTCAACCCCCAGAATGCCGAGTGGATTGCCTTTGCAGTTAAGCAGGAGAGCGGCGTGGCCGACATAGCGGCGCAACTCGTGGAGGGTTCGGGTGAGCCTGTCGAAATTAAGGGGCTACGCACTATCGACACCGACTTTCTGCGCTATGTGCCCGAAGGCATGAACATGGTGGCCGCAGCTGGCCTTACCCCCGAAATTGACTGGGACGCCGCAGCCGCGCTCGTATCGCTCGTGGCCGACCGCTCTACGGCAGGATATATCGCACTCGCCACACCTTATCTCAAAGGTATCGACGGCACGGTAGCCGTGGCCGCAAGCATAGACCCCAAAGCGCCGTCGATGGCCGACGCACGCATCTTTGCCATGGCCCACATGGACCGCTCCAAGATAGCCGACTTGCAGAAGCAGGCGTCAATCCTCGCGCGAATGGCAGGCGCGCAAGTCGACGACATCAGCGAATCGATGACCGCAATCACCCTCCCCGCCGACGCCGGCATGCCTTCGAAGCTGTATATCGGTGAGGTCGACGGCTATCTCGCCATTGCCACATACCCTCTCGACGGTAAAGCCGAAAACTCGTTTGCCCCGATAGTGACAGGCCATGAGGCCGCAGCCGCAGTAAACTTCCCGGAAGGAGCTTTCGAGGCCGAACGCCCCGACGCAACCTATGGCATCGACATTAAATTCACACTCGACGGTTCCGAAGCCCACACACGCATATCGTTTCCCGGCTCCGACAAGTCGCCGCTCGCCATACTCTCCGCCTTCTGGCGCCACTGAAACAGACCACTGAAACAGAGCGCTCGAGAGCTGGAAAACGGCCGCGGACGTTTGACATTCGGCCACAAATGAGTAACTTTGCCGACAGTAAATATGACTCAGCCAAAAATCAACAAAACCAACGCGGCACGCCTGCTTGACAAGGAGAAGATAACCTATCGGCTTATCCCCTACACCGTCGACCCCGACAACCTCGCGGCACAGCATGTGGCCGACGAGCTCGGCGAAGATATACGCCGCGTGTTCAAGACCATTGTGCTACACGGCGAGCGCACGGGCCACTTTGTCTGCGTCGTGCCCGGCGACCACGAAATCGACCTGAAAAAGGCCGCCAAGGCCGCCGGCGACAAGAAGGCCGAACTCATACCTATGAAGGAACTGCTGCCGCTCACCGGATATATCCGAGGCGGCTGCTCCCCCATAGGCATGAAAAAGCACTTCACTACTTTCATCGACGCCTCGGCACAGGAATTTGACACAATATTCGTAAGCGCCGGGGTGCGCGGCCTGCAAATAGAGATAACGCCCGACGACCTCGCGCGGGCTGCTCGAGCCACATTCACCGACATAGCTGACTGACCCATGAGCAATACATTCGGCAACATTCTGCGCCTCACCACCTACGGCGAAAGCCACGGAGTGGCGGTGGGCGGCATACTCGACGGCATGCCCTCGGGCTACAAAATAGACATAGCCGCCATACAGGCGGCCCTCGACCGCCGTCGTCCGGGGCAGAGCGTCATCACGACATCGCGCCGCGAGGCCGACCGCGTGGAGATACTGTCAGGCCTCATGGACGGCGTGACGACCGGCACACCCATAGCTTTCGAGGTGCGAAACGCCGACCACCATTCGTCGGACTACGACAACATGGCACACACTTTCCGGCCCTCGCATGCCGACTATACCTACACTGCCCGTTACGGCATCCGCGACCACCGCGGCGGAGGCAGATCAAGCGCCCGCGAGACACTCGCGCGTGTCGCCGCCGGCGCGATAGCGGCTCAGGCTCTCGCCGAACACGGCATAGACATTTACGCCTACACCCGCCGGGTGGGAGATATAGCTCTCACCGAGCAGTACACTGCCTACGACCCTGCGCTCATCGAAAGCAACATTGTGCGCTGCCCCGACAAGTCGACCGCCGAACGCATGATAGCGCTTATCGAACAGGTAAAAGCCGAGGGCGACACCATAGGCGGCGTGGTGGAATGTGTCATAAAAGGCTGCCCGGCGGGTCTGGGCGACCCGGTGTTCGGAAAACTTCACGCCATGCTCGGCGCGGCCATGCTCGGCATCAACGCCGCAAAGGGATTTGACTATGGCATGGGATTTGACGGCGTAGGACTGCGCGGAAGCGAAGCCATGGACCCGTTTGAGGTCGACCCCGCAACAGGCCGCGTAAGCTTTGCCGCCAACCACTCCGGCGGCATACAGGGGGGCATATCCAACGGTGCCGACATATATTTCAGCGTCGCCTTCAAGCCGGTAGCCACGTTGCTGCGCGAGGTTGCTACCATCAACGACAGCGGCGAGAGCGTAACACTCCGTGCACGCGGACGTCACGACCCGTGCGTAGTGTCGCGTGCCGTGCCCATTGTCGAGGCCATGGCCGCACTGACCATTCTCGACGCTATGCTCGGCGCCCGATGCGCCCGACGCTGACAGCCGTTATGGCGCACACCACGAGATAAGAGATAACGCATGTGACCGCCAGCGGGATAAAGAGCGTGAACACCGCGCTCATCTCCGACACGATAAACATCGCCATTACGGGTGCCTTGACCGAACCGGCCATGACGCCCCCCATTGCCATGAACACAAGTGCTCCCTGGGCGACATCCGCCCCCATGGCGGCGACGGCCACAGCAGCAAACAGGAAGCCGAGGCCCGCACCTGCAAAGAGTGTCGGAGCGAAATCACCGGCAATGCCGCCGCCTGAATTGGTAGAGGCCACAGCCGCAGGTTTGAGAATCACTATCGCAGTGGCCATCACTATCATGGCCACCCACGGCGAGAGGCCGGGGAGATGCCTTAGTACGGTGCTGAAAGTGAGCGCTTCGGCGCCGTGGCCGGAGAGTATGGCCGAGACAACATTATAACCTTCGCCGTAAAACGACGGCACCACAAACAGCATCACGGCAAGCGCCGAGCCCGACGAAAGCCAGCGCACCCACGGCCTGTCAATCGACCGGTACACGTTACCCAGACGGGTCACCACCGCAGCGTAGAAATACGAGTAAGTGCCGCACACGATTCCGAGCGGCACAGCCCAGGCTATGAGGGATACCTCGAACTGAGGCGGATTGAGATACAGCATGTCGGGTGTGAACCCGTCGACCACAGTGGCTATGAGTCCCGACGCCAGACACGCCACAACAAGACCCACCACCGACAGAGTGTTGAAGCTGAACGACAGAATCTCAATCGTGAACAGCATCCCCCCTACCGGAGCCTTGAATATCCCTGCTATTCCTGCCCCGGCGCCTATGGCTACAAGCGCGTAGGCGGCCTTCGAGCCGAGTTTGAGCATCCTCGCCAGGTTGCTCCCCATGGCGGCGCCCGAGTAGGCAATAGGACCCTCGGCGCCGGCCGAGCCGCCGGCGCCGAGGGTTATGGAGGCGAGCATCATGGGAGAGAACACTGTCGACAGAGGGATGTCGAGCTGACGCTTAACGAGCGCATCGTTGATGCGGTCGGTGGAGCGGTCGATGCGGTGATGCAGGATATATTTCTGCGCAGCGCCCACAATCATGATGGCCAGCACCGGAACGAAAAAGAACGTCCACGGCAACACCTGCGGAGCGAGGTAGCCGGTGAGGGCATGCGAGATGCCCGCTATCATATATTTGAGCAGCCATGCCGCACAGCCTATCACCACGCCCATGACAAAGCAGATGAGCACAAACGTGGCGTTGGGACCCCACGCATGACGCATGGAGTAGACAATCTCGCGGGGCTCGGTGTCGGTCTTGTTGCTCATGTAATATCAACGCCGCCATGCCGACAAATGTTGCGGCAAAAACGCGCCCCGACCCGTGCCCGTAGGGTCAGCGGGAAGATGTGAAGAGGTAGACGTTTCCACCGAAATCTGACGCTGCGAGGGCGTTGCCCGACACGGCGACGGTGCCGAACACAGGGGCGCCGAGTGTCCTGCGCCATACCATGCGGCCGCTCTCGGCGTCAATGCCGTAGAGGTTGCCGTCCGACGCGCCAACATAAACGGTGTTGCCGGCAAGCACGGGGCTTGTCTCGATTGTAGCCGCCTCCGAGCGCGAGTAAGGCGAAGTAAAGACAAGGGCATTGTCGGTGGCGAAGCACCACTTCTCCCGGAGCGTGGCACGGTCGAGGGCCACGAGGCCGCGGCTCACGGTGCCGAAGATAATCAGCTTGTCGGTGACAAGCGGCGTAGAGGTCACATCGGCGTTAAATCCGAGCTTGTGGGTGACCACTGCCTTGCCTGTCGCAGCTTCAAGGATATAGAACGTGCCGGCTGAGGCCATATATACAAGGCCGTTGCGTATGGCCGGCGAGCAGCCGCGCATGCGCAGGTCGGCGTCGCTGGCGCTCCACAGCATCTTGCCTGTGGCAGCATCGTTGCCGTAGAGTGCGCCCCACTGCGTGCCGTGTATAAGGATGCCGTCGGCTACTGATATGGTGCTTGTGGCGCCCTGATTCTGCGACCAGTCGCTGTTGGTCCACAGATTGCGGCCGGTGGCGGCGTCCCACGCTCCGAGGCCCTTGCCGCTGCCGGCGTACACTACGCCGTCGGCTGCTGCCAGACCGTCGACGAGCGCCGGCAACACGTCGGTGCGCATCTTGGTTTCCCAACGCAGGGTACCGTTTTCGGCATCGACGGCATAGAGCCATCCCTCGGCATCCTGAGCGAACACTATGCCCGAAGTAATAGCTATGCTGTTCTTTATGGAATTGCGTGTGGGGTAGCTCCACTCTATTTTGCCGGTCATGCCGTCAAGGGCATAGATATGGCCGTCGCCGCGAAGCTCCTCGTCGACCGAAGCGGTGTAAATCCTGCCGTTGTAAATGAGCGGCGAAGTCATGAATATGTTGGCGCCGACATTGCTCACCCAGGCGAGTGAGAGAGGCGCTTCAAGGGCTTTGTCGGGCACTCCGGTGTGGGAGGCGTTGCCGAGCAGGTTATCCCAGTCGGCGCCGAACAGAGGCACGGTAGCAGCTTCCGAGGCCTTGAATGTCGCTGTCGACGATACTTGGTCGCCACCATCGAACCGGGCCGTGGCCCTAATAGCGAGCATACGGCCCGCATAGGCCTCGGGGACTTGCACTGTGCCGTTCCACGACCAGTCTGTCGACCGATGGAGCGTTACAGCCGGCGCTACCGGCTTGCCCTCATAGAGCAGCGTGGCGGTAACGCTGCGCGTGTCGGCCGTCGACGAATAGGCGTTGACAGCCACAGGAACGGTACCGACGGGCGCTGCGACCGATGGCGAAGCTACAGTGACGCGCGGTGCAATATACGGATAGCGCAGTGTGGTGGTGACATTGCCCTTGCTGTCGACATTTATCACACGATAGGCCGCCGTGGAGTGATCGATGCCCCCCTTGTCGGGAGATGAAGTGTTGACAGTGAGCACACCGTTGAGGCGCAGATTAAAATTGTTGTGCCAGTGGCCGTAGATCCACGCTTTGAGGTTGTGGTCGTTGAGGCTGACGCTTCCGCCGTCGGCGCCGCGGTAGGCGAAATCGCCATCGAAGCTGATGAGGTCGTGATTGAACCCGATTACCGGGGTCGACGGATCGACATTTGCAAGGTCGTTTTTGAGCCACTCGTAAACGTCGGCACTGCGGTAGCTCGGCTGATAGTCGCCGCCGCCCATAGGCGTCACGACATAATGGACGTTGCCTACGTCAAACGAATACCACACCGGGCCGTAGATGCTCTCGTAGAGTTCCTCGCCATACTTGCCCTTTACAAGATCGTGGTTGCCGATGCAGTAGTGCATCTGTCGGCCCATGTTGTCGGTGTTCATGAGGCCGATATGGGTTTTGAGTCCGTTTTCATAGCAGATATCGCCGGTGTGGATGATGAAAGCGGCGTCGGTGACGTCGGCATAGTCGCGCACGACGTCGACCCAGTCGTCATGCTTCGAGGTGTTGAAAATCTCCGAGTCAGTAATCTGGATAAAGGAGTGGGAACCGTCGCGGGCCACAGTTCCCGGCTGAGGCACGAGGCCGAAGTCGTAACCTGTCGCCGCGGCGACAGGGCGATAAAAGCCGCCCGGCGCCTTGTAGCCGCTCGGCAGAGTGACGAAGATAAAGCGGGCGCCGTCGTGACCCGGAAGCGTGAACGAGCCGTCGCGCCCGGTTTTGACCACGTTAAGACCGTCGCTCACCGCGACGCCGGCAAGAGTCTTCTCGCCCCGGTCACACACACCGTTGTTGTTTTTGTCGACATAGACGCGACCTGAGTAATCGGCCGACGCGGTTATAGATGCGGCCATGGCAGCCGCCAACGTGATGATCAGTCTATTCATTGGTTATAGCAGGATTTGGATTCCAAAGGCTTGTTTCAATCTGCAAATTTACAGCATCGGCCCGAAGCGGGCAATATAAAAAATGAATAAAAAGATGGACTTTTTTGCACCGCCGGCATTGGCTTGAGGGATACACAGCCGGCATGACGACAAAAAAGCGACCGCGACGCCGCGCTCTGTGCGCGGGCCGCGGTCGCCAGCCTTAAAGTTATATGCCAATGATTTATCCTTCCCTTACTTTGCCGTGAAAGTGAGGGTGTAGGGATGTGTCGTGAGATTGAGTGTCACGGCGTAGGAGCCTGCTGCAACCGCAATGTTGCCCGCATTGAACACGAGGTTGGTTGCGGGAGCGCCGAGGTTGATTGCCCAGTCGCCGTTGAAACGCACTTTGAGCTCGGTGTCGGCTGCGAGGTCGAGGTCGGCGGTCCAGGTGAGTAAGTCGGCCGAGGGGGTCATTTCGAGGTCACCGGCCCAGTCGTTGAAGCCGCCTATCATACCTACCTTGGTGATTGCGGTGGTGCTGTAAGTGAGGCTGCCGAGATTGACTTCCACCCAATAGAGGGCGTCGCCTTCGGCGGGAACGGGCAGGTTGTTGTCGCCGTTGTATATCAGAGTGCCGGGGGCTGTGCCGAGGGTGTACTTGTTGTCCCAGTTGGCGGCGGGGGTCATGAGCCATTCACCGTTGAGGTGGAGGAAGCCGTTGTAGTTGGTGAAGTCGGAGGTTGTGAGCGTGCCGGAGGTCTCTGGGGTCCAATCATTGGAGTTTCCGGGAGTCCAGAGCATCGGCACTGCGTTGGTCACGGAGTAGGTGCAGTTGAGCATGTCGATTGTGAAGAGCTGCTGACCGGCGCGGTTGAGGCAGCCGGAGTTGCCGTCCTCAAACAGGTTGCCCGAAAGAGCGGTATCGCCGTCCTTCTCGGTACCGAAGAGGCCTTCCCACGAACCGGCGGCAAAGGAGCTTTCCGGAACAATCTTCCACCACCAGCCGGCCTGTACGGCTTCGGCGGTAATGTCGATACAGAGTGTGAACACGGGATCGTCGTACACATTCTTGTCGGAGTGGCTGAACTTGACCGCAGTGGCGAGATCCCAGCCGTTGACGGTGCCGACGAGGTAATAAGCGTCCTCCACCTGGATGCCGAGGTCAACGGGAGTCACGTTGACCTTGGTGGGGCAATACCATGTGTCGGGGGTGCCTATGCGCGAGCGCTGGCTGCCGACGTTGATGTAGCCGGCGAAGCGCACATAGTTGGTGCGCTCGAAGGGCGCCTTGCCGAGAAGTGAGCGGAAGGCGTTGTCCCAGAGCTGAGCATCAACGCCGTAGGTGTCGGTTTCGCCGACACGCTCCATCGGTATGGTGATGGCGCCGGCGAAGTCCTCGCTGCCGCTCACCTGCATCTCAAACGACACGACGGCGTCTTCGGGGAGTTCGGCTGAAACGGTGTAGCTCACGGCGCTCACAAGAGCGGCGTCGGCAAGATTGATTGAGCCGTCGGAGGTGACGGGCGAAGCGGTGGTCACCGTGATGTCGGCGGGAGTAAACTCGGGCTGCTGCGGATTGACCTGCATGACACCGCCGTCGGTGGTGTCGTCACACCCGGTCATTGCCAGAGCGCAGAGCGCGAGAGGTGCAAAATAAAGATATGCTTTCTTCATTGTCGGTAGATTCTGAATGATAGGGTGATGATGTTAGTCGACATGCTCGAATACAACCTTCTTGCTGTTGAGGTCGATAGTGATACGCATCTTGCCGCCGGGCCAGTTGGTGATGTTCCAGTTGCCCTTACCGTAGACACACGAGCCGTTGTAGACGCCCTCGTTGTTGACGGTCACGGTGGCGTTGTCGCCGTCGTTGGCATTGGAGCCAATAGAGGGTAGCATACCGTTGTCGCCCCAGTTGCCGAGCGCAGTGTAGAATCGGAAGCCGTTGGCGGCCTGTTCGGCGGTAAACTCTACGGTGCCGGAGAATACGTTGGAACCGATGCCGTTGTCGGGCTCGGAGATAAATATGGCGCCGTTGTTGATGTCCCAGCCGCTCACGTCACCGATGACATATAGCTTGGCGGGTAGCTTGACAGCGAAGTAAGGAACCACGCTTTGGAGCACGACAGGATTGGAGTAGATGAGCGCCATGCCGGGGTTGGTAATGATGTTGGCGATGTCGCTCTTCACGCGCACAGCCACCGGACGGGGTGAGTCGTCGAAGTTGGCAGGGTCGGTGTAGCCGAAAAGGTTGCACACGCCCATTGCGAAAGCTTCGCCGGGCACCGATACGGCGGCCTGGGTGTAGGTGCCGTCGAGAGCTACCCAGTCGGTGTCGCTGTAAGCGTCGCCCTCGGCGCGGGCTTTGGCTATTTCGACGCTGTAAGTGGGCACGAGGCCGAGACCGTAGTCGGGCTGGCTCCATGACAGGTCAATGCTCGATGTGGGCGAGAGGATATAGGTGCTTGATGCCAGCGGTGGAGTGTTGAGCTCGAAGTGCGTGGGGACACCGATACGGGGTTCTGTATCCTCCTTACACGAAGTGAATGTCGCAAGCAGAGCGCAGGCAAGCGTGATAAGTGAAAATATCTTTTTCATTGTTGATGATGGTCAGTGAGGATTAATAGCCGGGGTTCTGCTGGAAGCCAGAGCCGTAGGTTGCGATGATGTCGGAGGGAATCGGGAAGAGCTTCATGTAGTCGGGAATACCGGCGCCGGCGGGGGTGTTGTTTTTCCACGACCAGTTGTAGCTGTTGCCGGTGTAGAGGCCGAAGCGGATGAGGTCGGTGCGGCGGGTGTTCTCCCAGTAAAGCTCGCGCGAGCGCTCGTCGATGAGGTTGTTGAGGTTATACTCCACGGAGTTCCATACGGGAACGCCTGCACGGGCGCGGACCAGATTGACATAGTTGCGGCCGGTCTCGGCGTCGCCGGCGCCGCGGAGGGCACACTCGGCTGCCATGAGGTAGACGTCGGCAAGGCGGATGATGGGGAAGTCGGTGTCGGAGAAGTCGTTGACCTGTGCGGGAAGGCCGTTGACCTCGCCCAGACCGGCCCAGTTGTACACGTAGCCTGTCGAGGGGTCACTGTAGGTGTTGCGCGGCATGGTGCCGTCGCTGTTGGCCTTGGCGTTGGTAAACTTGATTGCGGCGTAGCCGTCGGTGAAGGTGCTGAAATCGGTGTTGTTGATGTTGAAGCCCTGCTTCTCGGTGCACCAGAGATAGGTGCGGCCGTCGGCGCTCACGCCGTCGGAGAAGTCAAACTTCTCTGCAAACTCGGTGCGGGCGTGCATACAGTTCCAATCGGCGTTGAGGCCGTAGAGCACGGTAGGCATGCTTGACGCGCCGATTGATGACGCTATAATGAACATGGTGCCTCCATAGCTCTGGGTGTAGGGATAGGCGAAGGGGATGCCCCAGAGAATTTCGTTCTGGCCGGAGAGGGAACCGCCGGGCATAAACATGTCGTTGTTGGCACAGAAGAGAGCAAGATAGTCGTTGGCGAGACCGCTGCCCTGGAAGCCGCCGCCCTGGTGACGACCAATGATGGCCTGGGCGTGCTGCCAGCACTTGTCGTACATGGCGGTGCCGGTAAACACCTCGGCGTTGAGGTAGAAGCGGCAGAGGAGCGCCTCGACGCCATCGCGGCCCACGCGGCCGTAGATGCCGCTCTCCTTGAAGTTGGCGAGCACGTCTTCGAGGTCCTCGGTGACGCGGGTGAAGAGCTCGGCGCGGCTCATCTGCTGGGGAGTCTCGCCGTAGGCCATGTCGTCCCACGCCCATGAGGCGTTGCCGAAGAAGTCAATCACATAGTAGTAGGATAGGTCGCGGAGGGCGCGGGCTTCAAGCACGAGCTGGTCGGCGAGCTCCTGGTCGGCGCCGGAGAGGCCGAAGGTGTTCTCACGCACGTTGCGGATGAAGTCGTTGCACACGGCGATATGGGTGTAGAAGCGGCCGTAGGCACCGTAGAGATTGCCGTTGGAGCTGCCCCAGGTGTTGGTGCAGAGGTCAAACACGCCCACGTCGGGCCATATCCAGGTCACCTCGTCGGTGGTAAACTCATTGAGCATGAAGATGATTCGGCTCCAGTTGGATGTGCCGCCGTCGAGGCCTGAGATGTCGGCATCGCCGCCGGGGCCGCCCTGGCCCGACACTGCGAGCGACGAGTAGCACTTGGCCATCACCTCGGTGAGATACTGCTGGGGATTGGAGGGGAAGTCGCCCGGGGTGGTATTGTTGGGGTCCTTGGGCATCTGGTCGAGGTCGCCTACACAGCCGGTGAGCATACCTGCTGCCGCCACGGTAGCGGCTGCGCCCATTATGAATTTGCTTATATATCGTTTCATTATAATATAATGCAGTGAGAGGTGGGTATTAGAATGTGGCTACGAGGCCGAGGGTAAAGGTTACGGGACGCGGATACACATTGTTGTCGATACCGCCGAACACTTCGGGGTCGAGACCCTTGTACTTGGTGATTACGAAGGGGTTCTGCACGGCACCGAAGAGACGCAGACGGAGCTGGTTACGGAGCAGATCCTGCCATGTGTAGCCGAGGGTGATGTTGTCGCAGCGCACGAAGCCGGCATTCGACAGCCAGTAGTCGGAGTAATAGGTGTTGGTGGTCTGACCGCCCTGGAAGTAGAAGTCGGAGGCTATGAGATTGTGCACGCCCGAGGTGTTGTAGGTGCCGGAGAGGGTGGTGCGCTCGGCGGCGACGTTGTTGTACACGTAGTTACCTATCGATGCGCGGAGCTGGAAGCCGAAGTCCCAGTTCTTGTAAGAGAAATTGTTGTTCCAGGCGAGAGTCACCTTCGGGTCCTTCGAGTGGCGGAACACGCGGTCGTTGTCGTCGATGGTGCCATCGCCGTTCTGGTCTACGTAGCAGCCCTCGATGGGGAGGCCGTCCATATCATACACCTGCTCGTAGAGGAGGAAGGTGTAGGCGGGATAGCCCACTTTGTGCGCCTGTACGGTGTTGCCCGTACCGCCCGAGATACCGCCGGTGGTGATATAGGAGTTCTCGTCGTTGGTGGAGTTGAGCTTGGTTATCTTATTGGAGTTCCATGCCACGTTGAGGCCGGTGGTCCATGTGAAGTCGTTGGTCACTACGGGGCGGGCGGTGATGGTGGCCTCGACACCGAGGTTGCGCAGAGTGCCGATGTTCTGGTCCATCATGTTGGAGGTGGCGGCGCCGGGAGCTACGGTTACGAAGCTGATAAGGTCTTTCGACTCACGGAGATACCAGTCAAGGGCAGCGGTGATGCGATTGTTGAGGAAACCGAGGTCGACGCCGGCGTTCCATGTGGTGGTCTCCTCCCACTTGAGGTTGGGGTTGTAAGCACCGGGATAATAGGTGTTGCCGCCGTTGGAGTAGTTGCCGGTAAGCATGCCGGGGTAGAAACTGCCCTGGGTCGCGCCGGTGTAGACAGGCATGTAGGGGAAGTAGCCGCCCACGCTCTGCTGACCGGTCACACCCCAGCCGAGACGGAGCTTGAACTCGTTCATGGTGCGCGATGCCGATTCGAAGAAAGGCATATTGTTGATCTTCCAGCCGAGGGCCACCGAGGGGAAGAGACCCCAGCGGTTATCCTTGGAGAAGCGCGAGGTGCCGTCGTCGCGGAGAGTGAATGTGAGCAGATAGGTATCCTTGAACGTGTAGTTGAGTCGACCGAAGAAGCTGACGAGCATCAGGTTACCGGTGTTCCAGAAGTAGTCGGGCGACATGTGTGTGCCCGGCTCGGCGGTGTCGGGGTTGATGGTGAGCACGCCGTTGGTTGTGGCGGGGCCGTAGAAGCCCTTCGAGGTGTAGACTGTGCCGTTGTTGCTGCCGTGAGCGTCGAAGCGCTGCCACGAGTAGCCGGCCATGACGTTGAGATTGCTCTGGATGGCGTCGAAGTCCTTGGCGTAGTTGAGATAGAAGTCGAGTAGGGTGTTGCGACGCATCTCATACTGGTGATAGAGTGTTGCGGCACCATTCTTGATTCCTTCGTTCCATGCGCGTGGCGAGTTCTGCGCCACAGCTTCGTTCTGGGTCGACTTGCTCACGTCGTAGCCGAGATTGAGGTTGGCGTGGAGTTCGGGGAGGAAGTGGAAGGAGTAGTCAAGCTGCAGGTTGCCGTTGGAGCGGTACACGTTAGCGAGATTGTTCTTGCTTTCTATCAGGCCGAGCGGGTTGACGGTACCGTTGACATTCCATGAGTTGAACTGGTCGGTGGTGACAGCGCTGAAACCGTTATAAAAATAAGGGAACTCGGAGTTACCCGAGGCTATGTTGCTGTAGACCGGCATGGTGGGATCCATGGCTATTGCGGCTCCCACAGCGCCTTCGTCGGAGAACTGGTTGCGGATATAGTAGCCCTTGACGTTGGCGCTTACCTTGAGGTGTCCGTCGAGAAACTCAGGAGTGAGGTTGATGCCGGCGGTTACGCGCTGCATCTGCGAATCCTTGAGTATACCGTTGGAGTTGGTATAGGTACCGCTCACGCGATAGGGAAGGAATCCGGCGGTGCCGCCTACCGCCAGAGAGTAGTCGGAGCTGACGGTGGTGCGGAGCACCTCTTTCTGCCAGTCGGTCGAAGCGTTGCCGAGAGTGGCGGCCGCTTCGGAGTTCTCGCCCCAGTAATTCTTAATCATCTCACGGAAGTCGTTGGCCGAGAGCACATCCCATGTCTTGCGGGCGGTGTTGACATGCATGTTGGCCGAAAAATTGACTTGCGGACGTCCGCTACGGCCCTTCTTGGTGGTGATGATGATGACGCCGTTGGATGCGCGCGAGCCATAGATAGCTGTGGCCGAGGCATCTTTGAGGATGGTCATGCTCTCGATGTTGTCGGGCGAAATCATGGCCAGCGGATTGGCCATGCCCTTGATATCATCGTTGGCGAGAGGCACGCCGTCAAGCACGATGAGGGGGTCGTTGGAGGCCGAAAGCGAGGAGCCGCCACGGATGCGGATAGTGGCGCCACCTTCGGGGGAGCCGCCGCCCGATGTCACGACGACGCCCGGGGTCTGGCCCACGAGGAGATCTTGCGCGGAGGTGGCGATGCCGGCCTCCACTTCGTCGGGCTTCACGATAGCTACCGAACCGGTGGCGTCGCTCTTCTTCACGGCGCCGTAGCCGATAGTCACTACTTCCTGAAGCACTGTCGAGTTTTCCGACAGGACGATTTCAATATGGGTGCGGCCCTCAACGGCCACATCCTGCGGGTTATAGCCTATGTACGACACTTCGAGGGTGCCGTTGGAGGCTATCTGGATGCTGAAGTTACCGTCAATATCGGTTGCGGTGCCGATAGTGGGATTTGCCTTGTCTTTGACCGAGGCGCCGATGAGCGGCTCACCCGTCGAGTCGGTCACAGTGCCTGTCACTGTAATCTTTTGCGCAAGAGCCGGCAATGCCAGACAGAGCACCATGGTGAGTGCCAGCCAAGCTTTCCGACTCATTCGGAAACAAATGTTCTTCATGCAAGAGGTTTGTTTAGAGTTGATTGTTTTGTTGTAAGTATTTTTTTCTGCTGTTTGGTTGCGGGCGGCGACTTTCCGGAGTCGTCGCGCCCTGGGGGGATTCTGCTGCTAATAAATATCAGGTGGCCGTGATTGCGGTAAGAAAGATGTTATGACGAGCGGCCACTAATACGGTTCCGGACTGTTTTTTTGGACGTGCTGTAAGTTGATTGCGCAAATATCGGCATTATTTTGTTATGTTCACAATTTTTCAACAATTTTTTTTCGCAAACGCATACCGGGCCCGGTTTCAACGCCCGGCGCCCTCCCCCGCCCTATCATTTTCACCTTATTATTAATATTTACGCATAATTATTATTTACGCATATCAGACATTCTGACCGATCGGATTCGTTGAATGTGATAAATTATCAGGTATCCCCGGGGCTCATCCACGCCGCATAGATAAGTAGTCACCCTTACACATTTTATTTGTTAAATTTTGCTAAAATAGGGGGGGGTAGTTAATAAATGTTTATTGATTAATATGAAAATATAGTTAAATTTGCGGTCACCAAGTTACCTATAATTCACATTCCTACTCTGCCAAATCCTAAACAAAACACTGGAAAACAAAGCCTTCATTGACTTTATTATCCATCCGAAACACCTTAAATAAACATAATCAGGCCTCGGCTGTACCTTAGAAGCCACTTCACACACACTCGCGGCCTATCAAACTCTAACAATCATCTATTTATGGCAAATCATCTCAAAACGTTGGCCTTGACACTCGCAGGTGTCACGGCTTCGTCGGGACTTGCTTTCGCGGCCGCCGCGCCTGCTGACATCCTTGTCGCAGGAGCAGCCGTAGCAGCCGCACAGCCAGCCACCGAGACGTGTACAGGCGTGATTACCGACTCGGAGGGCGAGCCCCTGATCGGTGCCAGCGTACTCGTCGCCGGGACCACACTCGGTGCCAGCACCGACATCGACGGCCGCTTCAGCATCAAGAACGTGCCTGTCGGCTCAACTCTCAAGATCACCTACATCGGCTACCAGCCCGTTGAAATGACATGGAACGGCGGCGAAGTCAATGTAGTGCTCGCCGAAGACAACAACGTGCTCGACGAAGTGGTTGTCGTGGGCTTCGGCTCGCAGAAGAAAGCCAATCTCACCGGTGCCGTTTCCACTGTCAGCGCTAAGGAAATCGCTGCACGTCCTGTCAACACCGTTGCCGATGCCCTCCAGGGCATGGCCGCAGGTCTTGACGTGCTCGGCTCATCACGTGGCGGTCAGCTAGGTGCCGCACGCTCCATGAACATCCGCGGTACCGGTACTATCGGTTCCGGTTCATCTGTTTCTCCCCTCGTTCTCATCGACGGCATGGAAGGCGACCTTAACCAGCTCAACCCTGCCGACGTTGAAAACATCTCTATCCTCAAGGATGCCGCCGCTTCTTCTATCTACGGTAGCCGTGCTGCCGGCGGTGTTATCCTCGTTACCACTAAGAGCGGTTCCGAAGGCAAGGTGACCGTCAACTACAGCGACAACTTCCGTTGGAGCCACGTAACCCGTATGCCTGCGATGGCCAACTCTTATGAATGGGCCTCAACTATGAACCAGGCTGCTATCGCCAACCGTCAGATCTGGTTCTCTGATGATCAGCTTAACTACCTCAAGCGCCTCCAGAGCGACCCCAGCCTCACAACCATGTTCCGCAACCCCACCAACAACCACTGGGAGGTTTGGGATGAGAACAGCCTTCTGCCTATGGGCAACACTGACTGGCTCGACGAGCACTTCGGCAAGACTGCATTCGCCCAGGAGCACAACATCTCGATGACGGGCGGTAATGACAAGTATGACTTCTACTTCTCAGGCAACCTCCTCAGCCAGGGCGGTATCCTCCGCTATGGCGACGACAGCCAGCACCGCTACACCATCAACGCCAAAATTAACGTAAACCTCACAAAATGGCTCACTGTGGGTTACAGCTCAAGGTGGTATCGCGGCGAGTATGACGCGCCCTCGTTTGTATCCCAGTATGCAAGCAACGAGCTCTATCACAACATTGCACGTTATTGGCCTATCATCCCGACGCATGACCCCAACGGCTACCCCGTTGTTGAATCATTTATCGACGGCATGCAGAACGGCGGCCGTTACAAGAACACCGTTGACAAGCTGGACCAGCAGTTCGCTTTCCGCATCCACCCCGTCGAAGGCCTCAACATCAATGCCGAGTTCAACTACCGTACCGCCCATGAATACACCTCTCAGGATGTACAGCAGGCTCACGGCTGGGACTGCGACGGCAACCCCTACGACCGTAACCCTAACGGTTATCCTTACGGCGCCGGCGGCACAGGCAGCCGCGTGTATGAGTACAACATACACTCCAATTATTTCAACCCCAACATCTACGCTGATTACAGCCGCACTTTTGCCGAAGACCACAACTTCAAGATCATGGCCGGTTTCCAGAGCGAATGGCTTTCAAACAAGGACATCTCGGCTGATCGCAACGGCATCATCAACGGCATACCTTACCTCGATACCACCAATGGCAAGAACATCAACGTAGGCGGTGGCGCTGCCGAATGGTCGACCTCAGGCTGGTTCGGCCGTATCAACTACGACTATGCCGGCCGTTACCTCGTAGAAGGCAACCTCCGTTATGACGGTTCTTCACGTTTCCGCAGCGATTCACGCTGGACCTGGAGCCCCTCCTTCTCTCTCGGCTGGAACATCGCTCAGGAGAACTTCTGGCAGGACTACCTCAATGTATGCAACCAGTTGAAACTCCGCTACTCTTGGGGTAAACTCGGTAACCAGAACACCGACAACTGGTATCCTACTTATGTAACTATGGGTTACAGCTCCAACAGCGCCGGCTGGCTTACCAACAACGGTACCGAACAGGGTTCTGTTGCCTCCATGCCCAGTCTCGTTTCTTCTACCCTCACCTGGGAAAAGAACCGTACCTGGGATATAGGTCTTGACTGGGGTTTCCTCAACAATCGCCTCACCGGCAGCTTCGACTACTACAACCGTAAGACTCAGGACATGGTAGGCCCCGGCCTCGCTCTGCCCGACGTATTCGGTGCTACTGTCCCCAACGTAAACAACCTCTCGATGACCGCCAAGGGTTGGGAACTTACCCTCAGCTGGCGTGACCGCATCGGTGAATTCAACTACGGCATCACCGCAAACCTCTACGACCACACCATCACCGTCGACGAATATCCCGTCAACGACACTTACAGCCTCAGCCTCTACAAATATTACAGCGGCATGAAGCTCGGTGAAATCTGGGGTCTTACCACTATCGGCATCGCCAAGACCGACGAAGAGATGCAGAAGCACCTCGCCACCACCAACCAGAGCTGGCTTTCTTCTACCGGCTGGACAGCAGGTGACGTGATGTATAAGGATCTCAACGGCGACGGCAAGATCAACCACGGCGAAAACACCGTTGATGACCACGGTGACCTCAGCGTCATCGGTAACTCTACTCCCCGCTACAGCTTCGGTCTTAACCTCGATGCTTCCTGGAAGGGATTTGACGTGAAGGTATTCTTCCAGGGCGTAGCCAAGCGCGACTATTGGGCCGGCGGCCCGATGATGTTCGGCGCTTGTCAGCAGGGCAAGTGGCAGGCTGTGGTTTACCAGCCTCACCTCGACTATTTCCGTCCCGCCGACACCACCGATCCCCTCGGTCCCAATGTTGACTCCTACTACCCCCGTGTAAACTGGGGAGGCCCCAACAACACCTATACACAGACCAAGTATCTCCAGAATGCAGCATACTGCCGCCTGAAAAACGTTACCATCGGTTACACCCTTCCCACTGAGCTTCTCCGCAAGATCTATGTTGAGCGTGCCCGCATATTCGTTTCGGGTGAAAACCTCGCCACCATCACAAGCTTCACAAAGATGGGCGACCCCGAGCTCATCGAGGCTTACAATAGCGGCTACGGGTTCGGTAAGGTTTATCCCCTCCAGCGCGTATTCTCCTTTGGTCTCAACGTTACTTTCTAATCTCCAAGAATCCTAACTACAATGAGAAAATATATCAACGCGCTCATAGCCTGCGCGGCGGTAGTCGGCCTCACAGGTTGTAACGACTACCTCGATCAGGAGCCGAAGGACAAGCTCATCCCCGAGAACTTCTTCAACTCCGCCGTAAATCTCAAGGCTTATACCCTGGGAATGTACACAATGCTCCCGTCTCACTCTTCCAACTCCTACGGCATCGGCACATTCTCTACCGACAATGGCACCGACAACCAGGCCGGACGTGACTACAACTCAATTTTCGCTCCCGGCGATTGGAAGGTAGGTGATAAATCGAATAACTGGGACTTCACCAACATCCGCAAGCTCAACTATTTCCTCGCTCAGGCTCAGCCCAACTACGACGCTGACGCAATCACCGGCTCACCCGAAGACATCAATCAGGCAATGGGTGAGGCTCACTTCCTTCTGGCTTACGCCTATTGGGATTACTACAGCGCAGTAGGCGACTATCCCATCATTGACGGCGTTCTCCCCGACGAGGAGGAAAAACTTCTCGAAGCTTCACATCGCCAGCCCCGTAACAAGGTAGCACGCTACATCCTCGACCATCTCGCACAGGCTGCCGAACTCCTGCCCGAGACCTCTTCTTACGGCAAGAACGGTCTTACAAAGGACTGTGCAAACCTCTTCCGTAGCCGTGTGGCCCTCTTTGAAGGCACCTGGCTCAAATATCACAAAGGCACCGCTTTCGTCCCCGGCGGTCCCGGCTGGCCCGGCAACGCTTCCGACCTCGACGGCTTCAGCATCGACACCGAGATCGACTACTTCCTCACCGAGGCTATGGCCTCTGCAAAGAAGGTAGGTGACAAGTTTGTCAACAACCTCGTAGAAAATACTGACACGAAGGAAGGCATGGGCGCCGGTTTCTCCGAACTCAACCCTTACTACTGCATGTTTGCCGTTCCTAACCCCGGCGTTTACAGCGAAGTGCTCCTCTACAAGGCATACAACCTCACCTACAATCAGGCTACTCAGATGCAGGCTCAGTACCAGAAAAATGGCGGTGGTTCAGGTTGGACCCGCGGCATGGTCGCTTCGTTCCTCATGCGTAACGGTCTACCCATCTACGCCGCCGGTTCAGGTTATGATCCCGCATGGGAAAATCAGGGCGTCGACGCTACCCTTCAGGGTCGCGACTCACGTATTCAGATCTTCACAAAGGGCGACAACTCCATCATCACTCTCGGCCTCTCGGGCAACGACCCCGCCTACTATCGTATGGGCTGGATGTTCGGTGGTGAAGAAAATACTTGCTGCCCCACCGGCTGGGCTGTCAAGAAAGGTCAGGGCTACAACTATGCCGAAGCTCAGGGCAACCTTCAGTCTATCACCGGTTCTATCGTATTCCGTGCTGCTGAAGCCCTCCTCAACTACATGGAGGCTTGCGTAGAAAAGACCAACGGCGTAGACGGTACAGCCGCCGCTTACTGGACAGCTCTCCGTAACCGCGCCAAAGTTGACCCGGATTACAACAAGACTGTCGCCGCTACCGACATGAGTCAGGAAGCCAAGTATGACTGGGGTGCTTATTCACACAACCAGCTCATCAGCCCGCTGCTCTACAACGTACGTCGCGAACGCCGCAACGAGCTCTGCGCCGAAGCTCTCCGTCTGCTCGACCTCCGTCGTTGGTCTGCTCTTGACCAACTCGTCAATACCCCCTATCAGATCGAAGGTATCAAATACTGGGGCACTGTCTACAACGATCCCAACTCACCTCTCGCCATGAAGACCGAAGGTGGCGAATACATCGCGCCCACCGTCGATCCCAACAACAACGAGAGCAACATGTCTTCACCCGATGCAAGTGCTTACGTTCGTCCTTATCAGATCTCTCGCGTAGGCGGCAATCCCGTATGGGACGGCTACCGCTTCACTATGGCCCACTACCTCTGGCCTATCGGCCAGCAGGCATTTGAGAAGGCCAGCACCGACGGCACTCTCTCTGGTTCTGTAATCTACCAGAACCCCGGATGGCCCATGACCGGCGGTGAAGCCGCAGGAAGCGTCAACTGATCCCCGCAACGGTACGGCGGCCAATCCCGCCGACAACCATAACCACTACCACAAAAAAGGCGTGTCGCGCAGTGCGCGACACGCCTTTTTTGCGCCCGCCCCCACAGTTGGCACTCCATTTCCATTACTGTTGCCGTAGCGGAAAATGTAAATGAAATGACACAGGTGAGCATCGTTGAATTGACTTTTTATGCACTATTTTAGTTAAAGAATCAAAAAAAAAAAAAATAATCATAATTTTTTATCTACATTTGCCTCGTTAATGCCTGAAAAACTACTTCAAGTAGTACTTAACTCTTCCTCATTAACTCTACTTCATCTACCCTAAAATACAAACTATACCTAACAAAAACCTATTAACACAAACAAAAAAAGCATGAAAAGAAGACTGCTATTGTTTTTGATGTGTCTCTCGCTTATGGCGGGAGGAGGCTATGCCCGCACAATCAAAGGCACTGTTGTCGAGGCCGACAACGATGAGCCAATCATCGGCGCAAATGTGAAGTGTAAGGAAGATCCCACAAAAGTGGTGACAACCAACTTCGACGGTGAATTCAGCATCAATATCCCCGACGACGCAAAAACTCTTATTATCAGCTATATCGGCATGATAACCCAGGAGGTCGCCGCTACCGACGGAATGGTGGTGCGCATGGTTGCCGAATCTACCAACCTCGACGAAGTGGTAGTCGTGGGCTACGGTACGACCTCCAAGCGCAAGACAACATCATCAGTAACCCTCATCAAGGCTTCGGATATCGAGAAAGTGCCGCTGCCCAACATCTCTCAGGCACTCGCCGGCCGTGCTGCCGGTCTTATCGTGCAGCAGAGCGGTGGCGGCCTCGACGCAGGCTCAAGCCTCTCGGTACGAGGCGGCGGCGAACCCCTTTTCGTTATCGACAACATCATCAGCGAGAAGCGCGAGTTTGACAACCTCAACCCCGCCGACGTTGAGTCGATGTCTATATTGAAAGACGCTTCTGCAACGGCCATCTACGGTGCCCGCGCCGCCAACGGTATCATCATCGTTACCACCAAGCGCGGCCAGGAAGGCAAGGTAAACGTCGACTACCAGTATAGCCTCAGCCTCTCGTCGCCCGCCGATCTGCCTAAGAAGCTCAACTCTTACAATGCTGCCGTTTACCAAAACCGCGGCTATGAGTACGACGGTCTCACCCCGACATGGTCGGCACAAGACCTCGAGCTCTTCCAGAATGGTCTTGACCCCGAAGGACACCCCGACACCGACTGGCATAAGGAAGTGCTCCGCAGCGCGGCTCCCGAGCAGCGCCACCTCCTCACCATCACCGGCGGCAGCGAGCGCGTGAAAGCCTACACCGCCCTGAGCTACTATGACCAGGAATCGATCTACCGTACCAACTCGCACACCTACAAGCGCTACAACGCCCGCACCAACATCGACATCAACATGAAGGAGATAGGCCTCCGCGTCAACACCAGCCTCGAAGCCTATATCACCGACATGCGCAGCCCCAACGGCGACTACGGCGCAGTGTGGAGCCACCTCCAGAACACCCAGCCCATGCGTGCCGCCAAGAACCCCTTCGGACAGCCTTACAGCGGCACCACCGACAACCCCCTTGTCGACATCTCCGATGAAGGCGGCTACACCAAAGCCCACAACACCAACGTACGCGGCTCCATCAACGCACAGTGGGACATCCCCGGCGTAAAAGGCCTGAAATTAACCGGCATCGCCAGCTACGCCATCCTCAACCAGCGCACCAAACGCTGGAACAAGACCGCCCACTCTTATGACTGGGAAGGCAATCCCAACACCACTGCAATGCCTTCGCTTACCAAGACAGCCAACTTCTACGACTACTACAACACCCAGCTTCTCGCCAACTACAACCGCGACTTCGGCCAGCACAACGTCGAGGCCACATTCGGTATCGAAGCATCAGGTTCAAGCTACGACCAGAACGAACTCGGCCGCTCGCAGTATGTGCTCGACGTCGACCAGATTGGCGCCGGCCCCGTCAGCACCGCCACCAACTCAGCCGTCAACGGCATCCAGTGGCGCCGCGCATCGCTTGTAGGCCGTCTCCACTACGACTACGCAGCCAAGTACATGGCCGAGTTCTCGATACGTCACGACGGCACCGACAATCTCCCCCGCAACCGCCGTTGGGGCACCTTCTACTCCGGCTCACTCGGCTGGGCCGTGTCGGAAGAAAACTTCTGGGAAGGCCTCCGCGACTATATCAACCAATTCAAGATCCGCGGCTCGTATGGCGAAATCGGTCTTGACAACGTAGCCCGCTACGCCTACCTCACCTCCTACTCGCTCAACAACCGCGGAGCATATCTCGGCGGCGAATACTACCAGACTTTCTCCGAAGGCGCTCTCCCCAGTCCCGACCTCTGCTGGTACACACAGCACGACTTCAATATCGGCTTTGACTTCGCCGCATTCAACAGCGCGCTCTCAGGCTCGGTAGACTACTTCTACAAAAGCACAAAGGGATATCTCGCATCGCCCTCCAACGTAGGCTACACATCACCGCTGGGTCTCTCGCTCCCGATGGTGAAATCAGATGGTGAAAGCCGTCGCCGCGGTGTCGACTTCACACTCATGTACAACGGCAACGTAGGCGAAGTATCGTACAGCGTAGGCGGTAACTTCACATTCTACGACGAACGCTGGAACATCAATCCCAACGAATCAGAGACATCGCTCAAGAACCCGTACACCCGCACCACCCAGGTAGGCGCCTACACCGGCAACTACTACAAGAACCTCGGTTACTACACCAGCTGGGAAGATGTGTTCAACTCGCCCAAGCGCAACAGCTCACAGAACCTCCAGGCCGGTGACCTGAAGTATTACGACTTCAACGGCGACGGCAAAATCGACGGCAACGACCAGTACCGCATGGGCAACGGCACCAAGCCACAGTGCAACTACGGTATCAACGCGAGCGCCAACTGGCGCGGCTTCAGCATGAGCATGCTCTGGCAGGGTGCCACAAACTATAATATTTATGTAGGCACCATCCTCATGGGCGGCAACTCCAACTACCTCCCCGTAATCTATGAATTCCAGACCGACATCTGGGCTCCCGACAACACCGACTCGCTCTATCCCCGCCAGCACAGCTCGGCAGGCATGACCGGCAACAACAACTTCGTGGGCACCGACTTCTGGCTCATAGACGCACGCTACATCCGTCTTAAGAACCTCACCGTAGCCTACGACTTCAAGCACAAGCTGCTCAAGAACCTCAACTGGCTCTCAAAGTGCCAGCTCAGCTTCTCAGGCTACAACCTCCTCACCTTCAGCCCCGCCAAGAAGTGGGGATTCGATCCTGAATCGGGCAACGGCAACGGCTACAACTATCCCGTAGCACGCACCTACACCTTCAGCCTCAACCTGGGATTCTAAACACTAACGACTCACAACATTATGAAAGCAAAATATCTGATTCCGCTGGCAATGGCTTTCGGGCTTACCGCCCAAAGCTGCGGCGACTTCCTTGATACAGACCCTGCTGCCATCTATAGCGAAGATCTCGTGTGGGGCAGCGCGGCCAACGTGGAGGCTTTCGTGCTGGGGCAATACGGTAATGTAATGCAATATTACCGTAATGTAACCATGGACAAGGACTTCACAAACAACATGATTGCGTGCCGCAGCGCAGCACCCAACACCGTGCGCGGCCTCATGGAGAATACTTACGATGCCGGCATCAACGGCCGCTTCGGCACCATACGTGCATGCAACATGATTATCGAGCGTTGCAGCAACAGCACCGTGCTCGACGACATCGACAAGCGCAAATATACCGCAATAGGCAAGCTGATGCGTGCAATGGTGTACTACGACCTTGCTCGCAAGACCGGCAAGTTTATCTGGGTCGACAAAGTGCTGTCGTCGGATACCCCCGACTTCAACCTCCCGCTCACCAAGAGCATCGAGGAGAGCTACAGCTACGTGCTCAAAGATCTCCGCGAGGCTATCCCCGACCTACCTGTCAAAGAGCCTTACGGCGCACTCAACAAGGCATACGGCCAGGCACTCCTTTCGGAAGCATTGCTCACCGCAGCAGCATATTGCGGCGATGCAGCCTCGCTCCAGAACAACGGCAAGAGCCTCTATCAGGAAGCCATCGACGTTGTCGACGCCATCAGCGGCTACTCCCTGGATCCCAACTTCGGCGGCATCTTCAATGAGGAAGGCGCCACTTCGTCGCCCGAAATCATCCTCGCCTCCTACTGGGACAAGGACCAGACATGGTGCCAGAACACCATGATGATCAATCTTATCGCCAATGTGACCAACACAAAGGTCAACAACACCAACTGCGGCCCCGAATGGACCAACCCCGACATCTTCGAGTGCTGGCTCGAATATTCCCCCTCGCAGAACCTCGCCGACGCATATCTCGTGATTGACCAGAAAGACGGCAAGGCCAAACCATGGAACCAGACTTCGCAGTGGCTTGAAAACACCCGCGAAGTGGGTCAGAGCGAAATCTTCGAGCATGTGGATCACCGCAACGAGGATATTGCCCAGACAGGCTACGTGCTTACCAATCCCGAGCTCAACATCAGCAAGCTGATGTATGACCACCGCGACGCACGCTTCGATGCCACCATCCTCCATGACGGCTCACAGTTCTACGGCGAGACACTCTCGATGTGCAGCCACGGCAATATGTCGCGCTGGACCACCACCGCATATTTCGCCGACCACGTGCCCGTGACTAATCTGGCTACTCGCAAGACCATCTACAACAACATGTCGCCGCGTCCGTTCTACAACACCAACACCGCCTGGCACTCGATGCTGATGCGCTATGGCCGCGCCCTGCTCAACAAGGCCGAAGCACAGCTTTGCCTCGGCCGTGTCGCCGATGCGGTAGCCACTTTCAACCAGACCCGCACCATCCACGGCCAGCTTCCCGCCTCCACGGCCTCGACATCAGCCGAGGCATGGGCCGACTACAAGCGCGAACGCCGCTGCGAACTCTTCTGGGAAGACGATTTCTACTACAGCCTCCTGCGCTGGGGTAAGATAGGCGGTGATGCCAACGACGGCAAGGCTCCATCAAGCATCATTGACGAGCTCACCGTGCCCGCCACATACATTGAGATTAACCAAGAGCGCAATGCCGCCTATGTAGGCATAGTGCTCCAAGCCAATAACCAGCGTGCTTTCCCCGTTCGCCAGTATCTCTTCCCCATCTCCCAGAGCCTGATCAACGCCAACAGCGCCATCACCAACGCCGATCAGAACCCCGGATGGGAGTAATCAACCAGCATAGTCAACACCCTAAACACCGATAATATGTTAAAGACCTATATAAAATGGCTCTACATCATACTGCTGATGCCTCTTCTGGCTTCATGCAGCTGGGAAGACCTTCCCGCATATGAAGATGCCAACATCGAGGGCGCCCAGTTCTACTTCCGCTGGGCCAGCGATGACAAGGACGCAATCACCGGCGAGCCTATCGTCAAGGAAATACAGCTCAACTCAAGCAGCAAAATCAACCAGGACGCCGGCACAGTCGACGTGACCATCACTGTGCCTGCTGCAAGCAACAACTTCCCCGAATCGGCACGCCAGAAGTGCTCACTCGACCAGCTCTGGGCCCAGGTGACACTCTCGACTGCCGCACGCCTCACCCCCATCAACGGCTCCAAGCCCCTCGGCACTCCCGACAACTGGAATCAGGAGCACCAGTATGAGGTCATGGCTGCCAACGGTACAAAGAAGACATGGACTATCCGAGTCGTATCGTTCACCAAGTAATCCGGCTAACTGTTAGGTAAACTACCCTACGATAATCGCCGCAATCGCCTGTGTTATCAGGCGACTGCGGCGATTTTTTTTGCGGATACGGCTACACCGGAGTTGCTGTCTGACCGGTTGCACCGGTCGGAGTTCTCGTTGATGAAGCTTAGCGATAACACTGTTAATTAACCTATATTAACGATTTGGGGGGGGTAATTTGTGAACTTTTCTTTATCTTCGTAAAAAATTATTTCACTCTTTGCCTGAAATAATACCGTTCTTAGCTGATTAACAACATCGAATTATCCTAAACAACCATCATCATTCTATCACATCAATGAGGAAAAAGTATCAGACTCACCTCATGACAGCCGCAATGCTCGCATTGGCAGCTCCTGTCATGACGGCAGCCCCCGGTGCCGAGCCAGGCACCATCTCGGCTCCTCAGCCTCAGGCTGAATGTACCGGCACCATCGTTGACAACACCGGCGAGCCGCTCATCGGCGCCACCGTAAAGGCCGTAGGCAACGACAAGGCCGTTGCCGTGACCGACATCGACGGTAAGTTCACTCTCCGCAACGTGAAGCCGGGCGCCACAATCACAGTGTCGTACATAGGCTACGACGAGCTCAAAACCGTATGGAACGGCAGCCCTCTCACTCTCACCATGCAGCCCTCGGCTTCGAGCCTCGACGAGGTCGTGGTGATGGGTTACAACACCCAGACCAAAGAGAGCCTCACCGGCGCCCTCTCCGTAGTGAAGGGCGACAAGCTCAAAGACATCACCTCGCCCTCGCTCACCAACATGCTCAACGGCAAGGTGGCCGGCGTATATGTGGCTCCCGGCAGCGGCCAGCCCGGCGCCGGCGGCGCAGTAGTAGTGCGCGGCCAGGCCTCGCTCTCAGGCTCCACCCAGCCTATATGGGTTATCGACGGCGTTATTGTAGGCACCTCGGCAGGCGACCTCAACCCCGACGACGTGGCTTCGATGACCATCCTCAAAGATGCCGCCTCGACCGCAATCTACGGCTCCGACGGTGCTAACGGCGTTATAGTCGTGACCACCAAAAAGGGCTCCGACGGCCAGATGAACGTGAGCGCAAGCGTGAAACTCGGCATCTCCAACCTCAACAAGGGCCGAATGAAGGTTTACGACGGCGCAGGCCTATACGACTACTTCGCCTCGATGCAGGACCCCGGCAACAAGCTCTCCACAATCGCCCTCTGGACCCCCGAGCTCCGCAACCAGAACTTCGACTGGTGGGACAACGCAACCCATACCGGCTTTGCCCAGGACTACCACGTAGCCATTTCGGGCGGCGCCGAGAAGCTCCGCTCCTACTTCTCCTTAGGCTACTATGACGAAAGCGGTGCCGTAAAGGGCTACAACTTCAACAAGTACTCCTTCCGCGCCAACATCGACTTCCGTCCCGCCAAATGGATCAGCATCCGCCCGACAATCCAGGGCTCGAAGCGCAAAATCCACGACAGCCAGTACTCCGTAAGTTCGATGTACTCGGCAATGCCCTGGGACTCCCCCTTCATGCGCGACTACGACCCCACAAGCGAAGAGCTATACACACCCCACCGTTACAGCGGATGGTGGAACGCCTCGTCGACCAACTGGATGCGCGACCTCGAAACCGGCGACTACGGTAAGAGCGACAACTATGAGTTCAACGGCTCGCTTGACTTCGACATCTACTTCACCCCGTGGCTCACGTTCGCTTCCAACAACTCGTATCGCTACAACAACTACCGCCTGCACCAGCTCACGACCCCCACATCGAGCAGCGGCGAGGGCGTAGACGGACGTATCTATGAGTGGAACAGCTCCACCACCCGCAAGACCACAACCCAGAAGCTTCTCTTCAACAAGGACTTCGGCGACAAGCACAAGGTCAACGGTCTTCTCGCCTACGAATTCAAGAACGAGCTCTACAACTACATGAGCGCCACCGGCACAGGCTTCGTGCCCGGCTTCGACGTCCTTGACGTCACCGCTCTCCCCGAGGCCAAGTCGGGCTCTATCACCGAATGGGCCGTAAGCTCCTACTTCACCAAGTGGAACTACATGTTCGACAACCGCTACCTCGCCGAATTCTCGTTCCGCCGCGACGGTGCCTCCAACCTCGGCAAGCGCTGGGGCAACCTCTGGAGTGTCAGCGCCGGCTGGGTAATCAACCGCGAGAGCTGGTTCAACGCATCGTGGGTCGACTACCTCAAACTCCGCGCTTCATACGGCGCGATAGGCAACCGTCCCACCTCGCTCTATCCCCAGCACGACCTTTACAGCGTGGGCGTTAAATACGATGGCGCTGCCGGCGCACTCATCAGCCAGATAGGCAACACCGACCTCACCTGGGAGCGCACCTATACTTTCGACGTGGGTTTTGACGCCAACTTCTTCAGCGAGCGTCTCCGCGCTTCGTTTGACTTCTACATCAAGAACACCGACAACGTGCTCTACTCCGTGCCCGTCACCGGCCTCGTGGGCGTGACCTCAATCTGGCGCAACATCGGCAAGATGCGCAACACCGGTATCGAGCTCAACATGGGCGGCGACATCATAGCCACCCGCGACTGGACCTGGACCGTAGACCTCAACCTCGCCCACAACAAGAACGAGCTCCGCGACCTTTACGCACAGAGCAACGGCGACGGCACATTCTCGGTACGCCCCGTCATCGTAAGCGATGGCTCCGGCATCTCCGGCTCCATCGACCGCATCCTCGAGATTGGCGAACCCGTCGACACCTACTACGGCAAGGAATGGGCTGGCGTAAACCCTGAGGACGGCAAACCCCTCTGGTACTACACCGACGAAAACGGCGACCGCCTCACCACCGACAACTACACCAAGGCCGACGAAGTGAAGCTCGGCAAGATGAGCCCCGACGTATTCGGCTCGTTCTCGACCAATCTCCGCTGGAAGTCGCTCGACCTCAACGCAGTGTTCGGCTACTCCATCGGCGGCCAGATCTTCAACTACTCACGTATTGAGTATGACTCCGACGGCGCTTATCCCGACCGCAACCAGTACAAGCTCCAGGACGGCTGGACCCGCTGGGAGAAGCCGGGCGACATCGCCACTCACCCCCGCGCCGTGTACCAGAACACCGACCAGGGCAACAAGGCTTCGAGCCGCTTCCTTGAGAGCAGCGACTATCTCAAGCTCCGTACCCTCACCGTCGGCTACACCCTGCCCCTGCCCCAGAACTGGGGCGTGCGCACAGCCCGCGTGAGCCTTTCGGCCGAAAACCTGTTCTGCATCACCAAGTACTCGGGCGTAGACCCCGAGCTGCCCGCATCCGGTGGCCAAATCCAGGGCACTGCAGCGACACCCTATCCCTCGGTTCGCCGCTTCAGCCTCGGTCTTAACCTCTCGCTTTAATCCCCATCCTCAATCATCAATATTGCATCTACAATAATGAAGACCAAATATATATTACTTGCTGCCGCCACTGCCCTGACACTCGGCGTGACAAGCTGCGATGTCGAGCGCCTTCCTTATGGCTCGATGTCGAGCGAGCAGATCAAGGGCGACCCCGAGCAGAATCTCGACGCCCTCATGAACGGCACCTACGCCCAGCTCAAAGCCTGGAGCGACCCCATGCACCGCTGCGGCGAATACGCCGGCGACAACGTGGCCATCCGCGGCTACTCCACCGACGCATTCTTCGACTTCATATCGTTCTCACGCTCGCCCATCAACTACCGCCTCGACCAGTTCTGGAACAGCGGCTGGAAGGGCATCGCGCAGGCCTCCAACATCATAAAGATGTTTGAGGAGGGCCAGAGCGCCAAGATAGACCAGGCTATGGGCGAATGTTACTACATCCGCGGCATGCTCTACTTCTACTTCGTGCGCGCCTACGGCCGTCCCTACTATCAGGCTCCCGACCGCAACCTCGGCGTGCCTATCGTCAACGGCACCCCCGATGACGTAATGGGCGACCTCTTCCTCGACGACCGCATGACCGTAAAAGAGACCTACGAGCAGATTATCTCCGACCTCCAGAAAGCCGAGCAGCTGATGAACGAGGACAAGGGCGCATCGCGCGCCAGCGTGGGCGCCGCACAGGCCCTGCTCTCGCGTGTCTACCTCTACATGAGCGGCACCTACGAGAATCCCAACCGTGAGTACGCACAGAAGGCTGTCGAGTATGCCGGCAAGGTAATCAACTCGGGCAACTACCGCCTCCTCACCCGCGACGAGTTCATGGCTTACCTCAAACCCACCCCCGAAAACAATCCCGAAATGATTATGGCCGTCAAGCGCGTGGCCTCGGAGTTCTCAGGCTTCGACCACTACTACGGCGTCGGCGGCATGTATGCCAACATCGGCGGCATGGGCTGGGGCGAGATGTATGCCTCGCAGAAGTATATGGACCTCCTCGACGAGAACGGCCGCAACGACTGGCGCGACGACCACTACAACATCATCGACGCCCGCGCTTCATTTATCGAGCCCACCTATCAGGACCGCGAGGTGGCACGCTTCGTATATTACGACGCCAACGGCAACACCAACTACGCCCAGTACGACGTGACGCGCAATGACGCCGGCGTAGCCATAAGCTGCACCAACGAAGGCAAGACGTACACCCTCACCCCGGTAGACATCGACCAGGAAATCTACACCATCAGCTATGAGGGCCGCGACTACAAGGCCTATATCGACAACTTCATCACAATCAACCGCGCCAATCCGCAGTTCTTCATCAACAAGCAGAGCCGTGAGGGCGAGGACAGCCACCTCTTCTCTCCCGCCATCAGCCGTCTCGCCGAGGTTTACCTCAACCGCGCCGAGGCCTACGCCAAGCTCGGAGAATACGGCAACGCCCTCGCCGACCTCAACATCGTGCGTGAGCGCTCAATCATCGGCGGCGGCTACGCCTCGCTTACCGCAGCCAACGCGGCCGAACTTATCGACAAGGAGCGCACCCTGGAACTCGCTTTCGAAGCCGAGCGCTCATACGACGTGTTCCGCAACGGCGGCACTCTTACCCGCCACTATCCCGGCGCACACGACCAGTCGATCGAAGTGTCAGCTACCGACTACCGTGTAATCTACTACATCCCGCAGAATGCCATCAACGCATATCCCGGCATCCTCACCCAGAACCCCACCGACCAGTCGGGCGTAATGCTCTGAAATAGGTCGTCGACCACTTAAAGCTCATGAGGCTGCTCCCGTCGCGGGAGCAGCCTCATGTCATTTTCACCATGTCATTTTCACCATGCGGCCGGCGGCGGAGTCTATGCCACGGTAAAGGCTCCGAGACAGGTGGTGTAGTCGGGCGATTTGAGAGCGCGGCGTATGGCGCCGGCAAACTTCACGCTGCGGCCATCGGCATCGCGCTGCGTGTACTGCTGGGCGGCCACGGTCACGGTGTCGGCTCCGAGACGCCTGTTGAGCGCATCGAGCGTCGCCGAGGCCATACGGAGCTTGCGGCTGCGCTCGGGATCGTAGCCGAAGAGCGCCGGCTGCATCGGTGCTTCGGGCCCTATTCCTGCCACCATGACGCCGGCGCGCTTGTAGTGCACACCTCTGCGGTAAACCTCATTCAGTGCGGCCTCGGCGGCGGCTACGAGCTCGCAGGTGGTGGCTGTGGGGGTAAGGAACGAGCGCGACACCCCGGCTGAATATTGCGGCAGGTCGTCGCGAAAATAGTTTGACTGCACGAATACGGTAAGCAGTGAGCACACCGAGTGCTGGCGTCGCAGCTTCATGGCACACCGCGCGGCGTAGTTGGCCACATGGGGGCGCAGGTCGTCGAGCGACGTGAGCATCGACGGAAAGCTTCGGCTCGTGACTATGCTTTTGCGCTCCACGCCGTCGAGGCCGTCGACATCTATCACGCTGTCGCCGCGGAGCTCGCGCCATGTGCGCTCGCCGGTGACGTGGAATCGGCGGCGCACCCACTCCTGCGGCAGGTCGGCGAAGCCGTGAGCCGTGGTGACGCCAAACGGTTGGAGGGCGCGCGCCATGCGCCTCCCTATCCCCCACACGTCGCCTATCGGGAAGATGCGGCATGCGGCCTCGCGCTGCTCCTCCGAGGCTATGACACAGCAACTCCTGTAACCGGGATATTTCTTGGCAAACTTGCTCGCCATCTTTGCGAGGGTCTTGCTCGGCGCGATGCCGAGGCTCACGGGCATACCGGTCCACTGCCGCACCTTGCGACACAGCCGCTCGCCCCACTCTTTCAGCCCCGCGGGATCGAGGCCGTCGAGCAGCAGAAACGCCTCGTCGATGCTGTATTGAACCACTTCGGGCGCCTCACTGCGCAACACGTCCATCACGCGCGCCGACATGTCGCCGTAAAGGGTGTAGTTGGATGAAAAGGCAGTGATTCCCGCGTCGGGATATTGTTCGAGCAGCTGATAGTAGGGCAGCCCCTCAGGTATGCCCATATCCTTGACCTCGCGCGAGCGCGCCACTACGCAGCCGTCGTTGTTGCTCAGCACCACCACCGGGCGACGGGCAAGGTCGGGACGGAACACGCGCTCACACGAGCAGAAAAAGTTGTCGCAGTCAACAAGTCCTATCATAATATCACTTTTGTCAGTTTTTTATCGCAGGCGTGTCAGTTCCAGTCAAGGTGCCGCGGCGGGCGGCGGTTGGCCTTTACGGTGTACGTCACCACGCCCCACACCATGAAGTCGTCGTCGGGCGTTACGTCGATAGGACGGTAACGACGATTGGAGGGCATTAGCTGCATTCGCGCACCACCATCGCGGTATCGCAGGCGTTTCAGGGTAAACTCGCCGTTGAGGCAGCACACTGCCAAATCGCCGTGCTCGGCTTGGAGCGACTTGTCGATAATCAGGAGGTCGCCGTCGGCGATACCCTCCTCCTCCATTGAGTCGCCTGTAACACGGGCATAGAAAGTGGCACTCGGATGCTTTACGAGCGTACGGTTGAGGTCGATTGATTCCGACATGTAATCCTGGGCCGGACTGGGAAAACCGGCGCGAATACCGCCGTCGGCATAATTCAGCGGCAGATGCGAATCAGTGTCGGCAATAAACAGTTGAAACATGGCTGTAAAGATTTTGCACGCAAAAATAGCAATGCCCCGGCGCATGATTGCCGCCCGCGAATGTTAACGAGTCTTAACCGGCCACTCGGAGGATATAATGTGGACGCCACGCCTGACTGTCGAGAGTCGGGCGTGGCGTCGCTGTTACATTATCACACTATCATTATGCTGCTGTGTCAAAGGGGGGCCCTTTATCACAAAGGAGAGGGAGAGAGGTCGGAGAGAGGAGAATGACCTCAGGGAGAGAATCGGGAGAGAGGGCGGAGTTATGTCTATTGCTTTGGTCAGGCTGCTGCTGTGGCGGTGGCGGTAGTATTGCCGCCGTTGCCGCGGTTGGTCTGCTTTGACTTCTTGTCGCCCTGGCGCTTGTCGTTGCGGGCCATCTTGCCACCGTGCTTGCCTTGGCGGGGAGCCTTGCCGGCCTTTTGGTGTCGGTTGCCGCCGAGAGCTATGTTTTCAAGATATTTCACGTACTGCTCGGGAGTGAGTATGCTCTTTACCTTGTCAAGCTCGGCGCGACGGGCGGCGCGGCGGGCAGTGAGGCGCTCTTCTTGCTTCTTCTGGCGCTCGGCACGGGCGGCTTCGCTCTTCTGCTTGCGCTCGGCGCTGGCGGCATCGGTTTTCTGCTTGCGCTCGGCTTTGAGAGCGTCGAGCTTGGTCTGCTGGTCGGCGCTGAGACTAATGCCCTCGAAGGGGTTGATTGCGCCGGTGCGGGTCTTGCGGCCTTTTACATTCTCGGTCTTGGTGCCGTCGGGGGTGGTTGCGGAGGGAGTCGCGTTCTGGGCAAATGCCATTGAGGTGAAAGCCACGGCGGCTACTGCAAGAGAGAGGAGTTTCTTTTTCATATCTTTTCTTGTTTGGAGAGAGGTTTGTTATTATCTTGTTTTCAGTCGTTGTTTTCTCAGTGGTTACGCTTCTTTGACTGCGGGGCGGGTATATCGTTTAACACCCCCGTGTACTTTAACGCATATTTAACATTTGCCCTTTCCGCAGGGTTGTCAGCGCGCGTCGTACAGCTATTAAGTTTGCGCACGCGCGTGGGATTATGCCGCCGGGCGAGCGGCCAATCGTGCTTTTTTTGTACCTTTGCCGCAATATGGAAGATTATCTCAACGAGCTTAATGAGCAGCAGCGTGCCGCCGTGGAATATGTCGACGGCCCGGCCCTTGTGATAGCAGGTGCCGGCTCGGGCAAGACACGCGTGCTCACCTACAAGATAGTTCACCTGCTGCGGCTGGGCTATGAGCCGTGGCGCATACTGGCCCTCACTTTCACCAACAAGGCCGCCCGCGAGATGCGCGAGCGTATCGAGCAACTCGTAGGCCCGCGTACCTCGGCGTCGTTATGGATGGGCACGTTTCACTCTATCTTCGCCCGCATACTCCGCGCCAATGCCGAGCGCGTGGGCTACAAGTCGTCGTTTACAATCTACGACAGCGCCGACTCGCGCTCTCTCGTCAAGATGATAATCAAGGATATGGGTCTTGACGACAAAATCTACAAGCCGGCAGCCGTGCTCTCGTCAATCTCCACGGCCAAGAACGCCCTTATATCCCCCGAGCGTTATGCCACTCTCCCCGACGTGATGCGCGCCGACAAGGACGCGCGCCGCCCCGATACATACGCCATCTACCGCGCCTACCGCGACCGCTGCTTCAAGGCCAACGCGATGGACTTCGACGACCTGCTCTACTACACCAACGTGCTGCTACGCGACAATCCCGACCTCCTGCGCCACTACCAGGAATATTTCCGCTACGTGCTGGTCGACGAGTATCAGGACACCAACTTCGCACAACACATGATAGTGTCGCAGCTTTGCGCCGACCACAAGCGGCTCTGCGTGGTGGGCGACGACGCCCAGTCGATATATTCGTTCCGCGGCGCCAACATACGCAATATCCTAAACCTCAAACAGGCATATCCCGAGCTCGCCACGTTCAAGCTCGAACGCAACTACCGCTCGACACGCAACATCATAGGCGCCGCCAACTCCCTCATCGACAAGAACACCGAGCAGATACGCAAGAACGTCTATACCACCGGCCCCGAAGGCACCCGCCTCGAAGTGGTGCAGAGTTACAGCGACTACGAAGAGAGCTTTCTGGTAGCCAACCGCATGGCGTCGCTCCACAACGAGGGCAAGGCCACATGGCAGGAGACGGCCATACTCTACCGAACCAACGCCCAGAGCCGCATACTCGAAGAGAGCCTGCGCAAACGCAACATACCCTACCGCATCTACGGCGGCCTGTCGTTTTACCAGCGTAAGGAGGTAAAAGACGCGATAGCATATTTCCGTCTTGCAGTGAACCCTGACGACGACGAGGCGCTGCGCCGCATCGTCAACTATCCCGCGCGCGGCATCGGAGAGACCACCATGGCACGTCTGGTGCGCTATGCCGGCGACAGGGGTAGCTCGATATGGGGCGTGCTCACCGGGCAGACAGGCTCCACCACCGACGCCGGCATCACGCCGGCGGCCCGCCGCAAGCTCGACGAATTCACGGAGATGATAAGCGGTTTTTACAGCCGACAGGCGTCGGGAGCCGACGCCATGGACGTGGCCTCGGAAATCATCGACCGCTCGCGACTCATGGCAGTGCTCGTAAGCGACCGCACACCCGAAAGCGTGTCTAAGCAGGAAAACCTCTCAGAACTTCTCGCCGGCGTAAAGCAATTTGTCGACTCGAAGCAGGAGGAGGGCAACGGCCAGTACGCCACCCTCGCCGACTTCCTCGCCGAGGTGTCGCTCGCCACCGACCAGGACTCCGACGACACAGCCGGAGAGAACCGCGTGACACTCATGACCGTCCATGCCGCCAAGGGCCTGGAATTTGACAACATATTCGTGGTGGGCGTGGAGGACGACCTTTTTCCGTCGTCGATGAGCAAGAACTCCATATCGGAAATCGAGGAGGAGCGCCGCCTGCTCTATGTCGCCATCACCCGTGCGAGGGTGTTCTGCATGCTGTCGTTTGCCACCTCGCGCTTCCGCAACGGGCAGACCGTCATCACCAGCCCGTCGCCGTTCCTGCGCGACATAGACCCGGCCTACCTCAAACTTATGAACGGCTCTACCATAGCACCGCCCGCCTCACGCCCTACCTACGGCACCGCCGTAACCTCGTCGCGGCCGTTCCCATCGCGCCGCAACGAGTACCGTTCGCCGCGTCCGCTTTCGCCGTCCGACGCCCCCGCGCCTCGGCCGCTCGCGCCACGCTCCGTGGTCGGGACAGGCGTTCCCGGCCCCGACATGGTCAACCACCAGGCTCACGAGCTCAGCGAGGGCATGGAGATAGAACACTCGCTGCTCGGACGAGGCACCATAATAGCCGTCGACACCTCGCAGCCCGGCGGCGACCGCATACGCGTCGAGTTCAACGCCTCGGGTGAAGAAAAGAACCTATTGCTTAAATTTGCCAAATTCCGCATTATATCATGACTGACGAGAAGACCGCAATCATACTCGGCGACAACCCGCCGACACCCTATTACATAGTGTATGAGGATCGCCTGCGGCGCAACCTCCGCCTCATCAACGAAGTGGAGCGCGAGTCGGGCGCCAACATCATCATGGCCTTCAAGGCCAACGCCCTGTGGCGCACCTTCCCTATCATAGCGGAATACAACCGCGACTTCACGGCCTCGTCGCTCAACGAGCTGCAGCTCGGCACTGAGACTCTCGGCGGAAGCGCGCACAGCTACTGTCCGGCCTATACCGACGACACAATCGACCGATACCTCGCACTGTCGAGCCACATCACGTTCAACTCGCTCAGTCAGGCGCAACGCTTCGCCGCGCGTGCCGTCGCCGCGGGGGTAAGCCCCGGCCTGCGTGTCAACCCGGCCTGCTCGGTCATCGAGACCGACATCTACAACCCCGCCCTGCCCGGCTCGCGCTTCGGCGTCACGGCAGAACAACTCGACGCCGGCGAGCTCCCCGCCGAAATAGAAGGATTCCACTTCCACGCGCTGTGCGAGTCGACGTCGTATGACCTCGAACGGGTGCTCGAAGCGTTCGAGGACCAGTTCGGCAAATATCTCCCCGCCCTAAAATGGGTCAACATGGGGGGCGGCCACCTTATGACACGCGAGGGCTACGACACGCGTCATCTCATAAGCCTCATCAAAGACTTCCGCCGCCGGCACCCCAATCTGGAAGTGATACTCGAACCGGGGTCGGCGTTCACATGGCGCACCGGCGACCTCATCACCTCAGTTGTCGACATCGTAGAGAACCAGGGTATCAAGACAGCCATAATCGACGCCTCGTTTGCCTGCCATATGCCCGACTGCCTCGAAATGCCCTACAAACCGGCCATAACCGAAGCGCTGCCCGAGCCACAGCTGTCAAAGCCCACCTACCGCCTCGGCGGCAACTCATGCCTGTCGGGTGATTATGTGGGCGACTGGTCGTTTGACCGCCCGTTAGAGCCGGGCGACCGCCTCACGCTCGAAGACATGAACCACTACACCACGGTGAAAACCACCATGTTCAACGGCATACAGCATCCCGACATAGTGCTTCGCCACACCGATGGCACCACCGAGCTGTTGCGCCGCTTCACTTTCGACGACTACCGCTCACGAATGTCCTGACTCACCACCAACAGCCATGACCGAACATCCACGCTACTCCATAATAGTGCCTGTGTACAACCGCTCCGACGAAGTGGCCGATTTGCTGCGCTCGCTCGACGCACAGACCGAAAAAGATTTCGAGACAATAATAGTAGAGGACGGGTCGCCGCTGCCATGCCGCAAGGTGGTAGAGGAGCTGGGGCACGGAGCAAACGCACGATACATATTCCGCCAGAACGAAGGACGCTCATATGCCCGCAACGCCGGCATAGAGCAGGCCCGCGGCGAATACCTGATATTCTTTGACAGCGATTGTGTGATACCGCCCGACTACTTCGCCATCCTGAGCAGAGCGCTAAGGGAAAACCCGCTCGACTGCTTCGGAGGTCCCGACGCCGCCAACAAGAATTTTACGCCCGTACAGCGCGCCATAAGCTTCGCCATGACCTCGCTCCTCACCACGGGCGGCATACGCGGACGCAAGCACTCCATGGAGAAGTTTACGCCACGCTCGTTCAACATGGGGTTCACACGCCGCGTGGCAGAGCGTGTGGGGGGCTTCCGGGAGATGTTCAGCGAAGACATAGACATTTCCACCCGAATACGCAATGCCGGCTTCTCGATAGGCCTCATCCCGGAAGCCGAGGTGTGGCACAAACGCCGCGTCGACTTCGGCAAGTTCTTCCGCCAGGTGCATGTGTTCGGCATGAGCCGCATCACCCTCCACCTGCTCTATCCCGGCTCGCTCAAAGCGGTCCACGCCCTGCCGGCGGTAGCCGTAATTGTCGGCGCCCTGCTGCTTGCCGCAGGCATCTTCATCTCGCCCTGGATGCTGCTGCCTTTCGGCATCTACGCCCTGGCACTGTTTGCCGACTGCCTCATATCAACGCGATCGCTCAAAGTGTCGATGCTCGCCGTGCCGGCATCGGCGGTGCAGATAATAGGCTACGGCACGGGATTCATCCGCGCATACATCAATGTGATACTGCTCGGCAAAGGGCGTGACATCGAAGCCGAAATCGCGATACGTCGCGGTAAATAATAGCATCAGAGCCATGACCGACGAACCCGACAAGTGCATCCGCATGACCGACCTGAGCGAGGAAGACCGTCCGCGCGAAAAAGCCATGACCCACGGCATAGCCTCACTCTCCAACACCGAACTGCTCACCATAGTCATAGGGTCAGGTCTGCCCGGCACCTCGGCCCTGTCGGTGGCTCAGAAGATGCTCCGCGATGTCGACAACAAACTCTCCGGACTGCGCTCGCAGTCGATAAGAGCGCTCATAAGAAATCATCGCGGCATAGGGGCGGCGCGCGCGGTGAGCATAGCCGCCGCATTTGAGCTCGGAGTGCGCTGCCGCGACGAGCAGCCCGACGAAAAGCCGCAGATTAAATGCTCGGCCGACATATACAGCTATATCCGCGGACGCCTCGAAGAGGAACCCCGCGAACACTTCGTAGTGCTCACACTCTCACGCTCCAACCGTATCACAGGTTGCTACAAGGTATCGGAAGGTGGCACGACGGCGACCGTCGTCGACGTAAAACTGCTGATGAAAGAAGCACTGGAACGCCTCGCTGAAAACATCGTGCTTGTACACAATCATCCGTCGGGGAATCTCAAACCCTCGCCTCAGGACATTGACCTGACACGCCGCATCAAGGGAGCGGCGGAGCTGTTTGGCATCCGCGTGCTCGACCATATAATCATTGGCCGCTCCGGCTACTACTCGTTCAGCGACGAAGGCAAGCTGTGACTCCGGAACAATCGGAGTCGCCGGTGCGTTATCAAAGTGAGTTCATCCGCTTAACGACCCACTTGACACATCCATTATGAAGAAGATAGCCAAATCGCTCATCGAACTTATGGGCAACACTCCCCTGCTCGACCCGCTACGCTACTGCAAATCGACGGGCACCGAAGCCGCCCAACTGCTGCTCAAACTCGAAGGGTTCAATCCCGGCGGCAGCATCAAGGACCGCGTGGCCCTCAACATGATTGTGCGCGCCGAACAGGACGGAACGTTGCCTCCGGGCGGCACCGTCATCGAGCCTACCTCGGGCAACACCGGCATAGGACTCGCATGGATATGCGCCCTGCGCGGCTACAAGCTTATCCTCACCATGCCCGACACCATGAGCGAGGAGCGACGCCGGCTGCTGCTCGCCTATGGAGCGTCAATCGACCTCACTCCCGGCAAGCTCGGCATGAAAGGCGCCATAGAGCGCGCCCGCAAGCTGCGCGACGAGATTCCCGGCTCGATAATCCTCGACCAGTTTGCCAATCCCGCCAACCCGGCCGTACACTTCGCCACGACGGGCCACGAGATATGGCGCGACACCTCCGGTAAGGTCGACATAGTGGTGGCCGGCATAGGCACCGGAGGCACTATATCCGGCATAGGGCGCTATCTGAAAAGCAAGAAGTCGAGCGTGGAGATAATAGGCGTGGAGCCGGCCGAGAGTGCCGTCATCAACGGCGGCGAGCCGGGCCCCCACAGAATCCAGGGTATCGGCGCGGGCTTCATCCCCTCCACCTACGACGGCACGGTAGTAGACCGCGTAGTCACCGTGACCGGCGACCAGGCGGTGCTTGCCGCCCGCGCCCTCGCGCGCACGGAAGGGGTGCTCACAGGCTTCTCGGGCGGCGCGGCACTGTTTGCCGCCACCGACCTCGCGCGCCGAAGCACCAACAAGGGCAAGACGATAGTGGCAGTCATCCCCGACGGAGGCGACCGCTATCTCACCACCGACCTCTATGTCGGCTAACCTCACGCATAGACACCGATTTCTTTTCCTTACCTCACCTTAGCCACACCGTGAAGACCTCGCAGAAACGCGGGGGCTTCCATTCGGCGCTTGCCGGCGGGTTGCAGCTCGATGATTTCGAGCAGCTGCCCGTCGCCGCATTTCACGGTAAGCGAGCCTGCGGCCTCGGCGTCGACCGGGCGTGTGGCAAACACCTTTGCCGTGGCCACGGAGCCGTCGGGCATCTCAATCTCGGTCCACGCGGCGGGATAAGGCGACAGGCCGCGCACCAGATTGTGGATTTGCGCCGCGGGACGCGTCCAGTCGATACGGCATGTCTCGGTGAAGATTTTCGGCGCGGGGGTAGGCTCGATATCCATGTCGAGCTGCGAGGTGGCCACGGCACGTCCCTCGGCAATATCGGAGAGAGTGTCGAGCGTGAGGTCGGCACCGATATGCATCAGGCGGTCGTACACGCTGCCTACATTCTCGTCGGGCCCTATCTCGATAGCACGCTGTGCTATTACGGGTCCGGTGTCAATGTCGTGGGTAAGGAAGAACGTGGTGACGCCCGTCACGGTCTCGCCGTTGATTACTGCCCAGTTGATAGGTGCGGCGCCTCGATAGCGCGGCAGCAGCGAGCCGTGGAGATTGAACGTACCGAGGCGGGGCATATTCCACACTATCTCCGGCATCATGCGAAACGCTATCACGACAAAAAGGTCGGCGTCAATGGCACGCAGCGCGTCGACAAATTCCGGGTCGCGCAGCTTCTCGGGCTGCAACACCGGGAGACCGGCCGAGAGAGCATACTGCTTCACGGCACTCATGCGCGGAGCATGGCCGCGCCCGGCCGGACGATCGGGCGCCGTGACTACTGCGGCCACCTCTACGTCGGCGGCTTCCTCGTGGATACGGCGCAGCGATTCCACTGCAAATTCAGGTGTTCCGAAAAATACTATCTTCATTACCGTGTGATTGATTGCTTTGTTTGCGGATTAATTTTTGATTCGGTCGGGATTGCGCGCCACAAAATCTTTCCACCCTCCTCGCGACGACGGCTTGCTGCGGTTCACCGCGCTGCCCGCGCCGTGCTTAACCACCTGCGCAAAGGGGCCCGACGTCTCATATAGATGGGTCATGGCCACTGCAAGCGCGTCGGTGGCGTCGAGCGGCAGGTCGGCAAGCGTGACGTCGGAAATATGCATGGTGCGACGTAATATCTCGCGCACCTGCTCCTTGGAGGCGGCACCGGTGCCGGTTATGGCCTGCTTGACTTTACGCGGCTCATATTCTGCGATGGGCACGTCGCGTTCGAGTGCGGCGGCCATTGCCACGCCCTGGGCTCGGCCGAGTTTGAGCATCGACTGCACGTTCTTACCGAAAAAGGGGGCTTCGAGAGCCATTTCGTCGGGATGATACTCGTCGACAAGCGCCGTGATTCGGTCGAATATACGGCGCAGCCGCAGATAGTGGTCTTCAAGACGCGACAGATGTATCACACCCATCGTTATGACTTCGGGCTTGCGCCTGTCGGCTATCCCCACGAGGGCATAACCCATGACGTTTGTGCCGGGGTCGATGCCTATTATAATACGGTTGTAGTCGGCGACTCCTGTCATGAATGTGACAATACGTCCATATATGTCGAAAACCACACCACGCGCCCGTGGCCGTAATGCTTTTCAAGCTCTGAGCGGAAGCGGGCGGCACTCTCCTCCCACACCGCAACGGCCGCTTCGTCGTCGGCCATGAACTGTAACGCGTAGCTGCGGGCTTCGTCGTTGCCGGGAGTGGCTATGAGGGCAAAAGTGTGGCCTTTGATGCCCGGCGACGCAAGCGCGGCGCGTATATATAGGGCTGTCGCCCACTCCGTGAGGAAGTCGGGCGATGCCGTGGCTTCGATTATGAAAGTAGTGTTATAGAGAATCATATCGTGATTATAGAGTTCGGCAGGCGTATTGTACCGGTAAGCATCAGCCAGAGCCCTACGGCCCATATCACTGCACCGACACATGCGCCCGTGATGCAGAGCCAACGGGCACGCGCCGAAGCGGCTACGGCCTCGTCGTAGCGTCCCAGAGCATAGCGGCTCTCCACTTTCGAGGAGTAGACCATGGCGGCGATGCCGAGCGGCAGACACAGGAAGAGAGTTACGAGCAGGCTTTCGAGGACCCAGCGGCGAGGACAAGGGAGCAGACGCAACCCTATCGTCGGGGGCTCAATCTGTTTGTGGAGGTTTTCGTAGAATGTCATCGCGATAAAGGTTTTCGGTGTGTGTTGATTTTTCTGACCAGCCCCCTGGCGGCGAAGCGCAGATGACGCGCCACCGTGGGAACTATACCATAATAATAACACATGATGCGAAAACGTTCGCGAAGAGAGCGAAATTCATTCTTGGTGGTTATGCCCTCTGCCAGATAATCAATTACCGGCTCAGGACCTAAGTATACGTTGCGACGCGAATGTTGCAGACAGCGCAGACACCACTCGTAGTCGGCCGAGAAGCGGTAGCGCAGGTCATAAGAGCCGGCTATGCGCCTCAACACCGCCATAGCCTGGTGACACACTTTCATGCCGTCGGCAAATGAGCGGTAGGTAAGTCGGTCGGGGGCAGTGAGATGCCGAGGACCCACATAGCGGCGGTCGGCGTCCACAAGCACGGTCTGCCCATATACTATTCCCGGCTCGTCGTGGGCGGCTATGGCGTCGGCATAGCGCTGCAACACGTCGGGGGAGTGAAACGCGTCGCCGGCGTTAAGGAAAATCACATAGCGCCCCTTGGCGCGGTCGAGCCCCTTGTTCATGGCGTCGTAAAGCCCACGGTCGGGCTCGCTCGTCACTACGAGGCCGCGTATTCCCGACTTGTACGCCAGAGATACGGTGTTGTCGCCCGAAGCTCCGTCGACGACCAGATATTCCACCGGGCCGGCATATGTCTGCGCCGCGACGCTGGCAAGGGTCGGGCCGATAGTGGCCTCGGCGTTGTAGGTCACGGTGATGATGCTGAAAAGCGGCTGGTTATCGTCTTTCATCGGAGGGAGCTGTGTGGTTATGTGGCGAATGAAATGACAAAGTTACAATATTTTGCTTAACTTTGTAGCCTGTGACAATGAACTATGTCCATAATTTTTCATTTTAATTAAATACAATCCCCCATAACCACATCAAACAGCCCTCATAAAACAGGTCATATTATGAAGCACATATTCAAATATATCCTCCCGGCAACAGCTGCAATAGCAGTGACCTTGGCCGGATGTAACACTATCAGAAACGTGACCGGAAGCAAAACACCCGCTTCGACGGCGACAGCCACAGAGCAGCCCAAGACAGGTGCCGAGATGAACACTGGCGCCCTCAGCGCGCTCCAAACCGAGGATGTCATCGACAACGTGATAAGAGGCAAATGGATTATCGCCGACGCCGGAGGCAAGGCTGTGGCAGCCGATCCTGACGAGCCTGAACGCCCGTATGTCACTTTCGACTCCACGGCGGTCAACCCGTTCATACTCAAATTCTACGCAAACACCGGCTGCAACATCGTAAACGGCAGCATGGCGCTCACCAAGGGCAACAAGATAAGCAAGATAGGCGAATTTGCCACCACAATGCGCGCCTGTATCAACGATGCAGCCGAACACGACATACTCAATGCCCTCAATACTGCCGCGACATACCGCCTGGAACGCGTCGACAACAATTATATCCTCTACTTCTACAACGGAACCAACGTCAACACCATGGTGTTGCGCAAAAACGACATGGGATTCCTTGACGGAGCATGGAACGTGGAGCGTATACCCCCTATCACCATTAACGATGACGACATGCCGGAGCCGATGCAACTGGTGTTTGACATGACCGAAGGCCGCCTCCACGGCAACACGGGCTGCAATGTGCTCAACGCCGACATAACCACCTCGATTGAGACGCGCAACTCGATTACCATCAGCAATCCGGCCACTACCCGCATGGCCTGTCCCAACGCCGGACTCGAACAGCAGCTTGTCAACGCTCTCGGCAAAGTAGCCAAGGCCCAGAAAGGCAAGAACGGCACAGTCGATCTCCTCGACGCCGCCGGCAACACCGTGATTACCCTCTCCCGCGCCAATCTCTGATACCCTTCGCGGGGTATCGGCAGACAGTGCCGCAATGAACCGCACCCCGAAAGTCCTGTGTCTGACTCTCGGGGTGCGGTTCATTTTCCTCTATGTTTAGGTGGTCAATTCAGTTGCAGACGGTATTCACGCGGAGTGTTGCCGGTCTGCCTTTTAAAGAATCTGATGAAGTGCTGTGAGTGCTGGAAGCCGAGGAGTTCGGCTATCTGCTTGGTAGTCAGAGCCGGGTTCAGCAACGAGATTTTGGCGTGATTTATCATTTTCAGTTGAATATATTCCTGTGCCGTCTTGCCGGTTTCCTGCTTTACGAGGTCGCCGAAATAGTTGGACGACAGACATATTTTGTCAGCGAAATACTTTACTGTGGGTATGCCGTCGGTCACTCCACGGCCGCTGTCGAGATATTCGTCAATCAGCTGCTCGAATTTGCCGAGAGCGTTGTGGTTCAGTTCTTCACGCGTCACGAACTGCCGCTCGTAGAAGCGCATGCAGTAATTGAGCATCACCTCGATATTTGAAACAATGAGCGATTTTGAAAACTTGTCGATGGGATGTTGCAGCTCACGGGCTATCTTGTCCATATAGTCTTGCAATATCAGTCGCTCTTCGGTCGAGAGATGCAACGCTTCGTTTGAGGCGTAAGAAAAAAATGTGTACTGCTTGATTTTCTGACCCAGCGGAGTGCGTAGCAGAAAATCGGGGTGAAACAGCAGTCCGACGGCCTCCGGAGCCGGGCCGTCCTCAAAACGGTGTATACCTACTGTCTGGCCGGGAGCGAAACTGACCACCGTCTCGTCGTCGAAATCATATATCGTCTTGCCGTAGGTAATCTTGCATCCTGCGGTCTTTTTGAGGAAGAGCGAGTAAAAACCGAAGTGCATGCAGTGGGTGGGCTGCTCGACAGTATCATCGAAATGAACTATGCCGACAAGCGGATGCCGTGTCTCAAAACCGAAATAGCGGTTGTATTTTTCAATGGTGTCTGCTTCGTAGATTTCCATGTCGTGATTTCTTTTTGCAAAGATAGCGATAATCAGGCTCCCGGCAATGCTGACGACAAGTCAACATGTAATAGGGGTACATAATTCCGTAATATTGGTACATTTTACGAATCAGCCGTTTAAGGCCGTAGCACGATTCTGTAATCGGGGTACATCCAGGCGTAAGATTGGTTATCTGCCCTATCATTTCCGGGGCTAATTTTGCACCGTAAAAACCAATCAACCGAAAAAACATGGCAACAGATGTTATTGAACGGATGAGAAACGGCGAGCGCATACCCGAAACCGCTCCCGAACTTCTCTGTGACGAGATCGAGAATACACGTCGGCTTATCGCCGAGTTGAACACCGGCTACCATACGCCCGATGAGATACGCGCCATTCTGGAACGCATCTGGGGGCAGAGGCTTGACGGCACAGTGAGGATGTTCCCGCCGTTCTATACCGCTCTCGGTAAAATGACAACGGTAGGCAAAGAGGTATTTATCAACTTCGACTGCACATTTCTCGACCAGGGCGGCATAACGCTGGAAGACGGTGTGTTTATCGGCCCAGGCGTGAAGATAGCCACTGAGGGACATCCCGAACAGCCTGAGCGTCGACATTCGCTGCTCACCGCTCCTGTGGTGATACGCCGCAAGGCGTGGATAGGAGCCGGCGCAATTATACTTCCCGGCGTCACCGTAGGTGAAAACGCCATAGTTGCCGCCGGCGCAATCGTAAAGCGTGACGTAGCCAACAATACCATCGTCGGGGGAATACCTGCAAAGTATATCAGAAATATCAACGCCTGAATATACGCTATGACACTCAAATTATTGCCAATCGCTATGTTACTCTTTTCCATATCAGCATGTGCATCATGCAATACGACAACGGAAGATGAACCCTTGAAAGAAAATCCGACGCCCGAAACCGGAGCCGTGAATGGCAGAGACGTACTGGTGGCATACTTTTCATGTACAGGCACCACAGAAGGCATTGCCGAGGATATCGCGGATATAACCGGGGCATCCACATTCAGAATCGAAGCGGAAGAGCCTTACACAGCCGCCGACCTCGACTATAACAGCGACTGTCGCGCCAACAGGGAGCAGAACAATCCCAAGGCTCGTCCGGCAATCAAAAGTATGCCTGACGGTCTTGACCGATACGATGTGGTTTTCCTCGGTTATCCGATATGGTGGGGAGAAGCACCGCGTATAATCAGCACCTTCCTTGAGAGCGGAGATTTCAAAGGGAAAACGATTGTGCCTTTCTGCACTTCACACTCCAGCGGTCTTGGAAGCAGCGACCGCAATCTGCATTCTCTCGCTCCGGATGCAGTCTGGATTCCCGGACGACGCTTTGCGGGAAACACTGCCAAAACAGAGCTTGAAAAGTGGATTTCAGGACTTGATATAAAATTTGACACAGATATGGATTACTCTAAATTTCCTCTTTCAGAGGGCAAAAACGGTCAGGCACCCACAATCCGCCTCAGCAGCGGATATGATATGCCGGTGGTGGGTCTCGGCACATACAGCCTTACAGGCGACGTGTGCGTGAACTCCGTGAAGTCGGCTATCTCTCTCGGCTTCCGAAAGATTGACACCGCGCACATGTACGGCAACGAGGTAGAGGTGGGTCGTGGAGTACGTGAATCGGGTGTGCCACGGGAAGAAATCTTTGTGGCTACGAAAATATACCCCAACCAGTATGGCAACCCCGAAGCCGCCATAGATGAGTGTCTTCGCAAACTCGACCTCGGCTACGTTGACCTGATGCTTCTGCATCATCCCGGCACAAACGACGTGAAAGCCTACAAGGCGATGGAACGATATGTCAGGGAGGGTAAAATCCGCTCCATAGGCGTGTCATGCTACTATATCAAGGAAATCGACGAGTTCATCCGTCAGGTCGATATAAAGCCTGTGCTTGTGCAGAACGAGGTTCATCCCTATTATCAGGATACCGATGTCGTTCCCCATATCCAGAATCTCGGAATAGCGGTCGAGGCGTGGTATCCGTTAGGGGGCCGAGGGCATCAGAAGGAATTGCTGAACGACCCGGTGCTGACCGAAATCGCCATGCGGCACGGCAAATCAGTCGCACAGGTCATTCTGCGCTGGGACTTGCAGCGTGGTGTTGTCGTAATTCCCGGATCAAGTAACCCCGACCACATGAAAGAGAACATCTCAATATTTGATTTCGAGTTGACCGAGGATGAGATGACCGCGATTGCCGCACTTAACCGTAACGAGAAACATGACTGGTATTGACTAATAATCAACAAAATCTATAATATATTATGACACAGACAGAATTGAGCTACAATCAGTACATTCCCACGCATATCCTTTTCGGAGCAGGACAGCTTGACAATCTCCACTCTCAGACCATGCCGGGCAGAAAGGCTCTGATTGTCATCTCAAACGGCAAATCGACACGCGCCAACGGTTATCTTGCCCGCACGGAAGAACAGTTGCACACGGCGGGGGTGGAAACGTCAGTATTTGACGGTATCGCTCCCAACCCGACAGTCGACAACTCCGTCGCCGGCGCAGAAGCTGCACGGGCATACGGTGCCGACTTCATTGTCGCACTCGGCGGCGGCAGTGTCATGGACTGTGCCAAGGCAATAGCGTTGCTCGCCACAAATCCCGGCGAACTGTGGGACTATGTGGCAATCGGTTCGGGCAAAGGAAATCCAATCAACAACAAGCCGCTGCCTATTGTGGCAATCACTACAACCGCCGGCACCGGCTCGGAAACCGACCCTTGCGGAGTAATCACAAAAGAGGACACCAATGAGAAAGCATTTATAATGCACCCTGCATTGTTTCCGGTTCTCGCCGTGGTCGACCCTGAACTCATGCTGACTGTACCCCCGATGTTTACCGCATTTCAGGGCTTTGACGCGCTTTTCCACAGCATCGAGGGTTTTGTTGCCTCCACCGCCAATCTTGCCAGCGACATGAACGCACGCGAAGCAATCCGCAACATAGCCGAGTATCTGCCTCGTGCTGTCAAGGACGGCAAAGACCTTGAAGCACGCACCCGTGTGGCTTTTGCCAACACCCTTTCAGGGGCAGTGATGTGCCTTACGCTGCTTACCAGCGAGCATGGTCTGGAACACGCCCTGTCAGCATATCATCCCAATCTGCCTCACGGCGCGGGGCTGATTATGATAAGCAAGGCTTATTTCAGCTACTTCATAAGAAATCACGGCTGCGACAACCGCTTCATTGAGCTTGCACGACTTCTCGGCAAGCATGACGCCGACAAGCCGGAAGACTTCATCGACGCGCTTGTAGCATTGCAGGAAGCCTGCGGAGTCGCCGACCTGAAAATGTCGGACTACGGAATAGAACCGTCGGAGTTCGAGACATTCATGCACAACACCCGCAAGGTGATGGGCATCATGTTCACAAGCGACCGCGTGCAGATGTCTGACCAAGATATTATCGACATCTTCGCCGAGTCGTACCGCTGACCAAAGTCGAGATGAACAGACGCAACGCAATCAAACGTTTGGGGGCACTGGCAGCCGCGGCAGCAATCGGCTCAACCGGCCTGGTCGGTGCCTCCGGTATGATTACAGAAAACAAAGGCTTTATGAAGATACTGGCGATAAACGGAAGTTCGAGGAAACATGGCAACACCGGCGACATGATTGACGTGGTACTGTCGGAACTGTCGGAACTGGGCCATACAGTGGAACGAATCGACTTCGCAGGACACACAATCAATCCGTGCAAGGCCTGTTTTGCCTGTGCCGGAAAGCGAAACTGCGTGTTTTCCGACGACATATTCCGAGAGGTTTATGAACGCATGACCGAAGCCGACGTAATCATAATTGGATCCCCGACATATTCGGCTGACGTATCGTCGACCATCAAAGCGGTAATCGAGCGCGCGAGCGTAGTGAGCGACACCAATCCCGGGATGTTCAGACACAAGATTGGCGCGGGGATAGTGGTGGGACGCCGTGCCGGCACCATGAACGCGCTCGACACAATCAACCGCTTTTTCCTGAACAAAGAGATGTTTGTCGCCGGCTCCACCTACTGGAACATAGCATACGGCCGACTGCCGGGTGAAGCGTTGAACGACGCCGAGGGAGTGGCTACAATGCGCAACCTCGGGAAAAACATCGCGTGGCTCCTCTCCCGACTCGCCTGAACTCCACTCTACACCCACTCACCTGCGCGCACACAGCAGAGTGAGCATATGCGTACCGGGGCGGGACTAAGATACGGTAAGTTGATGCTGACCCGGATTTTATCAATTATTATGGTTGTCTTATATGATAAAATTCGTAAATTTGTCGGTATATGAACAACCGCAACATCTTCGCGGCGCTCCCGCCGGTAACTAAAAATCTAATAATCATCAATTTTGCCATTTGGCTTATGATGATGCTCGCTCCTGCGAGCCTGCAAGACAAGATACTCCATTACGGCGGTCTCCACTTCTGGGGGGCCTCCGACTTCAATCCTGCGCAGTTGCTGACCTATATGTTCATGCACTCGACGCAGAGCTTCGCCCACATCCTGTTCAACATGTTCACCCTGTTCATGTTCGGCATAACGCTTGAAAGGGTGCTGGGAAGTCAGCGCTACTTGTTCTACTACATCTCGTGCGGCATAGGCGCTGCTCTGGTGCAGGAGATTGTGTGGCAGCTCACATGGGTTAACATTCTCGCCGGCTGGATCAACAATTCCTACGGTTCCGGACTTGTAGAAGCCAAGGAGGCCATAAGACAGGCCGTGGCGACCGGCACTAATATCCCGGCGCTCAACGCCCTTCTTACGATAGGCGCGTCGGGAGCAATATACGGCGTGCTGCTCGCTTTCGGCATGATATTCCCCAACCGTCCGCTCTATCTCATGTTTGTGCCTGTGCCTATCAAAGCCAAATGGATGGTAGCAGGCTACGGAGTAATCGAACTGCTCATCGGTCTCAGCTCGGCCAACGACGGCGTGGCCCACTTTGCCCACCTCGGCGGCATGATATTCGGATTCTTCATGATATGGTACTGGAAGCGCAAGGGCACCGTTCATGGCGATTACTTCTATTGATTCCACCTATTACACCCGGCGACACCGCAACACCGTAAGACTACTAACGGCCATAGTCGCAGCCAACGCCGCCGTATTCGTGGCGCTGCGGCTCTGCGCGGTCGTATCGGCGGCAGCCACCAAAGCGGCGATAGGGATGCTCGCGCTTCCGTCGTCGGCCGAAGCTGCGGCCGGCATGCCATGGACTGCCATCACATATATGTTCACGCAGTACGACGCCATGCATATCATACTTAATATGTTGTGGCTTGGCTGGTTCGGACTGCTTCTGGCCGACTCGGGCGCTTCGGCGCGCGCGATTGGCTCGACATATCTTGCGGGCGGACTCGCAGCGGCCGCAGGCTATCTTGCCGTTGCGCACGGTGCATCCGAGGGAGTGCTCATAGGCTCGTCGGGAGCGGTCATGGCTATCGTGGCAGCAACAGCAACAGCTATACCGCATACCCGTGTCGACCTGCCTCTGCTGCGCCCCGTAAGCGTGGCTGTGGCGGCGGCAGTCATAGTGCTCATTGATATTGTGTGCATGGGCTACGGCACGATTGAAAGCCACACGGCCCATATAAGCGGAGTGGCGGCGGGAGCCTTGGCGGGTCTCATGATGCGCCGCTCGCGGACGAAGGCCGCCACCCGGGCCGCCGCGCCGGATATGTCGCAGTGGCCCGAGCTGCTGCGCAAGCTGCGCACATCGGGCTACGACTCGCTCACATCCGACGAGCGCGCCCTGCTCATCACGTTAACTGAAAACACTAAAAATCAATCAAATCTATCACAGAAATGAACATGAAACAAATGGCATTGGCCGCATGTGTCATAGCCGCTGGCTCGCTCGCCACTTCGTGTGGCTCTGGCCAGAAAGAGCATGACAATCCGTTCCTGCAACCCAACTACGGCACTGTCTACGACATACCGCCCTTCGACAAAATTAGTTACGACGACTATATGCCGGCTATCAAGCAGGGCATCGCCGAACGTAAGGCCGAAATCGACGCCATAGTCAACAACCCTGCCGAGCCAGACTTCGACAACACTATCCTCGCTATGGAGAAATCGGGCCGCACGCTGTCGAAAGTGATGCTGGTGTTCAGCGCGCTCAACGAGACCGACAACTGCCCCGAATTTGACGCAATAGACGCTGAGGCCACTCCCCTCACTTCGCGTGCTTCCGACGAAATAATGATGAATCCGGGCCTCTTTGCCCGCGTCAAGAGCGTGTATGACCGCCGCGACTCACTCGGCCTCGCCCCCGACCAGCGAAAAGCCGTCGAGGACACCTACAACCGATTCGTGCGCTCGGGCGCCCTCTTGTCCGACGCCGACAAGGAAGCCCTCATGGAGGTCAACGGCCGTCTGGCCGACCTCTACATGCAGTTCGGCCGCAACCTCCTCGCCGCCACCAACGAGTTTGAGATTGTGGTTGATGACGAAAAGCGCCTCGCCGGCCTCCCCGAAAGCTCCATAGCCCAGGCCGCTGACGCAGCCAAGGAACGCGGCAAAGAGGGCAAATGGGTATTCACCCTCCACGCTCCCAGCCGTCTGCCCCTCCTCCAATATGCCGATGACCGCGACCTGCGCCAGCAGATGTACGAAGGCTACATCAACCTCGCCTCATCGGGCCAGTATGACAACGGTCCCGTCATCGACAAGATCGTACACGCTCGCGCCGAAAAGGCCAAGCTCCTCGGCTATCCCGACTATGCCCACTACATGACCGCCAACGTAATGGCCAAGACTCCCGAAAACGCCGAAAATCTGCTCATGCAGATATGGACTCCCGCCATCAAGCGCGTTGACCGTGAGGTGGCCGAGATGCAGGCTCTCGCCGACCGCGAAGGCGCAGGTATCACCATCGCTCCCCACGACTATTACTATTACGCAGAAAAGGTGCGCCGCGACAAGTATGCTCTCGACGAAGACGAGGTCCGCGCATACTTCTCTGTCGACAACGTGCGCAAAGGCATCTTTACCATGGCCAAGAAGCTCTACGGTATAAGCTTCGTAGAGCTCCCCGACGCTCCCCGCTATCATCCAGAAGTCAAAGTCTACGACGTACGCGACGCCGAGAACAATCATCTCGCCGTGTTCATGACCGACTATTTCCCCCGACCCTCGAAGCGCCAGGGCGCATGGATGAGTGAGATGCAGATTTCATTCATCGATGACAACGGCCCCGTGCAACGCCCCATAGTCTACAATGTGGGTAACTTCACCCGTCCCGCCGGCGACACCCCTGCCCTCCTTACCCTCGACGAGGTGGAGACGATGTTCCACGAGTTCGGCCACGGCCTCCACGGTATGCTCTCCAAGGCACGCCTCCGCAGCCAGAGCGGCACCAATGTTGACCGCGACATGGTGGAGCTCCCCTCGCAGATTCATGAGCACTGGGCTCTCGAACCCGAGCTCCTCAAAGACTACGCTTTCCACTACAAGACGGGCGAAGTGATTCCGGACGACCTCGTCGCCAAGCTTCAAGCCGCTTCAACCCACAACCAGGGCTTTGTAACCACCGAGCTTGCCGGAGCCGCACTCCTTGACCTCAAATGGGGTCAGCTCAACCCTGCCGCCGACGAGACTGTAAACGCCGTTGACTTCGAGGCCCGCGTCGCCGAGGAGCTCAACATGCCCTCGCAGGTGCAGTTCCGTTACCGTTCGCCCTACTTCCGCCACATCTTCGGTTCCGACGGCTACGCTTCAGGCTACTACACCTACCTCTACGCAGAGGTACTTGACACCGACGGCTTCGAGCTTTTCGCCGAAAAAGGCATCTTCGACCCCGAGACCGCAGCGTCGTTCAAACGCAACATCCTTGAAGCCGGCGGCTCGGTGGACCCCATGGAGGCCTACGTAACCTTCCGCGGTCATCAGCCTTCGGTCGACGCACTCCTGCGCAACCGAGGCCTGATTGACACTGACATGAGCATCAACCACAAGGGCGGCAAATGATTGACACCCACACCCATCTGTATCTCAGCGAATTTTGTGCCGACGGCGACTCCCCCGGAGCCGCCGTCGACCGCGCTGTGGAGGCCGGCGTCACCACTTTGGTGATGCCCAACGTAGATATTACTACTATCGGCCCGATGAAAAAGCTCGCCGATGAGCGTCCCGAGGCGGTGCGCCTCGCCATGGGGCTGCATCCCACCGAACTAGGCGACGACTGGCGTGCTGCCGTCGACCGCATTGAGACCGAATTACGCGCCCCCGGACGCTACAAATACGTCGCCGTGGGCGAAGTGGGGATAGACCTGTACTGGGACGACACGCAACGCGACGAGCAGATGCTGGCTTTCGACAGACAGGCACAGCTTGCCGCCGAGTTGCAGCTTCCGCTAATCATCCACTGCCGCGATGGCCTTGACGAAACGCTCGAGGTGCTCGAAGGACTCCCGAAGGCGCCCCCGGCAATAGTCATGCACTGCTTCGGCGGCTCGGCCGCTGATGTCGACACCATACGTCGGCGTGCATCAGCAGTTCCGGAGATATATTTCGGTATAGGCGGTGTTGTCACATTCAAGAAATCGACACTACCCGACACGCTCCCCGCCATAGGGCTCGACCATATCGTGCTTGAAACCGACTCCCCATATCTCGCCCCCGTGCCTAAGCGTGGCAGGCGCAATGAGAGCGCATATCTCACCTACACCGCATCCGCCATAGCCGGCAAGATGGGCATAAGCGTCGACAACGTCAACAGCATCACAACCGCCAATGCCCGGCGCCTATTCCCGCGGCTCTGACCAACCTCTTTACTCCCCACACAATAATAACTTAATCTACCGTCCCACCTCCCCAGGCGACATAAAAAATCAATCAGGCAGATATGGCCTAAGCGGCCGCTATCTGCCTGATTGATTTTAATGGGGTTGTTGACGTGTAACCTCGCGTAGCTTATGCTTCGGCAGGGCTTACGTTGATGAAGCGACGTCCGTTGCGGCCTTCGGTGAACACCACAGTGCCGTCGATAAGAGCATAGATTGTGTGGTCCTTGCCCATGCCTACATTGAGGCCGGGGTGATGGACTGTGCCACGCTGACGCTTGATAATGTTGCCGGCTTTGCAAACCTGGCCACCAAAAATCTTCACGCCGAGACGTTTGCTTTCGGATTCGCGGCCGTTCTTAGAACTACCTACACCTTTTTTATGTGCCATTTCTCTGAGTGGGATTTTAAGGGATTAAGCAACTACTTCTTTAACTAACACCTTGGAGAAATACTGGCGATGGCCGTTCTTACGACGATAGCCCTTGCGGCGCTTCTTCTTGAAGACGATTACCTTGTCGCCCTTCACGAGGTTCTCCAGGACCTCGCAAACTACTTTTGCGCCATCGACGGTGGGAGCGCCCACCTTGACAGCACCGTCGGCTTCAGCGAGGAGCACACGGTCAAATTCGATGGTGCTGCCTTCTTTGGCGCTTTCGCCGAGATAGTGAACATACAGGAACTTGTTGGCCTCAGCCTTGAACTGCTGTCCCTGGATTTCTACGATTGCATACATTGTTATGTCGCGATAACTTAGATGGTTAACCCGTCGGGCGGACTGCCTTTTCTGTCGGCCGTCGCTTGTTACAAGCCCGGTGCGGTGTGATTCGGGTGCAAAATTACTCATTTCGCCACTCCTATGCAAGCATCCCACAAAAAAATCAAAAAAAATCGACAATAAACTTGCCAGTCTCGCAAAAGATACCTAACTTTGCACCGCTTTCGAGATAAGACACACGTCAGCATCCGAAGCCGGTCCTATAGCTCAGTCGGTTAGAGCACCTGACTCATAATCAGGGAGTCCTAGGTTCAAGCCCTAGTGGGACCACCTCTTAAAAATCAAGCAGTTACGAAACAAATCGTAGCTGCTTTTTCTTTTATCTTGAACACAAATCTGAACACAACTCCGATTTATCTCATTTCAGACCCCTATGACATACATCTGTGTTCATGTCCTTGTGTTCAAAATCATGACTGAGGAAAATAATAATATGGGCGAGCCTTTTTCTTTTTACTCAGCCGCTATATCTAGGTTTAGGTTTATCCGGGCATATATATAGCCCGAACCAAACCAAAGAAGTTTAACCCTTGTGTCGTTAGAAACGCCAGTGGCTGAGGAAAAGAAAAAATGTTATCCACATTTTTGGTAGCTACCGTGGAGGTGTGGATTTTTCTTACCCTATTATCACTGAGTTACGAAAATTTTGTTGTAACTTTGCGTATGGCGACTCTCTCTAAAATATTGGTTTTGTGTGTTGGCTTTGCTCTTTCCTGCAACCTGT
>CAMWXJ010000004.1 GCA_947178215.1 uncultured Porphyromonadaceae bacterium
AAAAATGTTTTCTTTCGTCAAATAGCTAATTTTGCACTTGCCAGTTGAGAGTAGGAACGACACAACGACAATGCGATTGTGCAAAAAAATGTTTTGCAGCCTCTAATTTTCACATAAAATGATTAACTTTGCAGCCTTATTCACTAAGACTGTAACCAATCAAAGCCAAGCCCTCCGTATGCCGTGTGGCTCGTGGAGCGCTCAAACCGACATTCAATGAAGCTATTACAAGCTAAACTCGCTCGCTATACCGCCCCTCAGGAAGCCAAAGCCGCAGGGGTGTATCCCTACTTCCGTGCCATATCATCGGAGCAGGACCCCGAAGTTCTGATTAATGGACGCAAGGTGCTGATGTTCGGGTCAAACTGCTACTCCGGTCTTGTCAACGACCCCCGCATCAAGGAAGCCGCAATAGAGGCCACACGCAAATACGGCACCGGTTGCGCCGGCTCGCCGTTCCTCAACGGTACACTTGACCTTCACAAGCAGCTCGAAGCACGCATCGCCGAATACATCGGCAAGGAAGACGTGATGATTTATTCAACCGGCTTCGAAGTCAATCTCGGCGTAGTGTCGTGTCTCACCGGTCGTGAAGACTACATACTGTGGGACGAACAAGACCACGCCTCGATTATCGAGGGCCGTCGCCTCTCTTTCAGCCAGTCGCTCAAATACAAGCACAACGACATGGCATCGCTTGAAAAGCAGCTTCAGAAATGCGACCCCGACAAGGTAAAACTCATCGTGAGCGACAGCGTGTTCTCCATGGAGGGCGATGTAGCCGACGTACCTGCCATAGTCGAGCTCGCCAAGAAATACAACGCCTCTGTGATGATTGACGAAGCCCACGGCATCGGCGTCTTCGGCGAAGGTGGCCGTGGCGTATGCCACCACTACGGCGTATCCAAGGACGTTGACCTCATCATGGGCACCTTCTCCAAGAGCTTTGCGTCGCTCGGAGGCTTCATCGCCACCGACAAGGAGATAACCAACTTCCTCCGTCACCACTCACGCTCATATATCTTCACTGCCTCTATCACTCCTGCGTCAACCGCCGCCGCACTCAAAGCCATCGACATCATGGAGTCGGAGCCTGAGCGTCAGGAAAACCTCTGGAAATTGACAAATATGGCGCTCGACGGATTCCGCAACATGGGCTGTGAAATAGGTAACACATCGACACCTATCATCCCTCTCTTCATCCGCGACAATTTCCTCACATTCCAGATTACTCGCGAGCTCTTCGACGAGGGCATATTCGTCAACCCCGTCGTATCGCCGGCCGTAGCTCCCCACGACACTCTCATCCGTTTCAGCCTCATGGCCACACACACGGAAGACCAGGTGGCTATCGCGCTTGACAAGATAGGCAAGGTGTTCCGCAACCACGGTCTGATTAAATAAGCGTTCGATACGATTTATCCCACCATATAAGCGCGGGAGCATCCTCAACCGGAAGCTCCCGCGCATTGGTTAACCCCGATTACCCCACGCATCATGAGAAAAATGGACCCTGAGATGCAGCGCTGGATTGAGCTCCATGCCGCCGACGACCCGGTGAAGCTGCGTCTGCGCTATCACGGCGACGACGACATAGCGTTTGCCATAACGCAGATAGAGTGCAGGCGCAAGGCGGGCAACCGCTTCCCTGCCGCTCTGGCAAGCCCGGGGTTCATGTTCCCTACCGGACTCTCGGCCGAGCAGGCCACATCGGAGGCCCTCGCCCGTATCCACGCCGGCATAGCCGGCTATCGGCCAGGCGCGCGACATCTCGACCTAACCTGCGGCCTCGGAATGGACGCGTTCGAGGCGGCGCGTCACGGGGCGTTGGTCACTGCCGTCGACATAACCCCCGAAGTGGTCGAAGCGACCCGCCACAATGCCAAGGCACTCGGGCTCGATGACAAGTTTGAAGCCGTTTGCGGCGACTCCACCGCCCTTGTCACCGATACCGATATAAAGTGCGACACAATCTTCATCGACCCGGCACGGAGAGGCGAGGGAGGACGTCGCCTCACGGCCATAGCCGAATGTAGTCCCGACGTGACGACTATCATGCCCCGGATGCTTGAACTCGCGCCTAAAATAGTAGTCAAGGCGTCGCCCATGCTCGACCTAACAGCCCTCGCCTCGGAGCTTGATGCGGCCTGCGGAGGGCGAGGCTGCGTCACCCGCATGATAACCGTAGGTACCACACGCGAGTGCAAGGAGGTGATAGCGGTGGTAGAACGTGGTGCGGCCACACACTATCAAACCGAAGCGATTACCGCCCTGCCCGCCTGCGACACGCCGTCGATCTTCGCTCCGAGCCGCCACTGCGAGGCGGCTCCCGTGCTGCCTGGACTGCCCTCGGCCGGAGAATTTCTCTACGAGCCCTACCCTGCCGTGATGAAGACGGCTGCCTGGGGCGCGCTGGCCGCCCTGGCGCCTGAACTGCGTCAGCTCCATCCCAACACTCATCTGTTTACGGCCGACACCGAGGTCAAGAACTTCCCCGGTACGGCCATGCGCATAGAGCGCGTGGAGCCTCTCAGCGACAAGGCTCTGAAAGCCATAGCCCGAGAATGGCCCAAAATCAACGTCGCCACACGCAATTTCATCATCTCGGCGCCGGAGCTTGCCAAACGTCTTCGCATCAAGGAGGGGGGCGTCGCCCGCCTTTACGGCGTGCGCTCGGGAGCAGCCGCTACCCTCGCAATCATAGTGGCTGTGCCGTTCTAAAAAGTTATCAACACAGTTATCTACATCCTGTCAACAACTGTCGTTATCGCGGAAGATAACACTGTTTGCGCGTGAGCCGGAATTACCGTAAATTTGCGCGTTATGACAGAAGATGTTATCAGACTGCTGCCTGACTCGGTAGCCAATCAGATAGCCGCGGGCGAGGTGATACAACGGCCCGCCTCGGTTATAAAGGAACTCGTAGAAAATGCGGTCGACGCCGGCGCCACAGTAATCGACATCATACTGCGCGACGCGGGCCGCACGCTTATTCAGGTCGTCGACAACGGCTCAGGCATGAGCGACACCGACGCCCGCATGGCCTTTGAGCGACACGCCACCTCAAAGATAACCGAAGCTGCCGACCTGTTCACGCTCCACACCATGGGATTCCGCGGCGAAGCTCTCGCGTCGATTGCGGCGGTAGCCCAGGTTGACCTCCGCACCATGAAACGCGACGCCACTGTCGGCACACGCATTGTCATAAGCGGTTCCAAGGTGGAAAGTCAGGAGCCGGAAGCTTGTGTGCCTGGCACCAACATGATGGTCAAAAACCTCTTCTTCAACATACCGGCGCGACGCAAATTCCTGAAAAAAGACACGGTGGAGCTGAGCCAGGTTCTCCGCGAATTTGAGCGCCTCGCACTCGTCAACCCCGACGTCGAACTGTCGATAACCCACAACGATACTCTCCTCCACAAGCTGATGAAAGCACCGTTGAAGCGCCGAATCGCCGACCTCTTCGGCAAGAGCCTTGAATCGCAGCTTATCCCTGTGGCAACCGACACCTCTATCGTGCGGCTCAGCGGCTTTATCGGGCTACCGGCTCACGCCCGCAAGCGCAGTGCGCTACAATATCTCTTCGTCAACGGGCGCAATATGCGTCACCCCGTGTTCCACAAGGCCATTACTAACTGCTATGAGGGCATAATCGCCCCCGATATGCAGCCCAATTACTTCGTGTCATTTGACGTTGACCCCGACACGATAGATGTCAACATCCACCCCACCAAAAACGAAATTAAGTTCGAGAACGAAAGCGCAATCTACCAGATTCTCGTTGCTGCGGTAAAAGAGAGCATGGGGCGCTTCAACGCCTCGGCAGGCATAGACTTCGACCTCGCCGACGCCCCTGAGATACCGGTGTTCAACCCCGACGCCGGCGCCACACACGGCGTAGAGCTGGCTACGGGCTACAATCCATTTGCCATGCCGGCGCCTTCGGCTCCGCCGACCCCCTCCGTCCGGCCCTACACGCCGCAGCGCATCAGCTCGGGAATCAACGTGCAGAACTGGGAAGCCCTTTATGCCGATTTCACCTCACGCCGCGACGAAGCGGTAGGTTCCGTTCCCACCGAAGCCGAGGCACTGCGGCCCGACACGCAACCGGCGTTGATTGAAAGCACGCTCGACCTCACCTCGACCGACACAGGCGCCGAGCCTGCTACACCAGGCTATATTCAGCTCGACAACCGCTACATTCTGTCGACTGCCCGGAGCGGGCTTATGGTCGTTGACCAGCACCGCGCCCACATCCGCATCCTGTTTGACCGGTTTATGGCTACGGGAAGTGCCGAGGGGCTGCACTGTCAGAGCGTGATGTTTGCCGAAGCCATAGAACTGACACCGGTACAGAGCGCGACGCTCAAAGCCATAGAGCCGACACTGCGCACTATGGGCTTCGACCCGACCTATCTCGGCGGCACAAGCTGGAGCCTCAACGGCGTTCCCGCCGTATTGCCCGACGGCCGCGCCGCCGAGACGCTTCGCGACATCCTCGACGATGCCGCGTCCGACACCGGCATCGACGGCGCCGAAACACTGCGGCGCGCCACGGCTCTCGCCATAGCGCGCAGCTCGGCCATAGCCGGAGGCACACGCCTCAGCTCTGCCGAAATGGAGCGGATAATGACCGACCTGCTGATGCTTCCCGAACCCGACTACACTCCCGACGGGCTTCCCGTCATAGTGATACTGCCTGTCGCGGATGTCACCCGGCCATTCCGTATGTTCGACCGCTGACAGTCAGGCCTGCGACTGTCAGGCCTGCGACTGTCAGCGCCTGCGACTGTCAGCGCCTCAGCCCGGGAACGCTCACTTCCGAAATAGATGCTTCGCCGCGGGTAATGACTATGCGCAGGTCGCTCGCCGTGGTCCCTTTGAGACGATAGGTCTCGATAGTGTTGTCGGGCTTGCCCACATTGCCTTTATAGACGGTAAGGAACTGACCGCCGCCACCCGAAAGTTGTATCTCAAACGAGGCGTCGGGCGACGCGGCGCTCCATGCTATGCCCGCTTCCGACGGAGCCGAACCGTTTTCGAGAGTATAGGTAATATAGTCGCCGGCCTTGCCGCTCCACGCGCTCTCCCCTTTTCCGTCGAGCGTGAGTGCCGCAGTCTCGTTGCCGGCACTCGCTACCACCGGGGCTGCCTTGGAGGTGGATGTCACGGTGTTATCGCCATACTTCACAACCTCAAACTCACCTTTAAGACGGATGTCGGTCGACGATGCGCCCACCATGACCTTGAAATCGCCCGGCTCGACAACGCGGTGATTGTCGGCGTCGATGAGGCTGAGGTCGCGTGGCTCAATTGTGAAGCTTATCTCGCGCGACTCTCCGGGCGCGAGGCTTATGCGGTCGAAGCCTACCAGATTTTTTTCATAGGTGGTGACGGAACTTACCACGTCGCGCACATAGAGCTGCACAACCTCGTCGCCGGCGCGGCTGCCTGTGTTAGTCACGGTGCAGCTCACGGTCACAGGCTGGTGTTCGGTCACCTTTTCAGGCGATATTTTCAGGTTGGAATACTCGAATGTGGTGTAGCTCAGGCCATAGCCAAACGGATAAAGCGGACCGTTGACACGCGACATATTGCCTTTCGGGCCGGGGACAGTGCCGCCGTCGACCTGTGAGTAAGCCTTTGCCGGGAAATTGAACGGTATCTGGCCCACGCTCTTGGGGAACGTCACGGTGAGCTTTCCGCCGGGATTGTAGTCGCCGAATATCGCTTCGGCAACAGCCGTGCCACCCTGCGAGCCGGGATACCACGCCTCGATTATAGCCGGGATGTTGCGGTCGGCCCAGTTGATGGAAAGCGGACGTCCGTTGATAAGCACGAGCACCACCGGCTTACCGGTGGCCGCCACGGCTTTGAGCAGGTCGAGCTGACGGCCAGGGAGGTCGAGGCTGCTGCGCGACTTGTTCTCGCCGCATGTGCGGTTGCTGCCGCCGAGTACCACCACGGCGACATCGCTCTCACGCGCCACGGCCACGGCCTCGTCAATGCCGGCCTGCTCTTCGGGCGTGATGTCGAAGTCGATTATCTCCGACTCGGGCCAGTTGGGGTCGACAAGCTCGCACCCTTTCACATACACCACCTCAGCGCCGGGCGCGCTAAGGTTTTTAAGGCCGTCGTAGACCGTGGTGACATCCACGGCGAGCGGTCCGTAATGTGTCAGCGCATACGCACCCTCGTTGGCATTGGGGCCGATTACGGCTATGCGCTTCACGGCGTCTCGGTCGAGCGGAAGCAGATTGCCGGCATTACGGAGCAGCACGAGGCTCTCACGCGAGGCGCGCAGGGCCACCGCCTGATTCTCCGCCGAGTTTACCTCGACGTCGGGCTGCCGGAGGTCGGTCGTATAAGGTGAGTCGAAGAGTCCGACAATGAACTTGACACGGAGTATGTCGCGCACGCGGTCGTCAATCACGCTCATAGGTATCGCGCCTTTCTCTATCAGGCGTCGGAGAGGCTCTACATAGCTGTCGGGCGAGCGGAACGTGCAGCGCACGTTAAGGCCCGCCATGACGCTTTGAAGCACGGCCTCCTCCATATCCTTTGCGGTAGAGTGCTTGCCGTAGAGATACTCCACGGCGTCGCTGTCCGACACGAAATAGCCCTTGAAGCCCCACTGCTTGCGCATACGTTCCGTGAGCCAGTAATAGCTGCTCTGGATTGGCTGCGCGTCGTAATCGTTGTAGGAGCTCATGGCGCCGAGCAGCCCAGCCTCGCCCACAACGCGCTCCCAGGGATATACATGTATCATCTCCACTTCGCGCGGCGACATCTGCGGATCATTTCTGGCCATGCCCTCGCGGCCGCCCTTGTTGTTGGAGTAGGCTATGAAATGCTTGGCGGTCGACGCCACTTGGTTTTCAGTCTGCAAGCCCTTTGTCATCTGTATGCCAAGTTCGGCCACGAGATAGGGGCTCTCGCCGTATACCTCCTCATAGCGCCCCCAGCGCTGGTCACGTCCCACGTCGAGAATCGGGGCGTATATGTTGGTGTAGCCGAGCAGACGGCCTTCGCGGCCGGTGATATATCCCACCTTGCGGATAAGGTCGCGGTCCCAGGTGTGGCCGAGGCCGAGCTGTGTCGGGAAGTTGGTGGCGATATAACTCTCCACACCGCGTATGCCTTCGTTGGTAAAGTCGGTAGGGATTCCGAGGCGCGTTTCCTCGACAAAGAAACGCTGCACCTCGTTGAGGGCCCAGGCGTGGCGCGATGCCGGCCACACATACTGATTGTCGGAGGGCGGCAGTCCCCACTGCTGGAATCCGTTGAGATGTTCGTCAATAGCTCCTATGCCGTCTTTCCACAGCTTGTTTTTCCACTCTGGGGTGGGGAGGTCGTCGGCGAGCACGCGCTTATAGCCGTAGAGCGTCACCATCTGACAGGTCTTTTCGTCGACTGTCATCTGCGAGAGCAGATTCTCTATGCGGTCGTCGATCTTAGCCTCGGGGTCCTCGTATATGTCTTTGCGTCCGTTTTTATTGAAGTCAATCCATCCTTTGTGGTACATCTCCGTTTTCGCCGGCTTGTAGACGGCAGGGATGCGTACCTCGGTGTCCTTGTCGGAGGTCGCGCTTGCGGGCAACAGGCCGGCAAGGGCGAGACAGATGCAAGTAGCTGCACTCTTTCCTGATTTCATGGCTATGATATGATGTGATAGAATGGTATGGTTGATTGCAAAGGTACTAATAATTTCCCAAAGCGGCGACGGGATGGCGGGAGTGTCGGCGGAAATAGGTATATTTGCCGACATGAACCATATCGACACACTCACGTCTCTTGCCGCCGAAGCGGGACTCGGCACACCGCGGGCCATCACGCCCCTTGCCGCGGCGGCATCGTCACGCCGCTATTTCCGACTCGATTTCGGCCCCGGCATCCCGTCGCTGATAGGAGCTGTCGGCGATTCCCCGGCCGAAAACCGGGCCTTTGCCGAGATAGCCCGCTGCATGGAAGATGCCGGTGTAGCTGCGCCGAGGATGAAAGCCATGAGCACCGATGGAAAGGCCTACATAGTGACTGACCTCGGCGACCGTTCCATGATGGAGGCGGTGGCGGCAGCGGCCAAGTCGGGCGACTGGCACGGTTCGGAGGGCTTCGAGGCCCTGCACCGCTGCATGCAGTCATTGCCACGCCTACAATACGGCGTGGCTGCGAGGTTCAATGCGTCAAAATGCTACCCTCGCCCGGCCATGGACAGGCGTTCGGTGCTCTGGGACCTCAACCACTTTAAATACTGCTTCCTCAAAGCCGCCGGTATGGAGATTGACGAAGAAAATCTCGAAAACGACTTCAACCGCCTGGCCGACATGATTGAGGCGGAGTCGGCGACCCGCTTCCATGCCTTTATACACCGCGATTGCCAGAGCCGCAACGTGATGCTGCTCCCCGACGGTACTCCGGCGTGGATTGACTTCCAGGGTGGACGCATGGGGCCGGTAGCCTACGATGTAGCCTCAATGGTGTGGCATGCCCGCGCCGCCATTCCGGCCGGTGTGAGGCATGAGCTGCTTGCCGTGTACGTCAAGTCGCTATCCAAGGTGCTCGACTGCGAAGTGAGTGTCGAAGAATTTGCCGAAGCGTTGCAGCCAGTGTTGCTGCTGCGCTTCCTCCAAGTACTCGGCACTTACGGCCTGCGCGGCATCACCGAGGGTAAATCGGCTTTCATAGAGCCGATAGCGGCGCTTGTCGACGAGCTGTCCCTGCTGCTTCCCTGGATTGACCGCAGCGGTATGCCGGCGATAGCCGCCACAATACGTCGCCTGCCGTCGCTCGAAGCTGTAAGAGGCTCGCGCGAGAAGCGCGACAGACTGGTTGTCACCGTTATGAGCTTTTCCTATAAGCGCGGACTTCCGCGCGACTGGTCGGGCAACGGCGGCGGATTCATCTTCGACTGCCGCTACCCCAACAATCCGGGCCGCTATCCTGAATACCGAAGCCTCACGGGACGCGACAAGCCGGTAATTGATTTCATCCGCGCCGACGGCGAAATGGTGACTCTCGCCGAGAGGGCCGTGGAGACGGTGCTTCCGGCGGTGCGCCGTTACCGCGACCGCGGCTTCACTCATCTTAGTGTGGCTTTCGGATGCACGGGCGGTCAGCACCGCTCAGTCTTCGGAGCCGAGACCATGGCCCGCGCGATTGCAGCCGAAGGGGTCAAAGTACACCTCATACACCGCGAACAAGGTATCGACATCATGTTATGATTAAAGGAATGATATTTGCGGCCGGACTCGGCACACGTCTCAGGCCGCTAACCGACACAATGCCGAAAGCGATGATTGAAGTCGGCCGACGCCCCATGCTCCGACGCGTTATCGACAGCATGGCTGCTGCCGGCATTGCCGAGATAGTAGTCAACGTGCATCACTTCGCCGGCATGGTAGCCGACTACATAGAGCGACACCGCGACGAGATTCAGGCCCGGATAATCATATCCGACGAGAGCGACCTGCTGCTCGACACCGGCGGCGGACTGCTCCGCGCGGCCCCGCTGCTCGAAGACTCCGACGCCGTGGTGCTCCACAACGCCGACATTCTGTGCGACGCCGACCTCGCCCTGCTCACTGAGATGCACCTGTTTACAGGAGCCGACGCCACGCTGATGACCGACCCGCTGCGCGAGTCGTCGCGACGGCTGCTTTTCGACACCGATTTCCGACTCCATGGGCGCATCAACCTAAAATCTGGCGCAATCTCACCGACCGGTCTGAATGCCGAAGGGCTGCACCGCGCGTCATTCCAGGGTATTCACGTGGTGTCGCCGAGGGTATTTCCCGCACTCGCCGAATACGCCGGCGCAACAGCTCGCGAGGTGTTCTCGATTACAGATTTCTACTGCGACACAGCCGCCACACTCGACATACGCGGATATGTGGCCGAACGCCCCTCGACATGGCTCGACGTGGGCCGACCCGAATCGCTCGCCGAAGCAAGGCGCCTTTATGCCGAGACTTAACCGGCGGTCGCACGCCGTCTCTTTCCCACATTGGTCAGCACCATGCCCCCTACAATGATGAGCATGGCCACGACCTGTATCCATTTCAGGCGGTCAAGCCCATCATCACCGACGATATTGTAGCGAACACCGGCAGCAGATATTGGTAAATCGACACCATCTCCGAGCCGATATCCTTAATTGCAGGCTGCACCAAAAAAATAAGCTATAAACGTGGGACACAGCAGTATGAACGAAATCTCTATCCAGGGCACCGCCTCGGAGGTGTGCATGAGCGGAAGCTTGTCGAAGCCTGCAAGCAGGACAAGGGCGGGCAGCCCGGCGAAAAGAAACACCCAGCGCAGCATGGTGACAGGGCGATAGGTCTTGCTCGGCCCTTCGAGAATCACGAGATAGAAAGCGTAGCAGATACACGACAGTATGGCAAGCGTGATGCCTATGAGATTGTCTTTGCCGGCATCGCCGCTACCGCCCGCGGCGAGAATCACCACCGCGGCGCCGGCAAACGACACCACGATACCGGCGTATTCGAGCCCCGAGGGGCGCCGGTGCAGAAACATCACCCCCATGAGTATCACAAACAGGGGTGGCAGCGTCATGATTATCGACACATCGATAGGATTGGCGTATCTCAGCGACATCACGAAAAGATAGATGAAGCCAAACAGCCCGATAAAGCCGCCGAGAAGCAACTTTTTCCAGTCGCCGCGGTTGATTTTGCCACAATGCATAAACAGAGAGGCTATCCAGAACAACACGCAGCCGCCAACAAGCCTCACGGCCGTGATACTCTCGCTTGTCATCCATTCCGGAATAAGCGCCTTGGTTACCGACACATTGACGCCCCAGAATATCGAGGCCACAAGGATGCAGGTGTTGCCTGCGATAAATTTCCCGGTCGAGGGGCGTTGCGGCTGAGCTGCATGGTTTGCCGCGTCCTGACCAGGGCTTTGCTGTGAGTTTTCCATATCTGTCTGCTGCATTAATAGTGGGAGAGAGCATTGTGATAACGCCTCTCAGCCGACAGATGTTTAGGTGCGCAGGTCAGCGGCGTCCCTCCACAAGCTGGATCATGGCGTCGGCATGGTCAGCGTCGACACCGAGGGTGATTGCGTGGCGACGGTCGTACTTCGCCTCCTCGTCACGGTAGCGGAGTTTGCCGAGCATGGCACGATAGAGATACAGCTCGCCATCCTCGGGGGCATAACGCATGGCCTCAGCTATATCCTCGGAGGCGCCGGCAGGATCGGCGGTAAGTATGCGGCACAGCGCGCGGCGGCCTAGCCAGTCGGCATCGCCCGGAAATTTCTCCACCAGTGTAGAGAGCGGAGGAATAGCTTGCATATACTCGCCGACAGCTATATAAAGCAGAGCGTTGCCTGTGGCTGCCGCAACATGGGCCTCGTCGCCGGGCATGTGGCTCAGAATACCGAAATCAGCGCGCGCCCGGTCTATCGAGTCGCTGCGAAGTGCAAGCATGCCGCGAATGAGCCGCGCCTCCACGAGGGTGGAATCTATATCAAGCGCATCGCTCAGGTCGGCGTAGGCCTCATCGTAAAGGCCGGCGCCACGAAACACCTGCGCGCGGTTGAGGGCGGCGATAGTGCTGCCGGGGAGCATGCGGCGCGCGTCGGTGAGCGTGGCTATGGCGCCGTCAACATCCCCCGCTTCGTTAAGGCACATGCCCATGTTGCACATAAGAAGCGGATTGAGGGCATTGCTCGGCTGCATACGCATCGCCTGGCGATAGGTGTCGGCAGCGGCGGCCCAATACTCGCACTGCATCAGCGAATCGGCTTTCGCGGCGAGGTCGAGATACGCGTCAGCCTGCGTTGCGGGTTTACGCACCAAGGAGTCGGGCTGTGTCTGCGCAGTGAGCCCGAAGGCCGCGCCGAGCGTTATGATAATGATGGCTATTAATCGTGTCATGCCACAAAATTACACCAAATCTCGGCGCGGTTATGGAATGTTGACGGAAAATAACTTAAATTTGCATCATGCAACAACTATACGGACTTATTGGCCGCACTCTCGGCCACTCCTTTTCGCGCGACTTCTTCAGCAAGAAGTTTGCGGCGGAATATATTGACGCTGACTACGTCAACTTCGAGCTGCCCGACATCGGCGACTTCATGGAGCTGGTGGCCGAAGCGATAGACCTATGCGGCCTAAACGTCACCATACCCTACAAAGAACAGATTATCCCATACCTCAACTCGGTGGCCGATGCCGCAAGGGAGATTGGGGCTGTGAACACAATACGCGTCGACTACGACGGACGCGGCGGCATCACCCTCACCGGCCACAACACCGACTGTATCGGCTTCGCCGACTCCGTGAGACCGTTGCTGCGGCCGGAGATGAAGCGGGCGCTTGTGCTCGGCACCGGAGGCGCCTCAAAAGCGGTTATATACGCCCTGCGCAGCCTCGGTATAGAACCGGTTCAAGTGAGCCGCACAGCAGCCGCGGGACGGCTCACATACGCCGACCTCACGCCCGAGGTCATGGCCTCGCACACGGTGATTGTCAACACCACGCCGCTCGGCATGTGGCCCGATGTCGGTTCGTGCCCCGACATACCGTATCAGTTGCTCACACCAGGTCATCTCTGTTACGACGTGGTATACAACCCCGAAAACACAGAGTTCATGAAACGCGCCGCCGCCCGTGGCGCCACAGTCAAAAACGGGCTCGAAATGCTTCGCCTGCAAGCCGAAGCCGCATGGCAGATATGGCAACAGTCAAACGCACCCGCCACTGTGGCGGCAATGTGACGGCCCTGCTGTCGGTAGGCTCCAACGCCGCCGGCTCGCGCCTGAGAGTGGAACAGGCCATGGCTTTTGCCGGGGCCCGCTTCGGCGCGCTCGGCGCTTCGGCTGTGTTTGTCACGCCCGACATCCGTGCCGACGTCATACCAATGATGCCTCGTGCCCCCTATGCCAACGCAGTAATGGCCGTCTCTACGCCGCGGCCTCCCTTGCTCGCCGCCTCATATCTCGCTTTCAACGCTGAGCTGAAAGCGCTCGAACATCTGCTCGGACGGCGCAAGGAGCACAAGCAGCACTGCCTCGTCAACATCGACATCGACGCCGTGACGTTCTGCGGACGCATCATGCGCCACGTCGACTGGCTCCGCCCCTACTATCATCCCCGCGCGCTCACCGTCTGACTGTTGCCACCGCGACGTTTCGCCCCTGACGACGCAATAAATCCGCACAGCGGGCGTTATGGGTATGATGAAATGTTATCGCCGAACCAACGCCCTCGTGCGCACGCGCCTGCTCGCTATGTGCGCGGCATTGGCCACAGTGCTACTGTGTGCCATGCCCGCCGATGCACGGATGCGCAACGACAAGCTGCTCAACCGTCCGTATGCCGACAACCGCGCCTGGCATCTCGGCTTCGGCATCGGATTGCAGAGCCTCGACCTCGCACTGACCCACAACGGATTCACTACCACCGACGGCGAGACATGGTTTATGGAGCAGCCGTCGTGGTCGCCCGGCTTCACTATCAACGCGCTGGTCGACTTCCGCCTCAACAGCTGGTTTAACGTGCGGCTCAGTCCCGGAATGTATTTCGGCAACCGCATCATAAAAATGGTCGACACCACTCTCGGCAGCCAGGAGAATCAGAACCTCAAATCCACGTTCGTAGCGCTTCCGGTTGATTTGCGTTACTCGGCGCTGCGCTTTGGCAACCTGAAACCTTACCTCACAGCGGGAGTAATGGGAGTGGCCGACGTCGCCAAGAAGCGCGACGATTATCTGCGCCTCAGGACTTTCGACACCTACATCACAGTAGGCTTCGGATGCGACTTCTATCTCCCCTTTTTCAAGCTTAACCCGGAATTGAAGTTTTGTTTTGGCCTCGGCGACATTTTACAGCACGACCGCCCTGACCTGGCCGACAATCCCTCAGCCATGAAGTTCACGAAGTCGCTGTCAAAGGCGCGCTCCAACATGGTCGTGCTTACCTTTTTCTTTGAATGATACAGCACGGCGCCATGAATCTCCGCGTAACAGTACTTAGCATAATTGCCGTCGTGGCGCTGTGTGCAGTGCCGTGGCGTGCCTCGGCGCAATACAACGAGCCGCTTCTCGGCCAGTATTACGAGATGCCGGCGTTCTACAATCCGGGAGCCATAGGGCTAAGCGACCGTATCAGGGTGCGCGCCGGAGCACGGCTGCAATGGATCGGCATCAACCGCGCCCCGGTGTCGGTTATCGGCACCGCCGATATGCCGCTGAAATTAGGCCGACGCCGAATGGCCGTGGGCCTGTCGCTCCAACAGGAAAGCTACGGCCTGTTCCGCAACTTCACCGGCGCCGCCCTCGTGGGCTACAAAGTAATGCTGCTCGGTGGTACTCTCACTTCCGGCCTGCGCATAGGCTTGCTCAACCAGAGCTTCCGCGGTTCGGAAGTGTATATCCCCGACGATGACGACTATCATCAGTCCGACGACGACGCCATACCCACCGTCGATGTAGGCGGCAACGCGCTCGACCTCGGCCTCGGCCTCCACTACGAGCGCCGCGGCTGGTATGCGGGGGCCGCGCTGCTCCACGCCAATGCCCCGACGGTGAGCTTCAACTCCGAGGGCCTCGGCTCGGGCACTGTAAACGACTCACGCGCCGACGGCACCGACGACAGCACGGCACCCGAGACGACACAATACTACGAGTTTCCCGTCGACCGCACCCTATATTTCATAGTCGGGGGCAATATCCCGGTTAAAAACACGTTGATAGAAGTGATGCCGTCGGTCATCGCAGTCTCCGACTTCAACGACTTCACAGGCATTGCCACTTGTCGGCTGCGCTACAACAAGCTGGTGAGCGGAGGCCTGAGCTACCGCTACCGCGAAGCCGTAGCCCTGCACCTCGGCGTAGAGCTCAAAAACTTCTATGCGGGATACACCTACGAGTATCCCGTCAACGACATAGGCCGCGCCTCATCGGGAAGTCACGAGCTGATTGCGGGCTACTCGTTTAAGCTCGACCTCAGCGACAAAAACAGAAACAAGCAGAAAAGCATCCGCATACTCTGACATATCTCTCCCTTCATTACCACATATATGAAACACTGCCATTCATTATCAATACTTCCGGGCATTGCGGCAATAGCGGCTGTCGTGACGTCGTGCGCGGCAGGCAGCCACTCCAACGGCGGCGAGGTAACCGGCATCGGCGCCACATCATGGACCGAGCCCACCCCATATGGCATGGTGCTCGTCGACCGCGGCTCGATAAAGGCGGGTCCGCAGGAAGCCGACTCGCTGTGGGGGCTCGAACCCGACGCACGAGGCATATCGGTCGATGCTTTCTGGATGGACGAGACCGAAATCACCAATTCAAAATACAAGCAGTTCGTGTTCTGGGTGCGCGACTCGATTATCCGCGAGCGTCTCGCCGACCCGGCCTACGGCGGCAACGAGGATTTCAAGATTGAAGAAGATCGCGAGGGTAACCCCGTGACTCCACACCTCAACTGGAACAAACAGATTCCCTGGCGAAACCCCAACGAAGACGAGCAACGCGCTATCGAGAGCCTCTACCGCACCAACCCAATTACCGGCGCGAGAGAGCTGGACCACACTCAGCTCAACTACCGCTATGAGGTGTACAACCACACAGAGGCCGCACGTCGCCGCAACCGTCTCGACCCGCGCCGCCGCGAGTACAACACCGACAAGCCGGTGCCCACCGAGCTCCCCGTCATATCCAAAGACACCGCATATTTCAACGACGAGGGCGAGATAGTGCGCGAGACCATTTCGCGCGCACTCACCGGCGACTACGACTTTGTCAATACCTACATCGTCAATGTCTATCCCGACACCACGGCCTGGATTAACGACTTCGAGAACGCATACAACGAACCTTATGTGCGCATGTACTTCAACCACGGCGGCTATAACGAATACCCGGTAGTAGGAGTGAGCTGGGAGCAGGCCAACGCTTTCGCCAACTGGCGCACCGATTATCTCCGGCGGTCGATAGGACGCGAAGGGGCGTTTATCGAGCCTTACCGGCTGCCCACGGAAGCGGAATGGGAATATGCCGCCCGAGCCGGCGTGTCGGAAAACAAATACCCCTGGGAGGGCGACTTGCCGCTCACAGAAGACAAGGGCTGCTTCTACGCCAACTTCAAGCCACAGGAGGGTAACTATGTGCAGGATGGCCACATCATTACCTCGCGGGTAGGCACATACGCTCCCAACGACTTCGGCCTCTACGACATGGCCGGCAACGTGAGCGAGTGGACTTCCACCGCCTACACCGAAAGCGTGAGCAAGCTCGCCGGCGACCTCAACCCCGAATACCGCTACGACGCCGCCGTAGAGGACCCTTACAGAATGAAGCGCAAGATTGTGCGCGGAGGCTCATGGAAAGACGTCGCTCACAACGTGCGCTCCGACCTCCGCATGTGGGAATACCAGAATGAGCAGCGCTCGTATATCGGCTTCCGGTGCGTGCGCACACAGATAGGTTTCGCCAAGGGCAACAAGAAAGGCAAGTAATCTCTCTTCATCCAGTTCATCATAGCAATGAAAAAAATCCGCAAATACAAGAATATCATCGAGCGCTTCCTCTCGGGCGAGAGCGGCCAGCGATTTTTTAACTTCGCTTACTCGATAGGCGCGGCCATTGTGATATGGGGCGCGCTCTTCAAGATTCTGCACCTGCCGGGAGGCTCCACGCTTCTATGTATCGGCATGGGTACAGAAGTGGTGATGTTTATACTCACCGCATTCGACCGCCCCTCGCGCGACTACCGCTGGGAAGAGGTGTTTCCCGCTCTTGCCGACAAGCCCGACAACGCAGAAGAGAGCGAACACCCCGGAGCTAATAATACTGCCGCAGCTACCGTTCACGCGACCACTGCCGCACAGGGAGCTTACAGGCATGTAGCAATGCCTCAGCTTACGGGCGAACCGGCTGCCGACGTTGCCGCCGTGACCGGAAACTACGTGGAGCGCATGAACGCTATCGCCGAACAGATGAGTCACCTCCTGGAATCTACCGAAGAGCTTAACCGCGCTTCGGAGACACTGCTTCAAGCCTATCGCGCCATCACCGACAACTCCGACTCTGTGGGAGCTTCGTCGACAGGCTATGTAGAGCAGATGCAGGCACTCAATCGCAACATCCAGGGGCTCAACACCATCTACGAGATTCAGCTCAAAAGCGTAAGCTCGCAACTCGATGCTATCGACCGTGTGAACCGCGGCATCAAGGATATACGCGACATGTACGAGCGCTCCGCAAGCCATAGCTCACGCTATGCCGAGGAGACAGAGAAAATGACGCTCCACATACAGCAGCTCAATCATCTCTATGAACGCATGATTCAGGCGATGACCATCAACATGCATCATCCCGGGGCACATGCGGCCGCCTCGCCGGCTCCCCATGCGGCCCGACAGCACGAAACGCCCGCACCTCAACCCGCAACCGTATAATCAGCATGGCACAGTCATCAGGTCGACTCTCGCCGCGTCAGAAGATGATAAATCTTATGTATATCGTTCTGACTGCGATGCTGGCGCTCAACGTATCAAGCGACGTGCTCGACGGCTTCACACAGGTCGAGGACGGACTTTCGCGCACCAATGCCACCGTGGCGCAGCGCAACGACGCGATTCTCAGCCGCCTACAAGACTTTGCCGATACCAATCCCGGCAAGGGCACCCCTTGGTTGGTCAAGGCCCGCGAGGTTACCGAGGCCACAGGGCGCATCAACAGTCTTGTCGACTCATTCAAGCTCGCCATTGTGCGTCAGGCTGACGGCGAGGGCGCGGCTATCGACAACATCGAGAACCGCGAGGACCTGGAAGCCGCATCGGTGGTGATGCTCAACCCCACCTCCAACCAAGGCCGCAAGCTGCGCGAAGAAGTCGACGGCTACCGCACCTTTATCGAAAGCATGATAACCGACAGCACGAAACGTGCGGCAGTAGCCAAGGCTCTATCCACCGACAAGGTCTATGACCGCACATCGGGCGTCAACAGGCTATGGGAAGAGGCCCGGTTTGAAAACCAACCGGTGGTGGCCGCAATAACGCTTCTGACAAAGCTCCAAAACGACATACGCTTCGCCGAGGGCGAGGCACTCACCACCCTGCTCAACAATGTCGACGCCGGCGATGTGCGAGTCAACGAGCTCAACGCTTTCGTTATACCCGACAGCCGTATCGTGATGCGCGGCGAAAAGTATCGCGCCAACATAGTGCTTGCCGCAGTCGACACCACGGCGCGCCCCACAATCAGCATAGGCGGCCGCGAGCTGCCACAGAGCGCGGCGGGAGTGTATGAGTTCGTGCCGCAGACCACCGGCTCGTTTGACTACTCCGGCACCCTCGACGTGACACACGGCGACGGCACGGTAACGTCGCATCCTTTCAGCTCGTCGTACGTGGTCATGGAGCCGTCGGCTACCGTCAGCGCCACAATGATGAACGTGCTATATGCCGGCATCAACAATCCCCTGAGCATTTCTGTGCCTGGCGTGCCGTCGGGCAATGTCAGTGCCACGATGAGCAACGGCCGCCTCACACGCAACGGCGACACATGGACAGCCGTGCCCGACAAGGCCGGCAAGGAAGCCGTAATCAACGTAGCGGCAAGCCTCTCGGGCGGCACTCCGCAGCAGGTCGCTTCCATGACTTTCCGCGTACGCCGTCTGCCCGACCCCATCGCCTATATCGCCATAGGCGACGAACGCTACAAAGGAGGGCGTATGCTGCCAAAAACTCAGCTCATGGGTGCCAAAGGGCTTGGCGCTGCTATTGACGACGGCATGCTCGACATCGATTTCCGCGTAGTGAGTTTCGAGACGGTGTTCTACGACTCAATGGGCAACGTAATAGCCGAACTCTCCGACGGCGCCGACTTCTCAAAGCGCCAGCTCGCGCAGTTCCGCCGCCTCAGCCGCGGCAAACGCTTCTTCATATCACGCATCAGAACCATAGGCCCCGACGGTGCCGAACGCACCCTCCCCTCGGCCCTGGAAGTCATCGTAGGCTGACACATATCCACCATCAACCATTCCCCAACAACAGATGATAAACAGGTTTTCACGACATATAGCCATAGCGGCACTATTGACGACGGCGTTTATTACCGGCTCACCGCTCCTTTCGGCCCAGACCGACACCCGCAGCGCGGAATCGTCGAGCAGCGGCATAGTGCGCCGCAATGCCGCCGCGGTGGAGGCAGCCAAGTCCGCGGCAGCCACCGGCGTGACCGAACGCATGCAGCATCGTTTTGAGACTACCCGGGATGTCGGCGATGCCGACCGCGCGTGGATGCGCGTGATATACCGTCAGCTCGACCTCGACAAGGGCGCCAACTCGGCCCTTTACTATCCCGTCGACGTAATAGACGGCGACGAGAACCTGTTCCGTATCATAATGCGTCTGCTTATGGACAACCGTCTGGCGGCCTACGAGTATCTCGACGGCCGCGAGATATTCGACGACAAATACCGCATCGAGGTGCGCGACCTGCTCGACAAATGTTACATAGCTTACTCCGAAGCGCGCAACTTCAACGCCAGCAATCCGCGCTTCATCGCCGACGAAGCCGACATACCCGCGGCCGAGGTCACACGCTACTATATCATTGAGAAATGGGAATACGACCGCCGTAACAACCGACTGCAAAGCAAGGTCACGGCGATATGTCCCGTGCTGATGCGCACCGGCGAATACTCGTCGGAATCGGAGCCGATGCCGCTGTTCTGGGTGAAGTACGACGACCTGCGGCCACACCTCATGACACGAGCCGTGTTCCTCAGCGACGACAACAACCTCCCCACCGCCACTTACGACGACTTTTTCACACTCGGCCGCTACGACGGCGAGATATACAAGACACGCAACCTGCGCAACCTGTCGATGAAGCAGCTCTATCCCGACCCCGAGGACCGCAAACGCGCCCAGGACTCGATACAGGCTTCGCTTGACAACTTCGACAATAAGCTGTGGGTGCCGTCGCTCGCCGAGCTGACAGCGGCACGAGAGGCGGCAACAGACTCCGTCGCGGCAGCCTCAGGCGATAACGAGAAAACCACGCCGTCGCGTACACGCTCGCGCACTGCCAAGGCCGCGGCAAAAAAGAGCAAAGCCAAAACACGCAAAGAACCCAAGGCACCGAAAGCCGCATCAAGCACAGCCACACGCAGTGTGCGCAACCGCCGAAAATAACGCGCGCCTCACAACCAATCGGACTCTCGACACGTTATAACATTGTCATGACCAAATACGAACAACCATTACAGCCCGGCGAGAGCTTCTCGCTCCGCATAGCCCGCATCAACGAGTTGCCCTCACTGTCGCGCTACCACCGTTGGAGCCTTCTGCGCTTCCGCGGCGAGCCTATCGGTGTGACCCTAAGCACCGCCTACCGCCTCGACGAAACCCACCCCGACCGGTTGTTTCTCCGCCTCACGGCCAGTTACCACACTATACGCAGCCAGATTATCCGCCCGCTGCTCGACTACTCTATCGAGCTGACCTATGAGGTGGGCGATCTCCCGGCGCTTGCGTCGGAGAGCGACGGCGAGCTGCTACTTGCTTCCGGACTGCTTTCGCTCACTCTCAGCACCGGCGTAGGCGCTCTAAGAGGCATGCTGGCGCTCGGCGTGCGAAACACTTTCCTGGCCCACTATCCCCTGCCGGTATTCCGCATCGCCGACCTCGTGAGCCGCATCACCAATCCCGACGGCAACATGGCCGGCACCGGACGCATCGCCACTATCCGCCTCGCCACTACCTGACACAACACTCCACCGTAAAAAACCTATAATGCCGCACCGTCAACGCGAGTGCGGCATCTTTTTTCACATCACCCGACATGCCGTGTTGCGCGGCAAGAAAAGTATCGCCCCGCAAGTCGTCGTAGACCTGCGGGGCGATGTGGATATTATGGCTTTGCGCCTTTATCAGATAGCGTCGGCCTCGACGTTTTCGAGGTCTTCGCTCTTCTGGGCGGGTGTTTCGACGGGAGCGTCGGCAGTGGCGGCTTCAAGCTTCTTCATGATTGAGAAGATAAAGCCGGCGGCGCAAAGACAGATGACAATGAGTATGCCCCAGAGAGTCCACACGGGAATCTTGCCCCAGAGGAGCATGGGGATTGACACAAGGTAGTTGCCGAGAGCGGTGGCGGCAAACCAGCCGCCCATCATCGAGCCTTTGAGCTTGGGAGGAGCCACCTTGCTGACAAAGGAGATGCCCATGGGCGAGAGGAGAAGTTCGGCGAAGGTGAGGAGCAGGTAAGTGGAGATGAGCCAGTCGGGCGACACGGCGGCGTTGGTTCCTACAATCGACAGAGAGCCGATAAGCATCACGCCATAGGCCACGGCAGCGAGCACCATGCCGTAGCCAATCTTGCGGGGAGCGGAGGGCTCTTTCTTACGCTTGGCGAGCCAGCCGAAGATTGCGAGCGACACGGGGGTGAGGGCAACTACATAGAAGGGGTTGAACTGCTGATACTGCTGGGGCTGGATTCCGTCGACAACAGAGGGAGTGGAGCCGTAGAAGTAAACTAGAAGGGCTGCGACAGCAGCAAGTATCACGAGGCACACAATCTTACCCTTGGCTTTCGATGTGAAGAAGTTGAAGATTGCATACATGCCCACGGCTATCGAGAAGAGGGCCCATACATTGAAGCCGATACGGGTCCAGCCGGTAGCTTCGGGTGAAGTGCAGCTCTTGGCAAACTCGGTGAGGGTGGCACCGTTCTGGTGGAACACCATCCAGAAGAAAATCACGACTGCAAACACAAGCAGGAGGGCAACCACGCGGGCCTTGGTCTGGGCCGGGGTGAGTTCGGGCTCGGCGCTCTTGACAGCCGCTTTCTTGCTGTTGGAGGCGGGAGCGACTTTCTTGTCGGTGATGATATGGGAGTAGGTGCGACGACCTGCGAAGTAAATCAGGAAGCTGATGATAAGCGAGAAGCAGGCTACGGCAAAAGCATATGAGTAGCCGGTGGAGAGAGTGGCGATGTAGTGGTTGCACCATGCGGTGAGGTCGGAGCCCACGGTCATGCCGTTCTCAGCAGCGAGAGCGGTAATCTCGGCACCGTTGGCGGCCACGCCGTCAAGGAAGCCGTTGCACAATGCCGGAAGCTTGGCCACGTAATTGAGGCCCTCGGCGTGCAGCGCGATGTTGGTCATGGCGGTGGCGGCCATGGGAGCGAACATCGAGCCTATGTTGATGAACATATAAAACAGCGAGAAGGCGGCGTCGCGCTGGCCCGAGAAGCGGGCGTTGTTGTAGAGGTCGCCTACCATTACTTGCAGATTGCCTTTGAACAGGCCGGTACCTATTGCTATAAGAGCCAGTGCGCAGCAGAGTACCACAAGCGAAGTGGTGGAGCGGATGTCGGTGGGAATCGACATCACGGCATAGCCGGCAAACATTACTATGACGCCGGTTACAACACATTTATTGAAGCTCCATTTGTCGGCAACCCAACCGCCGATGAGCGGCATAAAGTAGACGAGCGCGAGGAATATCGCATAAATCTGTCCCGATACGGTAGAATCGAATCCGAATTTTGCTTGTAGGAAAAGCAGGAAAATCGCCAGCATGGTGTAATAGCCGAAGCGTTCGCCGGTATTGGCGAGCGACAGCACATACAAGCCGGCCGGTTGGTTCTTGAACATGTTATTTGATTTAGGGTGATTGATTTGTCAATGTGATGATTTGGCTTTGTAGGCGAGCGCATAGGCTTTCATCTGCTTCAACATGGCGAGCAGGCCGTTGCTGCGCGTGGGCGACAGGTTCTCGGCAAGGCCTATGTCGGCGATGAAGTGGAGATCGGCATCAAGAATCTCGTCGGGGGTATGCCCGTTGAGCACTTTTACAAGCATGGCGATGATGCCCTTGACGATGATGGCGTCGGAGTCGGCAGTGAAGTGTATGTGGCCGTCGGCATCCTGCTGCGCGTCGAGCCACACGCGGCTCTGACATCCCTCGATGAGTCGGTCGGGAGTTTTCAGCGAGTCGTCGATAGGCGGGAGCGAGTTGCCTGCGTCGATAATCATTGCATAGCGGTCCATCCAGTCGTCGATGGCGCTGAAATCCTCGATTATTTCTTGCTGTGTTTCTTCTATCGTGGGTTGTGACATAATTAACGGTAATTATAGATGAAATGGACCATGGTGCGCCCCACGGCTCCGAGTGTCGACCGGTCTACGGAGCTCATGTCGTCGGCATGGGTGTGCCATGTCTCCGGAAATGTTCCGGTGGCGTCCGACCGGCTCTCTACGATGTCAATGGCCGGTATGCCGGCGTTAATCAAGGGCAGATGGTCGTCGAGGATAGGCCCGCCAAGCTGATCGGGGAAACGCGAGGCGCAGCCTGCCGCACGGGCCGAGGCCCATACCCTGTCTACCAGAGCGGGATTGGCCTGCTGCGAGAAATATTCACGATGGAAACGTGCGCCGGGGGCGCCTACCATGTCGAGAACCACAGCGGCCTGCGGGCGTTCGGCAGCCGACTTGTATGGCAAATGGGAGGCGAAGTACTGCGAGCCTCGGCACCAGCTGGCGTCATCGCCGCTCGTGCCTGAATCTTCAAGGTCGACAAATAGAAGATCGACGCCTACACCGGGAGTCTGCAAGCCCATCAGCCTCGCCAGTTCGAGCATCACGCCCACGCCCGAACCGCCGTCGTTGGCACCGGGGATAGGCTTGTCGCGCTTCGACTCGTCGGCGTCCTCGTCGGCCACCGGGCGTGTGTCGTAGTGCGCCGCCACGATAAGACGCTTGGCTGCATCGGGGTTGAAACATCCAATGATATTCACAAGCGGCACCTTGCGCGACGGATTCATCGGGTCGGGTTCGGTGGTGCGCTGCACTATCACCGTATCGGCGCCATAGCGGCCAAGCTCGCTTATTATCCACTCGCCGCACCGCTTTATTGCGTCGGAGCCGGGATTGCGCGGACCCATTGCCACCTGCGCCGCCACGGCGGCATAGGCCGAGTCGGCACTGAAAGCGGGCAGGCTCACCGCCTGAGATGTATGAGCTGCGGGCGTCGTCGTTGCCGAGGCACCCCCCGAAGAGCGCCCCGAACACGCGCATGCCCCAACCATAAGGGCGCACGTAACCGCTGCTATTGTGACTAAATGTTTAATCTGCATATCAAGTGTCGCTTGTCTATGCAACAAGCGCAAGCGCAAAATTAACCCATTTTAGCCAAAATCACAAACTAATTTATCAACATATCGGTAGATGGCGGCGATGCCGGCCCGTTTTGTCAGCCGTTTTGTCGTGTCTCTCGCGCCGTCAAGGATGCAGATGTGCAGTGTAAAGCGAGTCGATGCGTGCAATATCCCGACTGTCCATGCCGACAGCCGCAGGCGTCACCGCCTCGTTGTGGTCGTCGAGATACACGTACGGGCGCGGAGTGTAGCGGTTGCTTACGAGCGACTGCGTCTCGTCGCTACGACAGCTCCGCAACCCGGCAAGCATCATGGCGGTGGGAAACACTGCCTCGCTCGTCGCTACCGGTCGCCGACGATTGGCTTCGGCGGCCAGATAAAGATTCTGATGACGGGATCGGTAAGCGTCGCTCATCCACACAAGCATAGGCACATGCAGCTGTTCGTAGGTAGGGATAGGCGAGGCGTGGAGAAAATGCTCGCGCTCGTCGTCGAATATATCCTCGCCGTGGTCGGAGGTATAGATTAGCGCGCCACTTATCCCACGGTTCTCAATACGGTCCATAATCTCGGCGAGCAGACGGTCGGTGAGCACGATAGTGTTGTCGTAACTGTTGACGAGCGCGGGGCGGTAGCTCTTTTCCGCTTCGAGCGGCGCGTCGGGGGTGAAAACAGCTGCCGTGTCGGGATAGCGGTCATTGTAGCGGTAGTGCGAGCCGTAGGTGTGTAGCACTACGAGCATCCTGTCGCCGGCACCGAGGCCTGAGGTCACGCGGTCAAACACCGGAAGCAGGTCGAGGTCGTTGCGGTGTGTGCCGAGACTGTCAGCAAGAAAAACGCAGGTGTCGGCCTCGCTGCCAAAAGCGTCTATCAGCGCGCCGTTGCGTCCCTGATCGGATATGAATGCGGTGGGAATACCCGACTCGGCAAAAGCGGCTATCACACTCTTAACGTCATATATCGAGTCGCCAAACTCGCGCGCGCTGACATGCGACAGCATCAGCGGCACGCTCTTGTGGGTGGTGTTGCTCTGTGACAGCGCACGCGGAAAAGCGGTAAGGCCGCTGCGACCCGAGAGCCGCGGGTTGGTGGCGCGTCCGTAACCGTAGAGCTGCCATTCTGAGGCACGCGAGGTCTCCCCCACCACAATCACGGTGAGCACGCCCGCAGTGTCGACAGGTTCGGAGCCGAAAGTAAAGTCGCGGCTCGTGTCGGCATACCGCGCCTGCTTTTCCACCCTGTTTACGGCGAGCACCAGATTGTAGAACGCGTTGAGGGGATATAGCTGACGTAGCGGGCGGTAGGGGGTGGCCGCCACAAGACACAGCCCGAACAGTGTGCAGCCGAAAAGTGTGGTCATGCGTCCGAGTGCGCGGTTGCGTCGCAAAAAGTCGTCCGACAGTTCATAATCGCGGCAGAGACACACCACCGCCATTACCAGCGGAGGTAGATAAATCACTAAAACCACGGCGAAGGCCGGAATCATATCTTCCAGCAGCTCCCCCGCCTCGCTCACCGTGGTGGTGACAACGTTGAGAAACATATCGACCGCTATCACCGAACCACCGTAGAGGGTTAAAAGCACCATCTGGAACGCATCAATGAAGATGAAGAAGAACAGACACCACACCGACCAGCCTACGCGCCCGGTGACCGAAAGCAGCAACCACAGCACTCCGCCCGGCAGCACTATACCCGTGACGTTCTGCAACAAGGTGTTATGCTCCGTGAAGCAGAAAACCACATTAGGGACAATAAGAGCGAGCAATGTCCACCAATACGTTATGCGGGCGAGTTTTGGCATATATGCGGTAAATGAATGAAAGCGGCATAAAAAAGTACCGGTATAACAACAGCACAGGCCGCCGGGTTCCGCTCAGAACGCCTCATTTATTGAAAACACGAAGCCCGACGAGCCCCGCCCTATGCCGTAGTCGAGACGCACATTGCAGTACTGCTTGAACTCCCAGCGGTAGCCGATGCCGGCCTCGGGGAGCAGGTGTCGCACGGTAAACGCTTCGAGACGCGGGAACACGCTCGCGGCGCCTACCCACAATGCTACCCCTGAACGACCGTGGATATGCTGCCTCAGCTCTATGGTGATGTCGGCAGCGTCGTAGTCGCGATAACGCCCTTCGTAGTAGGCGCGCATCGAATAGCTGCCGCCAAATGTGGCGAGCATCGACCACGGCACCCTGCCGTAGCAGAATTTGCCGTGGATGCGCGCTGCGAGCACGCAGCCGCGCCACACGCCGCGGTAAGCCGCCGCCTCGACTTCGGTCGACGCGAAAGCATATGGGGCAGCCATGAATTTGGGGTAGAACCGCTGTTCGAGCGTCGTCAGAAAGCCCCGCGTCGGGGCCGTGAGATTGTCGCGGTTGTCGTAGCGTAGGGTCAGTCCGAGGCCGAGACACACCGTTTTCATCTGCTGCCCCTGCCATAACTCTGGCTTGTGCGCATTTTTTGCCCTTAGCCACTTGAAGCCGAAAGCCGGGCCGATAAACAGGTCGTGCGCCACGGTAGCGAGATAGCGGATATTGCCGCCAAAAGAAAATTCGAGATATTTGGAACGTAAATCGTCGCCGTGGCGCCCTGCGTCGTAACCTATGCCCCAGAAGTAGGTAGGAAACGAGTAGAACGAGAAGTCATAGACAATGCGGCGCCGGTCCATATCCATGCGGTGGTTGCCGCGAAGTCCGAGCATATAGAAGCCGGAGGTCGACACGTCGGCGGTGACAGCGATGTCGGAGCGCGGCGTCACCGTATCGGTCACGGATGTACGGTAGTTGCCTGCCGCCACAATGCCTATGCCGAATTTAGTGTCGGACGCGTAATGCGGTCCACCGATAAAGCTGAGGTCAAAACGCTTTTCGGGCCTTGGCTTATTGGACTCCTCGAAATACTCTATCACCTTACCTATCAGGTCACCACGGGCATGGCTCACGGTGTCGGGCTCCGTAATGCCGGGGGCGGCCGCCACAGCTGAGAGTGTGACAGCGAGCGACAGGGCTGTTACAAGTCGGCGGAGCATGGTGAGCAAAATGAAACGTGCGGGCGTGTGGTGAATGACTATGATACTTATTAACACACGCCGCACCCTAAATGATGTGCCCTGCAAGCCGCATTTTTGGCCTAAATGTCAACTGAGGCAAAAATGACACGCCCTCCGCCAAAGCCGTTGTTGACCGACTTTGAGGAAGGGCGTGTGATATATTGGCGGACTGCCGTCGGCGTCGCGCTTTACTCTGCCGAGAGAAGCTCAAGCATCTTTATGGCCGAGTCAGGGATACGGGTGCCGGGGCCGAAAATGGCGGCGACGCCTGCCTTGTAGAGGAAGTCGTAGTCCTGGGCGGGGATAACGCCGCCGGCGGTTACGAGAATATCCTCGCGGCCGAGCTTTTTGAGCTCTTCGATTACCTGCGGAACAAGGGTCTTGTGACCTGCGGCGAGAGAGCTGACGCCGAGGATGTGGACATCGTTCTCCACAGCCTGACGGGCCGCCTCGGCGGGAGTCTGGAAGAGCGGGCCCATATCCACGTCAAAGCCGCAGTCGGCATAGCCGGTGGCTACAACCTTGGCGCCTCGGTCGTGGCCGTCCTGGCCCATCTTGGCAATCATGATACGTGGCTGGCGACCTTCGCGCTTGGCAAACTCTTCGGTCATCTTGCGGGCCTTGATGAAATCGGGGTCCTCTTTGGTCTCTGATGAATACACGCCTGAAATTGTTCGGATTACTGCTTTATAACGTCCCACGACTTCTTCGCAGGCGTCGGAAATCTCGCCGAGAGTGGCGCGGAGGCCGGCTGCCTTGACAGCGAGGTCGAGAAGATTGCCTTCGCCGGTGCGCACGCACTCGGTGATGGCGGAGAGAGCTTCCTTGACCTTGGCCTCGTCGCGGTGGGCCTTCACGTCGTTGAGACGCTCAATCTGCTCCTTGCGAACCTCGGTATTGTCGATTTCGAGGATGTCTATGGGATCCTCGTGGTCAAGACGGTACTTGTTGATGCCGACAATGGTCTGACGGCCGGAGTCGATGCGAGCCTGAGCGCGGGCCGCGGCCTCCTCGATGCGGAGCTTGGGCAGACCGGTCTCAATAGCCTTGGCCATGCCGCCGAGCTTTTCTATTTCCTGAATATGCTCCCATGCACGATGAGCGATTTCGTTGGTGAGGCTCTCAACATAGTAGCTGCCGGCCCAGGGGTCGACCTCCTTGGTAATCATGGTCTCCTCCTGGATATATATCTGGGTGTTACGGGCGATACGAGCCGAGAAGTCGGTCGGGAGCGCGATAGCCTCGTCGAGAGCGTTGGTGTGAAGACTCTGGGTGTGGCCAAGGGCGGCGCCCATGGCCTCGATGCAGGTACGGCCCACATTGTTGAAGGGGTCCTGCTCGGTGAGCGACCAGCCTGATGTCTGCGAGTGTGTGCGCAGGGCGAGCGACTTGGGGTTCTTCGGGTTGAACTGCTTCACAATCTTGGCCCAGAGCATACGGGCGGCGCGCATCTTGGCAATCTCCATGAAGAAGTTCATGCCGATAGCCCAGAAGAACGACAGGCGCGGAGCGAAAGCGTCGATATCCATGCCGGCTTTTACACCTGCGCGGAGATATTCGAGGCCGTCGGCCAGAGTGTAGGCGAGCTCGATGTCGCAGGTGGCGCCGGCCTCCTGCATGTGGTAGCCCGAAATCGAGATTGAGTTGAACTTGGGCATATTCTGCGACGTGTACTCGAAGATGTCGGCGATAATGCGCATCGAGAACTCGGGCGGATATATATAGGTGTTGCGCACCATGAACTCTTTGAGGATGTCGTTCTGGATGGTGCCTGCCATCTCGTCAAGACGAGCGCCCTGTTCGAGACCGGCGTTGATGTAGAAGGCGAGCACGGGGAGCACAGCGCCGTTCATGGTCATCGACACCGACATCTTGTTGAGGGGTATGCCGTCGAAGAGCACCTTCATGTCGTCGAGCGTGCAGATTGACACACCGGCCTTGCCTACGTCGCCTACCACACGGGCATGGTCGGCGTCGTAGCCGCGGTGTGTGGCGAGGTCAAACGCTACCGACAGACCCTTCTGGCCCGACGCGAGGTTGCGGCGGTAGAAGGCGTTACTCTCGGCGGCAGTCGAGAAGCCGGCATACTGGCGGATAGTCCAGGGACGAAGGGGGTACATGGCGCTGTACGGGCCACGCAGGAAGGGGGGCAGGCCCGAGACATAGTTGAGATGCTCCATGCCTTCGAGGTCGGCCTTGGTGTAGACCGGCTTCACGGGGATAAGTTCGGGGGTGAGCCAGTCCTCACCCGTAGCCGGAGCGGCGGCGGCCGCAGGGGCAGCGACGAAGGGGTCGCTTGTTATATCTATGGTTTTGAAATCGGGTTTCATCTTGGTGATGTGATATTGTGGGTGAGGTTACTTTAACAGACGGGCGTTGAAGTCGCGCAGTGTATCGAGCACGTTGACGCGCACATGTATAAAGTCGTTGATGCCTGCGGCGCGGAGGTCGTCGGCGCATGCGGGAGCACCGGCTACCACAAACTCGGCGCGTCCGTCGAGATACTTGTAGGCCTCGGGGGCGAGGGTGGCGTATTCGTCGTCGGAGGAGCAGAGCACCACCACGTCGACGCCTTTCTCGAGAGCGGCATCGATGCCGGCCTCAACGGTGTCAAAGCCGAGATTGTCGATAATCTCATAGCCGGCGCAGCCGAAGAAGTTGGTCGAGAACTGTGCGCGGGCAAGACGCATGGCAAGGTTGCCAATGGTGAGCATGAACACCTTGGGGCGCTTGGCGGCTGCCTCGGTGGCGAGTCGGAGAGCCTCAAAGTCGCTTGCGGCGCGGCTTGTGGGCAGACCCTTTGCCTCGCCCTCTTCTTCGGCGGCGTGGCCGCAGCAGCAGGCGTTGGCGCAAGCAATGTTCTCAATCTTCTGCGAGGCGGTCTCGGTGATGTTGGGATACTGGTTGGAGCCGAGCAGGATTTCCTTGCGGCGTGCAACGTCGGTGTGACGCTTGGCCGAGGTCTCGCGGATGGCACCCTGGATGCTGTTGTCGTTGAGGCAGGCCTCGAATCCGCCCTTTTCCTCCACTTCGAGGAAAAGCTTCCACGCTTCCTTGGCAATCGACACGGTGAGGGTCTCCACATAGTAGCTGCCGCCGGCGGGGTCGACAACCTTGTCGAGGTGGCTCTCCTCTTTGAGGAGGAGCTGCTGGTTGCGGGCGATGCGCTCCGAGAAATCGTCGGGACGCTTGTAGGGGGTATCGAAAGGCGTTACAGTGATTGAGTCGACGCCGGCGAGGGCGGCACTCATGCACTCGGTCTGCGAGCGGAGCAGGTTGACGTATGCGTCGTAGATGGTCTGGTTGAAGCGCGAAGTGGTGGCGTGAACCACCATCTTGGCGGCGCAGAGACACTCGGGATTGTAGGCCTTTACGATTTCGGCCCAGAGCATGCGGCCGGCGCGGAATTTGGCAAGCTCCATGAAGTAGTTGGAGGAGATGCCCATATTGAACTTGATACGGCAACCCACTTCGGTAGCGGTGAGGCCGGCGTCGGTGAGGGCGGTGAGCCACTGCGAACCCCATGCCAGAGCATAGCCGAGCTCCTGATAGATATAGGCGCCGGCATTGGAGAGCATGTCGGAATCGACGGAGAGCACTTTGAGCCCCTTGACGGGAGCGGCAGCGGCGATGAGAGCCTTGGCGGTCTCGACTATGGCAGCGCCGTCAACCTCGTCGCCGTGACGCAGGGAGCGACGGAAAGGATTGTAGTCCACCGAGCCGCGGAAGCTGTCGGCGGTATTCTTTTCCTGAACGTAAGCCACGAGAGCTTCGGTAAGGGCAAGAGCATTCTTGGGGCAAGAGGTGAGATTAATCTCCACCTTGGCGGTATCGATGCCGTCGAGAAGTGTGGCAACAGTCTCTTTGGAGGGTTCGGCCACCTTGAAGCCGAGCGAGTTGATGCCCTTTCCAAGCACCTCGCGGGCCTTGGCGTTGGCCTCGGCGGGGGTGTCGGCTATAATCTCCTGGCGGGTGAGCCACTCATTGTCGGTACGAGTGCCGCGCACGTAGGGATATTCGCCGGGGTTGGAGTCGAGAGTCTTGAGGCCCTCGATGTCTTCGGCGCGATACATGGGCTGCACGTTGAAGCCCTCGTTGGTGCGCCACACCAGTTTCTTGTCGAAAGGTGCGCCTTTCAGGTCAGCTTCCACCTTGGCCTTCCACTCTGCTGTGGAGACCGGAGGAAACTGGTCAAACAAAAGTTCTTTTTTTTCTGCCATGATATGGTTGGGATTGGTATATCGATTTACGGTATCCTGCGCCGTGAGGCCCTTGACTTACATTGACTCGCCCGGCCTTGCAAGCACCGCGCAAAGATAATAAATTCTTTTCAACACCACACAAATTTCGAGCTTGTTTTTGACAATGTGTGTATGACCTGACAGCCTATGGTTAAAAGTTTTAACACCGTCAGCTCTCTATCGTTGTAGCCGCGACGCCCATACCGGCGTCCGCTTAACTTTCGTTTGCGAATTTTTAGCAAATTGTTGCAGTTCCGCAAAAATCAAGCTACTTTTGCAACGACAATATGCCCGCAGGGTGCAAAAACATATCATACAATGGAACGTATTGACAATCTTGACAGGAAGATACTCGAGATAATTATGAACAATGCGCGCATTCCGTCAAAGGATGTGGCAGCAGTGTGCGGAGTGAGCCGCGCGGCAATCCATCAGCGTATACAGCGAATGGTCGATCTGGGCGTAATAGCAGGCTCGGGTTACTTTGTCAATCACAAGAGTCTTGGCTTCACCACATGCACTTATATAGGTGTGAATCTGGAACGTGGAGCCATGTACCGCGACGTGGTGCCGGAATTGGAAAAAATACCCGAAATAGTGGAATGCCATTTCACCACAGGCCCCTACACCATGCTCATCAAGCTCTATGCCCGCGACAACGACCATCTCATGGAGCTGCTCAACGACCGTATACAGATGATACCGGGCGTAACCGGCACCGAGACGCTGATTTCGCTCGACCACAGCATCCACCGCACCATACCTGTCGGCTCAGGAGTCAATGGCGTCACAGCTACAATTGCCAATCTTTTATCCGAATAACGCAGTCAGTTCATCACAAAGAAGCGGCGAACAGCGACAATCTGTTGCTGTTCGCCACTTTTTTAATATTTATTCAACTTTGTTCCGATATTTTTTCATAAATTAGCCGCAACATTTTTTCAGTCATTATCACATCTATCATGAGGAAAGTAGCTTTACTGATTATGCTGACGGTCTTGACGACACTCAGCGTAATCGCCCAGACGATTCAGGTCAAGGGCACCGTTTTCTCGCAGGAAGACAACGAGCCCATTGCGGGAGCCACAGTGCGCGTCGACGGTACCGACCTGGCTGTGGCGACCGATTTAGACGGTAATTTTTCTATTGGCAATGTGCCCGCCACGGCTCAAAAGCTTACGGTGAGCTATATAGGCTACGCAGCCAAGACCGTCGACATCAGGCCCGACCTGAAAATATATCTTGTGGTCAACGCCGATGTGCTCGACGAGGTAATCGTCGTGGCGTTCGGCAAGCAGAAAAGAGAGTCGTTTACCGGCGCGGCAACGGTTGTCGGCGCCGCCGAGCTCAAAAAACAGACTGTGGTCAATCCTATCGATGCCCTTAACGGACGTGTCACCGGCATGCAGATGACCCAGACTAACTCATTTGTGGAGGACCCGTCGATAACCATACGCGGCATCGGCTCGCTCAACGCCGGCACCGAGCCGCTCATCATCCTCGACGGACTTCCCTACAACGGATACCTGACCGACCTCAACACGGCCGATATCGAGAACATCACCGTGCTCAAAGACGCCGCATCCAACGCCCTCTACGGCGCACGTGGTGCCAACGGTGTGATTCTCATCACCACCAAGAGCGCACAAAAAGGTACCACGCGCATCAACTTCGACGCCAAATGGGGCGTGAGCAGCGACGCGCGAGTACACTACGACTACATCAAGAATCCGGGTGAATACTATGAAGCCCACTATATGGCTCTCACCAACTACGCCATGTACCGCGAGGGTATGGACGCCGGTCAGGCCCATATCTGGGCCAACAACACCATAGGCAAGCCCGCGAGCGAAGGCGGCCTCGGCTACATGGTCTACAATGTGCCCGACAACCAGTTCCTTATCGGCTCCAACGGACGCCTCAACCCAAACGCCACGCTCGGCAACCGCGTGGCCTACAACGGCAACATCTACACCCTTTACCCCGATGACTGGACCGAAGCGGGCACACGCAACGCTTTCCGCCAGGAATACAACGTGAGCCTCACAGGCGGCAACAAGGACTTCTCGTTTATCGGCTCGTTCGGCTACCTCGACGCCGAGGGCATATCCTACGGCACCGACATCGATCGCTACACTGCCCGCCTCAAAGCCGACTACCAGGCCTACAAGTTCCTTAAAGTGGGTGCTAACGCCGGCTACACCCACAGCGAAACCAACAACCAGGAAGCGGTGTACACCTGCCTTTATAGCGTAGCGCCTATCTACCCGCTCTTTATCCGCGACGGCAACGGCGACATACTCACCGACTCACACGGCAAGCTCTATGACTTCGGCGCCGGCGACAACGCCGGCCTCATGCGCCCCGTCGAGCTCAACGGCAATCCCATTCTCCAAGACCGCCTCGACCACTCGCGCAACGTCTCCAACGCTTTCAACATACAAGGATTCGCTACACTCACATTCCTCAACGATTTCAGCTTCACGGCCAACGCCAACGTCTACATAACCGAAAACCGTATCAACTACGCCTACAACCCCTGGTACGGCTATATGGTAAGCACCGGCGGTACTCTCGGCGTGTCGCACTACCGCACGGCCGCCCACAACTATCAGCAGCTCCTCAACTGGTCGCATATGTTCGGCCGACACAACGTCAACCTCCTCATAGGTCACGAATACACCCGCAACACCTCCACCGATCTTTCAGCCGAGCGCAACAATATCGCCAACTACGAGGGCAGCCTTGAAATCGACGGCGCTATCGTCAACGGCAACATGAGTTCGAAGACTTCAATGAGCAACATCGAAGGCTTCTTCGCACGCGCACAGTACGACTACGACTCACGCATCTTCGCGTCAGGCTCGTTCCGCCGCGACGGCAGTTCATACTTCCATCCCTCCCACCGCTGGGGCAATTTCTGGAGCCTCGGCGCCGCATGGATTCTGACCCGCGAGGAGTGGTTCCCACAGTCCACCGCGCTCAACATGCTTAAAGTCAAGGCGAGCTACGGCGAGCAGGGCAACGACAACATCGGCACATACCGCTACACCGACCTCTACTCCATCAAGAACTCTAACAACCAGGTTGCCTATGTATTCTCGTCAAAGGGCAACAAAAACATATCCTGGGAAAAGGTCGGCAACCTCAACGTCGGCATAGAGTTCGAACTGTTCAATTCACGCATCTCCGGCGGCCTCGACTACTACAACCGCACTACCCGCGACATGCTGATGTGGTTCTCTGCTCCCTATTCGATAGGTTACAGCGGCTACTACGACAACGTGGGCGACATGCGCAACGAGGGCCTCGAATTCAACATCAACTCCGACATCATCGCCGTAAAGGATTTCACATGGAACGTGGGCCTCAACCTGTCGTGGCAGCGCAACCGCGTCACCTGGCTCCCCGATGACAAGAAGCGCGCCACCCTCGAAGGTAGGGACGGCTACCTCAGCGGCTATTACTTCTATGGCGAGGGACTCCCCGTCTACACCTGGCGACTACGCAAATATATGGGTGTAGGCGACCGGGGCCAGGCACTCTATGCCGTGACCGATGCCGACGGCAACATCACCACCACCGACGTTTACAGCGAAGGCTCATATTATAACTGCGGCACCGCCCTCCCCGACCTCTTCGGCGGCTTCAACACCTCGTTCAAGATCCGTGACTTCGACCTTTCGGCACAATTTGGCTACTCTATCGGAGGCAAGAAAGTGGATTCCGGCTATATGTCGCTCATGACAGCTCCGCTCGTGGGCTTCACCGGCACCGGCATACACCGCGACGTGTTCAAGGCATGGACTCCCGAGAACACCGAAAGCGACATACCGCTCTGGTACTACACCCAAGACGACGCCACAGTGATGACCGACCGATTCCTGCTCGACGCCAGCTACCTCAGCCTCCAAAATGTAACTGTCGGCTACACACTCCCCAAGAGCATATCAGGCAAGCTCTTCATCAACCGTCTGCGCATTTTCGCCACGGCCGAGAACGTGGCCTACTGGACCAAGCGCAAGGGCTTTGACCCGCGCATGTCGGAGAGCTACGGCGCCGGCTCGGGCTCCATATCGCCGGCACGCACAATATCGGGAGGACTGTCACTCGAATTCTGACCTCCCATACCCACAATCACCAACCTACCGAAACATTCACTATGCGACTATATAAAAATCTGACTCGTTATCTTCTCGCCGGCACGGCAGCGCTCTCACTGACATCGTGCCTCGAAGAGTCGTTCCCTACCAGCAGTGTGACCACCGAGCAGCTCCAATATGCCGACAAAAGCGGCCTCTCGTCGGCAGTTGCCGCCTATATGACCACCTGGGACTATGACTACTACTACGACATAGGCTTCGCCGCATTCAACATCTGGCGCGACAGCATGGTGGGCGACATGCCTATCTACGACGCCACCTGGGACTACTACTCATACTTCTGCACTCAGACCTACCTCGGCAACTATCAGCTCCAGACTACATTCTGGCAGCGCTACTACTACCTCATCAAGAAAGCCAACATAGTACTCGACGTGGCCGACCGCCAGGAGGACTCAGTCGAGGCCGGCTATGCCGGCAATGCACTCGCATACCGAGCCATGGCCTACCTCGACCTCATGCGTATGTATGAATATCGCCTCACCGGAGTAGCAAGGCTCGACGACATTGCACGCTCGCGCGGCATACTCGGACTCACGGTGCCTATCGTGACCGAAGTCACCACCGAAGAGGAGTCGCGCAACAATCCGCGTGTACCGCTCGCCACCATGAACCGCTTCATCATGAACGACCTCAACGAGGCCGAGCATCTGCTCGCCAACATCCACTCAACAGCCAAAAACGAGGCGTGCCTCGGAGTGGTCTACGGCCTCAAAGCCCGCCTGTGGCTCGAAATGGGCAGCCGCTTCGCCAACGACGCCGACGCGCTGTCGCAGCAGATAGCGGCCGAGACCGACGACGAGCTCGCAGCTTACGACAAGCTCCAGATCGCTTCGGCGCGCGACTGCTTCGCCAAAGCCGCCGAGTATGCACGCAAAGCTATCTCCGAAGGCTTCACCCCCACCTCTTACGACCAGTGGTACAGCATAAGCAACGGCTTCAACACTCCCATTTCAAGCTGGATGTGGTGCATCATCATCTCACCCGACGACACAGCCGCAAGCTCTTCGACCTGGCAGTCATGGGTATCGTTCGTCTGCCCCGAAGCCACATGGGGCATAGCTACGCCCGAGTACAGCTACGGCCGACAGATTGACGCTCGCCTCTTCTCCACCGTCGAGACCGGCGACTGGCGCCGCGCCACATGGATTGACCCCTACGACGCAGGCTCACAGAGCGCATACGATAAGACTTACGGCTCCAAGACTTCGCTCACATACTCGGAGTGGAGCAAATATCCCGGCTATGTGAGCTTCAAGTTCCGCCCGGCCGGAGGCGAACGCATCACCTCAGCCGTGGGCAATGCCGTAAGCATACCGCTTATGCGCATTGAGGAGATGTATCTCATCGAAGCCGAGGCCAAGGCGTGGAGCGAAGGCGTGGGTGCCGGCAAGGCGGCGCTCGAATCGTTCCTCAACAGCTATCGCTACAACGACGGCTCATACACCTGCAACGCCGCCGCTATCGAGGAGTTCACCGACGAGGTGTTCCGTCAGCGCCGCATCGAGCTGTGGGGCGAAGGACTCCTGTACTTCGACTATCGCCGACTCGTCAAGCCGTGTATCACCGGCTATCCCGGCACAAACCACCCCGTATCCTACCGCTACAACTCCTACGAAGGCTATGTCGCGCCGTGGACCAACTTCTATATACCCGACAGCGAACAGAACTTCAACGCCGACGTGATACTCAATCCCGACCCGTCAATGGCTATCCCCACTCTCTGGAAGGAATAAACAACGACATATCAATCAACGACACATAATATCGGTATGAAACCATTAAGCATACTGGCATCATTAGCCATACTTACAGTCACAGCCGCCTGCTCCGACTCCGACGACTGGACTCCCGGCCCACAGGACTCGCCCGAGGCCGTCGCGTTCTTCCCCGAGCAGACCGCCTATGTCTATACCATAACTCCCGGAGATAACACTACCGTAGAAGTCACCATAGCGCGTGCCACATCAACAGGCGATGTCACCGTGGCACTCACAGGCACATGCGACGTGGCGGGCATCTCCATACCCTCGCAGGTAACATTTCTGGACGGAGAGGCCGTAACGTCATTCGCACTCGACTGCTCCTCGATTCCACTCCGAAGCAGAGCCAATGTCAGCATCGCAATTGACAATCCGTCGACCTACGGCGCCGGCTCGGCCAACCTCGACCTCACCATCATCTCTACCGCCGGCTGGGTCAAGGTAGCCACTGTCTACTGTACATTCCAGGCCTACTACAAGCCCATAACCTCCGATCTTATGGTGCTTGACGGAACCAACAACTTCAAGTTAATCAACTATCTGAACTCGGGCATCGATCTCCCCTTCACACTGACATCGACCAAGTCGCAGGCTATCAATCCCACGGGCAACGCCTACTTCTACCCCGAGGACGAATACGGATCATGGTGTCTGTACGACGAGACCAACGATACATATCCCATATGGTCGCCTGACGGCGATAGCGAACCCAAAATCTGGGAATCCTACACCTACGGCCTGTCATACACCTACATATCTCTTGAAGACGGCTATGGCCAGATAGCCATGGCACCCGACTACGACGACGGGTCGTGGGGCTACAACGATGTCGACCTGTCGTTCACAATGGAGTATAACCCTTTTGAGTAATACGCGCCATGAAATACATCAAGCTTTATCACACCATATCACTCAGCGCTATTCTGGCACTGACACCCGTCGCCCTCACTTCGTGTGACGACGACACCGACCCAACCCCGATTGCGTCGACATCACAGCTCACGTCGGGCGCCGTCACCTACAATTCGCTTTCGTTCACATGGGAGCCTGTCGACAACGCCGTGCAGTATGGCTGTCAGCTCACCGATGCCAACGGCGAGGCGGTCGACGCCAAGGTGACGAAATCCACATCAGTGACTTTCACCGGCCTCGAAGCCGCCACCACCTACACACTCAACGTGTGGGCCTACGCGGCTGTCGGCGGTCCTTACGCCACCTCCGAACCGGTGACAATCACAGCCACCACCACTGCACTCTCGCAGCTCGCAGCGCCTCATGTCGCAATCGACAACCGCGCCGGCACCGTGACGGCGTCGTGGAACGCCGTAGAGGGCGCAACCTCATATCAGGTGACACTCGCCCTCGACGGAGAAACTCTTAGCAGCAGCGAGGAGACCGGCACCTCATATTCATGGAGCGGCCTCGAAAAAGGCAATTACATAGTTACAGTCCGTGCCATATCGACCATAGCCGGCTATGAGCCTATAAGCGCCCCCGCACAAGCCACATTCGTCATAGACAGAGCCGAGATATGGCGCGCCGAGGGCACATATACCCGCTCCACCGACGGCGCCAAGTGGGGCGCAACGCTCGTGGCTTATTCCGACGACACCTATCAGCTCCTCAACTGGTACAACGGTGGCACGTCGCTCGACTTCTCGTTCGACCCCACAGTCGACGAGGAGGAGCGGTTCGCGCTCATCGGCGACTATGAGTACGACTACAACACCGGCGCCTACTACGTGCCCACCGGCCTCGCCTCGCCCGCTACCGTACCCGTTTACACCTGGTACGGCTACTCCAACCTCGCAGGCGACAGGAAGAGCGGAGAAATAAGCCTCTATATCTACGACACCAACTCGTTTGACATATTCACATGGGACACTTCGGCCGCAGGCATCACCGCCGACGACCTCGCGGGCACGTGGAGCAGCGTACAGACCGGACTGGAATATGACTGGGACACCGACAGCTGGCCCGATTTCAACTACTCACAGTCAGTCACCGTGACGAAGATTGATGACAAGACCGTGTCGTTTGACGGCATCATCTGGAGCGGCTACACTCTCGTCGGCACTATCGACAGCGCTTCCCGCACCATCACCATCAAGCCTCAGGAATGGGGCTACTACACCTTCGGCGCCGAAGACGACGTCAACGGCTCAGTCGTGGCTACCATTGAGGATAACGGCAACATACGCCTCGCCGGCTTCACCGCATGGTACATGGGCTACACTTATTACTATGATACCGAAGTCATCATGTCGCGCTGACACCGGCCGACACTGACAGCAGCTTACCGATTACCGTAGCGGGCGCAAGGCAAGATGATTGCCATGCGCCCGCTCCTTTTTCCGCCGTTTGTTGCCGCATTTAGGGATTTTTGCGTAACTTTGTGGCTTATAAACCTCTTTTCAGTCACGGTCAAACTATCACGCAGCGTATATGAATGAAGACGCATTGAGCCGGCTCATCCTTAAAGACACGGCGTTTCAGGAGCTGATGCAGAAGCGCATCCACAATGTATTGCTTGTGGCATCGCCCTACGACGCCTTCATGATGGAGGAGGACGGCCGCATCGAAGAGCAGCTCTATTTCGAGTATGTGTCGCTCAACCTCTCGTCGCCACCCCGCGTCACTCAGGTGTCGGGAACCGACAGTGCGCTCAGTGCTATTTCCGACAAGCAGTTTGACCTCGTCATACTGATGCCCGGCGCCGATATGGTAACCGAGACCATGGCCGGCGCAAAGGCAATAAAGGCAGTACAGCCGGAGGTGCCTATCGTCGTGCTCACTCCGTTTAGCCGCGAGGTGTCGCGCCGCCTCGCCAACGAGGACCTGTCGGCCGTAGACTATGTGTTCTCATGGCTCGGCAACGTCGACCTCCTGCTCGCCATTATCAAGCTGCTCGAAGACCGCATGAACGCCGAGTACGACATCAACACCGTGGGCGTACAGATGATTATGCTTGTCGAGGACTCCGTGCGCTTCTACTCATCGGTGCTCCCCCATGTGTACAAGAACCTCCTCAAACAAAGCCGCGACGCCTCCACCGAAGCCCTCAATGCACACGAGCAGATGCTCCGCATGCGTGGACGCCCGAAGGTGATGCTCGCACGCGACTATGAGGAAGCCGCCGCCCTGTTCGACAAGTACGGCAGCAACATGCTCGGCGTGATAAGCGACGTGTCGTTTCAGCGTGAGGGGACCAAGGACCGTCAGGCCGGAATCCGCCTTACGCATCTCATCCGCAAGCGCCGGCCCCACCTGCCCATAATACTCGAATCATCGGAGAGCGAGAACCGTGCCGCAGCCGAAGAGCTACACTGCGTGTTTCTCGACAAAAACTCCAAGAAGCTGCCGGTCGACCTTTCCAAGGCTATAAACGACCGTTTTGGCTTCGGCGACTTCGTCATCACCGACCCTGAGACGGGCAAGGAGGTGACACGGATTACCTCGCTCAAAGACCTGCAATATCATATCTTCGACATTCCGGCTGAGGCACTGCTGCATCACGCGTCGAGCAACGACATCTCGCGCTGGCTCTACTCGCGCGCATTGTTCCCGATAGCCAACGTGGTGCGTGAACACCGCTCCACGTCAATCGACGACATCCCAGCCGCCCGTCAGCTCTTCTTTGACCTCATAGTCAAATACCGCAAGATGAAAAACCGCGGCGTTGTGGCGGTGTTCAAGAAGGACCGTTTCGACCATTACTCCAACTTCGCCCGCATAGGCGAGGGATCGCTTGGAGGCAAAGGCCGTGGTCTCGCTTTCGTCGACCAGATAATCAAGAAAAATCCCATCTGCGACAACTTCCCCGGAGGCGCCACCATCAGCATCCCGCGCACAGTGGTGCTATGCACCGACATCTTCGACGAGTTCATGGCCACAAACAACCTATATCCCGTGGCCCTGAGCGACCTGCTCGACTCTGAGATTCTGCGCACTTTCCTCCAGGCGCGACTGCCGCAGCGGCTCATCGAGGACTTCTTCGCACTCATGGAGGTTGTCGACACTCCGCTCGCCGTGCGCTCGTCGTCGCTGCTTGAAGACAGCCACTATCAGCCTTTTGCAGGCATCTACTCCACCTATATGGTACCGCGCGTGCCCGACCGCTACGAGATGCTCAAAATGCTCTCCGATGCTATCAAGGGGGTCTACGCCTCAGTGTTCTACGCCGACTCCAAGGCTTACATGAACGCCACTTCAAATGTCATCGACCAGGAAAAAATGGCCGTCATCATTCAGGAAGTCGTGGGGCGCGACGTGCCGGGGCTCGGCTATTTCCCGTCGTTTGCCGGCGTGGGCCGCTCGCTCAACTACTACCCCGTCGGACTCGAACGACCCGAAGAAGGCGTAGCCGAGATAGCCGTGGGCCTCGGCAAATATATCGTCGACGGCGGCCTCAGCCTCCGCTTCTCACCGGCTCATCCTGCCGCCGTGGTGCAGACATCCGACCTCGAACTCGCCCTGCGCGATACCCAGACCACGCTCCTTGCACTCGACACCGCTGAAAAACCGATAGATTTCAGCGTCGACGACGGCTTCAATCTGCGCAAGGTTACAGTGCGTGCCGCCGCCGAAGCGGGAGCCCTGCGGCTTATGGTATCAAGTTACGACCACGAGAACTACCGTCTGCTCGACTACGATACTGGCCGCGGACGACGCGTGGTGACGTTCAACAACATACTCAAACACGACGCGTTCCCGCTCGCCAAAGCCGTCGACTTCATGCTCACCACCGGTCAGGCCGAAATGGGCCGCCCGGTAGAGATAGAGTTTGCATGCATTCTCGACGACCCGTCAGCCGACATCAAGGGCCGGCTATACTGGCTTCAGATACGTCCTATCGTCAACAAGAGCGAGCAGGTCGACGAACATCTTCTCAACCTCCCTCCAGACAAGCTACTGCTACGAAGCGCAACGGCACTCGGCAACGGCACCTCCAACGACGTACAGACCGTGGTGTATGTGCGCCCCGAACACTTCGACTCATCGGGCAACCCCATGCTTGCGCGCGAGATTGAAAAAATCAACCGCGACATGACCGCACGAGGAGAGAACTACATACTGATAGGCCCCGGACGATGGGGGTCGAGCGACCCGTCGCTCGGCATCCCCGTAAAGTGGCCCAATATATCGCAGGCGCGTCTCATAGTCGAAAACTCACTCCCGGGCTACCGCGTAGAGCCGAGCCAGGGCACACACTTCTTTCAGAACCTCACCTCCATGGGTGTAGGCTACTTCACCGTCGACGAGAACGCCGGCACCGGTTTCTGCAACTTCGACCGCCTCAACGAGCAGGCAGCAGAGTACGAGAGCGACACGCTCCGCGTGGTGCGCTTCGACGAGCCGTTTGTCATCGGCATCGATGGCCGCAAGGGCCTCGGCGTTGTGGCATGGCCCGGCGAAGTCGCTACCCCCAACCTCCTGCCTTAAATAATCCGTCATCACCCGATACCATGTCACTATTCAGAAAACTTCGACGCTCTATGGGCTTCGGCTCCGACGAGGACGACAATACACTCTTTGACGACGACCAGGCTCCCGCTGACACCGAGCCGGAACTGACGCCGGCACCGACACAGCCAACCCCTCCCGACACGGAACCCGCCTCTGTGGAGACTATCGCCGCCGACATAATGGCCGGAGTGGTGGAGATGTTCAACTCGTTTCAGCCTGAGTTCATTGCCCGCTGCCTCGACCCGATGAGGCAACAAAAGCTGCTCGCCGAGCAGATGGCACCCGCACTGAAAGAGCGGATAGCATCGCTCATCGACACCGAGCGGCAGCGCGCCGCTCAGGAGACCGCCAACGAGCGCCGCGACCTCGACAATGACCTGCGCCGACTGCGCGAACGCAACGCCGACCTGGAAAAGCGCCGCGACGAGCTCAAAGAGGACAAGCTTTCAAGCTCGCGCCAGCAACGAGCATTCAAGGAGCGCATCCACGACCTCGAATCAAAAAACGAGCAGCTCGCCGCCGAAAAGGAGCAGCTCGAACTTGAAGTGCGCTCCATGAGCAACCGCCTGCGCGCCGCCGAGGTCAGCGCTTCTGCCGGGAAGCAGCCCGCCGAACCGGCGCCCGACAACACCCGCCTCAACGAGCTTATCGAAAAGCACCGCGAGGAGACGGCAGCCCTCACCGAGCGCCTCGCCGAAGCCAAAGAGAAGGTGAAGGAAGCCGAAGAGCGTCTTAAAGCGGCCGAACTGCACGCCGCCGACGCTGCGACGAAAGCCGCACAGGCCGAGGCTAAAGCGGTCGAGGCGGAAGCCAGAGCAGCCCAGGCCGAACAAGCGGCCAAAGCCGGTAATGCGTCTGACTCGGAAGAGATGGCCCGCCTCACCGCCGAAGTGGCCGAATCGCGCTCCACCATCCAGCGGCTCAGCGACTCGATAGTACGCAAGGACTCGCGCCTGAATGAGATGAAAGCCAAGCTCGGCAAAATCGACGACCTCAATCGCAAGATAGAGCAGCTCGAAGCCGACAACCGTTCGCTCAAATCCACAATCGAAAACAATCTTTTCGAGCACTCGATACAGATGTCGCAACTGCGCCGCGAAATGGAGGAGAGCAAGCCACGCCGGGGACGTCCGCGCAAAAAGCGCTCACTGCCCGACGACGCCGAAGTCGAGGCCTTGACAACAAAAGAGAAGCCCTCGCCCGAAACCACCAAAGAGAAGCCCGCCGATCCGGCTGTACTTCGCATCACGGCTATCGACGAGCATATCGAGGGGAGTGAGTGGCTCGTAGCACCCACACCCGAAGAACTGCAAGCACCCGCGGTGGCATCCGAGCCCTCCGACGACTTCGGCTATCACGCTCCATCGCGCTCGGCATCGCGCGCCGACGACCCCAACCAGCTCACGCTGTTCTAACCCAACCCGAAAAAAACCAATCATCACACCACCCTATACACTGTAAAAAATATGATACTCCGACACCTGTCGACCGTAATCATCGCTCTTGCAGCAGTCATCTCGGCATCGGCCGCTACAAGCGACTATGCCCCAAACAATAAGAACCGCTTTGCCGGCATTGAGAAATATACCGGCTGGGAACGCGCCCCACGCTATCCGGCCCGATACAATTACGAGCCCGACGGCAAAACCTATCTCCAACTCTCGACCGACGGCCGCAAACTCGTGAAATTCGACACCCGCTCAGGCAAAGAACTGGAAACAATCCTCGACCTCGGAAATACCCGTGAGACCACTCTCGAATCAATCCAGGGCTACAAGGTTAGCGACCGCGGCGACAAAATTCTCGTGTGGCGCAACAGCCGTTCCATCTACCGCCGCTCGTTTGACGCCGAATACTACGTCTACGAGGTGCGAACACGCCAGCTTCGTCCTCTGTCGACCGACCACAAGCGTCAGCGCGCCCCAATCATCTCGCCCGACGGACGCATGGTGGCTTTTGTAGCCGAAGACAACAACATCTACCTCAAAAAACTCGACTACTGGACCGAGATAGCCGTCACCACCGACGGCAAAATCAACTCGATCATCAACGGTGTGCCCGACTGGGTGTACGAGGAGGAGTTCACTACCGCCGAGTCGATGACCTGGTCGCCCGACAACGCGCAACTCTGTTTCATACGCTACGATGAAAGCCAAGTGCCTATGTTCAGCTTCCCACTCTACGAGAGCGGCTGCAACCCCAATCCCGCCTACGCCCTCTATCCCGGCGACTTCACCTATAAATATCCCGTGGCCGGTCAACCCAACTCGGTAGTGAGCGTACACTCCTACGATGTCGAGACCCGCAAGACAAAGAAAATAGAGCTCCCCGACAGCCGCATCGAGTATATCCCCCGCATCACCTACGCATTCTCACCCGAACGCCTTATAGTGGTGACGCTCAACCGCGAGCAGACCCGCATGGAAATCTATGCCGCCAACCCCAAGACCACCGTCGTAAAGAGCCTTATGGTGGAGGAGGCCGACGCATGGCTCTCGACCGACACCTACGAGGCTATCCACTACTACCCCGACTTCTTCACCGTACTCTCAAGCCGCACCGGCTACGATCACATTTATCAGTACGGCTACTCCGGCTCCCTGATGAAGCAGATTACATCGGGCGACTATGACGTGACCTCATATTACGGCTACGACCCCGTGAAGCGCTGCCACTACTACCAGTCGACAGCCCACGGCGCTATCAACCGCACCGTGAGCCGCCTCGACGCCAAAGGCCGCGTGACCGACCTCTCGCCTGCCGAGGGCACAGCATCGGCGGCATTCAGCCCCGACTATTCGTTCTACACCCTCACTTACAGCTCAGCCACCGAGCCCCCGGTAGTGACGTTTGTCAACGCCTCCAACGACAAGGTCGTCAAGACCCTCGAAGACAACGCCGCCTACAAAGAGCGCTGGGCCGGCGCATCGAAGCGCGAGTTCTTCACCATGCAGAGCGACGGCTACACCCTCAACGGCTGGATGCTCAAACCCGCCGACTTCAACCCCTCGAAGCGCTATCCGGTGGTGATGTACCAGTATTCGGGCCCGGGTTCCCAGGAGGTGCTCAACAGTTGGAGCATAGGCTGGGCCAACTATTTCACCACCCAAGGCTATATTATCGTGTGTGTCGACGGACGCGGCACCGGCGGACGCGGACGCGAGTTCATGACATGCGTCTACAAGAATCTCGGCCACTACGAGAGCATCGACCAGGTCAACGCCGCCAAGTATGCCGCTTCGCTCCCCTACGTCGACCCCTCGCGCATAGGCATCTTCGGCTGGAGCTTCGGCGGCTATGAAACACTCATGGCCTCATCGCAACCCGACGCGCCTTACGCCGCCGCGGTAGCCGTAGCACCCGTCACCGACTGGCGCTACTATGACACCGTATATGCCGAGCGCTATATGCTCACCCCCCAGATGAACCCCGACGGATACGTAACCTCGGCCCCGCTCAACCGCGCCGACATGGTACGCTGCCCGCTCCTCATCATGCACGGCACTGCTGACGACAACGTACACTTCTCTAACGCAGTGGAATACGTAGCACGTCTGCAAAACGCCGGCGGTTGGTGCGATATGTATATCTTCCCCAACCAAAACCACAGCATAGGCGCCTGCGGCATGCAGACTGTGGTCTATGCTCGTATGCTCGAATACTTCAACAGCCAGATGAAGTAAACAGAAGCCGGTGCGGCCTTGTTTAACATAGACGTATGGAAAAACGACGCGAGAATACACTTAACAACATCTTCTATCTATGGCTTGAATGGGTTGTCTCCACGGCAACCTTTCTTGCCGTGATAGCAGTGCCGCTTGTCGTACGACCGATATGGACGCCGCTTGTCGCCGTGGTGATGGAGATGGTGCTCTACTCGCTTATTAAACGCGGCCGTCGCAATCAGCACCGACTATGCCTCGTGACATTTTTCGTCACCTCCCGCATACTGTTCTGGAGCGCGATTGTCATGTTGATAGTATTGCTGCTCCAGCATTACCTGTCGGCGAGCCATGTGCTCGTGGCGGGCGTCAACCATGATATACCGTTCATCCCGGTGCTCATCACGGCCCCTATCGGTGCCGTGGTGTGCCTCGTGATGCTCCGCCGGAAGAGCAACTATCCATTCTGCGTCGACTGCAAGCTGCGTTTCGGTACCCCTGCCGAGCGTGGATTCACCGGCGCACTTTACAGCCAGGAGGGCACCGCTCAAATACGTCTGTTCTTTTTCGGCACACTGCTTCTCACGCTTGCCGACTGGCCCTACTATCTTTTCAAGTACGTCAATGCCAATCTCAACAGTGCCGACCATTATTTCTTTTTCGGAATACCGGTGGCACTGTGGGTACTCGCCGCGCTCTTTATGTCGCTACGCTATCTCGGCATCACACGCTATTACGACCAGGATATTGAAGGCTCCATGCTCCGCCACGGCGCCTCCACCAGCGTGCGCTATCTCATAATCGGCGACAACAGGCTGTTTATCTCCACTCCCGACCCCAACGATGCTGACGCCATTGTCGATCTTTCCCACACCAAAGCCGACACACCGGCGCGCGTCACTCTCCCTTTCCGCCGCGAGCTCAGCGAATATGAGGCCGCGCGTTACCTCGACAGCCTCATGCCGGTCAAGAATCCCGAGGTGCGCTTCCTCTACACCACCAGCGAGTGGAACGTCGACTGCAATATTTTCCTTTTCGTGGTCAACGTCAACGGTGATGACATGCAACGGCTTACCGAAGCGGTGAAAGGCTCGCGCTGGGTTACACTCCGCGAGTACAACCGTCTGCTTCATGGCGGCGAGGTGGAATCACTTCTTGCGTCGGAGATTCACCGCATCTATACCACTTCGATGGCCTTCAAGACCTACGACCGTGAGGGCCGTCGCCTATATTCCATCAAGCATTATCACCCTACGTTCAGGCTCTGCGACATAGCGGGCTACAAAGTCGACTTCAACGACCGTCGCTGGCTCTACGTGGCCCGCAACAATCAGGATGTGCCTTTGTGGCGTATTCGGTCGCTGTGGCGTCGCTATATCGTCGGGCTAACATACTGATTCAAAAAAATGATTATCATCACCGGCCCCACCGCTACCGGCAAGACAGCACGCGCCGTTGACCTCGCTCGACGTATCGGAGGCGAGATAATATCGGCCGACTCACGCCAGGTGTACCGCGGCATGGATGTCGGCTCGGGCAAGGACCTGGCCGAATACGGCGACATACCCTACCACATGATTGACGTCGCCGAGGCGGGTGAGGTTTACAACCTGTTTCGCTGGCTCCGCGGTGCGCGCGAGGCACTGACCGACATCGAGGGCCGTAGCCGACAGGCGATAGTGTGCGGCGGTTCGGGAATGTATGTCGAGGCACTCGCACGTGGCACTACGCTCCCCGAGGTACCGGCCGACATGGAACTGCGCCGGAGCTTGCATGGCAAAAGCCTTGAAGAGCTGCGCGACATACTCGGCTCCATGAAAACCCTCCACAACACCACCGATACCGACACCTGCGCCCGCGCGATACGTGCCATAGAGATACAGACCTACTACGCGGCTCACCCGGAGGTCAACCCGGAAGCCAATGCTCCCGCACCTGAGGCCCAACCCCTCATCATCGCGGTCGACATCGATCGCGACACACGCCGCGCCCGTATCACCCGTCGCCTGCACACGCGGCTTGAAAGCGAGGGTATGGTCGATGAAGTGCGACACCTGCTCGACAGTGGCGTTGACCCGCAGACGCTAATTAACTACGGCCTCGAATACCGGTTTATCACGCGTCACCTGCTCGGCGAACTTACCTACGACGAGATGCGGCGGCAGCTTGAAATAGCCATCCACCAATTTGCCAAGCGCCAGATGACCTGGTTTCGCGGCATGGAGCGCCGAGGCTTCGTCATCAACTGGCTTCCCGCATCGCTCGGCCGCGACGAGTTCACCGACCGCGTAATCAGCCTCATGAAGTGATGAAACGCTTTCAGGCTCTCATCCTGTCGGCTATTGCCGTCGCCGTATCGGCACCGGCTATGCCGCCACGGGTATATCACGTTTCCGCACCCACGGCATTTTGCGACACCGTGGCCGCGTTTCCGGCCGTGGGCTCCGGTCGCTGTGCTGCCGTCGAGGCACGTATCGCCGTCGACGACCCGCGCCGGCTTGCAACCGGCGACTCACCCGCATGGTTCGGTATAGGCATAGGCGATATGACGCTCACCGCGCGCCGACGGGCCGACATTGCCGACAACATCGACGACCGGCGTGTCATACGCCTCACCCTTACGCTCGGCGGCGACACTCTCGCCTCGCGCGATGCCGCCGGCCTCGACACCGAAGGCCGCTTTAACAGCTACGCCCTTGAATGGAACGCCGCCGGCGACACCCTCACCGTATCGGCCGGAAAAACACGACTACAACCGGTGATGAGCGTTCCCGTGAAGTCACCCGAGGGTGCTACCGCCACGCTCGTGGCGCGTGGTTGTGTCGAAGTGGCGCTGCTTGTCACCGAAGAGGCGCCGCTGCCGCGTGCCGAACGTCTCGCCGGAATGACGGCCGGCGACATTGACGCCGCACTGGCGTCGGCCAAGGTCCCGTCAGGTCTATACACTTACCTCGACCGCTCGGGCGACCAAGCTATCGCGCGTCCGGGAGGCCGTTACAGCCTCGCCGTAGTACCCGAAGGCGACGGCAACTTCATGATACTCTATATGGGCGGAGCGGAGGTGGAACCGGAGTTCTGGCGCCCTGGGATGCTGAAAGGACGACTGCGCCCCACGCCGTTTCAGGGTCAATATGACCTCGACTGGTACGACGCGCACGGCGACACCATCCCGGCTGCCGCCGACTCATACGCCGTGTATGACTTCGCGGCGCGCACCCTCGCCATGACTTTCCCCTCGCTCGACGGCGCCACGCTCCGCTTCGCGCTGCGGCCTTAGCCTCGCCCGCGGCAAGCTAAATATGCGCCACGACGCGCCCGGCCACCCCACTTATATGCGTTCACAGGCTATTTAATCGGGAATTTTGCGTAACTTTGCGGATGATTATGCGCTACCGCAGCACAAGAATCCGACCTTACAATGAACGAAACACTCAATATACCTGTGCCCGCCACGCCCCGAAGCATCACACAGTCGGCAATGCGCAAGCTGCGCCGGATGCTCGACAGCGTACGTCGCGTGTCGATTGTGTGCCACATGTCGCCCGACGGCGACGCTCTCGGCTCGTCGCTCGCCCTCGCTCATGTGCTCACCGCCATGGGTAAGAGTGTACGTGTCGTGACACCCGACATGCCCCCGCGCAACCTGATGTTTCTGCCGGGAGCGTCGAGCATCATCATAACATCGCAGATTCCCGACGTGGCCGAACGCACTCTCGCACAGGCGGAGCTCGTATTCTGCCTCGATTTCAACGATCTGCGCCGTATCGACCGGCTCGGGCGATATGTCGAGGCATCGTCTGCGCGTCGCATCACCATCGATCATCATCTCGACTTCAATATGCCGGGCGACCTCGCAATCAGCGACCCGTCGAGTTCATCGACCTGCGCCCTGCTCTACCACGTGCTCGCGGCAGCCGGCCTCGAAGAGCTCATAGACACCGACGCGGCCACCTGCCTCTACACCGGCATGATGACCGACACCGGCAATTTCAGCTATAACTCCAACTCTCCCGACCTCTACCTCATCATCGCGCGACTGCTCACACGCGGCATAGACAAGGACGAGATTTACCGCCGCGCATGGAACGAGTCGACCGAATCGCGCATACGCCTCTGCGGCTATGCCCTGTCGGAGAAAATGGCACTCCACCGCAACCACCGTGCCGCCGTAATCACCCTGTCGCTCGACGAGCTGAAAGAGCGAGGCTATTCGCGCGGCGACACTGAAAGCCTCGTCAACCAGCCGCTCGCCATTCTGGGCATTGAATACTCGATATTCTTACGCGAAGACCGCACCGACTTCGTAAAAGTGTCGATGCGCAGCGTAGGCTCATTTCCGGTCAACCGCCTTTGTGCCGAACACTTCGGCGGCGGCGGACACCTAAATGCTGCCGGAGGCGAATTTCACGGCTCACTGACCGACTGCATGGCTGTGGTCGAGAGCATAATGCCACAGTACGACAGCCTGCTCGCAACGCAACCCGACAACTAATCTCTCCAACCAATATATCACCATCAAACCAACAATGAAACCAATCTTCCGACTTATCACTCTCATGGTCGCCGCAGTAATCTCCGGCGCCGCACTCTCTTCATGCGAAGATGACGAGTCATATACCAAACTTCTCAGCGCCGAGAGCAAATCAGTTAACCGCTTCCTGGCCGACCACCGTGTAGAATCCAGCGTACCGGCCGACACCATTTTCGAAGTCGGCGAGAACGCTCCCTACTATCAGATTGATGATGAGGGCAAGCTCTTCATGCAGGTTATCGACGCCGGCTCGGGCCCCAAAGCAGTCGACAACCAGCTCATTTATTTCCGATACACCCGCTACAATCTATCCAACTATGTAAGCGGTGAGGAAATGGAGCCGTCCAATTCCAACGACTGGGCAGGCTCTTCGCCGGCCTATTTCCGCTACAACGACTATACCCTCCCCTCAACTTCATCCAGTGGCACCGGCATCCAGGCTCCGCTACGCTTCCTGCCACTCAACTGCCGCGTCAATCTCATCGTAAAGGCCGAGCTCGGCCCCACCGCCGAGTCCTCCTACGTGCAGCCGATGCTTTACGACATCCGCTACTTTCCGAGCAAGCTCTGACCCGGCTCCCACTCCCGCAAGTCATCACATTTACGTAAACAAACAACCTTAATATACCGACCATGTCACTCATCAAATCCATCTCCGGCATCCGCGGCACCATAGGCGGTGTACCGGGCGACGGCCTCTCACCCCTCGACATCGTGAAATTCACGGCCGCCTACGCAACTTTCATTCGCAAAACCACCACCAAGACCTCCAACGTGATAGTCGTGGGCCGCGACGCCCGCCTCTCGGGCGAGATGGTGAGCGGCATCGTAGTGTCGACTCTCTGCGGCATGGGATTCGACGTGGTCAACATTGGCCTTGCATCCACTCCCACCACCGAGATAGCCGTGACAGGCGAGAACGCCTGCGGCGGCATTATCATCACAGCAAGCCACAACCCCAAGCAGTGGAACGCCCTCAAACTCCTCAACGAGCACGGCGAATTTCTCAACGACGCCCAGGGCAAGGAAGTGCTCCGCATAGCCGCCGAAGAGGCCTACTCGTTTGCCGGCGTCGACGAACTCGGCCATGAGTTCGCCAACACCACCTACAACCGCCGTCATATCGACCAGGTGCTCGCACTCGACCTCGTGGACGTCGAGGCTATCCGCAAAGCCAACTTCTCCGTTGCCGTCGACGCCGTAAACTCGGTGGGCGGCGTCATAATACCCCAGCTGCTCCGCGCTCTCGGCGTAGAGAATGTAATCGAGCTCAACTGCGAGGCCACCGGCAAGTTTGCACACACCCCCGAACCTATCCCCGAAAACCTCACCCAGATTGCCGACCTCATGAAAGAGGGACGCGCCGATGTAGGTTTTGTAGTCGACCCCGACGTTGACCGCCTCGCCATTGTCATGGAAAATGGCGAGATGTTTGTCGAGGAATACACCCTCGTGTCGATAGCCGACTACGTGCTTGCCAACACTCCCGGCTCGACCGTGAGCAACCTAAGCTCGTCGCGCGCGCTCCGCGACATCACCGAGCGCCACGGCTGCACCTACAACGCTTCCGCAGTGGGCGAGGTCAACGTCACCACCCTGATGAAGAAGACCGGCGCAGTCATTGGCGGCGAGGGCAACGGCGGCGTCATCTATCCCGCCGCACACTATGGCCGCGACGCACTGGTAGGCGTAGCACTCTTCCTCACACTCCTCGCCAAGAGCGGCAAAAAGGTGTCGGAGCTCAAAGCCACTTACCCTGCCTACTCGATAGCCAAAAACAAGATTGAGCTTACTCCCGAGCTCGACGTCGACGCAATCCTCGCCGAGGTAAAGAAAGAGTTCGCATCCGAAAAAATCACCGACATCGACGGCGTGAAGATTGACTTCCCCGAGTCGTGGGTTCACCTCCGCAAGTCCAACACCGAGCCTATCATCCGCATCTACTCCGAAGCCGCCACAATGGCCGAGGCCGATGCCCTGGCCGACAAGATAAAGGCAGTGATAACCCGCATAGCCGGCAAATAACACTCTGCTTTCATCGCCTTGCACAGACTGATTGTCAATATAATACTACTCCTGACAGCGGGAGCGGCATCGGCACAACAGCCGGAGGCCGCCCCCGCTTTCGGGCTTGTCGACCTTTCGGCCGCCAACTTCCGCTCGCAGCCCGCACAGTCGGCCGAGCTCGCCACACAAGCATCCTACGGCACCCCGGTGAGGATTGTCGAAACCCGCGGCGACTGGATGCTATGCGAGCTCCCGGACGGCTATCAGGCATGGGCCGACGCACCGTCGGTCACGGTAATGACCAGCGAGCAAATGGAGCGCTGGCGCGACGCGACGCGTCTGGTAGTCACCTCTATGACCGAGACCCATGCCGTAGCCGACACTACGGCCGGCTATGTGGCCGACAACATAGTAACCGACCTCGTACTCGGCTCGATACTCGAAGGCGACGTACCACGGCCCGGAGCCGGCTTTACGGCGATAAGCCTGCCCGACGGGCGCGCCGGCTACGTCGAGACAGCAGCCGTTGAGCCGCTCGACGTCTGGTCGCAGCGCGTGTACGACCCACAGGCTATCCTCACCGCGGCCTATTCGCTCACGGGTGTTCCCTATCTGTGGGGTGGCACTACCACCAAAGGGGTCGACTGCTCAGGGCTTGTAAAGGTAGCTTTTCTCGCCTCGGGATTCATCCTGCCGCGCAACGCCTCGCAACAAGCGACCTGCGGCATAGCCGTAGACCACACTACGCCTCACCTCCTCCAACCCGCTGACCTCCTCTTTTTCAGCCCTGAAAACGAGCCGGAGAGCCAACGCATTACCCACGTGGCAATCTACGACGGCGGCGGCATCTACATCCACTCGTCGGGCCGCGTGCGCATCAACAGCTTCAACACCACTTCGCCCCGCTATCTCGACCGCCCGGTCAAGCGGGCCGTAAGGCTCGCGCTCCCCGGCCGCGAGTTTCCCGGCGCGACACGCATAGTCGACCACAACTGGTACTTTAACCGATGAAAACAGCTATCCTGCTCCTGCTCGCTTCGTTGTTGGCTGTCGCCAACGTAAAGGCCCAACGCCCAGATACCCTCGCCACACGCGTGGAGGCCAGGCAGTTTATCGTACCGGTGGCTCTCACGGCCGCAGGCTCACTCGGCTCGGCGAGCCACTGGTGGAGGCAACATATCGACTCCGAAGTCGACCACGCTATCGGCTCGCACCGGAGCTGGCGCATAGCCGAGGGCGCCGAATGGCTGCCATATGCGGCCCAGATTGGGCTTGGAGCGATAGGCGTGGAGGCCCGTTGCGGCATAGTCGACAGGACACTGCTTTCCGTCACGTCTTTCGTCATACTCGAAGCGATTACGCAGCCGGTAAAGCGCGTCGTGGGCCGACGCAGGCCCGACGGCTCCGACAACCGGTCGTTTCCATCGGGCCACACGGCTACGGCATTTGCCGGCGCCGAACTCATGCGACTCACCTACGGCAACGCCTGGGGCGCGGCCGGATACACAGTGGCGGCCGGCGTGGCCGCAATGCGCATGGCCGGACGCCACCACTGGCTTTCCGACTGCATTGCCGGCGCAGGCATAGGCATACTGTCGGCCCGTGCGGCTACATGGCTGCTCCCGTTGGAGCGACGCCTGCTCCGCCTTGACCGCCGACAGGGGGGCGCCTCCGCCTCCACAACATCCCGCAGCTATGAGCTCGCCGTAGTACCGGCAGCATCGCCGCGGGCCGTGGGCTGCACCATACTCCTCACTCTCTGAACGACACAGCACTATGACACGAAACGACTTTGAACTTATGGCTCCCGTGGGGAGCTACGAATCGCTCCGGGCCGCTATCGATGCCGGCGCCGACGCCGTATATTTCGGCGTCGAAGGGCTCAACATGCGCGCCGGCTCCGCGGCCAACTTCAACCTCGACGACCTCCGCGCTATCGTCGCCACGGCCTCCGAGGCAGGAGTGCGCACCTATCTCACCGTCAACACCGTGATTTACGATGGCGAGCGCCCCAAACTCGAAGCGATTCTCGACGCCGCCGCCGAGGCCGGAGTCACCGCTGTCATAGCCTCCGACATTTCGGCTATCCTCGCCGCACGTAAACGTGGCATCGAGGTGCATATCTCCACCCAGGTCAACCTCACCAACATCGAGGCCGTGAAGTTTTACTCGCAGTGGGCCGACGTAGTGGTACTGGCCCGCGAGCTTTCGCTTGAACAGGTCAAGGCTATACACGAGTCCATTATCGCCGACAACGTGACCGGCCCGCGCGGCGAACTGCTCAAAATAGAGATGTTCTGTCACGGCGCACTATGCATGGCCGTATCGGGCAAATGCTACATGAGCCTGCATGAGATGAACCGCTCTGCCAACCGCGGCGAGTGCGGCCAGATATGCCGCCGCGGCTATCGCGTCACCGACATCGAAACAGGCAGCGAACTTGAAATCGACAACAAGTACATAATGTCGCCCAAGGATCTCAAGACTATCGACTTCATCGACCGCATGGCCGACGCAGGAGTGCGGGTGTTCAAGATTGAGGGCCGTGCACGCGGAGCCGAATACGTGGCCACTGTGGTTCGAGCCTACGACCGTGCTCTACGAGCCGTGGCCGACGGCACGTTCAGCTGCGAACTGGCCGACGACCTCACCCGCGAGCTGCAAAAGGTGTTCAACCGCGGCTTCTGGGACGGCTACTATCTGGGCCGACGTCTTGGCGAGTGGTCGAAAAAGTATGGTTCGTCGGCCACGCGCGTCAAGCATTACGCAGCCAAGGGGGTGCGCCACTTCCCGCGCATAGGTGTGGGAGAGTTCTACATGGAGGCCGGCGAAATATCCACCGGCGACGAGGTGGTAATCATAGGCCCCACGACAGGAGCTGTGACCCTCACCGTGGGCGAGATACGCGTAGGCGAAGTGCCGGTAGCCAAGGCTGTAAAGGGCGACAGCTTCTCTATCCCCGTACCGTGTAAGATACGCCCGTCAGACCGACTTTACCGGTGGGATCGAGTAGACCCTACACCTTCGCCTTCAAGGTCATGAGACCCCTCGCACTAATCATCACCGCGCTGCTCGCGCTCACAGCAAGCGCCAAAGAGCCGCTGCGTCTCTACTGGGGTGTGGACTTCTATACCATGTTCGACAACCGCGAGGGCGACTCGCGGTACACCGACACCAAAACTTATTTCCAGACTCAGCTTGCCCCCGAAATAGGCGTTACGTTCGACGCCGAGGCGACCCACCGTCTGGCCGGAGGCGCGGTGTGGACCCAGCCGATAGGCTCCGAATGGAACGGCCACCGCATCTCCCCCACGCTCTATTACCGGTATGACGGGCACGACGGGCTGTCGGGCGCGCTCGGAATGTTTGGCCGCGAACAGCTCATACGCCCGTTGCCCAACTACATTTGGAGCGATTCGGTATATTACTGGCAGCGCAACATCCGCGGCGCCATGATTCAGTACCGGAACGCAACGGGGTTTGTTGAAGCCCTCATCGACTGGCGCGGTATGCAGTCGGCCACGCAGCGCGAAGCGTTCAACATCATCGCGCATGGCGAGTGGAGCCGCCGCAGATTTGTCGCCGGCGGCCTGGCTATGATGAATCATCTCGCCCGCACCTCCGACGCTACCGATGACCAGCATGTGATCGACAATTTCATCATCAACCCCTATGTGGGCCTCGACTGGCGGCCTGTCACTCCCGACGGCGCTTTCACCGGCTACTTTCACGCAGGCCTGCTTGCCTCCATAAGCCGCGACCGCGGCGATTCCGACTGGCTCAGCCGCGCCGGCCTTTGGCTTGAAGCAGGTGCTTCATGGCGCCGACTCGAAGCTAAAAACACACTCTATGCCGGAAAAGCTCTATTCCCTATATATAGCCGCTACGGTGCCCTGCTCGACCAGGGTGAACCATATTATGCGTCTGCCTGGACCGACCGCCTCAGCATCGCCGCCCTACTTATCGGCAACGACCGCGTGGCCATGCGTGCGAGCCTCGACTTCAATCTTGCAGCCGACAACTTCACCTTCTATCAGCGCCTCACCGTGAGCGTAGCCCTCGGCTCGCAAAAGCGGCGTCCGCGCCTCCTCCCGCTCTGAGCATCCCACCCTTGACCCCAACAATACCATTATGCCATGAAATCAATCATCACCTCAATCGCCCTGGGCGCGCTACTTGCCGCCACGGCATCATCATGCCACAAGGTCGCCGACACCGATTCCGGCGAGTGGCAACTCGTATGGGAAGAGAACTTCGACAGCACGGCTATCGACACAGCCACATGGACACGCATACCCCGCGGTACGGCCGATTGGAACAACTATATGACCTCCGCCGACACCTGCTATGAGATGCGCGACGGCAACCTCGTGCTTCACGGCATCTGCGCCTACGAGGGCGACAACGACTCAGTGCCCTATCTCACCGGCGGTGTCTACACCCGCGGCAAGAAATCGTTTGGCAACGGACGACTCGAAATACGCGCCCGCCTCGGAGCTGCACAGGGCGCGTGGCCCGCTATCTGGCTTCTGCCCGACCCGGCCTATCCCGCGACCAAATGGCCCGACGGCGGCGAAATCGACATCATGGAGCGCCTGAGCTACGACTCAATAGCCTATCAGACAGTCCATAGCCGCTACACACTTGAGCTTAAACTCGACACTATCCCGCCTCACTACGCCATCGGCCCTATCAACCCCGACGACTACAACGTGTATGCCGTGGAGATGTACCCCGACTCCCTCAGCTTCTATATCAACGACGTGCACACATTCACCTATCCCCGCATAACGACCGACAAGCCGTGGCAGTTCCCGTTTGCCGACGCTCCGTTCTACCTGCTCATCGACATGCAGCTCGGCGGCAACTGGGTAGGCGACGTCAATCCTGTCGATTTACCCGTAGAAATGGCTGTCGACTGGGTGCGCTTCTATCAGAAAAAGCCCTGACCTCAGTCGGCGAAAAGGTCGGAAAGAATAGCGTCGGCTATCAGCCACGACCTTTCGGACACCGTCATCACTCCGCCGTCCAAAACCAACGCTCCCGAACTTATCCACGGCTTGGCACGTCGCATCATCGGCTCCGCAAAGCGAGGGTCGAGGGTCGACGTGTCGAGCCCGTCGGCTGTGCGCAGTCCGAGCATCAGACGCTCGTCAAATAGCTGCTCCGGCGATAGCGTCTCGCATAGCTCCGGGTCGGAAGCATGCGCCGGGGCGGCGAGATAGCGTCGCACCGACGCGACATTTGCCCGGCGACGGTTGCGACCGTCATAACTGTGGGCCGACGGCCCGAGACCGAGGTAAGCCACAGCGGGATTCCAGTACGACGAGTTGTGACGCGAACGGCGCCCGGGCCGCGCGAAGTTGCTTATCTCGTAATGTTCATACCCGGCCTCGCGCAAGGTCCCGCACAGCATATCGTAATAGTTTTCGGCTTCATCGTCGGTGGCCTGCGAAATACGCCCGGCTTCGAGGTCGCGCGTGAGCCGCGTTCCAGGCTCATAGCTGAGAAGATAGGCCGAAATATGGTCGGGCGCCTCGTGGAGCAACCGCTCTATTGACAAGGCGAAACTTTCGGGCGACTGTCCCGGCAGGCCATACATGAGGTCGCAGCTTATGTTATTGATTCCTGCCTCGCGGAGCATGGCTATGGCGGCGATGGCTCCCATGGCATCATGACGCCGGCTTATGGCTGTAAGCTCCGCGTCGACGAGACTCTGCACCCCCATGCTCACACGATTCACGCCCGAGGCGCGGAGAGTGGCGGCAACGCCTGGGGTTATGTCGTCGGGGTTGACTTCCACAGTTATCTCGGCATCAGAGCGCGCTTCGGAGGCAAGAGCCGAGACAAGCCGCCCCAACTCTCCGGGCGGAAGTACCGACGGCGTGCCTCCGCCAACATATACCGTGGCAAAGCGGCCGGAATAGGCGTCACGGCGCGCCGCCAACTCGGTCAGCACGGCATCGACATAGGCCGTAGCGTCGAGCGAGCGAGCCGCAAGCGAATAGAAATCACAATAAGCGCATTTGGAGCGGCAGAAAGGGATATGTACGTACAGACCTGACATATACTGATGGGCTTCAAATGGTTGTCAGCGCTCGGGAGGATTGCAAATATCTTTGAAGCGGCAGAAGCCGCAGTTGTGGCCGTCGTAGTCGGGATTGTTTACCCGCGCCTCAAATGGCTTCTCGGGGTCGAAAATTTCTTCGATGAGCTGAGCCAGATGTTCCGAGAACTCCGGCAGCCTGTCGCGGTAATCCACAAGCGGCTCCTTGCCGACAGTGACGGGGCGCAACTGCTCCGTGAACATCGAGCGCACAAGATAGACAAACGGCTGTATGGGCCCGTCGTAGCCTGTAATGCTCCGATAACACAGGCAGTAGAACATGAGCTGAAACAGCACCTTGGGGCGATTTTGTCCCGTACCGTCAAACGCGGCCGCCACCGAACTGAAATCAAGCTTGTCACCGCCGGTCTTGTAGTCGACGAAACGGAGGGTGTCACCGTGGCCCGAGTAGTCGATACGGTCAATTATCTGACGGATGTTTACCGGCGGCAACTTGTCGGAAACCTTTACCTGACCCGCAAGCGGAAACTCAGCCCGCTCGAAGCGGAAAGCACGATCCGTCGCTGCCTCGCGCCTCAGCATGCACTGCATCAGCTCCACCACGATGCCGGCCAGCACTTTCGACTCGCCGCGCAGCGGATCGAAGCGGTCGGGCTCGTCGCGGCCGCAAAGATGAAGATAATTGCGGTTGACTGCTGCCGTGACAAGCCGCATTATGGCCATGCGGTTGTCAGCAACGGCGCGTAGCGTCTCGGGGTGAATAATGCGGTCGGCGCGTCGGCCGGCCATATCCTCATAGAGTTTCTGCGCCACCTCATGCACTATTGTGCCAAACGTGGAGTAGTCGATGAAGTCGGCGCCGTCGGTCTCAGTGGCGAAATTGAGCCCTTCCACTGCTTCCAGATAGAACTGCATGGGGCAATTGATGTAGGTGTTGAGCGACGATGCCGAGAAGTTGCGCCCCGAGCCCGGCTCGGTAAAGCGCATCAGCTTCTCCATTACGGCGGGAGTCTTGGCGACGGTAAGTACGGGCCGGCGGGAGCTTGCCAGCTCGGGGAACACCGCCGAGCGGTGTACTACTTTCGCTTCGGGAAACAGATATATCAGCTGCGATATGTAGCGCGACATCTCGCCCACTTTCTCGATGCCTACGGTGCGAGCATCGTAGAGCAGGGTGACGCGCCGGGCACGCGACAGCAGACGGAAAAAGTAGTAGCCGTAGACGCTCTCGGCAAGGTCTTTGCCCGGCAGGCCGAAAGCATGGCGCAACGCTTCGGGGATAAACGACGGGCGCGAGTGGCGGCGCGGAAACACGGTCTCGTTCATCGACATCATGATTATGTTGTCGAAGTCGAGCGAGCGCGTTTCCAGAATACCCATTATCTGCACGCCGCGCAACGGCTCGCCCACAAAGTTGACCGTGGCCGTGGCAAGGGCCCGTTCGAGCATCGATGCCATAGTCGACTCGCGCATGGCTATACCACGGCGGCGGAAAGCGTCGACAAGTTCGTCGAGGGCTGCGCGATAGGCCATGAGGAAGCGGCGCTCAACAGGGCGCTCCTCCTCGGTAGCGTAGCGCGAAAACAGTTCTATAAGCGACGCGATATAGGTCGCCGACTCTTCGAGCGAGGCTTCGCCGGCGGGGCCAAGCGTGGTGAAGAGGGGCGCCAGCAGCGGGTTATCCTCGGCGGCTTTGGCAGCGTCGACGGTAAACAGGCGCCGCTCAGATATGGCACGCAGCATGGCATCGGTCTCGGCAGGAGCTATGCTCCGCACCACCGGCTGCGACAACAGCGACACCACATCTTCGTAAAAGAACGCGGGGCGCCCCGCCACAAGCCTCATGCGCCGTTGCAGGGCTATTGCCGACCGCATCACGGCCGCAACAGGCGTGAGCTTCATCGGGAAGCCCATGGTGACGTTTGTGGTGCCGGTCTCGTCGGGCAGATAACTGAGCATCGGCATGAGCATCGCCTCGTCGGCGAGCACTACGGCTGTGTCGGTGCCCGAAGCGTCGTCGGCCGACGCCCCTATAAGCCCCTTGCGATACCAATCGCTCAGACGCCCCGCAGCCACTTTGGCCTGGCTCACGCCCGAGGCCACACCGATGACCTCGATACGCGGAAATGGAGCCTCGGGCTCCTCTATCTCGTAGAGCGAGGGGAAAAGCGCCGCACCGCGCAGTGCCATGGCGCCGGCCTTGTTGCCCTCCACGGCAAAAGCACGCGACCGCACGTCCCAGTAGAAGTCGGCGCGGCCCGCCTTTTGAAGCGCTTTGAAGATGGCAACTTCTGCCGACGAGAGAAAGTTGAAGCCGACAAACACGTAGCGGGAGGCGTCGAGGCCCGGGGTGTCGCCGCCGAGTTCGGCGAGCATACGGGCGGCATCGCGGTAATGGCGTCCCGACGTTGCGTAGCCATCAGCTTCGAGCATGGCGTTGAAGCGCTCGTAGAGCGGCGACAGTACGCTCCACAAGCTCACAAACTTGTCGGTTGACCGAGCCTTTTCACCCGGCCGCCTGATATGAGTCCAGAAGCGTTCGGCCTCGTCGCTGTCGCCGCGCGGCTCAAAGTCAAGCCCCGGCGCGCCGTCGCCCCAATATTGCCTTATGATGTCGCGTTGCTCGGCGGTGAGATATGTCGAGTTTATCTCGCGCAGCTCCTCAATGTTGGAGAAGAGCTCGCGGGTGTTGGCAAGATAGCGGTCCACGTCGGCGAAGTCACCGAGTAGCGTTTCGCCCCAGAACAGGAAACGGTCGAAGTAGGGAGCCGAATCCGGTGCGATAGTGCGGTAAGCCTCATAGAGCGTGGCGAGCTGCATGAATCGTGGCGCTTCAGCAAGGGGGGAGAGCGATGCCGTGAAGTCGGAGATAGTCATCACCTCAGGCTCGATATGTGGCCGGCGCATTTCAAGGTCGAGATAACGCAGGAAAAAGGTGGCACTTCGCTTATTGGGAAACACGAAGCATATCGAGGCCAGCTGATCGGGAGTGTGGCGCCGAGCGTATTCCCTCGCCACGAGGCGGAGCATCGGGGTCATTTCTTGGGCGGAAGGAGCAGCAATATCACTTTGAGGGCCAGGTCGAAGGCCACAATCTTTACATTGGCGTTGCCGATAATGTCGCGCCTGGCATCGCCAAACTCACGTATCAGCGGCTCGGCGTTGGCTTCGGTGATGAAGCGGCAGAATTTTTTTGCAAAAGCGCTTTCGTCGGGCGTCATGTAGACCAGCGGCGAGGTGAGGCCGGCAAGCCTGGCCATGAAGTTTTCACGCACCTGGGAGGCAGCGAAATCACAAAACGCGGCGGCACGGTCGCGGCCGTCGCCGGCAAGGTCGTTGGCCCAGCGGCGCAGTTCGCCCACGTTGCGCTGATAGGCGAGTCGCATCAGCTCCATGAAGCGCGGCAACATGGTGCGGGTCCACGTGTTGGCGCTCACCATTGTCATGGCGCGGCGCATGCTTCCGCGGGCGTTGTGGGCGGCCGCCTGTGCGGCTGCGTCGTCGATGCCCATGCGCGCCACAAGATAGGCTGCGATTGCGCTGTCATCGTAGCGCGACACCTCCACACGTTGCAGGCGACTGTACACGGTGGGCAGGATGAGGTCGGGACGGTCGGAGGCCATAATCAGACATGTACCCTCGTACGGCTCCTCTATCATTTTCAGCAACTTGTTGGCACACTCCTGGTTCATCCTCTCAGGCAGCCACCACACTACGGTCTTGTAGGCCGACGTATGGCTCGTCATCGAGAGCTTGTGAATCAGGTCGCCGCTTTCTGCGGCGTAGGTTATGAGCGCCGAGCCTTTTTTGCCGAAAGAATCAGTCCATGCATCAATATCCTGAAACACACGCTGGCGGTCGGTGTCTATGCCGAGATATTCGCGCCACTCCGGGGCGAACTCATCCGACACCGGTGCGTAATCCATCTTTTCGGTGCGCGTGACAGGGTAGACAAAGAAAGTGTCGATATGGTTGAGCGAGCGGCTCTGACGGCACGACGGGCAGACTCCGCAGCTGTCGGTGTCGCCGGGGCGGCGTCCGGTGCAGTGGATATACTGCGCCAAAGCGCGAGCCAAGGCAAGCTTGCCAATCCCGGCCTGGCCTTCGAGCAGCAGCGCATGGGGCAGACGGCCGCTGTCAACAAGGTTGCGCAGCCGATCCTTTACGTCGTCATGTCCCGGTATGTCGGCAAACTTCATGACAGCCTCCCGTTTAGAAAATCGAGGCGAGCGCGCGCCTCACGCTTTCCGTAGCGTTGAGCGAATAGAGATGCACCGACGGCACTCCGGCGTCATACAGCTCTTTCATCTGGTGTACGAGCCACTCCACGCCCACGTCTTTCACGGCTTGGGCATTTGTGCCGCACGCCGACACCTCCCTCACGAGGTCGTCGGGCAGGTCGATATGAAACACTCGCGGCAACACAGTGAGCTGCCCCGACGTGCACACCGGTTTCAGGCCCGGAATCACGGGCACGTTGATGCCCGCGGCGCGGCAGCGCTCCACGAAGTCGAAGTACTTGGCATTGTCGAAAAACATCTGCGTCACGATATATGATGCTCCCCGGTCGACCTTGTGCTTGAGCCATTGGAGATCGAAGTCGGAGTTGGGGGCCTCCTCGTGCTTCTCGGGATAGCCTGCCACTCCATAGCTGAATTCGGGGCGTGCTCCGCCGCTCACAATCTCCATTTCGGTGCCGTCGATAAACAAGCCGCGGTTGAAATCGTTGACCTGCCCTTGGAGCTCCGACGCATGTGCATGGCCTGCGGGGTTGGGGACGAAGCGGCTCTCGTGGTGGGCTTTGTCGCCGCGGAGCAGCAACAAGTTTGTGATGCCGAGGAAGTTGAGGTCGATGAGCGCATACTCCGTTTCGAGCTTGGAGTAGCCCGAGCAGATGATATGCGGCACGGACGGTATGCCGTAGCGCTGTTGTATGGCGGCGGCAACAGCCACAGTGCCCGGACGGGCTCGTTCGCTAACACGCTGATAGAGGCCGTCGGCCGAAGGGCGGAACACCAGCTCTGAACGGTGAGTTGTGATGTTGATATAGTGGGGGCCATAGTCGGCAAGACGGTCAATATTGTCGAATATCTGGCCTATGCCGCGCCCTTTGAGGGGAGGCAGCACCTCTATGGAAAATCCTTTTGACTTACTTGCGATGAGTTGGGGTACAGTCATGGGAGTAGCGGCAATCTGTTGCTAATATTTCGTATGTGTAATGCGGAAAAGTCAGTCATGATGATACGGCTCGCCGCGCAGTATCGTCATGGCGCGGTAGACCTGCTCGGTAAACAGCAGCGGCACCATCTCGTGAGGAAAGGTCATGCGCGACAGCGATATGAGGGCGTCGGAGCGCTCCTTGACATCCGGTGAGAAGCCGTAGGGGCCCCCCACTACAAAGACTATGCGCTTGGTGACGCCCGCCGCCATGCGGCGCTGAATCTCACGGGCGAACTCGCGCGAGGTGTACTCGGTGCCGTGCTCGTCGAGCAGCCACAGGAAGTCGCCGGGGCGGAGGGCCGAAAGGATGTTGCGGCCCTCCATCTCACGCTGCTTTTCCTCGGTGGTGGTGCGGGTGGTCTTGACATCCGGCACCGCCTCGACGGCATAGTCGATATAGCGGCCTACGCGCAGCGCGAAGTGGTCAACCAGCCGCGCGACGTGGGAGTTGGTCGACCGCCCTACCGTGAGCAGAGTTATTTTCATAATTGGCTTTTTATTCCTAATTTTGCACAAAGATACAAAAAATAATTCCAACCCCATCATCACATCCTCACGATGAAAACCAACGAGCAGCTTATCGACGACTTGCTGACCCTCGCGTTTGCCGAAGACATAGGCGACGGCGACCACACCACCCTCTCCACTATCCCCGCCGACGCACGCGGCTGTCAGCGCCTTATTATCAAGGAAGAAGGCATCATTGCCGGCGTCGAGATTGCCAGGCGCGTTTTCGAGCGCCTCGACCCCGACCTGAAAATGACCGTTTATATCAACGACGGCTCACGGGTCAAGCCCGGCGACGTGGCCTTTGAGGTGGAAGGCGCCGTGCGTTCGCTGCTCATAGCCGAGCGCACCATGCTCAACATCATGCAGCGCATGAGCGGTATAGCCACCACCACGGCACGCTATCAAGACCGCCTCGCGGGGCTCAAAACAAAGGTCCTCGACACTCGCAAGACCACTCCCGGCATGCGCCTGCTTGAAAAGGAGGCCGTAAAGATTGGCGGCGGCATGAACCACCGCATAGGTCTCTTCGACATGATACTTATAAAGGACAACCATGTCGACTTTGCCGGAGGCATACCACAGGCTGTCGCCTCTGCACGCGAATATCTCAAAGCCAAGGGCAAGGACCTCCGCATTGAGGTCGAAGTGCGCAACACACCCGAAATTATCCAGGCCATAGAAGCCAAGGCCGACCGCATCATGCTCGACAACTTCACACCCGAAGCCACAGCCGAAGCCGTGAAGCTCATCGCCGGACGCGCCGAGATAGAGAGCTCGGGCGGCATCACTCTCGACACCCTACGCGCCTACGGAGAGGCAGGCGTCGACTTCATCTCGGTGGGCGCCCTCACCCACTCGGTCAAGAGCCTCGACATGAGCTTCAAAGCCGCCCGCTGATTCCGCCACTGTAACCACAACTTTGAGCCTGCCGCTTGTCTCCCCCGGATGATAATCGGCAGGCTTCGTGTACGTGGTAGTGGCCTGACTTTTTTTGGCGGCGACAGCATTTTTCTTCATAGCTTTGCATTTTATTTTGGCGGGAAAGAAAATCAGGATTACTGACTATGGGAAGCCGCCTTCGCTGGCTGGCCGATGTCGTGACCCGCGACGCCGCCGAAATCTACAAGATTACGGCATAGACAAACGGCGCAAAAGGGGCGCCCTTTAAAAAGTGAACCGCAGATATTAACATGTGAACCGCAGGTAAACACAACCGCACCGCGAAAGTAGGATACATGACTTTCGCGGTGCGGTTCTTTTATTACAGGCGGAGCGGGTTACGCCCCGCGATGATGCCTAAGACAATGTCTCAGACGTCGACAACCGGGACGACGATTTACTGGCGGCGGTTGCCGCGCTGACCGCCGCGCGTTTCGGTAAAGGGCTTGGCGTCTTCCGTCAGTTTGAGTTCAGTGCCGTTTGACAGCTCTATCTCGTAGCCGCCACGCTTGCGCGAAATCTCTACGATGTTCTGACCGGAATGGTTGGCGTCGACATATTTGGTTATGGCGGCGGGTATTATGGCGGCGGGCACGGCCTTACCCTTTGCGGCCTTGACCTCTTTCCAGTCGCCGTTGTCGCGGAAATCGACTTCGGCGCCGCTTGTCAGGTCGACTTCGTATTCGGCGCCGCGGCGGCCCTGCTCCTTTTCGGCTTTTCTCACATTGTCGCCGGGGAAATATTTGCTGAGAAATGTCTGGGCGGCCTTGGGCAGTTCAGACTGGCTTACGGGCGTTCCGGCAAACATAAGTGCCGAGAATGATGCTGCGACAGCCACAAGCATCATGGTGATGATTCTTTTCATTTGCTGATATTGTGTTGTTTGAAGTGTTTGTAGAAATTGTTGAAAGCATCGGAATATGTTCGGCCAACGGGGATAAGCCTGTCATAGTTTTTAAGAAATATCTTCCTGCTGGAGAATTTCTCAATCGCATACAGAGCCACGATAAAAGAGCGGTGTACACGGATAAAGCGGTCGGTGGGAAGCATCGACTCCATTTCTTTCATGGTAATCTGAGATATTACCGTAGGCTGGCCATGCCTGAACACTTTGACGTAATTGTCCATGGCCTCGACGTATGAGATATCGTCCACGTCGACCACCACTGTCTTGTATTCCACTTTGAGGGTTATCGTGTCGCGTCGCCCGGTCAGGCCGTCCCGGGCGCAGACAAGCACCATGGCTTTCTGCATCGCATGCTGAAAGCGGGGATAGAACACTGGCTTATGGAGGAAGTCGACCGCGTCGACATTGAAGCCGTCGAGCGCGTATTGAGAATAAGCGGTAGTGAAGATTATGCAGGTGCCCTCGGGTATGCTCTTGGCAAGCTCCACACCGTTGTGCGAGTTCATCTCTATGTCGAGAAATACTATGTCGGGCGATGTGACGTGGATACACGCCATACCCTCAACCGGAGAAGTGAAACACTGCAGCTCAATATCTCCGTAACGTTTGCAGTACTCCTCTATTATGCTAAGTGCGATTGGTTCGTCGTCTATTGCAACACATTTAATCATTGGTTCAGCTGTATTTGGAGCGATACATTGTACATGTCGCTATCACTATGGATTGTCAGTTCATATTTTCCCGGATAGAGCAGTTCAAGGCGCTTGCGGCAGTTTTGTACGCCTGTGTGTTCGCCTAATCTTTTTGCGGGGAATATCTTGTTTGAGGTTGTAAACAGGAGGTTGCCTCCCTTTTCCGAAAGGCCGATTCGGATAACGCTCTTCTGGACCGGCGACACTCCGTGCTTGAAACAGTTTTCGACAAATGTCACCAGAAGCATTGGCGGAATCATGAAGGCGCCGTGGCTCACGTCGATGTCGAGAGCCACCGTCGTCATCCCGTTAAGCCGTAGCGACTGCACCTCCACATACTTCCTGATATACTCAGCTTCATCCGGCAAGGGCACCAGGTCACGATTGGAAGAGGTGTGGATATATCTCATCATCGAAATGAATTTTTCGAGCGAGGGAAGCGCATGCTTACTCCCTGTCAGAAAAAGCCCATAGAGCGAATTGAGCGTATTGAACATGAAATGCGGCTTTATCTGAGCCTTATACAGCTCAATCTCCGCCTTATCTCTTTCGGCCTCGGCGGCTCTCAGCCGGGCCTTCTGGATGTCGGTGTGAACAAGCAGACCAACCGCGAAGCTAAACGCCTCCACTATCATGAACAGCGACCATAGCACCTGCTGATACTGCTGTATGTGGGGCAGCAACCTCACTATACCGGCATCGTGTACGTTTGGCTTGGGCTCATACAGCTCCACGCCCGAAAGAATGAATGTCACTATTACCGACACCAGTATCATCATCGCTCCAGCCACCTTGCGGTTAGGGCTTCCGAACAGAAACGGGATAGTAAAGGCGCGGTTGACGACGTAGACTAAGTAGAGCCACGCTCCGGCAAGAACCACATAGGCCGTAAAATAGTGTACCCACCTCTCGACGGGCGACAACACCGCCATTATCGGCAGAACGATAAGGCAGAACGTAAGGTCTATGTAGAGCGCGATATGTTTCATTTACTACGGGCACTGCGAGGTCAACCTGTTCAGCATCAAGAAAGTTGCGGCGGCATTTCAGTCAATCTCCAACGCGTTGCTGTCGGTCACTCGAAATTATGACAGATATTATGCGTCAAGGTTTAATGCAATGAATCTGTCGTTTATCCACATCCCGCAGGAGAGTTTTGTCGACTTTCGCAAGGCAAAAGCCTGATATACAGTCTCGCTGTGATTTTGGCGTGCTTATGTGATTATTTAAAATAAAGGAATGAAGCGCGAAAAGCTTTATCCATTCACCACCACAAATATGCGTTTCGCCAATTTGTTTATGTCGCAATGTCGCCTAAATGCCAGATATATGCCGAGTTCCGACAACTATACTCAAATTTAGGTATTTTAAGAAAATGGCAAAACGCCGACCTTTGCACGGAATTTAAGATTAATATTACAAAATAATGGCCTCGTTCAAGCAATATATTCTGACAATAATGGTGATGTGCCTGATGTCGTCCAACATATCCGCAAGAGAACTTACCGGCATGATTTCCGGTAAAGTGCTTTCATCGGAGGGCGAACCGATAGATTTCGCAAATGTATATCTGAAAGGCACCACTTATTCAGGTACAACAAACGACAAAGGGCTATACCACATCAACGCTCCGGCAGGCGACTATACGATTGTGTTCTCATCGGTAGGATTTGAGATGCTGGAATTGAAAACGACCATAAAGGCCGACGAGCGCGTGAAGCTCAATGTAAAGTTGAAGTCGGCCACGCAGCTGGCTGAGGTGATTGTGGTGGGCAATACGCTCAGTAAGGTCAAGAACTCCGCTTTCAACGCCACTGCTGTCGACACCAAAGAACTGGTCAACACCACAAAGACCCTCAGCGAAGCACTGTCGAAGGCACCGGGCATGAAAATCCGCGAGAGCGGAGGTGTCGGCTCGGATATGGCCGTGACAATGGACGGCTTCAGCGGTAAGCACGTAAAGGTGTTTATCGACGGCGTGCCCCAGGAGGGGGTAGGCAGCTCCTTCGGCATCAACAACATCCCGGTAAATTTCGCTGACCGCATCGAGGTGTATCGCGGAGTGGTACCGGTAGGATTCGGCTCCGACGCGATTGGCGGCGTGATTAATATAGTCACTCCTAAGCGGCAGCGCCGCTGGTTTCTCGACGCATCATACTCATACGGCTCTTTTAACACTCACAAGACTTACGTCAATTTCGGCCAGACACTCGCAAACGGCTTCAAGTATGAGATAAACGCATTTCAGAACTATTCCGACAACGACTACTGGGTCGACTCGCCGGTCGAGGATTTCGCCACCGGCGGAATCAACCGTAAAAAGCTCGAACATGTGCGCCGCTTCAATGACACCTACCACAATGAAGCCGTTGTGGCCAAACTGGGCTTCGTGAACAAGCCTTGGGCCGACCGCCTTATCGGCGGATTCACCTACTCGCACATGTATAAGGAGATGCAGACGGGTGTAAGACAGGAGATTGTCTACGGTCAGAAACACCGTCACGGCCACTCGCTTATCGGAGCATTGGAATACGGCAAACGCAATCTGTTCACCCAAGGGCTCGACGTGGCGCTAACGGGCAACTACAACCGCAACATCACCATTAACGTCGACACAGCCACCGTGAAATACAACTGGCGCGGCGAGACTGACCGCCTTAATTCGCCCGGCGAACAGTCGTATCAGAACTCGCGGGCCAACAACAACAACTGGTCCACTACATTCACGGCCAATTACCGCCTCAGCGACAGCCATCATTTCACGGTCAACGACGTATTCAACTCGTTCAACCGTTCAAACGACGATCTGCTTGCCGCAACCGTGAGCAGCGAAGAGATAGGCAAGATTACAAGCAAGAACATCGTGGGCGTATCGTACCGCTATATACCCAACACCAAGTTCAATCTTACCGCGTTCGGCAAACAGTATCACCAGTATGTGTCGGGCCCGGCAGCAACGACTGCCGCTCAGGACACCTACGTTAAAAGCACACGCTCCGTCGACGCTTTCGGCTACGGAGCGGCCGGCACATGGTTCATGCCTCTCGGCCTCCAGATGAAAGCTTCGTACGAAAAGGCCTACCGTCTGCCCACAATCGAGGAGATGTTCGGCGATGAGGACCTTGAAGTAGGCGACATGTCTCTCAAGCCGGAATCGAGTCACAACATAAACCTCAACCTAAGCTACAACAATGCTTTCGGCAACAACATAATATACGTGGAGGCCGGATTCATCTACCGCGATACGAGAGACTACATTCAGCGCAACATACTAGCCCTGAGCGGAGGCAAGTCGGCCGCCACATACGTCAACTACGGCAAGGTCGATACCAAGGGCATCAGCGTGTCGGCACGCTACAACTTCTCGAAGTGGCTGAGCGTGGGCGGCAACTTCACCCAGATGAACGTACGCGACAACATGAAGACCGCCATGGGAAGCACTGTGGCCAATGTGGCCTACCGCGAACGCATGCCCAACCAGCCCTATATGTTCGCTGACTCCGACATCAACTTCTACTGGCACGGCCTGGGAGAAAAACGCAATGTACTCACCGTGACCTACGACAACCAGTACACCCACAAGTTCTGCTATTACGCATCCAACATAGGCTCGAACAATGACGACTACATGGTGCCCGACCAGTTCTCGCACAACCTCACAATATCCTACGGCATCAAAAACGGCAGATACAACCTATCGTTGGAGTGCCGCAACTTCACCAACGAGCGGCTGTACGACAACTTCAGCCTCCAAAAGGCCGGACGCGCATTCTACGGCAAGGTAAGAATCAATTTCGGCAACTGACACAATAAAACAACTACAATAACAGCAATGAAAAAAACATTTCTCTTTGGCGTAATGGCAGCCGCTCTGGCCGTTCCTGCGCTTACATCATGCTCCGACTCCGACGAGCCCAACAAAGGGGAAGAGCCCGAAGGCACCAACGGCAAATTCGTATTTGCCACGACTGTACAGGGTTCCAACGCGACATCTTACGTGCTGCTCACCGGCGATTCGCTTGACGAGGGCACACTGTCGCCGGTCAACAACGGCCTGCTCAACGACGGCGCCACACAGTGGGTGTTTCACAAAAACTATCTCTATGCCCTCACCTACAATCAGGGCAACGCCGGCACCACACGCAGCTACATCCTCGGCGCTAACGGCGAAATGGAGGCCCGCGGCACGGAATACCGCATAAGCCGTTTCTCATCCTACGGCGCCTACGACAATGACATTCTCACAATGGCGACTGGAGAGTCGGCCGACGTAATAGACGGCAACGGCTATCACGCCATGATGCTCAACGTTACCTACCTCGACGTGGTGAACGAGACAGCCACGACCAACAACGTAACAGCCGAGCACCCCTATCTCCTGGAAAATTTCCTCGGCAACGGCGAATATGTCACCCTCGCCGGCGCCGAACAGAGCGGCTCGCATCTCTATTGCGGCGCGATACCAATGGGCCTGAGCCAGTATGGCGCAGCCTACGACAACGGCAAGTGGATCCGTGAGGGCTTCGAGCATCTTGTACACGACGAGGCCGGCGGCTCAGGTGCAGGCTCGTATAAAGCAGGCGAACTCGTGGGCACGCAATATCCCGACGAATGTTGGGTCGCTATTTACGACAACGACGATTTCCTCAATCCTACTCTCGTGAAGACCGACCGCATCAGCAGCCCGACGGGCCGATTTAGGTCGCAGTATTATCAGACGATATGGGCTGCCGAGAACGGCGATATTTACGTGTTCTCACCCTCCTATGCCAAGACCATGACCGACCCGCTCCAAAAGACGAAGCTCAACGCCGGCGTGTGCCGCATTCCGGCCGGAAGCAAGCAGTTCGACGACTATTACTGCGACATCGAGTCGCAGGCCGGCGGCAAGTCGTTCATGCGTTGCTGGCCCGCAGGCGGCAACTATTTCCTCATGGTGATGTACGACCGTCCGCTCACCGAAAGCGGCTTTGCCGGCACCGACCTCGCTATCTTCGACGCGGCATCAAAAAAGCTGACCTATGTCACCGGTCTGCCCTCCGACATTTCGTCAATCGGCAAAACCGCATATAATCAGAACGGCAACGTGTATATCCCCATCAATGTCGAAAACGGCTATCCGACAATCTACAGCATTGACACCGCAACGGCGCGCGCAACCAAAGGCGTAGTCATCGAAGGCGCTTCCGACATCACCGGCTTCGGATTCATGGAACCCGCAGAATAATTACACGTCATGAAGATATTCCGCAAACTTCATCTCTGGCTTTCCGTACCTTTCGGAATAATCATCACACTGGTATGCTTCTCAGGCGCGATGCTCATCTTCGAGCCTGAAATAACCCGGAGCGCCAAAAGCGACGTCTACTATGTCAGCTCAGCCGACGGCGATCCTCTCCCGTTGGGAGAGCTTATGGAGACAGTTAAGGCCACGCTGCCCGATTCAGTCTCAATCACCGGCGTGACGGTGTTTGCCGACAAAAACCGCACCTACCAGGTAAATCTCTCCAAGCCCCGCAGAGCATCGCTATTTATCGACCAGTACACCGGCAAGATTACCGGCAGATATGAGCGCATTGGCTTCTTCTCGAAGATGTTCGGGCTTCACCGCTGGCTTCTCGACAGCGCCAACCCGCACGGAGACGGTGTAAAGGTAGGCAAACTTCTCGTGGGCATTTCAACCCTCATATTCGTAATTGCACTTATTACCGGTGTAGTAATATGGTGGCCCCGCGCAAAGGTGAATTTCCGTCACAGCATGGCCATAACATTCAAGGACGGCTGGCGCGGACTATGGAAAAGCCTGCACGTGGCCGGAGGCATGTATGCGCTGGTATTTGTACTTGCCATGTCGTTGACCGGCCTCACATGGTCGTTCAACTGGTACCGCACGGCATTCTACGCAGTATGCGGCGTAGAGCACACTCCTCGCAACTTCGGCGCCCAGACAAATGCAAAAGCGTCTGAAAACGGTGGCGATCGGGGCGAAGGCCGTGGCAATCGCGGCGAAGGTCGTCGCGGAGAAGGTCGCGGAGAAGGACGCGGAGAAGGTCGTCGCGGAGAAGGACGCGGAGAAGGACGTGGCGAAGGTCGCGGAGAAGGACGCGGCGAGGGTCGCCGTAATCATTCCGAGTTCGGCCGCTGGCAGCAGGTATATGATGAGCTGAAGGCACAGAACCCCGACGCCCCGCAGATTACCATCGCCCCCGAAACCGCTTCTGTCACCTTAGGCACCACCGGCAACGGACGCGCCACCGACAAATATGAGTTCAACCGCAGGTCGGGCGAAGTAACTCCCGCCACAAAATATGCCGACTCAGTGCCGGCCGACAAGCTCCGAGGCTGGATATATGCAGTACATACCGGCACCTGGGGCGGACTCCTGACAAGAATCCTGTGGCTACTCGGCGCACTGCTCGGCGCGTCGCTCCCGCTCACCGGCTACTACATCTGGATAAAGCACCTGCTGAGAAAGAAACACCGCGGCCACACAGCCGCCACGCATTAACCCTCAGCGTTCCCCGCAAAAAATATTCAGCGCCCTCGCCTACCATAGCAAAGGCGCTGAATATTTTATATGAGGCTGACGCAGCCTCTCGATCGGCATACGACGTCAATAATATATATCATCAAAAAAAACTCAGCCCGCTCGATGGTGAGCAGGCTGAGTTTTTTTTTGAGTTGTCTGTAAGTGGATAAGGCTTACTTGAGGTTGGGGTTGAGTTCGCTCCACTTCTCTACGGGAGGAAGAACGCCCATTGCGATAACTTCGTCGCGCATCTTGCAGAGGTGCTCGTAGCTGGCTTGGAGAGCAGCCATTTCGTCGGGGGTACCGGCGATAGCCTTGGTGTAAACGCCGTCGGCGTTGATAACGGAGGGCATAGCCATCATGACGTGGTTGAAGCGCTCTGTATCGGCGTAGGTGCCTGCGGGATACTCAAACTGCTTGCCACCCATAGCAGCGGCTACCATCTCTACGGAGAGATAAGCGGGGCTCTGGAAAGAGCTGCGGCGACGGAGCTCGATAATCTTGGCACCACCCTGGGTAACCTCTTTCTGCATCTGCTCCCACTCGATCTGAGTGAGGCCACGGCCGTTGACAGTCTCCTTGGCAGCGATGATGTCGGTGAGCTTCACGCCGTCGATGGTGGTGGGAGATGCAAACACGGCCATCTTCTCGCCGTGACCGCCGTAGGTGTAGGCGTTCTTGACAGCGGTCTGGCTTACGCCGAAGTGCTGTGCGAGAGCCTCTTTGAGACGGGTCGAGTCGAGAGCGGCAAGGGTAGCCACCTGATTGGGTTTAAGACCGCTGTGGATAAGGGCTACAAGGCCGGTGATGTCGGCGGGGTTGAAGATGACAACGAGGAATTTTGCATCGGGGCAATACTTCTTGATGTTCTGACCGAGCTCTTCGGCTACCTTAGAGTTGCCGGCGAGGAGGTCTTCACGAGTCATGCCCTCTTTACGGGGTGCGCCGCCCGATGAGATGATATACTTGGCATCCTTGAATGCTTCGGCAGCATCGGTGGTGCTGGTGAAGTTGATGTCATCAAAACCGCACTGACGCATTTCCTTGGCTACGCCTTCGGCGCTGAATACGTCATAGAGGCAGATGTTGGGGGTAAGATGCATCATGGCAGCGGTCTGAGCCATGTTTGAGCCAATCATGCCGGCGGCGCCGACAATGACGAGCTTCTCGTCGGTTAAAAATTCCATAGTAGTATTTGGTTATTTATAGTTTGTCAATTTGTGGCTTAAAGGAGCCGATAGCTATAACACACGAGGCGTGACTGATGTTCAGCTCCGGGCTCGGCTAACGGCGCTTGGTTATGTTCGGCAAATATACACAAATTCCTGCACCCGCAAAAATATTTTACCCGCTATTTTTTTTCATACTCTGATAGAGATAGGCTTCCGATTAACTTTTGACAGCTACGGCAAACTAAAAGTTGGAGTTTGACGCAAATTTGATTAATTTTGCAACATTTTCATAGCCGCCACAAAGGGCGGCTTCATATTTGTAAACCCAACAATGGCCAAGACAACACAATTTGCCTCAAAACTGGGGCTCATAGCGGCGACAGTAGGCTCGGCGGTAGGGCTGGGAAACGTGTGGCGTTTTCCGGCCGAGACGCAGGCCAATGGCGGCGCCGCGTTTCTCATCATCTATATCGCCTGTGTGTTTCTGCTCGGCGTTCCGGTAATGGTGGCCGAGTTTGCCCTCGGACGCGCCGGTCGCAGCGACGCTGTCGGCAGCTTCAAGAACCTCGGCGCCCGCAAGCCGTGGTGGGCCGTAGGCGCTCTGGCGATACTTGCGAGCTACATGATACTCTGCTTCTATATGGTAGTAGCGGGCTGGACATTCGAGTACCTGGCGGCATCGCTCAGCGGTTCGCTCTACGAGGGATGCTCTACTGCTTCCACCGGCTATTTCACGGCCAAGATGAACGAGATGACAGGTGAGCCGGGCGGCGTGCTCGTCAACACCTATATCGTGATAGTGCTCAACATAGCAGTGCTGATGCTCGGCGTGCAGAAGGGCATCGAGCGGCTGAGCAACATCATGATGCCGCTGCTTTTCATCATCCTGCTCATTCTATGCGGCGTGAGCCTCACTCTGCCAGGAGCGGGCGAGGGACTTGAATTTTTCCTGAAACCCGACTTCTCCAAGGTCACGTCGGACACTGTGCTCAACGCGCTCGGCCAGGCGTTTTTCTCGCTGAGCCTCGGTATGGGCATCCTCATCACCTACGCAAGCTATTTTCCGCGCTCCACCAAGCTCACCCGCACGGCTGTAACAGTGTCGATGCTCGACCTGCTTGTAGCTATCCTCATGGGCTTCATCATCTTCCCTGCCGTGACCTCGTTTGGTCTCACCGACGAGTCGCTCCGGGGCTCGACACTGGTGTTTGTCACCCTGCCGGAGGTGTTTGCGCTGATGCCCGCCACACAGGTGTGGTCGGTGCTCTTCTTCCTGCTGCTCTTTGTGGCGGCACTCACCTCCACCATATCCATCGCGGAGGTGTCGGTGGCTTTCGTGTCCGACCGCTTCTCGACATCGCGCGTCACCGCGACACTCATCGTGCTGCTGCCAATCTTCGGCCTGGCTTCACTATGCGCGATGTCGCAGGCTCCCGACACCACTCTCACCATAGGCTCGGTGACGGTGTTTGAATTCCTCGACGACACCGCCACCAACATACTGCTCCCCGTAGTGGCTTTCTTCACCTGCATTTATGTGGGCTGGTTTGCGCCGCCAAAGCTGCTTTACAGAGAGGTGAGCAACCGTGGCTCAATGGCCGTGCATACCCATGGCCTCATACTATTCATCCTGCGCTTCATCGCTCCGCTGCTCACGGCGGTGATACTCATAAGCCGATTCATCTGACCTGACATGGGCCTACGACTGCCGCAAGGCGCACCGACAGCCATAGAGCGACGCGCCATCATTGCCGTATGCGCCACGGTGGTCATAGCCGTGGGTGCCATAGCGTGGTGGCGAGGCCACCTTGCCCCGCCGGCATCCACCGCCGCCTCACAGCGTGTAGTGGCCGAAGAGATACGGGCGATGCAGCAGGCCGACTCGCTCCGCGAAGCACAAAACGACTCTATTAAGCGCGAGCGGCGCACCCGCAAGCGCACAAAACGCGCCGCCGTACAGGCTGCACCCACAGCCACGCCACGCAACATTCTCGACGAATCAATTCCATCCAATACCGAAAGCAAATGACACCACAACCCGGTAAACGCGACCTGTTCACGACACGCTTCGGAGCCATAGCCACAACGGTAGGCTCGGCCGTGGGCCTCGGCAACATCTGGCGCTTCCCCTACGAGGCCGGCACCAACGGCGGCGGAGCGTTCATGCTCTGCTATATCGTGTTTATATTTCTGCTCGGCGTACCCGTGATATGCGCCGAGTTCACCCTCGGACGCAGTTCGCGCTCCAACTACTTCGGCGCCATGCGCCACCACTCCCGGAGCCGGTTCTGGCCGTTGGCCGGATATATCGGCATCCTCGCCTCACTCATGATTCTCAGCTTCTACTCCGTGGTGGCCGGATGGACCGTGGAATACACCGTGCAGAGCGCCACCGGCGCGCTTGATTTCAGCGACACCGGCTCGTATCACGACCATTTCGACACTTTCGTGACAGGCAACTGGCGACCCGCCATGTGGACGCTCATCTTCCTCGCCCTCAACTTCGGCATACTCATGCGTGGCGTAAGCAAGGGTATAGAGCGCTTTTCCAACATACTTATGCCGGTGCTCTTCCTGCTGCTGATAGTGTTCTGCATCAACTCCCTCACCATGGATGGTGCCCGTGAGGGCCTGACTTTCCTTTTCCGCCCCGACTTCGCGGCTCTCACCCCCGCTACGATGCTGTCGGCGCTCGGTCAGGCGTTTTTCTCGCTTAGCCTCGGCCTCGGCTGCATGCTCACCTATTCCAGCTACTTCTCCACGGGCACACGCCTCGGGCGCTCGGCCCTCACCACCGCCATGCTCGATACAGTAGTTGCCCTACTCGCCGGCGTAATCATATTCCCCGCGGTGTTTACCTACGGCATGTCGCCGTCGGCAGGCCCAACGCTCGTGTTTGAGGTGCTTCCGTCTATCTTCCACCACCTCCCCGGCGGAGTGGTATGGTCGACATTCTTCTTCTTCCTTCTGTTCCTGGCATCGCTCACCTCCACCATATCCATGAGCGAAATATCAATAGCGTTCTTCACCGAGCAGCTAAAAATACGGCGCAAATCGGCGGTTATACTCAACACGGCCATAGCCGCAGTGTTCGGCACTCTGTGCGCCCTCTCGTTCGGCTGCCTCGACGACCTCAGACTGTTCGGTATGACGATATTCAACCTCTTCGACTACACCACGAGCAACATAATGCTTCCGTTTGGCGGCATGATAATATCGCTGTTTGTGGGCTGGCGATTGAAGCGCAGCGTCCTTGTCGAAGAGATGACCTGCTACGGCACCACCCCTTTCCGCGTCATGGGGCTGCTGATATTTCTCCTTCGCTGGGTATGCCCCCTTGGCATCGCCCTCATATTCCTCAATTCAATAGGCATCATCTGAACTTCTACGCCTAATACTGACACCGGGGGCAGCCGTTGGAAAAGCGGCTGACCCCGCCGCATATACGGCGCCCTATACAGCGAAGTGAGTCCGGCTTCTGCGAGGCAGAGGCCGGACTCATCGTGTTATCGTTTAGCGGACTATGAGCCGCCGGATGGGATTACTTACTGCGCTGCGACGGCAGTCTTGGGAGCGAGGGCTTCGTTGACGTTGGCAACGAGCTCTTCGCCGCGAAGGTCGCGCGACACAATCATGCCTTCGGGATCGAAGAAGATAATGCAGGGAATCGAGGGGATGCCGTAGGCATCGGTTGCAATACGCTGTGTGTTGATAATCTGGGCCCAGGGGAGCTGATGATCTTCGATAGCTTTGAGAGTATTTTCGGGCTCGTCCCACACAGCCACGCCGAGAATCTCGAAGTTGGGGTCATCCTTGTGGGCATTGTAGATGCGTTTGAGGACTTCGGTCTCGCGGATACAGGGGCCGCACCATGAGGCCCAGAAATCGACGAGGGTGTAGTGACCCTTGCCTACATGGTCGCTGAGACGCACTGTGTCGGCACCGTTGACAACCTCGAAATCCACAAACTTATGGCCGGGCGAGGTAGCCTCTTTGGTTACGAGACTCTGACGGAGCTTCTGCAGACGTGCGCTGGAAGCATACGACGGATTGGCAGTAAGAGTAGAGTCGAGCTTGGCGAGAGGGAGCTCGTAGGCATCGGAGATGAAGAGATAGAGGCCGAAAGGATTGCCGGCGTTCTCGGCCTGGGTCTTGGCGTTGAGATTGTTGACCTCAGCCTCAATAGCGGCAAGCTGCTGCTCGCGTGTGGTGTCGGCAAGCTCCTTATCGGCGCGCACGGCGGCATAGCGGTTCATCAGGGTGTCCTGTGCGGCGCTGTAAGCGGCCATGTTGTCGTTGACGGGAGTACCGGTGGCCTGACGTGTGGCGGAGTCGACAGCGATAGTGCCGGGTTCGATTACGGCCATACCGATGCGGCGGCCGTCGAGAATGAAACGGGCCATGTAGGCGGTGTCGACGTGAGAGTTGAAAGTGGCGACGCCGCCGGTCACGATTGCAGAGTCGACGCGGGCGTCTGTGTCATAGTTGGTGAGATAGACCACGTGGCCCTCAGCTTCGGAGCTTACGGGTACGGTGAGGGTGAAATCACCGCCGGCAGCGGTCGATTCCTTGGAGCCGGAGCAGGCCGCCATCGAGGCGAGCGAAAGAGCTGCGGCTGCATAAGCGAGTTTACGCATGGTGAGATGGAGTGGGAGGTTATAGAAATGATAAGATTTAAGCCGGTGGATATGCGGCGTCAGTAGTGGGCGGCGACGCGCGTCAGTCGTCAATGTCGGAGTCGAAGAAGTCGCCCGTGTCGATGTTTTCCTCGTACTCGTCATCGTCGTCAAACAGGTCGGAGTCGAAGTCCCAGCCGTCGGCCGAGCCGAAATAAGCCTCTTCGGTAAACTTCGACAGCTCGCGGCCCTCGCGTTTGGTTGGGCGTCCGAGGCCCTTGCGGCGGTCGATGAAGCCCGACACCTTGACAACTTCGAGCAGATCGAGCTCGCTGCGAGGAGTAATGTTTTCGAGATAGTCGGGCACGAGGCGGGCGCCGAGACGGTTTTGCGTCAGCGCTTTCACGCGAAACGAGTATGTCACCGGCGGCTTGCGCACCTGCACTACGTCGCCCGTCTTGATTACACGCGACGGCTTGACAGCTACGCCGTCAATCATCACACGCCCTTTCTTGCAGGCTTCGGTAGCTATGGTGCGCGTCTTGAACACGCGCATGGCCCAGAGCCATTTGTCGACACGTACTTCTGTCATAAAAAATATGGAGAGGGAGGGAGTTACTTGTTGTTGAACTTACACATTGCCGACCCGAGGCCTTCGAGACAGAAAGTGCGAATGGCGTCACACGCCACATCGATGCGGGCGGGCAGTTCGGCCATCTGCTCGGGCGGGAACTTGCCGAGAACATAGTCTACCTGGCAGCCGCGGGGAAAGTCGCCGCCGATGCCGAAACGCAGACGTGGATAGGCGTCGGTGCCGAGCATCGCCGCTATGTTTTTGAGCCCGTTGTGGCCGGCGTCGCTGCCGCGCGCTTTCATGCGTATGGCTCCGAAAGGAAGCGCTATATCGTCGACCACAATCAGTATATGGTCTGTGTCAACACCCTCTTTCTCCTTCCAGTAACGCACGGCGTTGCCTGAAAGATTCATGTAGGTCGACGGCTTCAACACCACAAGCTGGCGGTTCTTGACACGCATACGGGCCACATCGCCATAACGCTCCGTCGCGAATGTGGCATCGGCAGCGCCGACGAGGGCGTCGGCCACCATGAAGCCTATGTTGTGACGGGTGCCCCGGTATTCGTCGCCGATATTGCCGAGGCCGACTATGAGATATTTCATGCCTGATTATGAGAGAAAGCGGAGACACACCGCCTTGGAGGGCGTCTCCGCTTTCAAAATAAGTTGGGTTATCCGGTCGTCGATTACTTGCTGGCGGCAGCCTGGGCGCCACGGGCAGCACGGGTGAGCTGTACGGCGCATACAACGGCGTTCTTGGCGTTGACGAGTTCGAGGCCCTCGAAGTGGAGTTCGCCTACCTGAAGAGTCTTGCCGAGGCCGAGGTTGTCGACGTTGATGACGAGACGCTCGGGGATTTCGGTGTACGGAGCGCGAACTTTGAGCTTCTTCATCGAGAGGGTGAGCTTACCACCGGCCTTTACACCTTCGGCGTGGCCTTCGAGCTTCACGGGAACGGTGATGGTGACGGGCTTCTCGGGGGTAACTTCGAGGAGGTCGAGGTGAAGCACGTTGTCCTTTACAGGGTGGAACTGCACGTCTTTGAGGACGGCCATACGTTTCTCGCCGTTAACTTCGAGCTCGATAGCGAAGATTTCGGGGGTGTAGATGAGCTTGCGGATAGCTTCGTTGGTGACAGCGAGGTCGGTGGTGATGAGGCCTTCGCCGTTGCCTACCTCTACAATCTTTTCACCGGGCTTGAGGGTGCCGGTATAAGGGAGCTTGAAAGCTTTGCCGCCGTTGAGAACAACGGGAATCTTCGACTCTGCGCGGAGGGCCTTGGCGGCCTTCTTGCCGAGGTCGGTACGGGGCTCGGCTGAAAGCTGGAATGTCTTCATTGTTGAGTAATGTAATTGTTTGTGTTACTAAAAATTAAGGAAGTAATTCGCTTCTTAATTTCCCATCACACGGGGCTGGGATGCCTAAAAAGCGGTGCAAAGTTAGCATTTTTCCACCACATAATGCCCCTCATTGCGTCAAAAAATGAGTTATTTTCAGATAACTAATCGCTTTTGACAATAACCTGTGCAGCCCGCAGCGGGGAGTGGTTAGCGGCGCAGGGAGCGGAAAAAGGAGGTGACGAGGGCTGAGCAGTCGTCGGCAAGCACGCCGGTGACCACCGAGGCGCGCGGATGAAACGGCGACTTCGTATAGGCCGTGTAGCCGCGCTTGGGGTCGGGCGCACCGATGACTATGCGGCTCACCTGGGCCCACGCTATCGCTCCGGCACACATAAGGCACGGCTCCACGGTGACATAGAGCGTACAGCCGGTGAGATATTTGCCGCCAAGGGTCTGCGCAGCAGCCGTTATGGCCTGCATCTCGGCGTGGGCCGTGACATCGGCAAGGGTCTCGGTGAGGTTATGTCCGCGCCCCACAACACTGCCACGCGGCCCGACGACTACTGCGCCTATCGGCACTTCGCCAAGCTCGGCCGCCTGACGGGCTTCGTTGAGGGCCGCAAGCATAAAGCGCTCATCATCGGCCGGAGTGGCCTTGAAAGTGGTGTCATTCATCGCGGCCGGTTATTATAGCTTTGATTTCGTGGAGCTTGGTAAGGGCACCCATGGGGGTGAGATTGTTGATGTCGACGCTGAGAATCTCGTCGCGCACCTGTTCGAGCACAGGGTCATCGAGCTGAAACAGCGTCATCTGCACACCACCGCCCGTTGCCGGCGACTCAATGACCGACATGTCTACGCGGCTGCGACCCTTGATACCCGGATATTTCGCCGGCTTAACGCCACGTTTTCCTGCGGGCGCGTTGCCGTCGCCCGGAGCGCCTATTGCGCTCTCTTCGAGTCGCGCAAGAATCTCGTCGGCACGCTCCACGATAGAGCGCGGCATGCCGGCGAGGCGCGCCACGTGGATGCCGAAGCTGTGCTCTGAGCCGCCTTTGGCAAGCCGGCGCAGAAACACCACCTTGTCGTTCATCTCCTTGACCGACACGTTGAAGTTGACCACACGCTCGTAGCTGCGTTCCATTTCGTTGAGCTCATGGTAGTGTGTGGCGAAGAGAGTCTTGGGATGCGGCGCGTCGGGCGAGCCGTCTCCGTTGTGCAGATATTCCACTATGGCCCAGGCTATGGAGATGCCATCGTAGGTCGATGTGCCGCGGCCAAGCTCGTCAAACAGTATGAGCGAACGGTTGCTCAGGCCGTTGAGTATCGAAGCCGCCTCGGTCATCTCGACCATGAATGTCGACTCGCCGAGCGAGATATTGTCGGAAGCGCCAACACGTGTGAATATTTTGTCGACCACGCCCACATGCGCGCTCTCAGCCGCCACAAAGCAGCCGGTCTGCGCCAACAGCACGTTGATTGCCGTCTGTCGCAGCAAGGCGCTTTTGCCTGACATATTCGGGCCCGTTATCATCATTATCTGGGTGTGGTCGGGATCGAGCTCCACCGAATTGGCGATATACGGCTCGCCCGGCGGCAGACGGCGCTCTATCACGGGGTGACGCGCCTCACGCAGAGTCAGGGTGAGCGAGTCGTCGACCACCGGACGCACATATTTGTACTCCATGGCGACGACGGTAAAGGCCGAGAGGCAGTCAAGACACGCGAGGATATGCGCATCAAGACCTATGGCCGGCACATAGTCAGCGATAGCGGCCACCAGATTGCCAAACAGCTCAGCTTCGAGCGGAGCGATGCGTTCCTGCGCGGTAAGTATCTTTTCCTCGTATTCTTTCAGCTCCTGTGTGATGTAGCGCTCGGCATTGACGAGCGTCTGCTTGCGCACCCACTCCTGCGGCACCTTGGACTTGTGTGTGTTGGTTACCTCGATGTAGTAACCAAACACGTTGTTAAATCCTATCTTCAACGAAGGGATGCCTGTGGCAGCTATCTCGCGGGCCTGAATCTCCATGAGATAATCTTTGCCGGAGAATGCTATTCGGCGCAGCTCGTCGAGCTCGGCCGACACACCCTGTGCTATCACCTCGCCGCGCCCGAGAGCGGCGGGAGGATCGGCTGCGAGCTCGCGGCTTATGCGCTCCACAAGTGCCTCGCAGCCGTTGAGCTGGTCGGCCATGGCCCGCAGAGGTTCGAGCGACGCTCCGGCGCAGATATCTCTTACAGCGCTCACGAGTTTAAGGCTCTCACACAGCTGCCCGACCTCACGCGGCGAGATGCGGCGCGTGGCGGCCTTGGCCGAGAGGCGTTCGAGGTCGCCCACCGCCTGCAACCTGGCGCGAAGCTCGTCGCGCCCGTCGGGGTCACGGAAAAAGTGGTCGACCACGTCAAGGCGCCTGTTTATCTCGGCTACATCGCGCAACGGAAACAGCAGCCACCGCCGCAGCAGTCTCGCTCCCATGGGACACACCGTGCGATCGATGACGTCGAGCACACTTTTACCCCCCTCGGCAATCGGCTCTATAAGCTCGAGATTGCGTATCGTGAATTTGTCGAGGCGCACAAACCGGTCCTCCTCGATACGCTTCAACGCCACGATATGGCCGGTAAAATTGTGCTGAGTGAGGTCGAGATAATGCAGTATGGCTCCGGAGGCTATGACGGCGTCGCGCATATGGTCGACGCCGAAGCCTTTGAGCGACGATGTCTCAAACTGTTTCAGCAGACGGTCGCGGGCCGACTGCTCGGTAAACACCCAGTCGTCGAGTTCAAACATGAGATACGACACGGTGAGCATCGCCTCCACCTCCTTACGACGGCCACGCTCCACAAGTACCTCTTTCGGGGCGAAGCTTGAAAGGAGCTTATCTATATAGTCGGGCTTCCCCTCGGCGGTAAGGAACTCGCCGGTGGAAAGGTCGAGAAAAGCCACGCCGAGCGATGCGCCCTTGTCGCCTACATGCAGTGCACCGAGAAAATTGTTCTCGCGGTGCGACAGCAGATTGTCGCTCATCGAGGTGCCCGGCGTCACAAGCTCTATGATGCCGCGCTTCACCAGCTTCTTGGTGAGCTTGGGGTCTTCGAGCTGTTCGCATATAGCCACACGCTTGCCCGCGCGCACCAGGCGCGGCAGGTATGTGTCGAGGGCGTGGTGCGGAAAGCCGGCCAGCTCGACACTCGCCGCATAACCGTTGGCACGCTTGGTGAGCGTGATGCCGAGTATGTCGGCGGTTATTATGGCGTCGTCGCTGAATGTCTCGTAAAAATCGCCCACGCGGAAGAGAAGCACAGCATCGGGATGCTTTGCCTTCATCTCCTGATACTGCTTCATCAGGGGCGTCTCTACTATCTTCTTTGCCATGTCGGTGTCTTGTCAGCGCACTTGCTGCACAAGAAATATTTCGGTGGGGAAATGGTCGGAATAGCCGTCGAGCCACGCTCCGCCGGCATAAGTGCGGTGGGGAGTGCCCTTATATGGGCCTTCACCGTTTTTGAGGAAGTCGAAGTCGTTGATGCGGTGACTCCAGAAACGCAGCCTCTCGGGCGAGCTCACGTTGTCGCCGAGCAGGTTGCCGCTGACGATAATCTGGTCGAAAAGATTCCAGTTGCCACGGTAGCTCAGGGTGCCAGCGCCGTTGTCGAGCGTTTCCCACCATGGGTTGAAAAATCCGTGGGGCTTCACGCCGTCGGGCGAGCGGCGCGCGCCGAGCACTTCGGCGCACGATTTGTCAAACGGGTCGTCATTGAGGTCACCCATTATGATTACGCCTATGTTGGGGTTGACCTGCCAGAGTGAGTCGGCTATCTGCTTGCAGAGCGCGGCGGCAGCCTCACGGTGGACCGACGAACGCTGCTGACCGCCCAGACGCGACGGCCAGTGGTTGACGATGACAGCCACGGTGTCGCCCCCCATTGTGCCGGTGACACACATCTGGTCGCGGGTGGGAAAGCCTACGTCGAGACGGTGGTTGGTGACGTTGATTAGGGTGAAAAAGGCGGGGTTGTAAAGCAGTCCCACGTCGATGCCACGGCGGTCGGGCGAGTCGTGATGCACCACGCGGTAGCCGCGCGCGGCAATGGGGTCGGCATTGACGAGGTCCTGCATCACGCTCTCGTTCTCTACCTCCGCCACTCCCACAACGGCTGGTCCGTAGGGTGTGGCGGGGTTGGTCATGGCAGCAATAGTAGTGGCAATGCGGTTGATTTTCGACCAATATTTACGGCTGTCCCACTCTCGCGCGCCCTCGGGCGAGAATTCCAGGTCATAGGTACCGTTGGCGTTGATTGTATCGAAGAGATTTTCAAGGTTGTAGAATGCGACGCCGTAGACACGATACTGCGCTTCGGCGACATCCTGCTTGTCAGGCAACTGCGCACATGCTCCGGCGGCAAAGGCCATTACGAGCACTGCAAGCAGAAATAGATTTTTCATGAATGACTGTAAGTATTTTATGATAGGAAAGAGATGTGTTGGCAGGGGGGTTACTGCTTCGGCGTCGGCCCCTGCTGTCCACCTTTGGAACGACCGCGACCGCCGCGATGACCGCGGCGACGGCTTTTGGGAGCAGCCTGAGCCTCCGGTGCCTGTGGAGCCGGAGCCGTGTGGGGAGCGGCCGCGCGGGGCTGACGCGGCGTCTTCTCGCTGCGCGGACGGTCGCCTGCAACTTTCGGCCTGTCGTTGTTGCGCCGGGCCTGGTTGTCGCGCGGAGCGTTGCCGCCACCGTTGTTGCGGCCGTTGCGGCCGTTACGGCCCGAGCCTCCGCGGTTGCCGAAACTACCTTTGCCTGCGCCTCCGCCAAAACGCGACGGACGCTTCGAGGGATTGTAGTCGGGACCGGCCTCCATCCCCTCGGGCATATCATTTTTACGCACCTCGTAGCGCAAGAAACGCTCTATCTGGCCAAACTTATACTGCTCGTCGGGCCCTACGAGGGTCACTGCCTTGCCTCCGGCACCGGCGCGAGCCGTGCGACCTATGCGGTGAACGTAATCCTCCGCCTCGCGCGGCACCTCGTAGTTCACCACCATGGCTATGTCGTCGATGTCGATGCCACGGGCGAGAATGTCGGTGGCGACGAGCACGTCGGTGCGCCCGGCGCGGAAGTCGAGCATAACCTCGTCGCGGCGGTCCTGGTCGAGGTCTGAATGAATCTCGGCGGCCTTGACGCCCGACTTGATGAGCGTGCGCGTAAGGTCCTTGACCTGAAGCTTCGACGACGCGAAGATTATTACGCGGCTTGAAGCCACGTTGGCCAGCAGATGCTTGACGATAGGTGTCTTATGTCCTTCATAGCACACATATGCGCTCTGTTCGATAGCCTCCGTAGGACGGCTCACCGCAATCTTCACCTCGGCGGCGTCGGGACGCAGAATAGCCTTTGCGAGCTGCTGTATGCGTGGAGGCATCGTGGCCGAAAACATCAGCGTCTGCCTCTCTTTGGGTAGCTTCGTGGCAATCTGCATTATGTCGTCGTAGAAACCCATGTCGAGCATGCGGTCGGCCTCGTCGAGAATAAAATACTGCACGTTGGAGAGATCGACATAACCCATTTGCAGGTGTGCTATCAGGCGTCCGGGGGTGGCAATCACCACATCGGCGCCGTTTTTAAGACCACGCTGCTGGGCGGCGAAAGTCTTGCCGTCGGTGCCGCCATAGATAGCCACGGAGGTCACCGGAATATAATAGGAGAAGCCCTCCATCTGACGGTCAATCTGCTGGGCGAGCTCACGCGTGGGAGCCATGACGATACATGCCGGCGCTGTCGACTCAGGGCCGTCGGCTATCATGTCGATAACCGGGAGGAGATAGGCGGCGGTCTTGCCTGTGCCGGTCTGAGCCACCGCTATGAGGTCGCGTCCGGCAAGAATCTGCGGAATCGACTGCTCCTGGATAGGGGTGCACTGGTCAAACCTCATGGCATCCAGTGCGTCAAGGATGTCGTCGCTTAGGTCAGTTTCTTCAAATCTCATATATGAACTACGGAGAAATCAATGTAGTAGAGCGATAGCGGCGACAATGCCACTCCCGCCCGGGGCACACCATGTGCCGCTGCAAAGATACAAAAATTCCCCCAAACCACGAAACCGCCCTGTCGCGACGGGCGGTCACCGCTCGCCGCGGAGGAAGCTGACTGTCAGCTCCGCCGATTTGCGGAAAGCGCGCTCCTGCCCCGGCACTGTGATGAAGAGATGCACGGCTTCGGGAAATTCGACACGCGTGGCCCGCGAGCCGAGCCGGGCGGCAAACTCCCGTCCCTGGTCGCAGAGGATGTCGCGCCCGGCGGCGACGAGCAGCGTGCGCGGCAAGGCGGCAAGCTCAACGTCGCTGCCGAGTGCCACGCTTACAGCAGGATTGGCTGCGTCGGAGCCGGCGAGATAGGCGCGGTTGAATTCCTCCATAATTTCGGCGTCAAGGCCATATCCGGAGCCGAAGTCGGCCCACGAGCGGGAGCCGTCGGCGTAAGCCTTTGTCACGGGATAAAACAGTACAAGAGCCTCGGCCATCCCGCGACACTCGGGCGCGAGAGCCGTGGCGACGGCAAGATTACCGCCCGAGCTGTCGCCCCCTATCGCTATGCGACGCGGGTCGATGCCAAGCGCCGCGGCATTGCGCGACACATATCGCAGAGCCTCGACGCAATCGTCGAGCCCAGCCGGATAAGGATTCTCGGGAGCGAGACGATAGTCCACCGCGATGACCTTGACGTCGCCCGAAGCCGCCACGGCATCGCAGAAGCGGGCACAGCTGTTAAGGCTGCCAAACGTCCAGCCGCCACCGTGGAGATAGACAAGCGCCGGCAGCGGAGTGTCGGTGCCGCCGGCCGCCTCGTAGATCCGGAGCCTGTCGGTGAGCATACGCGCAGTGACATTGCCCGACATTTCCGGCTCACCGTTTCTCGACGCCCTCACTGCATGCAGAGCCTCTGTGTCGCCCTCGATTGCCTTGCGGACAGCGTCGGCCTGGCGGCGCTGCAAGTCTGCCGGCATCCCGGCAAGAAACGAATCGGCCTCCTGACGCATGAGGCGGTTGTCGACGCGTGAGAGATGCCTTGTTCCTTGGCACGACGACAATGCGGCAGCGGCTACCGCCGCTACAATCAGCAGCCCGACAAAAACAGCGCTCACACCGCGCCCACAGCCATATCTCATACAAATCATAATTAACTTCGTGAATAAAATCCGCAACAACGATTGCGTTTCAGCCCACAAAGATAGTCATAATCCCCCTAAGCTCCCCTCCACCGGCCCTGTTCACAAAGCTGTTCACCATATTTCTTTTGCATCATAAGCGATAATTGATTAATTTTGCGGCTGCCTGCGGGAGTTTCATGCTCTTATAAAAGCGCGTCACGACGCCCTGCTATAAAGCCTCTGATTTCAAGGGATTTCCCAAATAGGCGTTATATCAAAAAATCAACAACATACCAATACAACTCTTTGCATTTACGAAAGTGATTGAACAACTTTCTTCATCTGATACTTACATAGACCGGACCTCAATAATAGACGAGAACGCAACTATCGGTACCGGTTGCCGTATATGGCATTTCTGCCATATAATGAGCGGTGCCACAATAGGTGAGCGATGCAGTCTGGGGCAGAATGTCATGATAGGGCAAGGAGTGAATCTTGGGCGCAACGTCAAAGTTCAGAACAATGTATCAATTTTCGCAGGAGTCACGATAGAAGACAACGTGTTTCTGGGGCCAAGCTGTGTATTTACCAACGTGCGCAATCCGCGAAGCGAGATATGTCGCCACGGCCATTTTGAAAAGACGCTTGTAAAAGAGGGCGCTACAATAGGAGCAAACGCGACCATTCGCTGCGGCGTGACAATAGGACGTTACGGATTTGTAGGAGCAGGGAGCGTAGTCACAACCGATGTCCCCGACTACTGTATCGTAACAGGTATTCCCGCAAGACCCACAGGGTGGATGAGCCGTAACGGTTGCCGTCTGGAATTTGACGAAACAGGACTTGCCGTATGCCCCGAATCCGGAGCAAAATACAGAAATGTCAACGGAGTAGTGTATGAAGAACATGAAGCATATTAATATATACGAGTTTCTTAAATCCCATAGAGCATCTGTGGCGGTGGTTGGTCTTGGATACGTCGGGCTGCCACTGGCATTGGAGTTGTCAAAACATTTCAATGTCGTGGGATACGACTCCTGCTCTGATACAATTGACTCTATCTCAGACATTTTACCCCCCCCCGATCACATCGGGGAGTCTGGACACATAAATGAAGGCAACCTTGCCGTAGTCAAGACGACAGAGGGTATTGCCGACGCATCGTTCTATATCATAGCGGTCGGCACTCCAGTAGACAGCAATCACAATCCCGATATCAACCATCTGCTGTCAGCCACTGCGACGGTAGGGCGGCTGCTAAAACCGGGCGACTATGTAGTCTATGAGTCAACGGTATTTCCCGGTTGCACCGAAGAAGAGTGTGTGCCGCTGCTCGAAAAAATCTCAGGGCTGAAATGCGGTCACGATTTCAAGGTAGGCTACTCGCCGGAGCGGATAAACCCCGGAGATGCATCACATGTTTTCGCTAACACCCCAAAAATAATTTCAGGATGCGACGATGAGGCCGCTGCAGAAATAGCCCGTGTTTACGGTAGTGCGATTAGCGCCCGACTCCACGTGGCACACAGCATACGCTCGGCCGAAGCGGCAAAACTTCTGGAAAACATTCAGCGGTGTGTCAACATAGCTCTGATAAACGAGATGTCGAAGACATTCGCAAAAATGGGCATTGACACAAACGAAGTAATAAAACTTGCCGCGTCAAAATGGAATTTCACGGAATATTCGCCTGGACTGGTAGGCGGTCATTGCATACCTGTCGACCCCTATTATCTGATTGCGGAAGCCTCGCGTGCCGGAATTGATATGCCGCTGACCCGTATGGGATGTGCGGTCAACGAAAGTATGCCTGATTATGTGGCCGATTCAGTAGCGACACGCATACGACAGACAGGCCATGACGGACGACGACCTCGTGTGTTAGTGCTTGGAATAGCATACAAACGTAATTCCGACGACATCCGCAACAGCGGCGTCGTGGAGATGATCGCGCGGCTGTTGTCGCACGGCATTGAATGTGATGTCGTCGACGAAATGGCCGACAGTGAAGCGGTGAAGCGTATGTATGGGATAGAGCTGTTGCCTGAGCCGTCGGGTGTATATGACGCCGTAATTGTCGCTGTCGACCACGACTGTTACGCCAATCTTGATGAGAAGTGGTTTGAGAGCGTTTCAGTGGGAGCCGACACTCTGCTTGCTGACCTCTGCGGGACTTTCCGCGGAAAAGTGTCAAATCTCAAATACTGGACTTTGTAATGCGGCTTCCCACCGGGTCTATTATCGACGCATTGCGCGGAAGCCGTACTGCCGGTGCCGCGTGGGTCGGGCTTGCGAGGAGCGTATCGCTGTGCATGTCACTTTGCATCGCGGTATTTCTTAGTCGCATCATGGAGCCTGAGAGTTACGGCACATATCTACAAATACTGTATATTTACTCGACCCTGCTGGTGCTGTTTTCTCTCGGTTTGCCCGGATGTTACTCTTATTTTCTTGGCCGGGTCAGTGCCGAGGAGGGACGTGCGATAGTGACAAAGCTTACCGGAGTATGCACCGCGGCGGGAGCCTTGTTTTCGCTGTCACTGTTTTTGTTTGCCGATGATATTGCTCTGTTTATGAGTAACGCATCACTTGCATCGGGACTGAGGGTTTTCGCTGTCGTGCCTGTCACGCTGATGCCTGTGGCAGGAGTTGAGGGCATAATGATTACTTACAGACGCAGCCGGTTGCTGGCGTGCTATGTGTGTACGAGCCGGCTATTGACATTGCTGTGTGTCGTCACGGCCGCCTGGCACTACAAGGGCGACGTAACATATGTTACCGCCGCCTTTGCTGCGGCTTCGGTACTGTCGGCCGCCGCGGGTATAAGGCTTTCGTATCTTCCGTTCAAGGGCATTCTTTCCGTGCCATGCCACATCACATATCGTGATTTCTTCCGCTTTGCATTGCCGGTGTTCTATTCGGGCATCTACGGTTTCATCATCACCTCATCAAGTCGATTTTTTGTGAGCCGTTATTTTGGAGCCGAGGACTTTGCAGTATTCTCAAATGGATTCCGTGAAGTGCCGTTGGCTGTCATCGTCGCATCGTCGGTCGGGTCGGTATTATTACCCGAGTTGTCAAGATTGTCGGTAGGCGAACGGGCGTCATGTATTGATGTATGGCGTCGGTCCGTAAGCAAGTCAGCCTCCATTATATGGCCTGTATCGGTATTCTGCATAGTTTTCGCGCCGGAAATCATGGTCACTTTTTTCGGCGAGAGCTACCGCGCCGGGGCCGACCTGTTCAGGCTCGCATCCCTGGTGTGTTTTGTAAGAGTTGTGCCTTTCTACCCTCTTATGGCTGCCTTGGGACGTATGCGCGACTTTGCCAGAGCACATCTTTACACGGCATTGCTTCTTGTGACAACCGATTATATCACGTCTGTGTATTACCCCTCTCTCACGGCGCTGGCTGCCGTGTCAGTGGCTACCACATTGTTTTGTATGCTGCTTCTGTTTCGGTCGGTTGCGACGGCCACAGGCACAGGTTTGGTCACGCTCATCCCTTTATCGCGGCTGTGGCGACTGATTGTCGTGTCGGGAGCGGCTTGTATGGCTGCAAAAGCAGCAGTCGCATGGTCAGAAATCACAAATATGCCTGTCGCACTTCTGGTTGCTGCGGCTGTTGCCATACCCGTTTATCTTATAATCGCAGGAGCGTCAGGGATAGATTACTTACCTATACTGCGCAAATCTGTTTCAGACGTCAACCGATAATATCAACCTCCCGCTTATGAACATACTTATAATAACAAACTATTTTCATCCTCTCCCCATTATCGCTGCGTTCAGACTCGATGCCTTTGCTAAATATTTCCGTAGCGCAGGCCATGATGTGACAGTAATTACCTACGGCGTGGAAAATACGACCTCTAATGCATTTGATTGCGACATAAGGTATGTCACAGACCCGACAGCACGCCTATATCCGCAAAAATGTCATTTCCGTGATACAAGTCGTTATATTGTGCCACGAATTCTAAAAGCTCTGGAAACACGACTGACGCTCAACCAATTGCACCTATGGTGCGCCAAGGCAACAAAAATGGCGCGTCAAATTATCTCCGAGAAACGAATTGACCTCTTACTTACGACAGTAGGCTTTGATATGGCCTGTCACATTTGCGGTCTACGGCTCAAAACCGAATTTCCGGAAATATTCTGGATTGCAGATATGCGTGACGAATTGCGCGACCCCATGATGAGATTCAAGTTGCCGCTTCTACACCAAATACTCCTGAAATCGTATAGACGGAAGATGCAGGATACGCTGGATAAGTCGGACTTACTACTCAGTGTATCAGCACCAATAGTGGATGGCCTCAGACGCTCATCTTCTCACCATAGGGCGCTTGAAATACGAAACGGATACGATTATCCCGAAATGTATGACACTTGCTTCCAGAAGAGGTTTACAATGATGTATCTTGGAAACTTCTACTTGAATATACATCCCGACAGCTGGTTTCAGGCATACACTGAGCTGCTGGACGAAGGACGCCTGCCCAAGGACAGCCTGATTAAGATTGTGGGCAACCGTGTTCCCATAAAAATTCCTGACGCTATAAGTCAGAATGTCATCGAAATGCCTGTTGTGACACATGATGAGGCCGTACGAATGTCGATAGAGGAGACAGACGTGCTTGTTATGGTATATAGTCCGCGTAAGGGCAGAAGGGGCGTTTACTCAGGCAAACTGCTTGATTACCTGGCAACCAACAAGCCTATTATATCAATATATGACCACAGTGACGTGGTAGGCGAACTTATGCGCGATACCCGCGCAGGCTTTGCCGTGGACGAGGACGACATACCGGCAATAAAGGATGCTTTGATGGACTGCTACAGATTGTGGCTTGAAAAACGCACCATGCCACGCGACTGGGAGAAAATCAAGGAATTCCGCCGCAGTCATCAGGTAGGCCTGCTACTTGACTATCTCGAAAAGGAGATGCGCGACAGAGACACTGCCGGAAAATCGGATATGCAATAAATGAAATACGGAGCAAAATCATATAAAGCCAACAAGTCATGGAACAAGACCAACAAAGGTTTGCCATAATAGGTGTGGGCGGTTACATAGCGCCGCGCCACCTCGGAGCTATCGAAAGTATCGGCGGTAAGGTTGTAGCAGCGTGCGATGTGTCAGACAGCGTTGGAATCATCGACTCATATTTTCCGCAAGCTGACTTCACTACCGACCACAGGGCTTTTCTTGACGGCCTAAACGGGCACCGCGCTGATTATCTCACCGTGTGTACGCCCAATTTCCTGCACTGCAAACATTCTGCCATTGCGATGAACGCCGGCCTGGATGTAATCTGCGAGAAGCCAGTCGTCTTGACATGCGAAGAGCACCACCTACTGTCAGGTATACAAGCGGAGTCGGGGCAACGGGTGTTTCCTATTCTCCAAATGCGACTTCATCCTGAGGCTGCAAGAATCAAAGACAAGATAAAAAATGACACAAGCGATGTGTACCATGATGTGGAACTGGTCTATGTGGCACCGAGAGGAAAATGGTATGCCGCGTCATGGAAAGGCGACACCGATAAAAGCGGTGGTGTGCTGACTAACATAGGAATTCATTTTATTGACCTGCTGCACTGGATATTCGGCAAGCGGCGAGGTATGATAATCCACCATTCGGCACCCGACTGTATTTCAGGCATTATCGAACTTGACAAAGCGCGCGTGTGCTTTTTTCTAAGTGTCAATCCTTCGCATGTACCCGCCAATCACACCGGGGCATGGCGGCGCCTGACGATAGACGGTGAGGATTTTGATTTTTCCGCCGGCTTTGCTAATCTCCATAACCTCAGCTACCATGAAATTATTGCCGGCAGAGGTTTCTCTCTCGACGACACATTTGACGCCATAGAAACGGCAGAAGAGGCCCGCCGACTCGTTGTATCACCTGCGACAGACACTTGCCATCCTATGCTGAGAAAAGTTGTAGGATATAGACACACTTCCATAAATCCTATGTCATGATACGGATGGTAAATCTTTACGCACAGTACCTGTCGGTCAAGGATGAAATGGATACCGCGATTGATGAGGTGATGAGAAGCGCGTCGTTTATTCGCGGACCGCAGGTAGGACTGCTCGAACAGGAGCTCGCGCAATTTGCGGGCGTGAGTCACTGCGTTACTTGCGGAAGCGGCACCGACGCACTGCTTCTGTCGATGGCAGCCTTAGGAATAGGTCGTGGAGACGACGTGATAATGCCTTCGTTCACCTTCGGGGCTGTCGCGGAGTGTGTTGCACTGATGGGAGCGACACCGGTTTTCGCCGACGTAAATCCGCTGACATTCAACATTGAGCCTGAAAGCGTCGAGAGGCTTATCAGTCCGCGCACGCGGGCCATTGTGCCGGTACACTTGTTCGGACAGCCGTGCGACATGTCACACTTATGTGATATTGCCGAAGCTCACGGTATTGCGATAGTCGAGGATAATGCACAATCGTTCGGCGCCGGATGCCGCATGAACTCCGGAGCCATGTTGCCGGCCGGCAGTATCGGCAAAGTAGGCTGCACCTCTTTCTTCCCGACAAAAGTACTCGGAGGTTACGGAGATGGTGGAGCGGTGTTCACCAACGACGCCGACCTCGCGACAAAAATCCGTATGCTTGCCAATCATGGCCAGAAACCCAAGTACCATTACCGCACTCCCGGATTCAATTCACGTCTTGACACATTGCAGGCGGCCGTACTACGTGTCAAGCTAAGGCATATAGCCGACTGGACCGATTCAAGAGTCATAGCCTCCCGGCGATATGATGACGCACTCCGTGGAGTGGCGGGAATTTCGCTACCCGTCACCGCACCCGGAGTCACACATGTGTATCACCAGTACACACTGAGAGTCAGACCGGATTTGCGCGACGGCCTTAAAGATTATCTTGGCAATCACGGAATAGAGTCGATGGTGTACTATCCCACATTGCTGTGCGGACAGGACGCCTACAAAGATATATCCCGCACTGACACTTGTATGGACGGGGCACAATCATTGCCGCAGAGCGTGCTGTCACTTCCTGTATGCAGTCATCTCGACGAATCTGACCAAAACCGCGTCGTGGCTGTCATTAAGGAATATATGTCACTGCACGCCGGCTGAGGCCCACCCGGCACGGTCAGCGGGCGGAACGCTTGTCGCGGTTGATGGTGTAGACAGTGTCGCCGAAGATACGGATTGTGCGGGTGACGTCGATTTTGTGGCCGCGGCGGCAGCGTAGATAGGTATCCGGGGTGCCGGCGTCTACGTAGCCGCGAGTGCCGTCGTCGGCGCGAAACCACACGTTGTAGTGCTTGAAGGTACGGCGCTGATAGGCTTTGCGTCCGGTGGTGGTGCGGGTTGTAATCTCTTTAGCAGTGACGGTGACACGCATGTCGTCGGTGCTACGCGGGGGCGCGGTGATGTCAACGACACATATCGTCAGCAGGATTGCGCCTACGCCGCCAACAATCCACGCCATGCGCCTCAGGGCGGGCCAGTGACGGCTCTCTTTAAGGTGTTTGCGGATTGAAAAGAACACCACCATGGCCACGCAACACACTGAGGCCGCCATCCACATATATCTGAATATCATAATGAATTGAGTTGTAGGGTGACTTGTGTATGCTGCTATATCGACAGATGCGCCACGTTCACGGCCTCAATGGGTACCGTGGCGTCGGCGCACCTGTCATAACTTTTTACTATTACAGCGGGGGGCGTGGATTATTCGGCGGCTGCTTCCTCAGTCTTGGCCTCGGGACGCTGATAGCCGTCTTTCTTGGCGCGTTTCGTGATGTTTTCGATGCGGGCCTTTGTGTCGGGGTGCGACGAGAACATGCGCTGCACATAGCCAGGCTGCGCGCCTTCCTCGGCGCCCATGAGCTTCTCAAAGGCCATAGCCATGCCGTAGGGGTTGATTTTGTTGGCGACAAGGAAGTCGTAGCCGCAGTCGTCGGCTTCCTTCTCCTGCTTCTGCGAGTACTTCGCGTTGACCAGGGCACTGCCGAGCGCGCCGAGCTGCGAATCGGTGAGCGCGGCGGCCTTGCCGCTTGTCGAGGCCACGGCGTCCTTGGCAGCGCCGGTGAGGAGCTCGGTGCGGAAAGCGTTTTTCGAGTGGCGCTTGAGCACATGGCCTATCTCATGACCTATCACGCCCATGAGCTCTTCGTCGCTCATGATATCCATAAGCGAAGAGAACACGCGCACACTGCCGTCGGGGCAGGCAAACGCATTGACGTCAATCACATGGTAGACCTTGAAATTGAGAGGTATGCCGTCGGCATCCGTAATACCGTCGGTGAGGCGGCGCAGACGCTGGGTATAGGGATCATCCTCGGGCAAAACGGGATTGTTTTTGTCCATCCAGTCTACCGACTCCTTGACATACGCGGCCATATCGGCATCGCTGAGAGTGACGGCCTGAGCCACTTTGGTGGCGGAATTGACAGCACGCTTCAGATTGAACTGCGCCGAAGCCTCGCCGGCGACGAGGATACACGCGCCAACGGCAATCGCCTTGATAACAGATAATTTCTTCATAGCATATGATGTTGATGGTATGTAACTGTGCAAAATTACAAATATTTCGGCTGATACGCGGCAACGTGCGTCATATTATCGCACAACCGCGTCAGTCCGACCCCTTGGCGGCCTGAGCAACTATATCGCCCTCGTCCCCTTTCCAAGGCGAATTCTTGATACTGTAATCTGCATAGCGGCGGGCCACAGACTGAATCCGCTGCAATGCTTTGCAACCAGCACATCGTAGCGTGCTCCGAGTTTCGAGGCTGCCTCGAGCCATTGGTCGGTATCAAGCTGTGTGGGGTTGAAGTTGCTCGCATCGGATGGCGGTTGGCTGAACAATCCGGCTTTTCCGCTGATTAATTTGGCAAGTCAGCCGCATAATGGCTATCTTCGCCATATAAATAACCACTCCCGCACAATGACAATCAACCGCAAAGGCGAAGCCATAACCTACACCGCCATGTGGCTCACAGTAGTCGCGCTGTATCTTGTGGACCGAATCAACTTCCGCACCCAGAACAACGAGACAGCTGTCGACCTGCACCTGTTTGCACGAATGGCGCTGACACTGCTCCCCTATCTGTGTCTCTTCCTTGTCAACAACTGCCTGCTCATCCCACGCCTGCTGCTGCGCAACCGTCTGCGTACCTACTTCGTCGCCACGGCCGCCACACTGCTGCTTCTGTGGGCCTACCAGTTCATCGACTTCATATCGCAAATGGCAAGCATGATGACCGAGCAGCCCCCGGTGAGGCACCGTCATCACCCGCTCTTTCCGTTTCCCCTGCTGGTCGAGGCCCTCTACGGCCTGCTCGTAGTGGGCGGCAACATCGCCGTGGCTCTCATGTTTCAGCGCCACCGCGACCAGCTCGAACATGAACGTCTGCTCAAAGCGAGCGCGCAGAGCCAGCTCACATATCTCAGGGCACAAATCAATCCCCACTTCTACATGAACATGCTCAACAACATCCACGGCATGATAGAGATAGACCCCGAGAAAGCCCAGAGCATGGTCATCGACATGTCAAACCTCATGCGCTATATGCTCTACGAGAGTCCGCTCGATCGTCTGCCGCTCGCCAAAGAGGCGGAGTTCATACGCAACTATCTCCGCCTAATGCGTCTCCGCTACCCGGCCGACAAGGTATCAATCTCCGCGACATATCCGTCGGAAGAGTCAATGGCCGGTGTCGAGGCGCCGCCGCTTATCTTCCTGGTGTTTATCGAGAACGCTTTCAAGCACGGCATAAGCTACTCCGCGCCGTCGGCCGTCGACATTGCCCTCGCTGTAAGTCGCGGCGAGATAACGTTTAACTGCCGCAACACTATCCACCGTCAAAGCGGCGAAAAGCAAAAAGAGGGTATAGGGTTGCAGAATGTGACCCAGCGCCTCGAACTTATCTACGGCCACCGCTTCCGCCTCGACGCCGGACGGGAGGGAGACCGCTATAACGTAACACTCACCATACCCGCAGATGAAGCTTAGCACAATTATTATAGACGACGAGCCGATAGCTCTTGAAAAGATGAAGAGCTACGTGGCAAAGACACCCTTTCTGACCCTCGCCGGCGAGTTCAGCAACGCCGGCGACGCCCTCGACTTCCTCGCCTCAGAGCATGTCGACCTGGTGTTTACCGACATCAACATGCCCGACCTCAGCGGCATGGATATGGCGTCGGCCATGCCGGGACGACCCATGACGGTGTTTGTCACCGCCTATTCCGACTATGCCGTAGACAGCTACCGAGTGGGCGCCGTCGACTACCTGCTCAAACCGTACACATTCGCCGACTTCACCCGCGCGGCGACACGCGCCCTCGACCAGGCCACCGCACACCGCTCCGGCACAACCGCCGACACCTCGGCCTCGTCGCCGGCCCCGCTCTTTATCAAGACCGACTACCGGCACGTGCGCGTCGACCCCGACACTATCGACTACATCAAGGGCTACGGCGAATACTTGCAGATTTATATCGCCGGCGCCCGACAGCCGCTCGTGACGCTGAGCTCCTTTGCCCGCATCCGCGACAGCCTCCCGGCGAGCTTCATGCAGGTACACCGGTCATACCTCGTCAACATGCACCGCGTGACACACGTGGAGCGTGGCCGTATCATCACCGGCGACGGCGCCGAAATACCCGTCGGCGACAGCTACAAGGCCCCGCTTGCCGATTATCTCGACAATCACACGCCATCCCGACCCCGCAAATTGACCTGATGCCGGGAATTATTGCTATCTTTGCAGCAAGTCAACTTAACCAATCAAACATTATTCCATGGAAAAAACCTGGCGCTGGTTTGGTCCCAAAGACCCAATCACCCTTGATATGCTCCGCCAGATAGGCGTAGAAGGCATCGTAACGGCCCTCCACCATATCCCCAACGGCGAAGTGTGGAGCTACCACGAGGTAATGAAGATGAAAACCTTCATCGAGGACCACGGCCTGCGATGGTCGGTCGTAGAAAGCCTCCCGGTGAGCGAATCTATAAAGTATGGCGGCGCCGACCGCGACGAGCTTATCGAGAAATACAAAGTGAGCCTCACCAATCTCGGCAAGGCGGGAGTGAAGACTATATGCTACAACTTCATGCCCGTGCTTGATTGGGCGCGTACCGACCTCACCTACCCAAATCCCGACGGTACGAGCAACCTGTATTTCAGCCGTGCCGAGTTTGCTTACTTTGACATACACATACTCAACCGCAAAGGCGCCGAAAAGGATTACGACGCCGACACTCTCGCCCGCGTTGAGGAGCTCGGAAAACAGATGGACGAAGAGGGACGACGTCGTCTCGTCGACAACATCATCGTCAAGACCCAGGGATTCGTCAACGGCAACATATCCGAGGACGACCTTCAACCGGTGGAGAAATTCCGCGAATTGCTGGCGCTCTACGACGGCATCGACGCCGCACAGCTCCGCGCCAACATGGCCTATTTTCTCAGCGCCATAATGCCGGTGTGTGACGAGTACGACATCAACATGTGCGTTCACCCCGACGACCCGCCGCTCCAAATTCTCGGCCTACCGCGCATCGTGACATGCGACGCCGACATACAGGCGTTTCTCGACGCTGTACCCAATCCACACAACGGCCTCACGTTCTGCGCCGGCTCGCTCAGTGCCGGAGCGCACAACGACGTGCAGCAGCTCGCCCGCAAGTATGCCTCGCGCACTCATTTCGTGCATGCCCGCATCTGCCGCGTGATGCCCGGCGGCGATTTCAAGGAATCGACCCACCTCGACCCACGTCTTATCGACGTGATAGCCACATTCGAGCGCGAACGGCCCGGAGTGCCGATGCGCGTAGACCACGCACCGCTCATGCTCGGCGATGAAAAGATGGGCTACAACGCCGGCTACTCTTTCCACGGCCGCATGCTCGCTCTCGGCGAAGTGAGCGGCATCATGGCCGCCGTCAACGCCCTAAACAAGTAAACGGCGCAACACGTCTCAATTACAGTCATCACTCCCCCACCACCATCATCACCCTATGAGCAATCTCTTTTCAGTCAAAGACAAAGTAGTGGTTATCACCGGCGGCACAGGCGTGCTCGGCTCGTGCATAGCCCGTCATCTCGCCGCAGAAGGCGCCCGTGTAATCATCCTCGGCCGACGCCGCGAAGAGGGCGACGCAATTATCCACGACATCAAGGAGTGCGGCGGCGAAGCCATGTTTCTTGTCACCGACGTGATGGATCAGGCCAAAGTAGAGGAAAACCGCGACGAAATACTTGCCCGATACGGCCGCATCGACGCACTTCTCAACGCAGCCGGCGGCAACATGCCGGGCGCCACAATAGGCCCGAGCGGCACCTTCTTCGACGTCGACATCAAGCAGTTCCGCACAGTGCTCGACCTCAACCTCGCCGGCACGGTAATCCCCACCCAAGTGTTCCTCAAGCCTATGGTCGAAGCAGGACGAGGCGCGATTGTCAACTTCTCGTCGGAGGCAGCTTTCCGCCCTCTTACCCGCGTCATGGGCTATGCCGCCGCCAAAGCCGGCATAAGCAACTTCACAGCCTTCCTCGCCAACGAGGTAGCCACCAAGTTCACCCCCGACATACGTGTCAACGCAATAGCTCCCGGCTTTTTCCTGACCAATCAGAACCGGGCCCTGCTCACAAACCCCGATGGAAGCCTCACCGAACGCGGCGCCGACGTAATACGCCAGACACCGTTCAAACGTTTCGGTCGCCCCGAAGAGCTTTGCGGCACTATCCAGTATCTCATAAGCGACGCGTCGTCGTTTGTCACCGGCACGGTTGCCGTGGTCGACGGCGGTTTCAACGTGTTTGCAATGTAAATATGCGTATATCCTGACAGCGAACCCGGGGCGTATCTTCGCGCTCCGGGTTCGCCGTTTTTTTACTGTGATGCTTGCGTTGACTATTCCGCTCCCGCGAAATTGTAGTCGGTAGTCACATTGACGTATGTGTCGACGGTGGGGCTGCCGAACTCGATTTCCGACAGGTCTTTGTGGCCGTCAATCGACACATTGTAAATATAATGGCAGTCAGGGAGCCACGACTTGATGGTTGAGGTCGAGAGCTGGAACTTAATCAGCCCGTCCTTGTTGGTACTTCCCGGCACGAGATTTTCGGAGGGCGTATTATCATTGGGCCATACCTTTACGCCGGTAGTCGCGTCGTACATTGAAAGATTCACTTGCAGATAATCGCTGTTCTGATGGTTTGTATCGCTGTCGGTCCAGGTAAGCTCCTGCGGAATCATGTATTGCGGCAGGTAGCCCTCGGGGTTGACGTCGGTAAGCGTAGAGGTGAGGGTAAGCAGGTCGTCGGGCGACTGTGCCATATAGAGCACATAGGCGTGCGGGGTCGAATAGTCGCTCCATGTGCCGAGCGATGCGGGGGTGATAGTGGTACCGGTGACATCGGTCGAGGCTGTCGGGAACGCAAACGAGGCCTCCTGACTGATGCCTACGAGCGACACGCTCGACACCTTGACGGTAATGGCCGGATTGGCACACGCAAGAAACACGCTTACTTTCGACAATGCGTGACGGAAATTTAGCCTTACTTGGGCGTCGGTCTGTGAGGTGGGCTGCGTGCGATCCATTGATACGGCGTAAATCACGTCTTCCATGCCGTAGTTGGAATAGACAAACTTCGACCTGGATTTGAGCGCGGTAGCAGGCACCCAGTCACTCGGGGCGAAAGCATAGAAATCCAGGGGAGTCGTGGGCCAGTATTTGACCGGCGAATATACCCACTGGTTGCCTGCGCCCTTTGTCACCTGTACATTATCCATGAACACCTCGTTGGAACTGTCGACAAAGGCATACACCTGAAACGACGAGAGATTTAGAGTGGTGATATCGGAGCTGCGCGACGAAGCGTTTGCTGTGGCTGCAAAACGTATCTCCGTAGTGTTCGAGTTGAAGTTGTCGGGAGCCACCGGCTCGTTTTCGCTGCACGATGTCATTAACACCATCCCCGAAACGACAACACTCAGTAAAAGTTGAGTTCTCATAGCTGATAAGATAATTTAGTTAGTAATATTGATGATGACCTCCTGCCATGTGGAGACAGTAGGATCGAAAGTACCCGGCTCTTCCGGCCCCGAGGGGTCAGACTGCGACAGGTCGGGACCGTCAAGACGTATGGTTATGTCCATAGGATCGGCGGCGGCATCCATTAGTGCCGTCACATCGGCCTTGAACATCCTGGTCTCGCCGTTTTTCATTGTCAGATAGAGGTACAGCATATTGGGCTCTCCATTCACACGCCCGAATATGTTGAAAGTTCCGGTCACGGAGCTGCTGTCGGCCACACCGAGTCCAAACGTCATTTCGACCTCATTGCCCGTAGGCTCTCCGTAGGCTACGAGTATGCTGTCGTAAACGCCTCCTATCATACCTTGCGCCGCTCCGATTCCCGCCGTTTCGCCAAGCTTTTCTATTATGCATGTCACGCGCGGGGTGATAAGCCGCAACCGGCCCCTCACCACGCGGTAGACGCAGTCCTTGCGCTTTAAAGGCTTTCCGCCGCTCCACGCCACATAGTCCACGCAGCAGGGAGTGAGGTTTATTTCCGTGGCAATGGCCGAATATATCGGGTCGGGGGCCTCGTGGGTGTCATTGCCGCTACCGGTACGTGCCGGCGACGATACCTGCCGCGTGGTCGCCGTATAGGTGTCAAAACGGTCGGTGCTTCCAAAGAATATGTTGCCGGGGTTGTTGTCATAGGCCAGCATGTCGTAATCGCCGCATGGCACCGCTACGTCGCCGCCGGTGGCACCCGCCAGCTCGTAGACCCAGCGGTTGAGGTCGCTTTCGCGCGGAAACAGCGTAACCGTCAGGCCGTCGATGCTGTCGCGGCGCTCGCTGTCGTCCTCAAACACGAGATGCATCTCAGTCATGTCACGCGACGGATAGCCTATCTCGTGGTGACGGCAGCCGGTGCCGGCTGTCAGCACTGTCGCGCATGCCAGCCATAGCTTTATTGTGTGGAATATACTCTTCATCATGTTGTGTAGCGCTGTCATGACTTCGTTGAGCCTATTATCCACACTAATCCCACTTCGACTTTAAGCGGGCCGAAATAGCGTATCCTGCGACGGTCGGCATACACCCATCGCCCGCACTCGTCTTCGTACTTGTCGCGCCGGCCTGTCATGTAGCCTATACCGACCGACAAATCAAGACGGAGGCGCTTGCCGATACTAAGCCCATAGCCGTACGACATTCCGGCCACCCATGTGACTCCGGGCGACTGATAGCCGTAGCGGCCTGTCTTGAAATCGTAGGTCACGGCTGCGCAAAAGAGCCCTGCATGATGCCCCGTAAAGGGACGCTGCACACCTTCATTGCGGCCACCGAACCAATACGAGCCTTCGACTTCGCCGCCATACAGTCGCCACACTTTGGAGCGACTGCCCCACCATGCTCCTGACCATGAAGCGGCCACGCTCCACCGGTCGCCAAGCGCAGCCTCAACCGCGATGTTGGGGATAAGCGCAGCGTCTGCCAACATATTGGTACCTAATGCCCAGACCGTATGCCCTGACACACCTGAGGGGGTGGCCGAGGCATCGTTTACGGATTGTGCGCTGATTCCTGGCGTCAAAACGACGTAGAGAATCAACATAACTATGATATTGGTCAGGGTCCGGGGCATTATACAAGTCTTGGAATATATCTCCATAACGTATCCGTCAGCCATATAGTTCTTATACTGCGGTGCGTCGGGTAAAGGCTCCCTATAAGCCCTCTCACCCGCCCATGAACCGAAACTTGATTCGCGCCGAGGGTATATTCCATGAAAGAGAGGGATATTCGCTAAAAACTGAGTAACTTTGCACATTATATTTTACCACGGCCCGATTCCTGACGCGACACGGGTCGCTATTACAATCCCCGCAATACGTCACCCCCACCAACAGAAGATATGAGATTCGAGACACTTCAACTCCATGTCGGTCAAGAGAAGCCCGACTCGGCCACAGGCGCACGCGCCGTACCTATATATCAGACATCAAGCTACGTTTTCGACAACTGCGCCCAGGCCTCGGCACGCTTTGACCTCTCGGAAGCCGGACACATATACAGCCGTCTGGGCAATCCTACCGAAGAAGTGCTCGAACAGCGTATAGCCGCGCTCGAAGGGGGCGTTGGTGCGCTCGCCGTAGCAAGCGGAGCCGCCGCCGTGACCTACACCTTCCTCAACATCCTCCGTCAGGGCGACCATATAGTGTCGGCCAACAATATCTACGGCGGCTCCTACAATCTGCTCTGCAACACCCTGCCCGCTTTCGGAATCACCACCACTTTTGTCGACCCCTCCGACATCGACAACTTCGAGCAGGCTATCACCCCCACCACCAAAGCAATATTTATCGAGACCCTCGGCAACCCCAACTCATCGGTAATCGACATTGAAGTCGTGGCGGAGATAGCCCATCGTCACGGTATGCCGCTGATAATCGACAACACCTTCGGCACTCCCGTGCTTATTCGTCCTATCGAACACGGCGCCGACATCGTAATCCACTCGGCCACTAAATTTCTCGGAGGACACGGTTCAAGCCTCGGCGGAATAATTGTCGACGGCGGCAACTTCGACTGGGACGCACATGCCGACCGCTACCCCACCCTCGCCAAGCCCGACCCCAACTATCATGGCGGCATATTCACACAGATGGCGGGACGCGCCGCTTTCGTGACACGCGCACGCGCCGTTGTGCTCCGCGACATGGGAGCCTGCATCTCTCCGTTCAACGCCTGGATTATCCTCCAAGGCGTCGAGACTCTGTCGCTCCGCGTCGAGCGCCATGTCGCCAACGCCGTCAAGATAGCCGCATGGCTCGCCGGACACCCCAAAATCGAGCGTGTCAACCACCCGTCGCTCCCCGACCATCCCGACCACGCCCTCTACAACCGCCTCTACCCCTCAGGCGCAGGCTCCATATTCACTGTCGAACTCAAAGGAGGGCAGGAAGAGGCACGCCGCTTCTGCGACAGCCTTAACATATTCTCGCTGCTCGCCAACGTTGCCGACGTGAAAAGCCTCGTGATACACCCTGCCTCGACAACCCACTCGCAGCTCACCGACGAGGAAAAGGCCGAGCAGAAAATCTATCCCTCGACAGTGCGCCTCAGCATAGGATGCGAGCATGTCGACGACCTTATCGACGACCTCGCGCAGGCCCTCGACAAGGTATGATGCAGAATATGAAGCAGCATCAGCCCCGCACGCTCGAGCTACTCGCTCCCGCCCGCGACAAAGCCACCGCCCTCGCCGCACTGACCCACGGCGCCGACGCCGTGTATATGGGGGCGCCAAGTCACGGCGCACGTGCCGCAGCGGCATGTACAGTAGGCGACATAGCCGAAGTGGCCGCCGCGGCACATCGCTACCGAGCCCGCGTCTATGTGGCGCTCAACACTCTTGTCTACGATTCGGAAACATCGGAGGTGGAGCGCATGATACGCGACCTCTACCGCGCGGGAGCCGACGCGCTGATTATCCAGGATATGGGTATCACGGCCATGGATTTGCCCCCGATTGCCCTCCACGCCAGCACACAGGCCGACATACGTACCCCGGAGCGCGCCCGCGAAATGGCGGCCATGGGCATGACGCGCATAGTCGTGGCCCGCGAGCTGTCGATTGCCGAGACAACCGAGATTCACCGCGCGCTGCCGGATATGGAGATTGAGGCATTTGTCCACGGCGCACTGTGCGTAAGTTACAGCGGCGACTGCCGCGCCAGCTTTGCGGCGACAGGACGCAGCGCCAACCGCGGCGAGTGTAGCCAGATGTGCCGCCATGCATACACCCTGACCGACGGCGAGGGTCACATCCTCGTTGACAACGCTCATCTCCTGTCGCTACGCGACCTCAACCGTTCGTCACGCCTGGCCGAGATGGCCGACGCGGGCGTGTGCTCGTTCAAAATCGAGGGGCGGCTGAAAGACGAGAGCTACGTCAAAGAGACCGTGGCCTACTACTCGCAGCTGCTTGACCGGCTCGTGGCCGACTCGGGCGGACGTTACCGACGTGCGTCAGTAGGGCGCTCAGTAGCCGCATTCACTCCCGACCCCTCGCTCGCTTTCAACCGCGGCTTCACGCAGTACTTCACCACCGGCACGCCGCCAAAAGGTATGGCGCTCCGCATGGCCTGCCTTGACTCTCCCGGAGCCGTAGGCAAAGAGATAGGCCGCGTGGTCGCTCCACTCGCCAAAGGGGCCGTGAAGCTCTCACTGCTTCCAGGCGTGACACTCGCCGCCGGCGACGGCCTGAGTTATACCGCCCCCGACGGCTCAGTGCAAGGATTCCGAGTCAACCGCGCCGAGGGTGTGCTCATCTACCTGCCACCGGGCGTTGCTGCGCCGCCCAAAGGCGCCGTGTTGAGCCGCACGCTCGACGCCGGACGTCAGCGCCTGCTCTCGCGCCCCGACACAGCGACACGCACATTGCCGCTCGACATCACCCTGCGCCTCACGGACGACGGACGTGTAGTGGCCGAAGCCGTTGACAGCGAGCGCGGCCTCAATGTCACCGTAGCCACCTCGGCTACCTTTGCCGACACCGCCTCCACGACGCAGACCGGACGCCGTAAGGCTCCGTTCGAAAAACTTGGCGCGACACTCTACACCCTCCGCGATTTCACCGACAACATCGACGCCGATAAGTTCATACCGGCTTCCGCGCTCACTACATTGCGCCGCGACCTCATCGCCGTGGTCGACGCTACTGCTGCGTCGACCTACGCTTTTCCGAAGCCTGGCCAACGTGCGCCCGGGGCACGGATAGCCGGCGCCAATATAGCCAACCGCCTGGCGCGAAGCCTGTCGCCCGACGGCACTGAATCAGCCGAGACGCTTCACCCCGACGGCCATGGCATGGAGGGGGAGCGAGTGATGACGACACGCTACTGCCTGCGCCGCGAACTCGGCCACTGCCTCGCCACTCCGGCAGGCCGCCGGTGGCAAGGCCCGCTTAGCATAGCCGACGCTGCCGGCAACCGCTTCCGCGTCGACTTCGACTGCGCCCGCTGCCAGATGCACCTCATCTGGCTCGGCAAAAAATAACCGCCGCCACGGTCATGTCGGCACCCTACAAATAGAGAGGCTCCCCGCGCGGGGAGCCTCTCTATTTGTAGGGTATTTTGCGGCCGCCTGAGGTCAGCGTGCCGGTATGTCGACTATTGTCTGACGGTTGTTGAGCAGATAGTCGGTGAAGTAATCGACCATGCGCCAGTAGAAGTACTCGTCCATGTCGCCGAAGCTGTGACGCTGCTGCGGAAGCAGCAGGAAGTCAAAGCGCTTGTTGGCGCGGATAAGGGCGTTGGCAACGCGTATAGAGTTGCCGGGATGCACGTTGTTGTCGATGTCGCCGTGAACCAGCATGAGATGACCTTTGAGGTTGCGGGCAATCTCCGGGTTGGTACGGATGTGGTAATCGAAAGTGGTGTCGCCTTTCTCGCTCACCTTTTCCTTGACACCGTGGTGGGTCTCGCTCCACCAGCGGTTGTAGATGCGGTTGTCGTGGTTACCGGCACACGACACAGCTACCTTGAAGAAGTCGGGATATTGGAGGATAGCCGCGGTCGACATGAAGCCGCCACCCGAGTGTCCGTGGATGCCGACACGGTTGATGTCGATGAACTTGTGACGCTGAGCAAGCTGTTCGATAGCAGCTTTCTGGTCGGCGAGACCGTAGTCGCGCAGGTTGCCGTAGCCGTAGTTGTGATACCACTTGGAGCGGTCGGGGTGACCTCCGCGGTTACCCACGGTGATGACGATGAAACCGGCCTGGGCAAGACGGTCGGTACGCACGGTCATGCGGGTGAAAGGATAGTTGGTAGCCTCTACCTGCGGACCGGGATATACGTAGTCGATAATGGGATATACCTTGGTGGAGTCGAAATCAAAAGGCTTGTACATGTTGCCCCAGAGGTCGGTCACACCGTCGGCTGCCTTGACCTTGAATATTGTGGGGAACTGGTAGCCGGCTTCGAGCAGGCGCGAGAAGTCGGAGCGTTCAAGACTCATCACCTTATTGCCGTTGGCATCGTAGAGAGCCGTTTCGGGGATAGTGTCGACACGCGAGTAGTTGTCGACGAAATAGTGACAGGCGTCGTCGATTATCGGTGAGTGGAAATAATCGCCTTTGTCGAGAAGCTTGACGGGGCCGCCGTCGAGACTCACGCTGTAAAGATGCTGATAGTAGGGGTTCTCGCCCTTTTCACGGCCCATGCCGGTGAAGTAGACGCGGCGTGTGGCGGGGTCGACATTGAGAATCTCATGCACGTGCCAGGGGCCCTCGGTGAGGCGGCGTTTGAGGTTGCCTTTGTCGTCATAGAGATAGAGGTGGGCCCAACCGTCGCGCTCGCTCCACTGCACGAGTTCCTTGCCGTCGTTGACGGCGGCCAGTGGGCGCACCTCCTGGTAGGTGTTCATGCGCTCCTCGATAATAGGCACGATAGTGTCCTGACCTATGGTATAGGAGCAGATGTCGATGCGGTGAAGGTCGCGGCTCGAACGGGTGATGAAGAAGCGGTTGTTGTCGCCGAGCCAAACCCATGGCAAGTCGTGCATCGAGCGTTGCTTCTGCTGACGCGGACGGTAAGCGATGGAGAGAGTCTGATTCTTGAACTTCGAGGTCTGAATCTCCTTGCGCGAGTTGTCGGTCATGTCAAAGAGATAGATATGCTCCACGGGAGCCTCCATTTCGCCCGGCATCTGATACTTGTAGGTTTCGAGAGTGGGGCGCGGCTCTGCTATGGCGTTGATTACCCAGAGGGGCTTCACTTCGCGGTTATCGTCGATTGAGGTGACGAAGTGACGCGAGTCGGGACTCCACAGGCCAAACACACCCTTGCGCTTTCCGTTACAGATAGTGTCGGTGTTAAGGTAGCTGTAACTCAACCCGTAACCGAAGTCCATAACGCCGTCGGTAGTGAGCTGGATTTCAGTCACAGTTGTGTCGTTTTCGTCTTTTTTGAGCTTCTCGTAGTCGGCGCGGCTCATGCGGTAGAGGTTGAGGTCCTTGGCATAGACCACGGTCTGACCATCGGGCGACACAGAAGCCCAGCGAAGCTCCTTGACCTCCTTCTCCTTGTCTTTGAGGTGAGTGAGCTTGCCGGTATTGAAGTCGTAGCTGAAATAAAACACCTCTTTTTCACCGGGCTTGGGCTGCTTTACCTTCGATGCGGCAACAGAATCCATACCTTCGGTGCTCTTCTTTTTCGCGTCGGCAGTCGAAGTCACCTCGAAAGTGAATGTGTGGCCGTCGGGCTCGACATCGAGATTATAAATAGGGAGCTGTGAGGCAACGAACGGGTCCTTGACTATCTCCGTGAGCTGTGCGGCAAGCTTGTCGTGGTCAAACAGGGGTTTGCGACTGCGTGCAGCCGGGTCAACGACATACCAGCGGGTACCCTCGCCGGTCTTGTAGCTATACCAAAATTTATCGCCACTCTTGAACCAGTGAGGGTCGACGGTGGTTGAGAACAGCATGTTGCGCAGCTTGGGCGCGGTGAAGCGCTCAGCAAGCGCGAAAGGATTGGTCCCCTCCTGACCGGGAGCCACATCGGGTGCGGCATAAGCGCCCATCGCAGCTATACAGGCACACGCTATGACGGTAACCAGTTTTTTCATGTCAAACGATGATATTTTGTGATGATTGATATTTTTACGGAAAGCTTACTTGCTAATGTGCTACAAAATTAGTCATTATTCCTGAAAAGGTAAAGGCTTTCCGTCATATCGGTTGACAATCCGAGCTATCGCGGCGGCATCCTCGGCTGAGGTGCAGCGGCTCACAGGCAGGCTCACCACTTCGGAGGCAAGCCGCTCGGCCACAGGCAACGATACGGAGCGATAAGCCTCGTAGCAGGGCTGACAATGCGGAGCCACGGGATAGTGTACAGCGGTCTCGACACCGTTGTCGGCCATATACCGCCGGAAGCTGTCGCGGTCGGCCACACGCACCACATACTGGTGCCACACGCAGTCGCCCGCCTCGGAATAGAGTGGCTTGATTACAGCGGGATTGTGTATAGTAGCCTCGTACACTCGCGCGTTAGCGGCACGTAGAGCGTTCTCGGCCGCGAGATGCGGCAGCTTGACACCGAGCACCGCGGCCTGCATCGGGTCGAGGCGACAGTTGAGCCCTGTATAAATGTTCTCGTACCGGTGCAAGGAGCCGTAGTTGCGCAACGCCCTCACTACGGCAGCGAGGCCGCTGTCGCGCGTCATCACGGCTCCGGCGTCGCCCATGGCGCCGATATTTTTGGTGGGATAGAAACTGAATGCCGCCGCATGGCCGAGGGTGCCGGTCATACGCGAGCCGTACATCCCGTCGCACACCGCTTTTGCACCGATAGCCTGTGCGTTGTCCTCGATTACGATAAGCCCTCTGTCGCGCGCCATCTCGTCCAGGCGCAGCTCCCAGCACACTCGACCATAGAGATGCACCGGCATCACCGCCTTTACGTCGGGGCCGCACGCCTCCATGGCCCGTGCCGTGTCGAGATTGTGCGTCGCTGAATCGGGGTCGACAAACACGGGCCGCAGGCCGCTGTCGGTGATTGCGAGAACGGAAGCAACGTATGTGTTGGCCGGGACGATTACCCCGTCGCCGGGGTTCAGACGCCCGAGCTCGATATATCCGCGCAGAATCAGGCGCAATGCGTCGAGACCGTTGCTCACTCCGATTACCGCTTCCGCCTCCACGCCGTGAATCTCGGCAAGCCGGGCCTCGAAGCCACTCACTTCGTCGCCCCCTATGTAGCGGCCGCTGTCGACCACGCGGACAAGCGCCTCTTTGATTGCGTCGGCAAACGGTGCGTTTGCCTCGCCGAGCTCGAGAAACTTATAGCGCATGGTCGGCTTTCATCTTTAAGAACAGGTCGTAGTCGCGCACATAGTCGGCTTCGCTGAAATCGGTCGAGGTAAGCACCATGCACACCGAGCCCGACGAAAAATTGTCGAGCGTGCGCCAGTAGCCCGGCGGCACATAGAGGCCCTTGTACGACCGGTTGAGGCTGAAACGGGACACCTGTTGTCCGTCGTCAAGTTCCACGTCAAAGCTGCCGCTTGCCGCCACTATGAGCGAGTGGCTCGATATATGGGCGTGGCTGCCGCGCGACTCGCCCCCCGGCACGTCGTAAATCCAGTAGGCGCGCCGTATCTCAAACGGCACCTGCGCGCCACCCTCCACGAAAGTGAGATTGCCGCGGGGGTCACATATTTTGGGCAAGTCGATTATGATCGGGCGGTTCAGACGCGAGTCATTCATATATGCCTTTGTTGCGGGTTTGACATTGGGATAGGTGCCGGGCGCGGCGTGTCAGTCGGCTGCCGGCGGGGTGGCCACGCTGTCGGGTAGCTCGATAATTCCCTCGCGGATAAACAGCAGGGAATCGGCATGGGTGAGAGTGTCGGCTACGGCAAACTCTGCCGCGTCGGGGCGCTGCATACGTGCAAGGCGGGCATTCTGCTTGCCCGACGACACACCGTAGCGGAAGGCGCGCGATATTTCGTCGAGGAGGTTGACACGCACGGTATCGGTGAGTTGCCGCTGTTCGGCCACACGGTTTTCATTGAAGTTAGCCCGGCCTAGCGAGAACCGCAGATGCCCCGGCTGACCCTTGATGTTGATACCAAACTTGAACGGCAACGGCGATTTAAGCACGGCTATATGGTAATCGAGGTTGAGACCCATGTCGTTGTGGCCGCTCACGCCTATGCGGTAGCGGTCAAACTCAAAGACAAACGGGAACAGGTCGAGACGCGAGTCGCGCACCATCAGCTCGGCGGCCATGTGGTTGATTATCGGATGTTCGCGGTCCTTGAAGCGCAGCCACTTCGCCATGGTGCGGAAGGTCTTTTCATCGACAAGTTGCAGGCTGTCGCCCGACAGCTTGAGCAGTGCATCGAGGGTGTGGAACTTGATGTCAAGCAACGAATCGAGATCGGTGGTCATGGCGAGCTCTGCGGTCACGATGCCATTGATGTCCCGCAGAATAGGCATGATAGAATCGATGTCGGGCATGAGGTTGAGGAAGCGTTTGAGCTGCAACCGACGTATCACCGCGCCCGCCGCAAAACGCAGATTGTCGTAATCGGGAGCCTGATAGAGCGCGGTGAGGCCAATCGACCCGATAGGGGTGTAGCCCCCCAGACGGTCGAGATGCAGCGCGCCTTCGCGCACGGCTATGCGGCCGTTGATGCGCTGGAACCAAATATCGGAGTAGAGTACATTGCCTGCATGGAGTTTAAGCTCGGCTTCGAGGTTCGACGGGATAATCACCGCCACTTTGGCGGTAGTATCGGTCTGACGCACAAGCGCGGTCTCGATGTCGCCGTCCGACTCGCCGTCGGTAAGTCTCTGGCGTGTAGCGAGATGCTGCGAGAAGTCGGAGCCGGCAAACACCGCCTGGGCTATCTCGTTGATATTGATTGTGTCGGCGTTGATGTCAAACTTCACGCGCATGGGCTGCCGCACGCTTGCCACGGCTCGAGCTATATTACTGATATGCCCCGAAATGTTCATATCCGACTCGCCGAGCCTTACACGGGCCGAGTCGACAGCAACACTGTCGGTAGAGAAACGCAGCCTCACGGAGCTTATGCTCGTACGCAACGGAAAGAACCGGGTCATGAGCCGGCCGGTGTCGACATACAGCGAGCCGCGGACGTCGAGCCGACGCAACAGCCGCGCGAACGTACGGTCTATATCAAAGTCAAACGCCCGGCCATCGGTTATCGCCAGAGAGTCGGCGACGAGTCTGTTGTGGAGCGAGGCGCGAATCACGCTGCGGATTGAGTCGTCGCTAAGTCCGGGATATGCGGCGCGGAGCGAATCGAGGCGGGCGGCCCGGCGACGTGCCGCCAGGGTGTCGGCCTCACGGAGGTGCATGTCGATGTCGAAGCGGCTGCCTCTCAGCGATGCGCGGTTAAACGGATTTGTGAACCTCAATCGGTCGGCGTCGAGCTTCATATGCATCTGCGGCACACGGGCATTGCCTTTATAGCGACGGATTGACGCCGACGCCATAACGTTGGTCATCCTCACTGTCATGGTGTCGATGGCCGAGCGCAACATCACCCGCCCCGCTTTAAGCTGCGCCCCGAGAGGATTAATCTGTGTGGTGTCGAAGCTCGAATGTACATTCTTGGCGGCCAGGCCAAGATGAACGCCCGACGCGCCTATCATCATGCCGTCGTTGAAGCCGGCGGCGAGGGTGTCGGCAAAGAAGCCCACTGTAAGCATCGAATCGGCGCTGTTGGTAGCCAGCCGCACATTTGATGAGGTGCCGAAACGGAGTGTCGCGCCGGTAGCGTAGATGTTCATCGAGCTGTCGAGCATATGTGCGGTGAAATGTTTTAGGCGCATGTCGCCGTCAATCCTCACGCGGTGAAAATCGCGGGGAGTGAGATGTGAGAGGCGGAAATTGAAACGCGCGTCGCCGGTAAGAAGTCCCGTCATCTCTACGCCCAGACGCTCGCACAGCTTCCTCGGAAGGGCGTTGAAATTGATTCCACCCTTGAAGTTGCCCTTTACACGGGGGTCGGAAAACGGCATTGTCACCTCACCATCGAGCTCAAACCCCACAGCCTTGCCTATCACGCGCAAGCGCCGCAGAGTGAGGGTCGACCTGTCGGGGTCGGCTCCGTCGATGCAAGCCGTGAGGTCGGCGTCAATATCCTGAATTTTCAGCCGGTCATAATCGAGCGTGCCCGAAGCTTTCATGTCGATTACAGCCGACGGAATCGAATCCACCGCCGGAACATACGGCTTCGTGAGCGCCACCGCGAGGTCGACTTCAAGGTCGGTCGACAAGCGGTCGAGCTCGCCGCGCCACTTCTCCGGCACGCGCCCTATCAGCTCACCGAGATTAATGTCCTCGGCGGTAAGCCTGAATGACTGAAATTTGAATGTGTCGGAGAAATCCATTGCCGCCTCTATGCCGAAGGTGAAGCGGTCGAGCGTGACAATGAAATTATCGAGTGCGACATGCCACGGATTGTCGGCTCGCCAGTTGATACGGCCGTCGACACCGAATGTCATCTCGTCCAGGCGCAACCCGTCGCCCATGTCGCCGCTGCCGCTGCCGGAGCTCTTGATTGTATATACCGGCACCCCCGAGGCGTCATGCGTGAGCGAAGCCACTATTCTGGCGTCAACGTTGGTGGAGTCGGAGAGCATGAAATATCTTATAGGAGCATCGCCCGTCACGGCAAAACGATCAATCGTGATTTCGGGAACCACGGCTATCGACCCGTCATCGTCAGACGGAGGCACTATCAGATAGTTGGCCACGGAGTCGTTGACTGCCACCAGATTAATCTTCGGATTATGTATCACGACGTCGTGAAGCCTCACCTGCCCATTCAGTATGGCAGGGACATTGACGGCGCCATGAAATTGCTCCACTTCAAGTAGGCGCGCAGCATCAACTGGCAGTTCGGCGAGCCGGCTGTCGGCGAGTCCGTCGAGAGCTCGACTGTCAATCCTCAGCGTGTCGACACGGATTTCAAGGCGCGGAAATGTGCTCCACAGCGATAGCTCCACGCGGGCAGCTTCGACATCGGCGATAAGATACTCGCTCGCATACTTGTTGACCATGGGGGTAAGGCGGTCGGGGCTAAGATAAGCCACGGCCACACCAATCACTGCTATGACAAGCAGCAATATCGCCGCGACCGACAGCAGCAGCCATTTGGCCGCACGAAACAGAAGCCTTCTCCGACGGGGAGGCGTGGTCCCGTCGGCTCCGCCGGAGTCGTTGCGGGGAGGTGTGTCATCGCTCATAATGATACCTGATAGGAGTCGCGGGGCCTTACAGTGACATGAAAGCAAGGCTGCTGGCGTTCAAACTTCACATACAGCTTGCCCTCGCGGCGCATGGCCGCAAGGACCTCGGCGAGCACTCCTTTGAGGTCGTCGACCGAACGGTCGACTGGGTTATCCTCATCGGGGATAAACCGAGCGTAGGATATGTCGACGGTAGTGCCGAGCTGATGCACCGACGAGTCTACGGCATTGACATTGCGTCGCAACAGGCGACGCACCGTCTCGGGCGTGCGTGTCACGCTGGTGATGCGCATACGGTAGCGCGAGCCACCGCGGGCGGCCACGCTGTCGGTAAACCTGCGCCCTATCTCATGTACCATGGCGGCAGCCTCGGGCACCAGATACGGCACTGAGTAGGTAAGCGGCTCGATAAAAAAATCCCGGCAGGAGGTAATCTTCACGATCGGGCGCCGTATGTGCCAGTGAGAAGCGAGATTGCCGAGCGGACTTATGCCGGTCGAATCAGCCGCCGCCCAATGGACATAGTTACTGTCGTTGAACAGATTGCGCAGATTGCCGAGATAGTTGACTTTCATGCGCACGGTAGCGTTGTTCATCGTCGGCGCCGACTCCCACCGCGACACGGTGTCCATTGATTCGAGGTCGCGCGCCGACAAGGAGTCGTGACGGCCGTCAGTACGCCTGTGGCTCGTTGTGCCGTCGCTACACGACATCACCGCAACCGCAATGAATGCAGCCGCAAGTGTACGCGTTATGATATGACGGGGGTGTCTCACTGACTGACGTTGGCGTAGGATTATTCGAAGCGGTAGGTGATGGTGCCCATCTGCTCTGCGCGGGCATTGGCATCTACACTAAAACGCGAAGCGGCGGCGGCTTGTTCGCAACTGCGGCGCGCGGCCGCATCGGTGGATATGGCGCCGCTTCCCGACTTGTATTTAGCTTCAATCACGCGGCCCTCGCGGTCGACGCGTACCGACACGATTATAGTGCCTGTCTCGCGTCCGCGCGGAGCGCTCCAACTTTCGAGTGTTCGTCCGGCGAGATTGAATCCTGGCTTGCCCGACAGTGCGCCTGTGGCTGAGTTGCCGTCGGCCTGCCCCGGGTTACCCGAAGCGTTGCTCTTATTGCTACTGCCGAAGCTCACGCGCTGATTGATGCGCTGCTGGGTCTCGGCCTCGCGCTTTGCCTTGGCTTGAGCTTCAAGCTCGGCTTTCGACGGGCCGGTCTTTTCTTTGGGCGCCTCCGGCTTCACCTTCATCGGCGATTCCGTGACCGAGGTCTGTACCGGCGGGGTCGACTCTGCGGGCTCGCCGGCGTCGACCATATCGTCGGCCTCGGCGGCTGCCGCGGGATTTGAGTCATCGGCGGCTTTCTCGACCCTGGTCGTCGGTTTCGGCTGCGGCACCGGCACATCGCCGAGTTTCACATACTCTCCTTCGAGGAGAAGTTCCGACGTGTCGACAGGCGGCCATTCGCGCGCCGGCTCACCGGTGTACGACAAGCCGAGCCACAGCAACAGCACGGCGATGACGGCGTGAAACACCACCGTCGCCACAAGGCCGGCCGCTTTGCTTTTACTGTCGTCGCTCATAGGTGTCAGTTGGCGTTAGGGAGTGCCGACGTTGGAGCCGGCTTGGTGGCGAGCACCATTTTCAGATTATTCACTGCTCCGGCGTTGAGCACCTCGACCAGGCGGCCGTAGGTTACGCCCTCATCGGCATAGATTGCTATAAACCGGTCTTCGCCCGACTCGGCGGCCTGCTGGTCCATCAGACGCAGAAAGCCGATGAGTTGGTCGAGGTCGGCCACAGGCTGCGGCTCGCGCATGTCGGGCGACGACACATACATAGCCATCTCCGCGTCGATATACACTCGCACAGAGGGTTTGAGGGCGGTCTGCTCGGAGCTTTGCGGCAGATTAATTTCCAGGGCGGTGGGAAACACGAATGTCGACGTCACCATGAAAAATATCAGCAGCAGGAATATGACGTCGGTCATCGAGGCCATCGAGAAAATCGACGTCATGTCGAATTGACGTTTCAGTGCCATGACTGTCAGGCGGGCTCGTTAAGGAGGTCCATAAATTCCATGGTCTCGCCTTCGAGGCGCGTCATGACGCTGTTGATGCGGGCCACGAGATAGTTGTAGGCGAAGAGAGCGATGACGCCCACCACGAGGCCGGCCACTGTGGTGACAAGAGCCTCGTAGATGCCGCCTGCAAGGATGTCGATGTTGGCCGACGTGCCGGCCGATGCGAGGTTGTAGAACGCCTCGACCATGCCGACCACGGTGCCAAGGAAGCCGAGCATGGGAGCGCCGGCGGCTGTAGTGGCGAGCCAGGGCAGACCCTTGCCGAGAGTGGCGACTTCGAGGTTGCCGGTGTTCTCGATTGCCACGAGCACGTCGTTCATGGGGCGGCCTATACGGCTTATGCCCTTGGCGATAAGACGTCCCGAGGGAGTGTTGTTGCGCTCACAGAGGCGAGTGGCGCTGTCAAGCTCCCCCTGGTGGATATAGTCGCGGATGCGGTCCATAAAGGTGCGGTCCTGCTGACCGGCGCGACGAAGTGCTATGAAACGCTCCACGAATATGTAGATGCTTATTATGCTCAGAAGCGCCAGGGGTATCATGATGAAACCGCCTTGAAGGCAGAGGTCCCAGAGCGAAAGCTCCTTTACGGGGACAGCCTCGGCTGCGGGAAGCATGGTGGCGGCGGAGGTTACGGTGTCGGTAAGGAAAGTCTCTACGGCAGCGGTTGATTCTTGTATCACAGCGTTGAGATTAGTGGGGTTATGTAATGATAATAGGATAATTCGGGCTGATTCAGTGTTTCAGGCACTCGCGGTAACGGCGTATGGTCTCGTCGATGCCGAGATAGAGCGCATCGGAGATTATGGCATGGCCTATCGACACCTCATTGAGATAGGGCACGCGTTCGGCGAAGAACGCAAGATTGTCGAGATTGAGGTCGTGACCGGCATTGACGCCGAGCCCGGCGTTGTGGGCCGCCTTCGACGCCTCGGCAAAGGGAGCGACAGCGCCCTCGGGATCTGTGGGATAGCGGTCGGCGTAAGGCTTGGTGTAAAGCTCCACGCGGTCGGCGCCCACCCGCGCGGCAGCCTTGACGACGTCCTTGTCGGCAGGTACGAAAATGGAGCTGCGGATGCCGGCCTCGTGCAGACGGTCGACTATCGAGGCAAGAAAGTCGGCATTGGCCTCGACATCCCATCCGGCGCTTGAAGTCAGTGCGTCGGGGGCGTCGGGGACGAGCGTAACCTGCGCCGGCTTAATCTTGGTGACAAGATCCATGAACTCCGGCGACGGGTAGCCCTCGATGTTAAACTCGGTGCGCAGCACCGGTTTGAGTGCGAACACGTCGTCGCGCTTGATATGACGCTCGTCGGGACGGGGATGCACGGTGATTCCTTGTGCTCCGACACTCTCGCAATGCAGGGCAAAGTCGACCACATTGGGGCGATCCTCCCCGCGCGCGTTGCGCAGGGTGGCCACCTTATTGATATTTACACTTAGATTGGTCATCGGATGAATGGTTCAATACAGGCTGAAAGGGGCGGCTCCTTAAAAAACCTTGTGCGGCATCAGGACGTTGTACACATAAAAAATAATGTGTAATTTTGCAGTCGCCTTCTTAATCGGCTACAAAAATAGTCAGAATTTCTTATTCCGGCAAATAATTAACATGACACCGCGCACCCTCTCCGCACCCTCCCTCCCTGCTTCCGCAAGCCGCCGCAGATGCGACATGCGGCGCTCGCCCGCGCGCCTGTTTCCGGCCGACGACGACAGCAGCGAACTCACCCTCGTGTGCCGCCGCTCCGACTACTCCGCCTCGATGATAGCCCGTGCGACCGAAGACTGTGACACACATATCCTCAACCTTAACGTGACAGCCGACCCGGCGCCCGACGGTTCAAGCCCCGACTCCATAGTAGTGGAGCTCCGCATAGGCCGTCGCGACCCCTCGGCAGTAGTACGCTCGCTCACACGTTACGGCTACGACGTAGTCTCCACCGGCTCGTCGCGCCCCACCGAACTCGAAGAGCGCGCCGCCGACCGCCTGCGCGAGCTCATGCGTCGCCTCGAAGTGTGAGGCCCGCAACAACGCGTCGCCACGTCGCCGCAGCCCCTATCATGTCAATCCACATCACTCCTATCTCCATAGTATGCGCATAGCCGTCTACGGCAACGAATTTCAGGAAGCCCACATAGAAGCCATAAGCGATTTGCTCGACCGCCTGTCGTCGACACCCGGAGTCACCCTCGCTTTCGAGGCAGGATTCGGCGCATATCTCATGCGCCATTTCACGTTGCCCCCTCACGTGATTCTCCCCTCCCCCATCCCGGCCGGCATCGACCTCGCCCTCAGTTTCGGCGGCGATGGCACTGTGCTGCGCACCGCCCGCGACGTCGCCCCGGCCGGAATCCCCGTAATGGGCATCAACACCGGCCACATGGGCTACCTCGCCGCAACCCACCTCGACGATGCCGCCACCCTCGCCTCCATTATAATAGCGCGCCGCTACACTATCGAGGAGCGCGCAATGCTTGAAGTAGTGGCCGAGAATCCCTGTACCATACGCCTCTTCGCCCTCAACGAAGTCGCCGTGCTGAAAAAGGACACCGCTTCGATGATAACCGCATCCACCACCGTCGACGGCCACTTCATGGCCAACTATCAGGCCGACGGAGTGCTGGTGGCCACCCCCACCGGTTCCACCGGCTACAACCTGTCCACAGGAGGGCCAATCCTTGCTCCCGGCTCGCACGTGATAGTGGTGACACCGGTAGCACCCCACACCCTCACCATGCGCCCGATAGTGATGCCCGACTGCGTCAAGATAGGCATCGTGGCCCGCTCGCGTGCCGAATCGTTCCTGCTCAGCGTCGACGGCACTTCGGTGTCGCTCCCCGCCGGTACGCCCGTAACCATATCGCGGGCGCCGTTCAGCTGCCGCCTCATAAGGCTTTCCGACCGACTCTTTATCGACACCCTGCGCGAAAAACTGCTATGGGGCTACGACCCCCACGCCAAGGCATGACATCGGCAAAAGGTTATATGGACCATGCCCTGCTCGGACGCGTGCAGGTCACGGTCAACCGGCGCGCACGGCGCTATACTGCCCGCTGGAAAGGCACTCAGCTCAACCTCACGGCACCGCCGATGTGCACGACACGTGAAATAAGGGAAGTGCTCGACCACCTCGCGCCCCGCCTGCTCGCATCGCGCCCCGGCCCGTTGCGGTTCATCCCGGGCCATCATATCGGCTTCGACGGCTTCACTCTCTACGTCGAGAGCCTGCGCGAGCCGGGAAAGATAGGATTCAGATATATACGCGACAGCGCCGGGGATTTTCATCCGGTGCTCGGGCTCAGTGCCGACGTCGACACCTCACGCCCCGAGATTCAGCGGCAGCTCGCGTCGTACATGCCGCGTATCGCTCGCCCTATCGCCATACGGATTCTGCTCCCGCTCGCCGAATCAATCTCCGGGCGTCTCGGCGCAAATCCGGCCAGATGGGAGATTGGCCGCGGGGCACACCGACTCGGCACATGCGGTTCCGACCGCGTCATCTCGCTGTCGTCGATGTGCATCTATCTGCCTCAAAGGCTACGCGAATATATCATCTGCCACGAGCTGGCCCACCTCACCCACTTCGACCACTCGGCCGCATTCCATGAGCTGTGTTCACGCTATTGCGGGGGCGACGGCGACGCACGCCGAGCCGAGCTGAAAGCCTATTCGTGGCCGGTGCCGCGCCCGTGAAGGGAGAGGCGCGCGACGGTCAACCCTCGGCCTCGTCGTCGTGAGGGAAAAGCTTGTCGTCCTCGTCGAGATGAAAGTCCTTTGCCAGCGTCGCTATGAAGCGCGATATTGCTACTATGGCGCGCTGTGTGTCAGGAGTTATCTCTTTCGATTGCAGACGCAGCAGCAACATGCCGTAGAGAGCGTTGAAGCAGGTCTCAATCTCGCCTGCCGGGGCCACGCCGCTCTTGGCGCGAAGCTCCACGATAAAGGGAAGCGTCTGATAAAACAGAGCCGAGTAATCGGGAAAACGTGCATCGGCAAGCAGCTTCTGATGCAGGTCGACCAGCGAGGAGAGTATATTGCGGTTAATCTGCAAATGCCCTTTTTCGACCACATCCTCGCGGCGCATCATGTCGATAAGGCTCTCGTACCACTCCGTGAGCTCGCGGCGCTGCGCGTCGGAAAGGCCGGGATAGCGGTCGATGATTGTCTGACGGATGCGGTCGATGTCAAGTCCGTTGGCACGGATAATATCCTCCACCTGCCACATATACAGCAGGTACTCGGCTATGTTCTCTTTACGTTTCTGCGAAGCTATGTACATAATGTCGTAATTGAAGTCATGGAAGGAAGGGGCGCATGTCGTGGCCGGCGGCTAAGCCCTCGCGTATAAAGGTCGACGAAATCTGCATCTCGGGCGCGCCCTCTACAAGAGTGGCCCCGGGCGGCAACATTCCGGACGCGACGGGATAGCCCGGACGCGGATACACAAGCACTCCGAACTCATTCAATATAACGTCGGGCTCGCGCCAGCGGTTGAAAGAGGCTATGTTGTCGGAGCCGACAAGCAGCCGGAAACGGCAGTCGGGGCAGTCGGCGGCCAGACGTCGCAGGGTGTCAACGGTATAGCTCGGGCGCGGCATTCGCAGCTCCAGGTCACACGCTTTCATGAACGGATAGGGCGCCACAGCGGCACGCAGACGCGCCATGCGCTCGGAATCGGTGAGGTCATAGCCATCCTTGAACGGGTTGCGGGCCGACAGCATATACCACACCTCGTCGACTCCCTCGACAAACTGGCCTACGTAGCCTCCAACCATGATGTGGCCTATATGGACCGGGCAGAACGACCCGCCATAAACCACGACCTGCCTGCGGCTCACTTCCCGGAGCCGATGAAATCGAGGATTACTTTCTCGGTGTCGGCGACAGCCTTGTCGAGATTGTCGTTGACCACCACATGGTCAAACTTCGGGGCAAAAGTCATCTCATACTCAGCCTTGCCCACACGCTCGCCTATTGATTCAGGCGAATCGACGGCACGCGCTTCGAGGCGGCGGCGGAGCTCGTCGACACTCGGAGGCATGATAAAGATGCTCACGGCGCGGTCGCCGAAAATGCGCTTGACGCGCTCGCCGCCCTTGACGTCGATGTCGAGCACCACGTTGCGGCCGGCGGCGCAACGGGCGTTGACCTCGCTGCGCAGGGTGCCGTAGAAGCGGCCCGGGTACACCTCCTCGTATTCGATGAAGTCGCCGCGCTCAATGCCGCGCATGAAATCCTCGGTGGTGAGGAAATGATAGTCCTTGCCGTCGACTTCCTGACCACGCGGCTCGCGGTTGGTCGCCGACACTGAAAACTCCATGTCGACGTTGCCGCTTTCCATGATGCGGTGTATGATAGTGGATTTGCCGCTCCCGCTCGGAGCCGACACTATGATGATTTTGCCTTCCATGGTTATCGGAATCTGTTGTTTTCGGTACTGTTTTAAGATATATTGCCGGCGCTCACATCACGTTGAGCACCTGTTCCTTGATTTGCTCGAGCTCGTCTTTCATCTTCACCACTATGCGCTGCATCTCGGCGTGGTTGCTCTTTGAGCCGAGAGTGTTAATCTCGCGACCCATTTCCTGGGCGATGAAGCCGAGTTTTTTACCCTGGCCCGGCTTACCCGCCATAGTTTCCATGAAGTAGCGGAGATGCTGGGCGAGGCGCTGGCGCTCCTCGTTGATGTCGAGCTTCTCGATATAGAAAATCATCTCCTGTTCGAGACGGCCGCGGTCGTACTCGGCGACGGAGATTTTCGACAATCCGTCGACAATGCGGGCACGTATGCGTTCCACACGCTCCACCTCATAGGGCTCCACGGTGTCGAGCAGGTTCGAGATGTGTTCGATGCGCGTGGCGAAGAACTCTTCCAGGCGCTCGCCCTCGACGCGGCGATAGGCGGTAAGGGCCTCGCAGGCCTCGCCAACGCATTTGAGCAGCGCCGCACATTCGGCCTCGTCGACCTCGACGGCGGTGTCGTTATGTATCACGTCGGGAAAACGCACCAGGATGCTTAACCAGTCGTCGGGGCAAGGTATGCCGAGGGTGGCGGCCGCATTTTCAATCTGCGCCTTATAGCCGGCGAGAGCAGTGAGATTGAGCGAAGCGCCGTCGTTGGCATCACGGCTTTCGCGACTCACGCTGATGTCGACCTTGCCGCGTTCGAGACGCGAGGCGGTCAGATTGCGCACATCAAGCTCTTTCTCCCTGTAAATCGAAGGGATACGGGCTGAGATGTCCATCTGTTTACTGTTGAGGCTCTTTATCTCAACACTTATCTTGCGGCCGGCAAGCTCTACGGTAGCTTTGCCAAACCCGGTCATTGATAATAGCATACGATACCAAATATTTTCCACAAAGTTACAACTCTCCACGGGAAAAAGCGTATTTTTGTAGAGTTTTTTTCACGACTATATGGCAACCATTCTCAACATAGACACGTCCACCACCGCGTGTTCCGCCGCCCTCACCGCCGAGGGAATGATACTCATCCACCGCGAAACTTTTGAGCCTCAGCAACATGCCGCTCTTATCTCGGATTTCATCAAAGATTGTCTCGACCATGCAGCCGACCACGAGATGAAACTCGATGCCGTGGCTGTGACACTCGGCCCCGGAAGCTACACCGGCCTGCGCATAGGACTATCGGAAGCCAAAGGACTGGCCTACTCACTCGGCATACCCCTGATAGGACTATCGACCCTCGAAGTCATGGCTACCGGCGTGATGTTTGAGCACCCTGAGATATTCGACGGCGACGACCCCCGCGAGCCGCTTCTCGTACCTATGATTGACGCACGCCGCATGGAGGTGTTTACCGCCGTCTACAACATGGCCCTTGAATCCGTCATGGCGCCTCAGCCCCTTATCCTCACGCCGGAGAGCTATGCCGCCGAGCGAGCCGCAGGCCGCCTCGTGATTTTCGGCGACGGCAGCGACAAGGCCCGCGAACTGCTCCCCGACGCCACGTGGATAGAGGGTGTGGTGCCTCTCGCCACCGACATGATGGCCCTTGCCGACCGCGCATGGGCGCGCCGCGACTTTGTCGACACCGCCTACGCCACTCCGCTTTACCTCAAAGAATTTCAGGCGTCGAAGCCCCGCAATCCGCTGGCCTGAGTGCCACGGCCGCCAGGCACGTCACCGCCGTAACTCATAACCCCATAACCTATCCTCACCATGAAAATCAGCAGACAATTCCTTGTTGCCGCTGTTGCCGCCACCGGACTGTTTTTCACCTCGTGCGGCAGTAGCGACAAGGCCCTCATGACCCGCGCCGAGTCGATATTGCCCGTGCCGGTGAACCTCGAAAGCCGCTCCGGCTCGTTCACTCTCGCCGACGGAGCCACGATAGGCGCCGCCGACACGTCGCTCATGCCGGCAGCCCGCTATCTGGCCGGCCTGCTCTCGCCCGCCACAGGCTACGACATCAAAGCCGTAGACGGCGAGGGTACCATAACGCTCCGCCTGGCCGACACGGCAGAGAGTGCCGAAGACGCCTACACCCTGCGCTCATCGTCGTCGGGCGTAGAGATTACCGGCTCATGCTACGACGGCGTAATCGCCGGCATACAGTCGCTGCGCCAGATGTTTCCTGCTGCCATAGAGTCGAAGACCAGAGTCGACGGCACGGCATGGACCATTCCCGCCGTCGAAATCACCGACCACGCCACATTCGGCTGGCGAGGCATAGAGCTCGACGTGTCGCGCCACTTCTACACCACCGCCGAAGTCAAGGAGCTTCTCGACCTCATGGCGCTCTACAAGCTCAACAAATTCCACTGGCACCTCACCGACGACCAGGGCTGGCGCGTAGAGATAAAACGCTATCCGCTCCTGACCGAAAAGGGTGCATGGCGCAAGTTCAACAACCAGGACCTCGGATGCCTCAGCACAGCCGCCAAGACCGGCAACACCGATTTCGAGCTGCCTGCCGACCGCCTGCGCGTCACAGAAGAAGGCGACACCCTCTACGGCGGCTTCTACACTCAGGACGAGATACGCGACATCGTGGCTTACGCCCGCGTCCGCGGCATCGACATCGTGCCGGAGATTGACATGCCCGGCCACATGCTCGCCGCCGTCAGCAACTACAAGGGCGTCAGCTGCTTCGACAAGACCGGCTGGGGCGCTACATTCTCGTCGCCCGTATGCCCCGGCAAGGATTCGGCAATGGAGTTCTGCAAGAACGTGTACGACGAGCTAATCGACCTCTTCCCCTACGAGTATGTACACATAGGTGGCGACGAGGTCGAGAAAACCAACTGGAAGAAGTGCCCCGACTGCCTCAAACGCATAGCCGACAACAACCTCAAAGACGTGAACGAGCTCCAATCGTGGTTCATCCACCAGATGGAGGAGTTCATCAACTCCAAAGGCAAGAAGATGATAGGCTGGGACGAGATAATCGAGGGCGGACTGTCGCCCACCGCCACAGTGATGTGGTGGCGCACATGGGCCGGCGACGCACCCAGTAAAACCACCTCGCAGGGCAACAGCATCATCTACACCCCCAACTCGCAGTTCTATCTCGACTATCAGGAGGACAAAAACTCGCTCCCCGCTATCGTGGGCTACGATCTTGCCGAGACACTCCCCGACAGCGCCGCCCGCGACCTCGTTATGGGCTTCCAGGGCAACATATGGTGCGAGTGGATTCCGAGCCGCGAGCGCATGCAGTACATGGCCACCACACGACTCATAGCCATAGGCGAGCTCGGTTGGGCGCAGCCCGACAAGCGCGACATCGATGAGTTCCGCACACGCCTCGCCTCACAGTTCGAGCGTCTCAACATCATGGGCATCAACTACAAGATTCCCGAGCTTGAAGGCTTCATGGCCACCAACGTGTTTACCGACAGCCTCACCCTCGACGTGACCTGCCTCGACCCGACCGCACAGATACGCTACACCACCGACGGCACCGAACCCACCGCCGACTCTCAGCTCTACACCGGCCCCGTCACCGTAACCGAGACCACCGACTTCATCCTGGGCACATTCCGCCCCTCGGGCAAGCGTTGCGACACCTTCACCACCCGCTTTGTCAAGGAGTCATACAGCCCCGCCGCCGAGGCGACCGCCACCGAGCCTGGCGTTGCCGTCAAGTGGTACGACTATCCCGGCGAGAAGTGTTCCGAGATTACCTCGGCGCCCCTTAAAGCCACACTCACTACCACCGACGTCGAGATACCCGCCGAGTGCGAGGGCAACATCGGCCTCGTAGTCACAGGCTACATCGACATCCCCGCCGACGGCATATACACCTTCGCCCTCCTCAGCGACGACGGCAGCATCCTCACCATCGACGGCAGCACCGTGGTTGACAACGACGGCCCCCACAGCCCGCGTGAGATAATCGGCCAAAAGGCTCTCGCCAAGGGCCTCCACCCTGTGGAGCTCAAATACTTCGACCACAACGGAGGCACACTCCGACTCACGGTGACCGCCCCCGACGGCACCGTCCTCGCCCCCGACGCACTCTACCGCCACTGATTCACCACACCGCAATAATTAAAGCAATCCCGGCTACTGCATCTCAGTAACCGGGATTGCTTTATTGTGTAGGATTGGGGGGGATTATTCGACGACTGTGCGGCCGTCGGGACCCACGAGGATTATCTGCGAAGGGGCAAGGCTGAATGTGGCGCGTTTCTTGGCGCGGAATACGATTGTCATCAGTGTCGAGTCGCCATCAAGCAGCGGCTTTGTGCCTCGGTTGACAAAAGTGGGATAGAGCACTTTGTCGCCCGAGGTGTGGAGGCGGTCATTGGTGAGATTGGTCATCTCCTTCATTCCTTCCGCGTCAATCGACACATACTCCCATTCAGTCGCATTGTAGGGCAGCGCAAACGAGAGTGCGTTGATATTGACGAGGCCTACACCCTTGACGGTCACGGTCACTTCGTCGCCGGCATTGACGGTGCGACGCGGCGACACCGAAAGCTCTACACGTCCCTGCGGAGCGGCTATTACGGTATCGGGACTCTGCATGCCGCCGTCAAGTTCGGTGGCCACGAGCGAGATGTCGTAAGCGTCGATGAGGCCGTTGCCGTTCACGTCGCCTATCGCCACATAGTCAAAGTCGCCGTCACCGCGGCGCAGGCCGGTGTAGTTCATGTAGGAGGTGAAGTCGTTGTCGTCAATCTTGCCGTCCTTGTTTATGTCGCCCTGATAGTAGAACTCGGAGCCGGGAGCGCGGAACACATAGAGCTCGCGTCCGCTCACATAGTTGCCTACGCTCTTGTCGACGTTGATTCGGATATAGCGGGCGGCGGGCTTGCCGTCGAAGTCAAAGCGCTTGGCCGATTTGTCGCGGGCCCACTCGAAAGCCACGGGCTCGCTCCATTGGTTGCCGTCGGTCGAGGTCTGGACGCTGCCGGCGAGTATGGTGCCGTTGCCGGCGTTGTCGCGTGGCAGATATTCCATTTTGTCGAGAGTGTTGACGCTCACGAGGTCAACGGTAAGGCTACACGGAACCGCCTTGGCGCCGTACTTGGAGTGGTACACGTCGCCCGACTCTGCGAAGTCAAAGAGATGCCACATCTCGAAGCCCTCCTGGTCCCGGGCCGAGGAGCGGCCGCGGATGCCGTGGATTGCAAACTGCAACGGGTTGTCGAGGGTGCGAAGATTGATGGTAGTCCACTCCGACGGGCCTGAGGCGTTGACAGCGCGCACGCGGAACGCATAGTCGGTCTCCGGGCTGAGGTCGATTACGCGGAGGCTGTCGGCGGCGATGGTCGAGTAGATCATGTTGTCGAAGTCCACCTCATAGTAATCGGCTCCGGCCACGGGCTGCCAACGGGGAGTGACAGCATAAGGCTCCACACCCGACTTGCCGGCAGCGGGAGCATCGAGCGCGCCTGTCGTGACGAGCAGACGGTCGGGCACAGAGTATTCATAGCCCTTGACGTCAACGCTCACTGCGTTAGCGGCGATATCGGTTGCGCCGGTTTTGACGAGAATCTGCGGGTTCTTTGTCATCTTCACCGAAGCAAACTCGCTGCCCGGGGTGGCGAAGCGGTTGAGCTCCGGAGCCGGGTCATAATACCAGCAGTCGGTGGAGGCGTTGAACTCGGCAAGACTCGAAGCCGCGACAAGCTTAACCTTGCGGCCGCCTACTGTCGCCGTCACGCTCTTGGGGGCGGCGGTGGTGTTGATGCGGAACTCGGTACTTTTTGTCGGCTCGAAGCCGGCGAAGCTACCCTTGGCAGGGCTTACGGTGACATTGAGATTGCCTTTGGCACCGAGTGTCATGACGATACGGGTCGTGACCGACTCGCCACGGCGGTAGGCTTCGGTGGTGCCGTCGTCGTCATACTCCACCATTTCCGATACGCCCTCCACAGGATAGAGCTCGTAGATGCGGCGCGAGGAGTCGATTTCATGCACGTTGTTGTTGGGGTTCACCATAGGGATTATGGCGCCCTGACGCACAAACACGGGGAGCTTCCACACCGGCGCGGGGAAACTGTTGATTACGCGTCCTCCTTCGTAGGTGTCGCCGTTGAAGTAGTCAATCCATGTACCCTCGGGCAGATAGATGCCGTTGCGGATATCGTTGCCCTGCTCGTCGGCGGCGGTGTTGTCGTAAATCGGCGCCACGAGGAAATCAGGACCGTAGAGATACTGGTAGCGTGTGGCGGCCGACTGCGTGTAGGCGTTTGGATAGTCGATGAACATGGCGCGGATGAGCGGCTTGCCGTCGACAGCCTCGCGCGCGTAAGTATATGCGTAAGGCAGAAGCTCGCTTTTGAGTTTGAGGTAGTGGCGGTTGATGGAGGTCCAGGGTTCGCCCATGGCCTGGGGATATTTCTCGTTGGAGCCCCAGCCGTCCATGTTGAGCTGCATCGGCGTGAACGTCTTCCACTGGAAGTCGCGGGTGTTGATTACCGGCTGCTTGCCGCCGAAGATGCCGTCCATGTCGGAAGTGATGTTGGGGTTGCCGGCGAGTCCCGAGCCTATGTAAGTGGGTATGTGGAAGCGGATATACTCCCATTCGCCGCCGGTCTGGTCGCCCGACCATATGCCGGCGTAGCGCTGTGTGCCGGCCCAGCCGTCGAGCGAGATGATGAACGGGCGGGCGTCGGAGCCGTAATAGGGCATTATCTCGCCCACGTCGGCCACACCGTTGAGGCCGAAAGAGTAGCCGTAGCCTACCCAGGCCACGTCGGTTTTGAGCACACGCACGCCGGCGTCGCGCACCTCGCGCACTATGTCGCGTTGGAGCAGCGGCTCGATTCCCTCCTTGGGGTGGAGGTCGCTTTGGGTCCACAGTCCTATCTCAACGCCCTTGGAGCGTGCGTAGTCGCCAAACTGACGCAGATTCTCTACGTTGCCTTCAAGCGTGGAGGTCTGGCCGTAGCCGGCACCATAGCCGTCGTTGGGGAGCACCCAGCCGAGCGGCATGTCGGCGTTGGCATAGCGGTCGACCACGGCGCGGGCCGAGAACTGGTAGTTGCCGGGGAGCTCGCCGTTGAGGCTCTCCTTGATGCCGCCATTGTCTTTCTGGCTCTCGCGGTAACGGATGCCGTCCTCAAACACCACGCCTCGGCCCGTGGTGTCGGGAGCCCAGTAGTCGCGGTTGTAGGCGTTGAGATGGCCTTCGTAGAAGCCAAACTTAGGCAGAAGCACGGGGTTGCCGGTGAGCTGATAGAAGTCGTTGAGGAGCCCCACGGGGGTGGGACTTACCATGACAAACATATCAAGATAAGGGGTGGAGTGACTAAGCGCCACCGTGCCCGGCTTCGCAGCGCCGAAATCATAGCGTCCGGGCGCAAAGGTGTGGAACATGATGCCATAGCCACCGGTCGACCAGTAGAACGGTGCGGGCGAGCACACGCCGCCGTCGGTCCACGAGTTCTGGTTTACGATATCAATGGCACGGCCGCGATGACTGAAACGGCCGTTTTGCACGCCGCCGCCGTAGTACCACTCGCCGTCGCGCTCGCGAAGGCCGAGGGTCACCGACTCGTCGCCGAAAGCAAGCGGCTCCGTCTGCTCCATGACCGTGTTGCCCTCCTTGTCGGTGATGCTCACCATGCCGTCGGCCGCTATTACGACACTCGCGCCCGGCGACGACACTATCACCTTGCCCCCCTCGCGTGTCAGCTTAATGGCTCCGGTGAGGGCTCGGCGGGCGTCGGGCACCAGGATGTCGGCCGGCGGCTGCGCCTCAGGGTTACGCACTATGCCCCCCTTGGGGTCGCAGAAAAGACGCACTATGTTGTCGCCGTAAAAGTCGACGGTGAGGGTCATGCCTCCGGGAAGCGACACCTCGGCAGTAGTGGGGTTGATGATACGGCCCGCGACACCCTCGCTCGCCACGAGCGGCAAAGGGGCGGCCGGAAGCTGTGCCGCTCCTGCGGCCCCGAGAGCCACAACAAGCGCAGTGCCGGCGGCACGCACAGTCCCCTGAATGATTTGTTTCATGGAATTATGTTTGTTTTGCGTGATAAATTTCAAATAGGCTGACACTGCGTTATGTGAGCTACACATAATGCAGTGCAATTCACTGCAAGCAGCGATATTAGTGCAAATATAGGCATTATTTCGCACCCCGCTCCCATAATAATCGCCAATAATCGGCTATGCGAGCAATCAGATTTATGCATTACTTATAAGAATAAGGATAATGGCGGCCAAGGCAGAGATGACGTTGACATTGGGCCACTCTTAGGAGTGTAACCCTGCGTAACCCACCGTAACCCGGTGTAACCCGGTGTAACCCGGTGTAACCCATACGCGGGGAGGGTTACATGGGTTACACGGGTTACACTCTACATCCTCCGCAACGTAAACATCGGAATACCAGCACAGTATGTTGTATGGAGAGCGTAACCCACCGTAACCCAGTGTAACCCTGCGTAACCCACTGTAACCCACTGTAACCCGGTGTAACCCGGTGTAACCCATACGCGGGGAGGGTTACATGGGTTAC